>NZ_CP066801.1:1112500-1857500 GCF_016598575.1 Streptomyces sp. HSG2
GGTCGCGACCTCCGCGAGGTCCGACCTTCCGGCGGAGCTGTAAACGTAGTGGAGCGGGGCGCCCCGACGCAAATCGGGGGTGCCCCGCTCCCGCCGGGCATCAGCCGGCGGTGTCGGCTCGTCAGACCTCGACGACGACGGGGAGGATCATGGGTCGCCGGCGGTAGGTGTCCGACACCCACTTGCCCAGTGTGCGCCGGACCAGCTGCTGAAGCTGACGCGGCTCGACCACTCCGTCCTGCGCGGAGCGTTCGAGCACCTCGGCGATCTTCGGCAGGACTCCCTCGAACGCCGAGTCGTCGATTCCCGAACCACGCGCGTGGACGTGTGGACCGCCAGTGATCTTGCCGGTGGAGGCATCGAGGACCACGAACACCGAGATGATGCCCTCGTCTCCCAGGATCTTGCGGTCCTTGAGCGCGGGTTCGCCCACGTCGCCGACGGAGAGCCCGTCGACGTACACGTATCCCGCCTGCACCTTGCCGGAGATCTTCGCCCTGCCGTCCACCAGGTCCACCGCCACGCCGTCCTCGGCGATGACGATCCGGTCGTGCGGCACTCCGGTGAGAGCGCCGAGTTCAGCGTTGGCCCTCAGGTGGCGCCACTCGCCATGGACCGGCATGAGGTTGCCGGGACGACAGATGTTGTAGAAGTACAGCAGCTCGCCGGCCGAGGCGTGACCCGAGACGTGAACCTTGGCGTTGCCCTTGTGGACGACGTTGGCACCCCACCGGGTGAGCCCGTTGATCACCCGGTAGACCGCGTTCTCGTTGCCCGGGATCAGGGACGAGGCGAGGATCACCGTGTCACCTTGCACGATCCGGATCTGATGGTCCCTGTTGGCCATCCGGGACAGGGCGGCCATCGGCTCGCCCTGGGAACCCGTGCAGACCAGCACGACCTCGTCGTCCGGCAGGTCGTCGAGCGCCCGGACGTCGACGACGAGACCGGGTGGCACCCTCAGATAGCCGAGGTCCCGGGCGATCCCCATGTTGCGGACCATGGAACGGCCGACGAAGGCGACCCGTCTGCCGTACTCGTGGGCGGCGTCCAGGATCTGCTGGATCCGGTGCACGTGACTGGCGAAACTGGCGACGATGATCCGCTTGCGGGCACCCGCGAACACCTGCCGCAACACCTGGGAGATGTCACGCTCGGGAGCGGTGAAGCCGGGCACCTCGGCATTGGTCGAGTCGGAGAGGAGAAGGTCGATGCCCTCCTCGCTCAATCGCGCGAAGGCGTGCAGATCGGTCAGCCGCCGATCCAGCGGCAACTGGTCCATCTTGAAATCACCGGTGTGCACGACCAGGCCGGCGGGCGTGCGGATGGCGACCGCCAAGGCGTCCGGAATCGAGTGGTTGACCGCGACGAATTCGCAGTCGAAGGCCCCTACGCGCTCACGCTGCCCCTCCGCCACCTCCAGGGTGTACGGGCGGATGCGGTGCTCCTGGAGCTTCGCCTCGATGAGGGCCAGGGTCAGCTTGGAACCGATGAGCGGGATGTCCGGCTTCTCGCGGAGAAGATAGGGCACGCCACCGATGTGATCCTCGTGCCCATGGGTGAGGACGATTCCCTCGATATCGTCGAGACGATCCCTGATCGACGTGAAGTCCGGCAGGATCAGATCGATCCCCGGCTGTTCCTCCTCGGGGAAGAGGACTCCACAGTCGACGATCAACAGACGGCCCGCGTACTCGAAGACCGTCATGTTACGGCCGATCTCGCCGAGGCCGCCCAGTGGGGTGACCCGGAGCCCACCCTCGACGAGAGGCGGGGGCGAACCCAGTTCGGGGTGCGGATGACTCAAAAGACTCTCCTCACCATGCGCGCCACGTACCGGTGTGGCACGTGGCGCGCATGACGTTCGTGCAGAAGCGATGGTCATGGTGTTGCGGATACGGGCACCGGTGGCCCGCTGTTCAGTTGTGACAATCGTGCGAGCGCGCAGCGCCCTTGTGCGAAGTCCTGTTGTCAGAGGTGTACCCCACCCGCGGCAAGATCGATCTTCAATTGTTCGGTCTCCTCGGGAGTCAGTTCGACCATCGGCTGGCGGAGGGGTCCCCCGGGCAGCCCCCGGAGGCCCAGAGCGGCCTTGGTGGTCATGACTCCCTGAGTGCGGAACATTCCGGTGAAGACCGGGAGCAGCTTCTGATGGATCTCCAACGCCTTGTGGACATCCCCCGACGTATAGGCGTCGACCATGGCACGAAGCTCGGGTGTGACGACGTGGCCGACGACCGAGACGAAACCGACTGCGCCGACCGAGAGCAGGGGGAGGTTCAGCATGTCGTCGCCGGAGTACCAGGCCAGCCCGGAGTGCGCGATGGCCCAGCTGGCGCGCCCCAGGTCGCCCTTGGCGTCCTTGTTGGCGACGATCCGCGGATGCTCGGCCAAGCGGACGATGGTCTCCGTGTTGATCGGGACGCCGCTGCGGCCGGGGATGTCGTAGAGCATGACGGGCAGGTCGGTGGCGTCGGCGACGGTGGTGAAGTGCCGGTACAGACCCTCTTGCGGCGGTTTGTTGTAGTAGGGGGTGACGACGAGCAGGCCGTGGGCCCCACCCCGCGCCGCGTCCCGGGCGAGTTCGACGCTGTGCCGAGTGTCGTTGGTTCCGACCCCCGCGACGACCTGGGCGCGGTCCCCGACGGCCTCGACCACCGCTCGCACCAGGTCCGCCTTCTCCGCGTCGCCGGTGGTCGGCGACTCGCCCGTGGTCCCGTTGACGATCAGTCCGTCGTTGCCGGCGTCCACCAGATGGGCGGCCAGCCGGCGCGCGCCGTCGAGATCGAGTGCGCCGTCCGCCGTGAAGGGCGTGACCATGGCGGTGAGGACCCGCCCGAAGGGGGTCTGCGGAGTGGAGGTCAAAGCCATGGGCTACACGCTACTCGCTGCTCGGATCGGGGTCTGCCCTCGGGGCGGGGAGCAGGGGTTTTCGGGCGGAGCCCGGTACTGCCCGCTCGGGGGTTCAGGCAGTGCCGGGCCCGCTCGGCCAGGCTAGATGAACCACGCAAAGGCCCGCAATACGGACACCGTGCGTGGGGGTGCGGAGTGGTGCGCCGAAGGAAGGGACGGACGGTTCAGGGAGCCACTCGCCCGTTGGCGTCGAAGGCGGCGTGGGTGAGCGGCATGAGCCGAGCCCAGGCCTCCTCCATCCGCTCCCCGACCATCTCGATCTCCCGTTGCGGGAACGAGGGAACCTTGGCCAGCTCGTGCTGGGTGCGCAGCCCCACGAAGTGCATGAGCGACCGCGCGTTGCACGTCGCGTACATCGAGGAGTAGAGACCGACGGGCAGAGCCGACCGGGCGACCTCACGGGCGACGCCGGCCGCGAGCATCTCACGGTACGCCTCGTACGTCCGGCGGTAGGAGCCCTCCAGGGTACGATCCACGAGTTCCCGCTGGGCTGCGCTGCCCTCGACGAAGCGGTACTTGCCCGGGCGGCCCTCCTGCACCAGCTTCCGCGAGGAGTCCGGCACGTAGAAGACCGGGCGAAGCTCGCGGTAGCGTCCGCTCTCCTCGTTGTACGACCAGCCCGCGCGATGGCGCATGAACTCCCGGAAGACGAAGATCGGCGCGCTGATGAAGAAGGTCATCGAGTTGTGCTCGAAAGGGCTCCCGTGCCGGTCCCGCATCAGGAAGTTGATCAGCCCCTTGGACCGCTCCGGGTCCTTGTCGATCTCGGCGAGGGACTGTTCGCCGAGTGTCGAGACCCGCGCGGCGAAGAGCACGTCCGCGTCGGACGCGGTGTGCTTGACCAGCTCGACGGTGACGTCGCTGCGCAGCTCGATCTCGAACTCGGCTTCGGGTGTATCGGACACGGTGTGGCGGACCTTCCCGTCTTGTGTGCGTGGCAGGGCAACTCTACGGACCCGGTGGCCGGTCCGTTCGGCGGCCTCGCGCCCTCCCCTGCCTGGACGCGTACCGCCCGACGAGTCGGGGCACGGGCACCTTCGGGCGTCGTCGTTCGTTGCTACTCGCGAACAGTCCGCTCCTCGGTCCAGTCAGTCCCCCGAAAGGAGAGCCACCACCATGCTCGATCGGCGTGAGTCCGTACCGTTCGCCTTCGTCGCCGAGGCCGATCGGTTCCGCAGCAACGTCGCGCCCCCACCACGGGAGCGGGCGTCGCTGGGGCAGATCGCCGGGCGTTCCCTGCTGGGGCTGACCATCGTCGCGGGGCTCGTTGGCTCACTGCTCATCGGCATGCCCGCCCTCTCGTCGGACACCTCGACACCGCGCCAGACCCAAGCCTCCTACGGTCGCTGACCCGGCACCCGGGCGTTCCATCGCGCGGCCGACGCCCCGTCGCTGGTGGTGGGCCGTCGGCGGTCGGTAATCTCGCCGGGCACCACCCACCGCACCGGAAGAGTGAGGATCCGCCGTGCCCCTGTCCTTCCTGACGGCCGACCCCGCCTTCGAGGCGACCGACGGCACCCCGCTGCCGCACGACGACCGGGATCGCTGGCACCGTCCGTACCGTCCCGGGCCCTACCGGGTGGGTGCCGCGGCCGTCCTGTTGCTGCTGGCGTCGTATGTGCTCTTGGCCGGTGTGGTCATCGCGACCGCCGGCACCCCGGCGGCCTCCGGGGTGGTCTTCGGCATCGCGGCGGCCGTCATCGCCGGGGCCCTGCGGCTCCTGCGCGTGGGGGTGTGGGTGAGTTCCCGGGGGCTGCGCCGCGTCGGGTTCCTCAGCACCCGCACGGTGCCGTGGTCGAGGGTCGACCGGGTGCGGAGGGCGCAACAACCGGTGCGGTGGCTGGGGCTTCCCCGCACCGTGCAGGGCCAGGCCCTGATGTTGTTCCCGGGAGGCGGCGGCGCCGGGCGTCCCCTGCTGACCACGCACGACGCGGATTTCCTGGCTCGCGGCGAGGCCTTCCGGCGGGCCTCGCGCTCGGTGGAGGGCTGGGCCGCGGAGTACGCGCCACGCTGATCGGCCCCGACTCGCGCCGGTCCGGTGGCGGCTCCGCGACCGCGCCTACGTCGACGACCTGGCGGCCCCCGCGGCGGCGTCGTCCGCGGGGGGGCTCTCGTACAGGGCGATGGCATGCCGCATCGCCCCGCGTGCACGAGGAGTGTCCCGCGCGTCGTGATAGGCGACTGCGAGCCGGAACCAGGCACGCCAGTCGTCCGGGGTCGCCTCGGCCTCTGCCTTGCGCCGCGCGAAGACCTCGTCCGCGGAGTCCCGGTCGACGCGACCGCTCGGCGTACGCCTGAGTTCGTCCACGGGGAGTCCCCCCTCGGCGTCCAGTGCCGCGGCCAGCCGGTTGGCCCGGCGGACGAAGCGGGTGTTCTGCCACAGGAACCACACCCCGATCAGCGGCAGGACCAGCACCGCCAGGCCGAGGGCGACGGCGACCGGTTCACCGGTCTCCACGAGGAGCACTCCGCGGCTGCCGACCAGGACGAGGTACACGACCAGGACGGCGGCCGTGACGGCATAGGAGATCTTCGCGCGCATGTCTCGGCCCTCCCCGGTCAGTCGAGATCCAGGAAGTGTTCCAGACCGTGGGTGAGTCCCGGGGTGCCCACCACTCGGCGCACCCCCAGCAGGACTCCCGGCATGAAGCTGCTGTGGTGGAGCGAGTCGTGTCGGACGGTGAGGGTCTCGCCCTCCGTGCCGAGGAGCACCTCCTGGTGGGCCAGAAGCCCGCGCAGCCGGACGGCGTGGACCGGCACACCGTCCACCTGTGCGCCGCGGGCACCCTCCAGGGCGGTGACGGTCGCGTCGGGCGCCGGGGCACTGCCCGCGCGTCGCCGGGCCTCGGCTACCAGGTGGGCCGTCCGGGTCGCCGTCCCGCTGGGCGCGTCGGCCTTGCCCGGATGATGCAGTTCCACCACCTCGACTGATTCGAACCAGGGTGCGGCGACCTGAGCGAACCGCATGGTCAGGACCGCTCCGATGGAGAAGTTCGGGGCGATGAGGACCCCCGTCTCCGGCGACTGGCCGAGCCAGCCGCGCAACTGGTCGAGGCGCTCGTCGGTCCATCCGGTCGTCCCGACGACGGCGTGGATTCCGTGCCGAACGCAGAAGTCCAGGTTCCCCATCACGGACGCGGGGGTGGTGAGTTCGACGGCGACGTCGGTACGGGTCTCGGCGAGCGTCTCCAACCGGTCGCCGCGGCCGAGGGCGGCCGTCAGTTCCATGTCGTCGGCGGCCTCGATCGCCCGGACCGCTTCGGACCCGATACGGCCCCGGGCGCCGAGGACCGCCACGCGCAGCTTGCTCATCTCGCAGTTCCTTACCTGGTGGGTCAGGCCATGATGTCGTGCAGTCGGGAGGCCTGCTTGTCCGCGATCGGACCGATGACCGACAGTGACGGCCGCCTGCCGAGGATGTCGCGGGCCACGGCGCGGACGTCGTCCGGTGTCACGGCTGCTATCCGGGTCAGCATGTCGTCGACCGACATCTGCTCACCCCAACAGAGCTCGCTCTTGCCGATCCGGTTCATCATCGCGCCGGTGTCCTCCAGCCCCAGCACGGTGGATCCGCGCAGTTGGCCCACGGCACGGCCGATCTCCTCGTCGGACAGGCCGTGCTCCGCCACTCGGTCGAGCTCCCCGCGGCAGATCCTCAACACTTCCTCCACCTGCGAGGGTCGGCAACCGGCGTAGACACCGAAGAGACCACAGTCGGCGAAACCGGAGGTGTAGGAGTAGACGCTGTATGCCAGCCCCCGCTTCTCACGGACTTCCTGGAAGAGGCGCGAGGACATGCCCCCTCCGAGCGCGCTGTTCAGCACACCCAAGGCCCAGCGTCGGTCGTCGGTTCGGGCGAACCCCGGCATGCCCAGGACGACGTGGGCCTGCTCCGTTCGCCGTCCTACCAGCTCGACGCGGCCGGCGGCGCGGACCCTGCGGCTTCCCTGCCGGGGGGCGAGCGGTCGCGCGGCGGCGTCCCGGAACGCTCCCGCCTTCTCGAAGGCCGCTCGCACCTGCCGCACCACCTTGTGGTGGTCGACGTTGCCCGCGGCGGCGACGACGAGATGAGTGGGGTCGTAGTGCCTGCGGTAGAAGCGGCGGATCCGGTCCGCGGTGAGGGCGTTGACCGTGTCGACGGTGCCGAGGACCGGTCGGCCCAAGGGGTTGTCGCCGAACATGGTGCGCGCGAACAGGTCGTGCACACAGTCGCCCGGATCGTCCTCGGTCATGGCGATCTCTTCGAGGATGGCACCGCGTTCGACGTCGACGTCCTCCTGGAGGATCAGCGAGCCGGTGAGCATGTCGCACACGACGTCGACGGCGAGAGGGAGGTCGGTGTCGAGCACCCGCGCGTAGTAGCAGGTGTACTCCTTCGCCGTGAAGGCGTTGATCTCGCCGCCCACCGCGTCGAGTGCGGCGGAGATGTCGAGAGCGGACCTGCGACGCGTGCCCTTGAAGAGGAGGTGCTCCAGATAGTGGGTGGCCCCGTTCAGCGACGGGGTCTCGTCGCGGGAACCGACGTGGGCCCAGATACCGAAGGTCGCGGAGCGGACCGAGGGGAGGGTCTCGGTGACGACGCGCAGGCCACCGGGGAGGGTGGTCTTGCGAACCGTTCCCGTGCCGTCGTGCCCCTTGATGAGGGTTTGGGTACGGGCGACGGCCCGCACCTCCGAGAAGGTGCGGGCCGTCGCCTCGGCGCCGTGGGACGTCACTGGTCGGTGTCGTCCTTCTGGTCCGTGCCTTCCTCGCCCTCGATCACCGGGATCAGGGAGAGCTTGCCACGCGAGTCGATCTCGGCGATCTCGACCTGGACCTTCTGGCCGACGCCGACGACGTCCTCGACGTTCTCCACGCGCTTGCCGCCGGCGAGCTTGCGGATCTGCGAGATGTGCAGCAGCCCGTCCTTGCCGGGGAGCAGGGAGACGAACGCGCCGAAGGTCGTGGTCTTGACGACCGTGCCGAGGTAGCGCTCGCCGACCTCCGGCATCGTCGGGTTGGCGATGCCGTTGATGGTCGCCCTCGCGGCCTCCGCGGCGGGACCGTCCGCGGCACCGATGTAGATCGTGCCGTCGTCCTCGATCGTGATCTCGGCGCCCGTGTCCTCCTGGATCTGGTTGATCATCTTGCCCTTGGGGCCGATGACCTCGCCGATCTTGTCGACCGGGATCTTGACCGTGATGATGCGGGGAGCGTTCGGGGACATCTCGTCCGGGGTGTCGATCGCCTCCATCATCACGTCGAGGATGTGCAGACGCGCGTCGCGTGCCTGCTTGAGGGCGGCGGCGAGGACCGAGGCGGGGATGCCGTCCAGCTTGGTGTCCAGCTGGAGCGCGGTCACGAACTCCTTGGTGCCGGCGACCTTGAAGTCCATGTCACCGAAGGCGTCCTCGGCACCGAGGATGTCGGTGAGAGTGACGTAGTGGGTCTCACCGTCGATCTCTTGGGAGATGAGCCCCATGGCGATGCCGGCGACCGGGGCCTTGAGCGGCACGCCGGCGTTCAGCAGCGACATGGTGGAGGCGCACACCGAGCCCATGGACGTCGATCCGTTGGAGCTGAGGGCCTCGGACACCTGGCGGATGGCGTACGGGAACTCCTCACGGGTCGGCAGCACCGGCACCAGGGCCCGCTCCGCGAGAGCTCCGTGGCCGATCTCCCGGCGCTTCGGAGAACCGACGCGACCGGTCTCGCCGGTGGAGTAGGGCGGGAAGTTGTAGTTGTGCATGTAGCGCCTGCGGGTCACCGGCGACAGGGTGTCCAGCTGCTGCTCCATGCGGAGCATGTTCAGCGTGGTGACACCCAGGATCTGGGTCTCGCCGCGCTCGAAGAGGGCGGAGCCGTGGACCCGGGGGATCGCCTCGACCTCGGCGGCCAGCGTGCGGATGTCCGTCACGCCGCGGCCGTCGATGCGCTTCTTCTCCTTGATGACCCGTTCCCGGACGAGGGTCTTGGTCAGCGACCGGTAGGCGGCGGAGATCTCCTTCTCCCGACCCTCGAACTCCGGCAGCAGCTTCTCCGCGGCGAGCGCCTTCACACGGTCCAGCTCGGACTCGCGGTCCTGCTTGCCGGCGATGGTGAGCGCCCGGGCCAGCTCCGGCTTGACGGCCGCCGTGAGAGCCTCCAGGACGTCGTCCTGGTGGTCGAGGAAGACCGGGAACTCGCCGGTCGGCTTGGCGGCCTTGGCGGCCAGGTCCGACTGGGCGCGGCAGAGCACCTTGACGAAGGGCTTGGCCGCCTCGAGACCGGCGGCGACGACCTCCTCCGTCGGGGCCTCGGCGCCTCCGTCGACCAACTGGACGGTCTTGTCGGTGGCCTCCGCCTCGACCATCATGATGGCGACATCGCCGTCCTCCAGCACCCGGCCGGCGACGACCATGTCGAAGACGGCGTCCTCCAGCTCCGTGTGCGTGGGGAAGGCGACCCACTGGCCGCGGATCAAGGCCACGCGGACGCCGCCGATCGGGCCGGAGAACGGCAACCCGGCCAGCTGTGTGGACGCGGAGGCGGCGTTGATCGCCACGACGTCGTAGAGGTGGTCGGGGTTGAGCGCCATGATGGTGGCGACGACCTGGATCTCGTTGCGCAGGCCCTTCTTGAAGGAGGGGCGCAGCGGGCGGTCGATCAGTCGGCAGGTGAGGATCGCGTCCTCGCTGGGCCGACCCTCGCGACGGAAGAAGGAGCCGGGGATCCGCCCGGCCGCGTACATGCGCTCCTCGACGTCGACCGTCAGCGGGAAGAAGTCCAGCTGGTCCTTGGGCTGTCGCGAAGCGGTGGTGGCCGACAGCACCATGGTGTCGTCGTCCAGGTAGGCCACGGCGGAACCGGCGGCCTGGCGGGCCAGCCGGCCCGTCTCGAATCGGATGGTACGGGTGCCGAAGGCGCCGTTGTCGATGACGGCCTCGGCGTAGTGGGTCTCGTTCTCCACCAGTGATGTCTCCTCGTCGTCGTCCCATGCTGCCCGTGTGGCAGCGGAACGGTGGCGGAGAAGCGCCCCGTCCGTGCGGACCGGTCTTCGATCGAAGCGCCCGGGCTGTCCGTCCGGGAGCCACTACCGAGGACCGGCGGCGGGGGCGCGCTCCTCCTCTTGCTCTTGTCTTGTTCTTCGTACGCGCGCGGGCCCGGCGGGCACGTGTCCGCCGCGCACGAACGCGCGCCGCCTGGGGTGCTCGGACACCCGTCGCGTCGTGCTACCACACTACAAAGGGCGGGCGGCACCCCGCACGTACGGCAAAGGGAGCGGCCCCCGACGCAGGGGAACCGCTCCCTCCACGGTGTGCTACTTGGCTCCCGCGGCCCCTCGGCGGATACCCAGGCGGTCGACCAGCGCGCGGAAGCGCTGGATGTCCTTCTTGGCCAGGTACTGCAGCAGCCGGCGACGCTGGCCGACCAGGATCAGCAGGCCACGGCGGGAGTGGTGGTCGTGCTTGTGGGTCTTCAGGTGCTCGGTCAGGTCGGAGATCCGACGGGACAGCAGCGCGACCTGGACCTCGGGGGAGCCGGTGTCGCCCTCCTTGGTACCGAACTCGGCCATGATCTGCTTCTTCGTTGCGGCGTCGAGCGACACGCGTACTCCTTGAATGGTCCATCAGGCCACCGAGTGCCCCCGGTCTGCTTCTCGGGGGCTTCCGTGACTCGGAAGGCGGGGGCGGTCCGCCGGGCGCGACCTCCGGAGCGACCGAGACGCTCCGGGGCGCGTACCCCGTACGGCCATCGGCCAGAATACCAGGGGACCACCGACCTCCCGCGCGCGGCGACTCCCTCGACACGAAGGCCGACTAGGGTGAGCGCTCGGACACGGACGGTGCCGGAGGCCGGCACCGTCGAGAAGGGGGAGCGAGACGATGACCACGACCGAGGGCGCGGCGGGACCGCGGGACCCGGACGTCAGGGCCCGCAAGGATCGCGAACGCGACGAGCTGTACGCGCTCGACATCTCCGGCGTCGAGTGGCTCTGCGCGCCGGGCACGGAGCACCACGAGGAACGGGTGGAGATCGCCCACCTGCCCGGCGGGGCGGTGGCCATGCGATCGTCCCTGGACCCCGACACCGTGCTCCGCTACACCGAGGCGGAGTGGCGAGCGTTCGTACTCGGCGCGCGGGACGGGGAATTCGACCTCGTGGATCGACGTCCCCCCGGCGAGGGTCCGGGAGACGGCGAGGGGTGACGGGAGACCGGCCGGGGGTGGGACACCGGCCGGTCGACGCGTCGAGCGTCTCGCACGCGCCACCCGGGGTGACGCGTGCGGCGGGCCTCGCGCCATCGCCTCGACCCGGTGCGTCGGGGTTGGTCGTCGGGCTCGCCTCGTGGGTCCGAGAAACCGGTCCCACGTCGGGCGTGGCGCCGCGGAGACGCGGGTTCCCCGGCTCCCGGGTGACCGAGTGCCGAGGACCGACCGCGCGGGGAACTCCCGGCCGGCACGCGCAGAGCCCGCGACGAACGCCGCTCCTCGCCGGCGAGTGTCGCCCGACACGGCACTAGGCTGGGACCGACGCGACGTCAGAACCCGTCAGGGGAAGGCGACGTCCTACGGGGAGGGGCTGGTCGTGGACGGCCCCACCGCCGCGGTCCGTCCGCCGGCGGCACGGGTCGCCCCCGGTTCGGCTTCGAGGGTGCTCGACCACATCAGGAGGAACTGTGAGCAGCGATCGGGACGGGGCGCGCGGGGGCCGGTCGACACCCGACGGGGAACAGCCCGACGCGCCGTCCGCCGCCGAGACGACGGGCGAGTTCACCATCGACTACGCGCCACCCGCCTGGTACACCGAGAACGCCTCCAGCGCGGCGAGCGGGCCCGGGGGCGTGCCGGCGGCTGCCGAGGACCAGGCGGAGGCCCCGAGGGCCGACGAGCCCGACCGCCCCGAAGCGCCGAAGCGACCGACCGAGGGCGGCGCCTCCGCCCGCCGGAGCGGAAGCCCGGACGCGTCCTCGGCGTCCGCGACCACCCCGACCACGGGCCCCGGGGTACCGCCGCTGCCCGGTCTCGCCCCGCCCCCGCACGCCACCGCCCCCGCCCCGCCGGCGGCTCCCGGAACCCCGTTCACACCGGCCGCGCCTCCGGCGTCTCCGGGTGGCGCCTTCACTCCGCCGGTTCCGCCCGGTGAAGGCCCGGCGGCGGTGCCGGGGCTCCCGCTGGGGAGCGGGTTCGAGCCCCTGCCGACGGAGGAGGTCGCGGCCTCCGGCGAGGGCGAGCCGGCACCGCCTGCCGCCTCGCGACGACGCTTTCCCGTTCCCGGGTTCACACCGGCGGCTCGGCGGCCTGACCCAGCGGCACCGACCGCGGCGGGCGATCCGCCGCCGCGGGTACCCGAGGACCGTCCCGGCGGCGACCCGGCAACGCCGTCGCAGGGCCGTGCGGCCGTTGAGCGGTCCGCCACCGACGGAGACGGCGACACGGGCCCGGAGGACGGCGGGACCGACGGTGCGGCGCGCCTCACGCCCCGGGCGTCGGCCGCGGACGGGAGGACGAGGGACGACGGGGACTTCGACCTGGCACCCCCTCGCGCGGTCGCCTCGCCCGGCCCCCCGGGGCGGCCGGACGCCCTCGAAGGGACTGTCGGTGTCCGGGCCGCCGAGGCGGACATCGACGTCGAGGGGGCGGGGACGCGAGCGTCGCGGCCAGGGCGTCGGCGGGAGCCGACCCCACCGACCGGGCAGGTGCCTCCCGCTGTGCCGGACATCGCCGACGCGAGGGTGTCGAGGCCGGAGGGGTCCGAGACCCCGCACCCCGAGAACCGGGGCGTCGGTACGCCCCAGAGCGGCGGTTCCTCGTCCGCCGTGTCCCGTGGTGTCTCCGACGGCCGCGTGGAGCGGCCCGTCGTGTCGCCCGCCGGCGACTTCGGGGCGTCTCCGGAGCGTGGCGAGGAGGCGGCGCGCCACCCCGGGTTCCACGAGCCGGTTGGTCCGCCGTCGGGGGGGCAGCCGGCCGTCCCGCGGCGACCGGATCCGGAGCCGCCCGGGGCCCGGCACCCCTTCCCGGCACCGCCGCGGCCTCCCGCCTCCGAGGCGTGGGACGCGCCGCCGAGCCCGGGTCTGCCTCGACCGACTCCCCCGACGCCCGGCTACGGCTTCCCTCCGCCCGACTCGTCGGGATCGGCACCGGCGAGCGGCGCTCCCCCTACTTCGGCGCCCCTCCCCGACGCGGTCGCACCCGGCTACGGCTTCCCACCCGGCTACGGCTTCCCGCCAAGCGGCGCCGGCGAGACGGGGACGTACGGCTACCCACCGCTGCCGCCCAGGGGGGACGCTCCCGGCTCTCCTCCGGGGGTCGCGGAGCCCGGAACACCGCGATTCGGACCGGGGCCCCCACCGCCCGAGGCGCCGCCGACATGGACCCCGGGCCCGGCGCGGCGGCACGGCGCCGGGCCGATGCCACCGGTGGGCCGGACGCCGGCGGAGCCGGCGCCCTCGCAGCGGCGGCCACCGCCCGCGCCGCCGATGCCGCCGAACTCCCCCGGCGGTTCGCGGGCGGACCGGGGGGCGCCGATGCCTCCACACCGCGGCCCGGACGGTCGGCGGGTCCCGCCCGGTGTGCCGCACTCGCCCGAGCCTTCCGCGAGTTCCGGAGGGGAGTCGGGGCAGCCCGGCCCGGTGCGCCACGACCAGCGTCAGCCCACCAATCCGGGTGCCGCTCCGCTGGGCTACACGGCCGCGGTGGAGCTGTCGTCGGATCGCCTTCTGCACAACCGGAAGCAGAAGGCGAGGAGCAGCCGTCCCGCGGGCGGCGGAGGACGGTTCAGGCTGGGCGGGAAGAAGGAGGAGGCGGAGCGGCTCAGGAAACTGGACCTGATCCGCACGCCGGTCCTGTCCTGCTACCGCATCGCGGTCATCAGCCTGAAGGGCGGGGTGGGCAAGACGACCACCACGACGGCCCTGGGCGCCACGCTCGCCACGGAGCGCCAGGACAAGATCCTCGCGATCGACGCCAACCCGGACGCGGGTACGCTCGGGCGGCGGGTTCGTCGCGAGACCGGGGCGACGATCCGGGATCTGGTCCAGGCCATCCCGCATCTCCACTCGTACATGGACATCCGGCGTTTCACCTCGCAGGCGCCGTCGGGGCTGGAGATCATCGCCAACGACGTGGACCCGGCGGTGTCGACCACGTTCAACGACCAGGACTACCGTCGCGCGATAGAGGTGCTGGGACGGCAGTATCCGATCATTCTCACGGACTCCGGCACCGGACTGCTCTACAGCGCCATGCGCGGAGTCCTGGACCTCGCCGACCAGCTCATCATCATCTCGACGCCCTCGGTGGACGGAGCGAGCAGCGCGAGCACGACTCTGGACTGGCTCTCCGCTCACGGCTACGCGGGGCTGGTCGCGCGCTCCCTCACGGTGATCTCCGGTGTCCGGGAGACCGGCAAGATGATCAAGGTAGAGGACATCGTGGCCCACTTCCGCACCCGGTGCCGCGGGGTCGTGTCCGTTCCGTTCGACGAGCACTTGGCGGCGGGGGCGGAAGTCGATCTCGACATGATGCGACCCAAGGTGCGGGACGCATACTTCGAACTCGCCGCGCTGGTGGCCGAGGACTTCACCCGACACCAGCGGATGCACGGCCTGTGGACCTCGGACGGGAACCCACCCCCGGTGGCCGCGCCTCCCCTGCCCGGCGGGCCCGCACCGGGCCGTCCGGACTCCCGAGGAGGCGGTCCCTGGTCGCACGGGGCGACTGTCCCCGGACCCTCGGCTCCCCCCGGCCCCGACTCGCGTCCCGGCGCGTACGGCCCGCCGCCGCAGGTACCCCCGGCGTCGTACCCTCCGCACGGGGCACCGCCCTCGCACGGGCACGGACCGGGCCCGGGGGTGCCGCCCGCGCGGCGAGGCCGTCCGGGCGAGAGGTCTTCGGAGCCACGCGGCGGCGCCTCGGCCGGGGGCGGGGCTCCGCACCATCCGGGCCCACAGGCGCGACCCGGCTACGGGCCCCCGCGGTACCGGGACGGTCCGATCTCCAAGGGGCCGGACCGGCGGGGCGACGGAGGCCCACCCCGGGAGCCGTGAGGCGGCCGAGGTGGGGGAAGTACGGAGGTTCCCGCTCACCCTGGGGCTTCCGCACGCTCGCGGGGGCGCCCGGGAGCGGGGAGGACCCGTCCTGTCCCGCGTCCCTCGGCGCGTGACGGGGGCGGAGCACGGCGGAACCGCCGCGCGGCGGGCGGATCAGGCCTCCGCGGCGGCCACCGACGTCCGGCATCGCTCCACATCGTCGGCCATCTGCTCCAGCAGGGCGTCCAGCGTGTCGAATCTGGCCTGGCCTCGAACGTACGTCAGGAACTCCACGGCCACGTGGAGCCCGTACAGCTCCAGGCCGACGCGATCGATGGCGTACGCCTCGACCGTCCGCTCGGTGCCGTCGAACTGTGGGTTGGTGCCGACCGAGATCGCGGCCGGCATGACCTCTCCCTGGGCGTGCAGCCAACCCGCGTAAACGCCGTCGGCGGGGACGGCGGTGTGCGGGAGCGTCTCGACGTTGGCGGTGGGATAGCCCAGCTCACGGCCGCGCCGGGCACCGCGGACGACGATCCCCTCGACACGGTGCGGGCGGCCCAGGATCTCGGCGGCGCCCGTCACGTCGCCCCGGGCCACCAGCGTCCTGGCGAGGGTCGACGAGAACGGCCGCCCCTCGCCGGCCACGCCTGTCGCGTGCAGGTCGACGATGTCCACGTCGAAGTCGTAGATGCCTCCCTGCGCCGTGAGGAAGGCGACGTCACCCGCGGCGCGGTGCCCGAACCGGAAGTTCGGCCCTTCGACGACCGCCTTGGCCCGCAACTTGTCCACCAGCACCTTGACGACGAAGTCCGCCGGCGAGAGCTTCGAGAAGTCGGCCGTGAACGGAAGCACCAGCACCGCCGCCACCCCGAGGTCGGCCATCAGTTCGGCACGGCGGTGGTGCGGGGCGAGCAGCGGAGGATGGCTGCCGGGTCGGACGACCTCGCTGGGATGCGGGTCGAAGGTGACGACCACCGCGGGGAGGCCGAGACGCCGGGCCCGATGGACGGTGTGCTTGATGATCGACTGGTGGCCCCGGTGGACCCCGTCGTAGGAACCGATGGTGACGACGCTGCGGCCCCAGTCCTCGGGGATGTCCTCCAAGCCACGCCAGCGCTGCACTGTGTCCGCTCCTTGTCACACATTCGCCGAGGGCCAGCGAGTCGACTCGCGCACGGTGTGGTGCCGTGCCGACCGCCCCCGCCGTTCTCCGCCCGGTGTCCGTCGTTGCCTTCTGCGCAGGTCCAAGAGTGCCATGCCGGGGCTCTTCCTCCCGCACCGGCATGGGAGTTGTGCCCTCGCGTCGGTCGCGCCCGGCCGCGTCCGGGCGGAGGCGGAGGGCGGCGGCGGGACACGTCGGTCGAGGGACCGGAGACGGCCCCGCCGGGCGCCGATCGGCGGGCTCAGGCGAACACGGCCAGACTCCGGGCCTTGCCGTGATGTTCCTCGACGAGGGCGAGCAGTCCACCGGCGGTGTCGAACACGGCGACCGGTCCGGCTCCGGCGTACGCCTCGGGCATCTCCAGCCGTACCCCATTGGCGAGCAGCCTGGCGCGCCGGGCATCGAGGTCCCAGCGCGGGAACGCCGCCGCGGCGGCGTCGGCGACGGGCATCACACGCAGTTCCCGCCGGAGTGCGTCGAGCGTACGGGCGGACTCCAGCCGGTACGGCCCGACCCGGGTACGGCGGAGAGCCGTGAGGTGTCCCCCGACCCCGAGGGCCGCCCCCAGGTCGCGGGCGAGGGCGCGGATGTACGTACCGGAGGAGCAGACGACCGAGACCACCAGGTCCCGCACGGGGGTCCCGTCCTCGGCGGTGGCCTCCCGGATGTCGTGGACGACGAAGGAGGAGACGCTCACCGGACGGGCCGGGATGTCGAAGTCCTCGCCCTCCCGGACCCGCTTGTAGGAACGGACGCCCTTGATCTTGATGGCGCTGACCTTGGAGGGCACCTGCATGATGTCGCCGGTCAGTTCGGTGACGGCGGAGGCCACCGACTCGCCGGTGACGGCGGAGGCGTCGGTGGACGCGGTGATCTCGCCCTCCGCGTCGTCGGTCACGGTGGTCTGGCCCAAGCGGACCGTCCCCACGTACTCCTTCTCGGTCAGCGCCAGGTGCCCCAGGAGTTTGGTGGCGCGCTCCACTCCGAGGACGAGGACACCGGTCGCCATCGGATCGAGGGTTCCGGCATGGCCCACGCGGCGCGTCCGGGCGATGCCCCGCATCGTGGCGACGACGTCGTGTGAAGTGAAGCCCGACGGCTTGTCGACGATGACAAGCCCGTCGGGCGTGGTGCTCTGGGTGGTCATCCCTGGGTGTCGTCCGTCTCGTCGTCCTCGGCGTCCGGCTTCCGGTAGGGGTCCGCCCCGGCCGCGTACGCGGCCCCCGCGGAGGCCTCGCGAACCTTGGCGTCGGATTCTCGCGCTCGGTCGAGGAGGTCCTCGATGGTCCGGGCGTTGTCCGGCAGGGCGTCCATGACGAAGGCCAGGGTCGGAGTGAACTTCACCCCGGCGGCCTTGCCGACCTCCGAACGCAGGATTCCCTTGGCGCTCTCCAGGCCCGCCGCGGCGGCCTTCCGCTCCTCGTCGTCCCCGTACACGGTGTAGAAGACGGTCGCTTCCCGAAGATCACCCGTGACGCGGGTGTCGGTGATGGTGACATGCGAGCCCAGCCGCGGGTCCTTGATCCCGCGCTGCAGCTTCTGGGCCACCACCTCTCGGATGAGGTCCGCAAGCCTTTTCGCCCGCGCGTTGTCGGCCACTGGTCCGTCTCCCGTTCTTTCCTGATCTTTTTCGTCGGCTGTACGCCGTCAGTCGTCGTCCCCGTGGAGTCGCCGTCTGGCCGACAGCAGTTCCACCTCCGGGCGGCCGGCCACCAGCCGCTCGCACCGGTCGAGCACGTCGGTGACGTGGCCCGCCTCGGCGGAGACCACGGCCAAGCCGATCCCGGCTCGTCGGTGCAGGTCGACGTGGTCCACCTCGGCCACGCTGACGATGTACTTCCGCCGCAGCTCGGCGATGATCGGGCGGACGATCGAGCGCTTCTCCTTCAGCGACCGTACGTCGCCGAGGAGAAGGTCGAAGGAGACTGTCCCCACGTACATGTCATGCCGGATGACCCGCCGGTTCGGGATCGTCGCCAGGCTCCTGTGAGTCCTGTGCGCTCTGTGAACAGTACCTCTGTCGGACCGTGGACCCGAAGGGGATTTCCACCCACGAGGCGCGGAGCGACGGCCCGGAGGCCGGCGGCCCCGAAGGGCACGCCGGCCACCGTGATCCGAGACGGTCAGACGCGCGGCTTCTCGCGCATCTCGTACGTCGCGATGACGTCGTCGACCTTGATGTCGTTGAAGTTCCCGAGGTTGATACCGCCCTCGAACCCTTCGCGAATCTCGGTGACGTCGTCCTTGAAGCGACGCAGCCCCTCGATGGTGAGGTTCTCCGCGACGACCTTGCCGTCGCGAAGCAGGCGGGCCTTGGTGTTCCGCCGAACCTCGCCGGAGCGGATGAGAACACCCGCGATGTTGCCCAGCTTGGACGACTTGAAGACCTCGCGGATCTCCGCCGTTCCGAGCTCGACCTCCTCGAACTCCGGCTTGAGCATGCCCTTGAGGGCGGCCTCGATCTCCTCGATCGCCTGGTAGATGACCGAGTAGTACCGGACGTCGACACCTTCGCGCTCGGCCATCTGCTGCGCGCGGCCGGCCGCGCGCACGTTGAAGCCGATCACGATGGCGTCCGAGCCCATCGCCAGGTCGATGTCGGACTCCGTGACCGCACCGACGCCGCGGTGCAGCACCCGGATGTCGACCTCCTCGCCGACGTCCAGCTGGAGCAGCGAGGACTCCAGGGCCTCGACCGATCCGGAGGCGTCACCCTTGATGATCAGGTTCAGCTGCTGGACCTCGCCGGCCTTGAGCACCTTGTCCAGGTCCTCAAGGGAGACGCGACGGGTGCGCTTGGCGAACGCGGCGTTCCGCTCGCGGGCGGCGCGCTTCTCCGCGATTTGGCGGGCCGTACGGTCCTCCTCGACCACGATGAAGTTGTCGCCCGCACCCGGCACGTTGGTCAGGCCCAGGACCTGGACCGGCATGGCCGGACCGGCCTCGGCGACGTTGTTGCCGTTGTCGTCGAGCATCGCCCGGACACGCCCGTAGGCGTCGCCCACGACCATGGTGTCGCCGACCCGCAGCGTGCCGCGCTGGACGAGGACCGTGGCCACGGCACCGCGACCGCGGTCGAGCCGCGATTCGATGGAGATGCCCTGGGCGTCCTGCGTCGGGTTGGCCCGCAGGTCGAGGGAGGCGTCGGCGGTGAGGATCACGGCCTCCAGCAGGCTGTCGATGTGCAGCCCCTGCTTGGCGGAGATGTCGACGAACATCGTGTCGCCGCCGTACTCCTCGGCCACCAGACCGTACTCGGTGAGCTGGCCGCGCACCTTGGTCGGGTCGGCGCCCTCGACATCGATCTTGTTGACCGCGACCACGATCGGCACCTCGGCGGCCTTGGCGTGGTTCAGCGCCTCGACCGTCTGCGGCATGACGCCGTCGTTGGCCGCGACGACCAGGATCGCGATGTCGGTCGACTTCGCACCTCGGGCACGCATGGCGGTGAACGCCTCGTGACCCGGGGTGTCGATGAAGGTGATCTTGCGGTCCTCGTCGTTGACCTCGGTCGTGACCTGGTAGGCACCGATGTGCTGGGTGATGCCACCGGCCTCGCCCGCGATCACGTTGGTCTTGCGGATCGCGTCGAGGAGTCGGGTCTTGCCGTGGTCGACGTGGCCCATGACGGTCACCACCGGCGGACGGACGACCAGGTCGTCCTCGGAACCGATGTCCTCGCCGAACTCCAGATCGAAGGACTCGAGCAGCTCGCGGTCCTCCTCCTCCGGGCTGACGATCTGAACCGTGTAGTTCATCTCGCTCGCCAAGAGTTCCAACGTCTCGTCGGAGACGGACTGGGTCGCGGTGACCATCTCGCCGAGGTTCATCATGACCGCGACGAGGGACGCCGGGTTGGCGTTGATCTTTTCCGCGAAGTCCGTGAGCGACGCGCCACGCGACAGGCGAATGGCCTCGCCGTTGCCACGAGGCAGCATCACGCCGCCGACGGACGGGGCCTGCATGGCCTCGTACTCCTGGCGCCGCTGCCGCTTCGACTTGCGACCTCGGCGGGCGGGACCACCGGGACGACCGAACGCGCCCTGCGTTCCGCCACGGCCACCGGGGCCACCTGGACGGCCACCGAATCCGGGACGGCCACCACCGCCACCGGGACCACCCGGACGACCGGCGAAACCGCCACCGCCACCCGGACGACCACCGCCGCCACCGGGACCACCCGGACGACCGGCGAAACCGCCACCGCCACCCGGACGACCACCGCCGGGGCGTCCCGCCCCGCCGGGACCGCGACCGCCGCCACCGGGGCCGGGACGCGGACCGGCGGCGGGACGCTGCGGCATCATGCCGGGGTTCGGACGCGGGCCGCCGGGACGCGGACCGCCCTGCGGACGGGGCATCGAGCCCGGAGTGGGACGCTGCCCGCCCGGAGCCTGCGGTCGCGGACCGCCGCCCTGACCGGGAGCCTGCGGACGAGGACCGGCGCCGGGGGCACCCGGCCCGCCGGGACGCGGACCCGCCTGGCCCCGGGGAGACTGCGGACGCGCCATGCCCGCGTTGCCACCGGAGGTGAAGGGGTTGTTGCCGGGGCGGGGGCCGGAAGGACGGGCACCCGGCCGCGGCGACGGGGCGCCGGGACGCGGACCACCCTGACCGCCGGAACGGCCCTGTCCACCCTGCTGACCCTGTCCCTGCTGACCCTGTCCGGGCGCCGCCGGGCGGGCACCGGGCTTCGGGGCACCGGGACGCGCGCCGGGCTTCGGGGCGGCGGGCGAGGCGGCCGGAGCGGTGAACTCCGGTGCCGCCGGGGCGGGACGCGGCGCGGGCTTGGGGCCCGGTGTCGGACGCGGCCCGGGAGCCGGCGCGGCCGGCGGCTGCTGCTGGGCGGCGGGCTTGGGCGCGGCCGGCCTCGGCGCGGCCGGGCGCTCACCCGGCGTCTTGGGTGCGCGACCCGCCGGCGGGGGCGCGGCGGGCTTGGGCGCGGCCTTCCGAGGGGCGGGCTTGGGCGACCTGCCGTTGCCACCGCCCTGGAAGGCGTCGGTCAGCTTGCGTACTACGGGCGCTTCGATCGTCGAAGACGCCGAACGGACGAATTCACCGAGCTCTTGGAGCTTGGCCATGACGACCTTGCTCTCAACGCCGAACTCCTTGGCGAGTTCGTATACCCGGACCTTAGCCACTTCGCTCCTTTGAGGTCCGGGTTGCGGCCGGACCGTCGCTAGTTCATGGGCGTACTCATCGCGTACTCATCGAGTGCTCATCGCAATCTCGACCTGCTTTCGACTCGCGAGGTACCAGCTCCGCGCGGGGTGTCGCGCGGCACGCCTTCCTTACCGTGTTGCGGATCGCAACCTTGTACCCACTCGACGTGGTGGCGCAACGCCTTTACGTCGAGCGATCCCGGCGCGCGCAGCGCCCGCGGGAACGCCCGGCGGCGAACCGCCTGGTCGAGACAGGTCGTGTCGGGATGCACGTAGGCGCCCCGACCCGGCAGCGTACCGGCCGGATCGGGGACGCACTCGCCCTCGATCGCCACCGTCCGCAGCAGTTCGTCCTTGGTCGCTCGATTGCGGCAGCCCACACAGGTACGTTCAGGGCACACGCCAGCACGCGTCCGACCGGACACCACCTAGTCTACCTCCCCGAAACGACCCCACCCTCAGGGGGCAAGAATCGAACATCCACGCGCGCGTTCTGTCGCGATCTCTGCGATCGGCGGCCGGGATTCACCCCGTCCGCGGGCCGTCACTACCCTTCCGACGGCTCCGTGTCGGGCCGGATGTCGATCCGCCAGCCGGTCAGCCGAGCGGCGAGGCGCGCGTTCTGGCCTTCCTTGCCGATCGCCAGCGACAGCTGGTAGTCCGGCACCGTGACCCTAGCCGACCTGGCGGCCAGGTCCACGACCTCGACCTTGGACACCCTGGCCGGAGAGAGGGCGTTGGCCACCATCTCCGCCGGGTCGTCCGACCAGTCGACGATGTCGATCTTCTCCCCGTTGAGCTCGCCCATGACATTGCGGACACGGCCGCCCATGGGGCCGATGCAGGCGCCCTTGGCGTTCAGGCCGGATCGGACCGAGCGTACGGCGATCTTGGTCCGGTGACCCGCTTCGCGGGCGATGGCCGAGATCTCCACCGACCCGTCGGCGATCTCCGGCACCTCGAGCGCGAACAGCTTCTTCACCAGATTGGGGTGGGTACGCGAAAGAGTGACCGATGGCCCTCGCACGCCCTTCGCCACCCGAACGACGTACGAGCGCAGTCGGGTGCCGTGCGGATAGCTCTCTCCGGGGACCTGCTCCTGAACCGGAAGGATGGCCTCTAGTTTCCCGATGTCCACCAGCACGTTCTTCGGGTCGCGACCCTGCTGGACCACCCCGGTGACGATGTCGCCCTCACGCCCCGCGTACTCGCCGAGGGTCGCGTCGTCCTCGGCGTCGCGGAGCCGCTGCAGGATGACCTGCTTGGCGGTGGTCGCGGCGATCCGGCCGAAGTCCGAGGGGGTGTCGTCGAACTCGCGGGGCTCCTGGCCCTCTTCGAGGTCCTCCGGGTCCTCCTTCGCCCACACGGTGACGTGTCCGGTATCCCGGTCCAGCTCCACTCGCGCGTGTCGGCGGCTTCCGTCGGTGCGGTGGTAGGCGATGAGGAGGGCCGACTCGATCGCCTCGACGAGCAGGGGGAAGGAGATCTCCTTCTCCCGAACCAAGCCCCGCAGGGCACTCATGTCGATGTCCACGGCTACGCCTCCTCTTCTTCCGTCATGTCCCTGCTGTCCTTCTTGCGGTTGAACTCGACACGCACCCGAGCGTCCGCGATGTCGGAGAACGGGATGCGGCGGGCGGTCGGCGCGCGTCCCTTGACGCCCGGCACCTCGACGTCCAGGCCGTCGTCGTCCACCTGCGTGATTCTGGCGGTCGACCTGGTGTCGTCGGTCAGCCGGAAGGCCACCAGTCGACCGAGAGCGCGCACATAGTGCCGGTGCAGGGTGAGGGACCGCTCCGCCCCAGGGGTGCCGACCTCCAGGGTGTACTCGCCCTCCCCCATCGCGTCGCTCTCGTCGAGCCTCGCCGAGAGGGCCCGGCTGACGTCGGCCACGCGATCGAGGTCCGCACCGGTCTCCGAGTCCACGACCACGCGCAGCACCCGCTTGCGCCCGACCGAGTCCACCGCGATCTCTTCGAGATCCAGATCATGGGAAGCGACGAGGGGCTCCAAGAGCTCTCGCAGCCTCTCGCTCTGGGTGGTGCTCATCCGGGTGACTCCTCGGCCGCGTGTGCTGTTGTGCGATGGTCGCGTGTCCGGTCAAAGGGTATCCGGTCCCGGAGGGTGTTGGCGTCCACCCGTCCACCCCGGTGCCGCCGACCGGGACCGTCGGGACGCCCCGGTACCGTGATCACCGCCGGGCCCATCGGGCTCGGCCGCCCCCGTCGCTCGAACGCCCGAGGACCACCGTGCCGCTCCCTCCACCACCACGCCCCGCCTCGGGGCCGCGCCGAAGGACCCTGCTGGTCTCCGTCGCCGGGGCCACACTCCTCGGCTGCTCCGGGGGCCCGAGGCCGGACCCTCCGGACGCGCGCGCCGCCGCGGCGGACCGGACGCTGACCCGCGCGGCCCGGGACAGCCGCACCCTGGTCGCCCGGTACGACGCGGTGCTGGCCGCCCACCCTGAGCTGGGCGCCCGGCTGCGACCGCTCCGCGACGAGACCGCACGACACGCGGCCGAGTTGGGACCCCCGAGGTCGCCGACCTCCGGGGAACCGACGGCGGTCGCCGCCTCCGACGACCCGGACACCTCGCTCGCGGAGCTGGTCGCGGCCGAGCGCGCCCTCGCCGACCGGCGGTTCGCCACCCTGCCGGACCTGCCCGGCGAACAGGCCCGGCTGCTCGCCTCGGTGGCCGCGGCCGGAGCGGTACACGCCTATCTGCTGACGGACGGGGAGACGAAGAGTTGAGCGAGACGCCGAGCGACGCACTGGACGCCCTGCAAGCCGCGCTGGCCGCCGAACACGCCGCGATCTACGGATACGGCGTCGTGGGCGGGCGGATCGACGAGGAACTGCGAACCCAGGCGCGCGCGGGCCACGACGCACACCGCGCGAAGCGCGACGCGCTGGCCAAAGAGGTGCGGGGCCTCGAAGCCGAGCCGGTCGCGGCGGAGGCGGGCTACGCGCTGCCCTTCGAGGTCCCGGACCACGCGGCGGCCGTTCGACTCGCCGTGGAACTCGAGGACCGGCTGGCCGGCGCCTACGCCGACCTCGTGCGCGCCGCCGACGCGGAACTGCGCGCCGCGGCGGCGCAAGGGTTGCGGGAGGCGGCGGTCCGAGCCGCGCGTTGGCGGGGCGGAAGCGTAGCCTTCCCTGGTCTCGCAGAGCACACGGACACTTCGGCGGCGTCCGGCACCCCGACCGCGTAGCACGTGGACCACGCCACACGTTCGGCCACGCCCGGACGGGAAGGGAACGACGCGCGCATGGCTTGCGAACCGCCAGGGCGACTGGTCAAGGCACTCACGGAGACGGCGCCGGAAGGCGACGACTGGCTGGCGAGCCTCCCGCGGACGGTTCGGCAGGCCACCGCCCTCGGCGAGTGCGCGGTGGAGCGGGTCCAGGAGCCCGGGGGACGTAGCAGCCTGGTCCTGCTCGTGCGAGGACCCGACGGCGCGCCCGAGGTCCTGAAACTGGCGCCTCCGCGCGCCCGGCCGGAGGCCGAACGCGCCGCGCTGGCCCGCTGGGACGGCCTGGGCGCGGTGCGTCTGCTGCGGCCGGGCGCCGCCGGGCCCGGGACACTGCTGCTGGAACGGCTGCGCCCGGACGTGTCCGTGCGCTCCCTGCCGGAGTCCCGGGCCCTGCTGGAGGCCGCGGGGACACTCCGCAGACTGTGGGTGACGCCGCCGGAGGATCACCCCTTCGAGACGGTCGCGGATCGCACCCTCCGACAGGCACGGGCGATCCGCGCCGGTGCGGACGTCGACCCGGAACTGGCGCCGCTCGCGACGGAGGCCCTCGCGGCCCGCGAGGAACTGGTGACGACACCACCGGAACAGGTGCTGCTGCACGGCACCTTCCGACAGAGCAAGGTCCTCGCGGCGGACCGGATGCCCTGGCTGGCCGTCGGCCCCGACCCCGTCGTGGGCGAGCGCGCCTTCGACTTGGCACGGTTGGTGCGAGACCGGGTGGAGGACCTCATCGCCCAGCCGTCCGGGGCGGCGACCACCCGACGGCGGGTGCGGCGTCTCGCGGAGTCGCTGGAGGTGGACCAGGAGCGGCTGCGCGGCTGGACGCTGTTCCGGGCCGTGGAGTCGGGCGCGCGTGCTCGCCGAGTCGGGCGGGCCAGGGACGCGGAGCTGCTGCTCGAGTTCGCCGGCTGGCTTTGATCCCCCTCCCCTCCAGGAGGGGAGGGGGCCCTGCCCCAACCGGACCCTGTCGGGGGATCGAGAGGAGGAGCCGGGCGAGGGTCAGGCCGTCAGGCGGGCGATCGCCTCGTCCACCGTGAGCTCCTCACGCTCGCCGGTCCGACGATTCTTGAGCTCGACCACGCCCTCGCCGGACCGCCGCCCGGCCACGAGGATGGCGGGAACCCCGATCAACTCGGCGTCGGTGAACTTCACCCCCGGAGAGATGCCGGCGCGATCGTCCACCAGAACCCGTACCCCGGCCGCGGCCAGCTTTCCGGAGATCTCCAACGCCAGCTCGGTCTGGAGGGCCTTGCCGGCGGCGACCACGTGCACGTCGGCGGGGGCGATCTCGGCGGGCCACACCAGGCCCTTGTCGTCGGCGTGCTGTTCGGCGAGGGCGGCGACCGCGCGGGAGACCCCGATGCCGTAGGAGCCCATGGTGACGCGGACCGGCTTGCCGTTCTTTCCGAGGACGTCGAGGTGAAGCACGTCGGTGTACTTGCGACCCAGCTGGAAGATGTGCCCGATCTCGATGGCCCGGTCCAGTTTCAGGCCGGCACCGCACTTCGGGCAGGGGTCGCCCTCCCTGACCACGACGGCGTCCACATAGGCGTCGACCTCGAAATCGCGACCGGCCACGACGTGGCGGGCGTGGGTGTGCGGCTTGTTGGCCCCGGTGATCCATGAGGTGCCGGGGGCCACCCGCGGGTCGGCCACGTACCTGGTCTTGTCCAGACCCTGTGGCCCGACGTATCCGCGCACCAGGTCGGGCCGGACCGCGAAGTCCGACTCCGTGACGAGTTCCACGGCGGCCGGCGCGAAATGGGCCTCGACCTTGCCGAGATCGACCTCACGGTCGCCGGGCACCCCGACGGCCACGATCTCGCCGTCGACCTTCACCAGGAGGTTCTTCAGCGTCGCGGAGGCCGGTACACCGAGGGAGGCCGCGAGGGTCTCGATGGTGGGAGTGTCCGGCGTCGGGATCTCCTCCGACGCCGGAAGGCCCGCGGCGTCGACCGGTGTCACCTCGTGGGTGATCGCCTCCGTGTTGGCGGCGAAGTCGCACTCCGGGCAGTCGGCGAAGGTGTCCTCGCCCGCCTCCGCCGGGGTCAGGAACTCCTCGGAACGGGAGCCGCCCATCGCTCCGGCGGTGGCGGCACAGATGCGGTAGTCGAGGCCGAGGCGCTCGAAGATCCGTTGGTATGCCTCGCGGTGGAGGGCATAGGACTCGGCGAGTCCCTCCTCGGTGGTGTCGAAGGAGTAGGAGTCCTTCATCAGGAACTCGCGCCCGCGCAGAATGCCGGCCCGAGGGCGGGCCTCGTCACGGTACTTGGACTGGATCTGGTAGAGGATGACCGGCAGGTCCTTGTAGGAGGAGGCCTGATCCTTCACCAGGAGGGTGAAGATCTCCTCGTGGGTGGGGCCGAGGAGGTAGTCGCCGCCCTTGCGGTCCCGGAGGCGGAAGAGTTCGGGACCGTACTCGTCCCAGCGGCCCGTGGCGTCGTAGGGCTCCTTGGGCAGCAGGGCCGGGAGCAGCACCTCTTGGGCGCCGATCGCGTCCATCTCCTCGCGCACGACACGCTCGACGTTGGCCAACACCTTGCGGCCGAGGGGCAGCCAGGACCAGATCCCGGCGGCGGTGCGCCGGACGTACCCGGCCCGGACCAGGAGTTTGTGGCTGAGGACCTCGGCGTCCGCCGGATCGTCGCGCAGCGTCTTCGCCATCAACTGGGACATGCGCTGGACCGGTGCGTTCGCCATGGTTCTCGAATCTCCTGCTGGCAGAGGCTGTGGCGGTCGAGACTAGCCGGGTGGTCCGCGCTCTCGGAAATCGATTAGGGGCGGTCCGGGAGAGGGTCGCGGGCGGGCGCCGGTCGACGGAGCGGCAACCGGGCCCCCATCACCGCGTAGGGCCGCGCGGCGCTGGGGAAACGGACCCGCCGGGCGAGGTCGCGGTAGCCGAGCGAGTGGTAGAGAGAGCGGGCCGGGCCGTCCGCGTCGATGGCGGAGAGGATCGAACGAGGCTCGGTGGCGCCGTCGGTGATCGTGGTGATCAGGGCACGCCCGATGCCCCGGCGCTGGTGGCGAGGGTGGACGTGCAGTTCGGTGATGGCGAAGGAGTCGTCCAGCCAGTCTTCGTTCCCTCGGGCGCGCAGCGGGGGCTCGACCATGGAGGACCACCACTGGGTGCGGTCGTTGGGCATGCCGTAGACGAATCCGACGAGACGTCCGCTGGAGGTGGTGGCTCCGAGGGCCCGCGCACCCGGCCGGGTCATGTGCCGCAGCACGATCTGGCGCCGCACCGCGATCTCGTCGGAGGCCAGTCCGAAGGCGACGGCCTGGACGGCGAGGGCCTCGTCGACATGCGCGCCGAGGTCGAGTGGGCCGATCACGAGCTCCATCCCCGGAGCCTACCCGCCCCTGCCCGGCGCCCTCAGAAGAGAACGCTCATGAACGCGCCGACCTCGCGGAACCCCACCCTCCGGTAGGTCCTCCTCGCCGCCGTGTTGTAGTCGTTGACGTAGAGGCTGGCGACGGGGGCGACGTCCGCGAGGGCGTGTCGGAGGACGGCGGCCATGCCGGGCGCGGCCAGCCCGGTGCCCCGGTGTTCGGGAGCGACCCAGACCCCCTGGATCTGACACGCACGGTCGGTCGCGGCGCCGATCTCGGCCTTGAACACGACTCGCCCCTCGGAGTCGAAGCGGGCGAAGGACCTGCCGGAGCCGACGAGTTCGGCGACACGGGCCTGGTAGAGCAGGCCGCCGTCGCCGGACAGCGGGGAGACGCCGACCTCCTCGGTGAACATGGCCACGCACGCGGGCATGAGCGTGTCCGTCTCGTCCTTGCGGACACGGCGGACGTACGGGTCCGGGGTGATGTCGGTGGGCATCCGGTCCGTGGCCATCAGTGGCTGACGGGCCCGCACGTCTCGGGCGGGGCCCCAGTGTGGCTCAAGGAGCCGCCACAGCTCGGCGGTGGGTTCGGCGGGGCCGACCACGGAAGAGCAGCGCCGTCCGGTGCGACGGGCCCGGTCGGCGAATGCGCGGACGGCACGAGGTCCGGCGCAGACGGGGACGAGGTTGGCACCGGCGTAGCACAAGGAAGCCAACATGCCGTCTTCGTACCAGCCCCACATCTCACCACCGAGGCGCCACGGGTCGAGACCGGCGAGCCGGACACGGGCGGCGACGAAGGCGTTCGCGATCGGCTCGCGATCGAGGACGGCGAGCACGGCGTCCAGGTCGCCCGGGACGAGCACCCGGGAGGTGGTCTGTGTCAACACGCGCGGGGCCTCATCCAAGGAGCTGCTGGTCTCCGCACTGTACCTGCCGGGGAGCGGGGGCGCCGCCCTGGGCCCGCGCCCTGGGACGGACGCTCCCCGGAGCCGGTCAACCGGCCACCGAGACGGAGGGCTCGCCGGAGGCGACGCCCTCCCGCTCCATGCGCTCGGCGAGCTTCATGGCCTCTTCGATCAGCGTCTCCACGATCTTCGACTCGGGCACCGTCTTGATGACCTCGCCCTTGACGAAGATCTGCCCCTTGCCGTTGCCGGAGGCGACGCCCAGGTCGGCCTCGCGCGCCTCGCCGGGACCGTTGACGACGCACCCCATGACCGCCACTCGAAGAGGGACCTCCATGCCCGTCAGACCGGCGGTGACCTCCTCCGCCAGCTTGTACACGTCGACCTGGGCGCGTCCGCACGACGGGCAGGAGACGATCTCCAGGCCGCGCCGGCGGAGGTTCAGCGATTCGAGGATCTGGATCCCGACCTTCACCTCCTCGGCCGGGGGCGCGGAGAGGGAGACGCGGATGGTGTCGCCGATGCCCTGGCTGAGCAGGGCGCCGAAGGCCACCGCCGACTTGATCGTGCCCTGGAAGGCGGGGCCCGCCTCGGTCACCCCCAGGTGCAGGGGGTAGTCGCAGGCCTCGGCCAGCTGACTGTACGCCTCGATCATGACGACCGGGTCGTTGTGCTTCACGGAGATCTTGATGTCCCTGAAGTCGTGTTCCTCGAAGAGGGAAGCCTCCCAGAGGGCGGACTCGACGAGCGCCTCCGGGGTGGCCTTGCCGTACTTCCGCAGCAGTCGACTGTCCAGGGAGCCCGCGTTGACTCCGATCCGGATCGGGGTCCCGTGGTCGCGGGCCGCCGCGGCGATCTCCTTGACCTTGTCGTCGAACTGCTTGATGTTGCCCGGGTTGACACGGACCGCCGCGCAGCCCGCCTCGATGGCCGCGAAGACGTACTTGGGCTGGAAGTGGATGTCGGCGATCACGGGGATCTGCGACTTGCGCGCGATGGTGGCGAGCGCGTCCGCGTCGTCCTGGGTCGGGCAGGCGACTCGTACGATCTGGCATCCGGAGGCGGTCAGCTCGGCGATCTGCTGGAGCGTCGCGCCGATGTCGGAGGTACGGGTCGTCGTCATCGACTGCACGGAGACGGGGGCGTCCCCACCGACCGCGACCGATCCGACCTGGATCTGCCGGCTCCGCCGACGCTCGGCGAGGGTGGTCGGTACGGACGGCATGCCGAGTGAAATCGCGGTCATCTGCGGTGCAACCCCAAGTCGTGGTCCAGGACCGGTCCCGTCAGCAGCGGGCTCCGGGCTTCGAGACTACGACACGCGCCCGGCCGGGAGCACCTCATCCCGTGGAACGCCGCCCGGAAGAGCCGGAAGGGGGCGGGACGGAGGGCGACGCGCCCGGCGTCTAGGAGATCCTCACCGGGTTCACGACGTCCGCGATCAGTACCAGCACCGTGAAGCACACGAAGAGACCCGCCACCACGTACGCGACCGGCATCAGCTTGGCCACGTCGAAGGGGCCCGGGTCGGGCCGTCGCAGCACTCTCGCGGCGTTCCGTCGCAGCGACTCCCAGAGGGCGCCCGCGATGTGGCCACCGTCCAGCGGCAGCAGGGGCAGCATGTTGAACAGGAAGAGCGAGAGGTTGAATCCGGCCACCAGCATCAGCGCCATGGCCAGTTGCTGGGTGGGCGGGATGTCCAGGGTGAAGATCTCCCCGCCGACCCGGGCGGCTCCGACGACGCCCATCGGTGAGTCCGGCTCGCGCGGGCCGTCCCCGAAGGCCGCGTCCCACAGTGCGGGAACCTTGGCGGGGAGCGCGGCCAGCGCGTCGACGGCGTCGCCGATCCGGTCGCCCATCCAGGTCACGGACTGGCCGAAGTCCTGCTTGACGACGCCGGTGGCGGCGCTGAATCCGAGGAATCCGGCGGTGACGTACTCGTCCGGGACGACGCGACCCGCGGCGTCCTTCTTCTGGACCTGGTTGGAAACGATCGTGGCGGTGAGGGTGACCTCCTCGCCGTCCCGCTGCACGACGATCGGGACGGTGTCGCCCGGGTGGACACGGATGAGGTCGGACAGCTCGTTCCACTGGTCGGTGCGGACGCCGTCGAAGGACACGATGGTGTCGCCCGCCCGGAGACCGGCCGCCGCCGCGGGGGAGGCGGGATCCGACGCCGCGCACTCGTCGCGGTTCTCGCTCTGGGCGATGACACAGGGGGAGACCGAACCGACGGTGGTGGTCTGCTGGGCGATGCCGAACCCCATGAGCACCGTGAGGAACAGCCCGAGGGCCAGGACCAGGTTCATGAACGGGCCGGCGAACATCACGACGATCCGCTTCCACGGCTTACGCGTGTAGAAAAGGCGCTTCTCGTCACCGGGTCGCAGTTCCTCGAAGGCCGCCGAGCGGGCGTCCTCGATCATGCTGCGCCACGGCGAGGTGGAGCGGGCCTGCGTCCTGCCGTCGGGGCCCGGAGGGAACATCCCGATCATACGGATGTAGCCGCCGAGCGGGATCGCCTTGATCCCGTACTCGGTCTCTCCTCTGCGCCGGGAGAACAGCGTCGGTCCGAAGCCCACCATGTACTGGGGGACGCGGATGCCGAAGAGCTTCGCCGTGGAGAGGTGGCCGAGTTCGTGCCAGGCGATGGAGAACAGCAGACCGACCGCGAAGAGGACTATGCCGAGGATGAACATCAAGTTCGTCATGCACGGGCCTCCGCCGTCCGAGCCGCCAACTCACGAGTCCGGGCCCGTGCCCAGGACTCCGCTTCGAGGACGTCCGCGACGGTGAGCGAGGTTCCCGCGGGCGGGGTGCCGTGTTCCTCGACCACCCGCGTGACGGTCTCCATGATCCCCAGATACGGCAGCGCGCCGGTCCGGAACGCCTCGACGCACTCCTCGTTGGCGGCATTGAACACCGCCGGAGCCGTACCCGCGAGTTCGCCGACCCGGCGCGCCAGGTCGACCGCGGGGAACGCCTCGTGGTCGAGTGGGAAGAACTCCCAGGTCGACGCCTTGCTCCAGTCGAAAGCGGGGGCCGCGTCGGGGACCCGGTCGGGCCAGCCGAGGCCGACGGCGATCGGCCCCCGCATGTCGGGGGGTGTCGCCTGTGCCAGCGTCGATCCGTCCGTGAACTCCACCATCGAGTGAACATACGACTGCGGGTGCACGACGACCTCAATGCGATCGAAGGGGATGTCGTAGAGGAGGTGTGCCTCGATCACCTCCAACCCCTTGTTGACGAGGGTCGCGGAGTTGATGGTGATCACCGGTCCCATCGCCCAGGTGGGGTGGGCGAGGGCGTCCTCGACGCTCACCCGTGCCAGTTCCTCCCGCGTCCTGCCGCGGAAGGGGCCGCCGGAGGCGGTCACCACCATCTTGCGGACGTCGGTCCTGTTCCCGCCCGCGAGGGCCTGGAACAGGGCGGCGTGCTCGGAGTCGACCGGGATGATCTGTCCGGGCTTGGCGACGGCCTTGACCACCGGGCCGCCCACGATGAGGGACTCCTTGTTCGCGAGCGCGAGCGTGCGCCCCGCTTCCAGGGCGGCCAGTGTCGGGGCCAGGCCGATGGAGCCGGTGATGCCGTTGAGGACCGTGTGCGCGTCACCGGCCGCGAGATCGGTGGCCGCGTCCGCTCCGGCGAGGATCTCCGGGAGCGGTTCACCGATCGCGGCGTACCGCTTCCGGAGGGCCTCGCGCAGCACCGGGACGACGTCCTCGCGGGCCACCGCGACGGTCCGCGCCCGCAGCCGGCCGGCCTGCTCGGCGAGGAGGTCGACGCGGGAGCCGTGGGCCGACAGTCCGGTCACCCGGAATCGGGAAGGGTTGCGCAGGACGAGATCGATGGCCTGGGTACCGATCGATCCGGTGGACCCGAGGATCACCACGTCCTTGGGACCATCACCCGCCACCACGGGGTCGAAGGCGAGGTGGGGGTCGGCGAGAGGGGCTGGGCTGTCGCTCATCCCCCCATTGTCACCGCTGAGGACGGGAGGGAGGACCGTGCCTCCCCCGGGCGGGCAGCGCGCCTCGGGCGCGGCGGTCGCGGGGGAGGCGGCGCGAGGCCGTCGTACCCCACCGGTAGGGACGCGTCACCGGATGGGCCGGTGCACGTTCGCCCTGGTGCTCGGTCCCGGCGCGGCGTCGGCGATCCAGGGGCCGGTGCCCGAGGGGTCGACGACGCCCTCTTCCAGCCATGTGTAGGTGCCCGAGAGCACGCCCTTGACGACCTTTCGGTCCTGCTCGTCGGTGTTGGTCCACAGACGGTCGAAGAGCTCCTCGACCCGGATCCGGGACTGGCGGCAGAAGGCGTCGGCGAGCTGGTAGGACTCCCGTCCGTGTTCCCCTTGGCCGCGCAGCAGTTCGGCACGGACGCAGGCGGCGCTCATCGCGTAGAGCTCCGCGCCGATGTCGACGACGCGACCGAGAAACCCCTGCTTGCTCTCCATCCGACCCTGCCAGCGGGACATGGCGTAGAAGGTGCAGCGGGCGAGCCTTCGCGAAGCGCGCTCGACGTGGCGCAGGTGGACGGAGAGGTCGGCGTGGCCGGCCGGACGGAACGCGCTGTAGGACATCGGGAGCCGGCCGGGGCCGACGACCAGCCGGGGCAGCCACTTGGCGTAGAACGCGCCCGCCCGCGCGCCCGCCCGGGCCTTGTCGGCCAGGGGCTTGTCGGGGTCGATGAGGTCCCCGGCGACCGAGAGATGGGCGTCGACGGCCTCTCTGGCGATCAGCAGGTGCATGATCTCGGTGGAGCCCTCGAAGATGCGGTTGATGCGCAGATCACGAAGGAGTTGCTCGGCCGGCACCGCGCGCTCGCCCCGGGCCGCGAGGGAGTCGGCCGTTTCGTACCCTCGCCCGCCGCGGATCTGGACCAGTTCGTCGGCCATCACCCAGGCCATCTCGGATCCGTAGAGCTTGGCGAGCGCGGCCTCGATGCGGATGTCGTTGCGGTTCTCGTCGGCCATCTGCGAGGAGAGGTCGAGGACGGCCTCCAGGGCGAAGGTGGTCGCGGCGATGAAGGCGATCTTGGACCCGACCGCCTCGTGCAAGGCGACCGGCCTGCCCCACTGTTCGCGGGCCGCGGACCACTCGCGAGCGATCTTCAGGCACCACTTGCCCGACCCCGCGCACATCGCGGGCAGGGACAGTCGGCCCGTGTTGAGTGTGGTGAGGGCGATCTTCAGGCCCGAGCCCTCGGCGCCGATCCGGTTGGCGGCGGGTACCCTCACCCGGTGGAAGCGGGTGACGCCGTTCTCCAGGCCGCGCAGGCCCATGAAGGCGTTGCGGTTCTCCACGGTGATGCCCTCGGACCCCGCCTCGACGACGAAGGCCGTGATGCCGCCCCGGTGCCCTTCGGAGGCAGGGACCCGGGCCATCACGACCAGCAGGTCGGCGACGACGCCGTTGGTGGTCCAGAGCTTGACCCCGTCGAGAACGTAATCGTCGCCGTCCGGGACGGCGGTGGTGGCCAGACGGGCGGGATCGGAGCCGACGTCGGGTTCGGTCAGCAGGAAGGCCGAGATGTCGGTGCGGGCGCAGCGCGGCAGGAAGGTCTCCCGTTGTTCGGGGGTGCCGAACATCTTCAGCGGCTGCGGTACGCCGATGGACTGGTGCGCGGACAGCAGAGCGCCGATGGCGGGGCTCGCCGAGCCGACCAGGGCCAGGGCCCGGTTGTAGTAGACCTGGGTGAGGCCGAGACCCCCGTACTTGGTGTCGATCTTCATGCCGAGAGCGCCCAGCTCCTTGAGGCCCTTGATCACCTCGTCGGGGATGCGCGCGTCGCGCTCGATCGCGGCTCCGTCGATCTTCGTCTCGCAGAAGTCGCGCAGCTTGGCCAGGAACTCCTCGCCACGTTCGGCGTCCTCGGTGGCGGGGAGCGGGTGGGGATGGATCAGGTCGAGGCGGAACCGGCCCAGGAACAGTTCCTTGGCGAAACTGGGCTTGCGCCAGTCCTGTTCCCGGGCCGCCTCCGCCACCTGACGCGCCTCGCGTTCGGTGACGGTGGGTCGGGAGGAAGACGGGGTGGGTGCTGCGGGCATGGGGGGCACCTCGCCGCGGATCGGGATGGGAGGCCCGCCCGGCGGGACCCCTTCGCGTGATCTCGCGGGCGCGCTTCTGGTCGGCGCTACTCGACCGTATTTACCCGATTCCTCCGGGTCCCACCACCGTTGCGCGCGCCGCCCGCGCGGGCGCGGGCCCGTCAGGGCCTCCGCGCGTGAGCCTCGGCGAGCGGGCAGGCCGCGGGGGCGACGCGCCGCCGGTCGGCGTTCCCCGTATCCCTCCGGGGCCCGGGCCGCCCGACGGCCGGGAGCGGCGCCTCGCACCACCGCCTCCGCGTCGGGCACCCGAGCGCCTCGGGCCGCGAGCGCCGGGGCTGGGCCGCCCGGGTGACGCCCCGACGCACTCGGGGACGCCCGCGCCCCGACTCTCAGAGTTCCAGTCCGGTGAGGACCATCACCCGCTCGTAGGTGTAGTCCTCCATCGCGGACCGCACGCCCTCACGACCGACCCCCGACCGTTTGGTGCCGCCGTAGGGCATCTGGTCCGCCCGGTAGGAGGGAACGTCCCCGATGACGACGCCTCCGACCTCCAGGGCCCGGTGGGCGCGGAAGGCGGTCCGCAGGTCGTGGGTGAAGACCCCGGCCTGGAGACCGTAGGGGGAGTCGTTGACGGCCGCGAAGGCCTCCTCCTCGCCGGACACCCTCCGCATCGTCAACACGGGACCGAACACCTCCTCGCGCGCCAGGGTGACGTCGGCGGGCACGTCCGTGAGGACGGTGGGCGCGTAGGAGGCGCCGTCGCGGGTCCCCCCGGTGACCAGGCGGGCTCCGGCCTCGACGGCCTCCGTGACCCACGTGTGGACGCGACGCGCCGCGGCCTCGTCGACCAGCGGTCCCACGTCGGTCGCGTCGTCGGAGGGGTCACCGGTGACCTGAGCCTCGACGGCCGCGACGACTCGGGGCAGCAGCCGGTCGTAGACGGTCGCGTCGGCGATCACCCGCTGGACGGAGACGCAGGACTGTCCACCCTGGTAGTTGGAGAAGGCGGCGATGCGCCGGGCCGCCAGGTCCAGGTCCGCGTCGCTCGACCAGTCGTCGAGGACGACGGCGGCGCCGTTCCCACCCAGTTCCAGGGTGCAGTGCTTGTGCGGCACCGATTCCATGATCGCGTACCCGACCCGGTCGGACCCGGTGAACGAGATGACCGGCAGGCGCTCGTCCCGTACGAGGGCGGGCATGCGGTCGTTGGGCACCGGAAGGACGCTCCAGGCGCCGGCGGGCAGGTCGGCTCCGGACAGCAGTTCGCCGATCACGAGCCCGGACAACGGCGTCGCGGGAGCGGGCTTGAGGATGATCGGCACACCGGCGGCGATGGCCGGGGCGATCTTGTGGGCGCACAGGTTCAACGGGAAGTTGAAGGGCGCGATGCCGAGCACGACGCCCTTGGGGAAGCGGCGCGTGAGGGCCAGTCGGCCGGTGCCGGCCGCGTCCGTGTCGAGCCGCTGACCGTCGCCGCCGTTGAACCGGCGGGCCTCCTCGGCCGCGAACCGGAAGACCGACGTCGCCCGGCCGACCTCGGCCCGTGCCCACTTCACGGGCTTCCCGTTCTCCGCGGAGATGAGCAGGGCGATCTCCTCGGCGCGCTCGGTGAGGCCCCTGACGACGCGGTCGAGTGCGGCGGCGCGGACGTGGGCGGGGGTGGCGGCGAACGTGTCGCGCACCGCGTGCGCCGCCGCCACGGCCTCCTCCACCTGCGCCTCGTCGGGAACGCTCACGGTGCCGACGAGGCGACCGTCCCAGGGGGAGGTGACGTCCAGGGTGTTCGCGCCGATGGCCTGGCGGCCGGCGAGCCAGAAGGCGTGGGTGGGGGAAGTCATGATCGGATCCGGGCCTTCCGCGTCGGGTGCTGTGGCCTACGTGACCACGGTAGGCGTGCCACCTCGACGCGACGGCACTCCGGAACGGAGCAATACACCGGAGCGCCGTGACGAAACGGCCAGGGTGTCGAGCGGCCGGCGCCGGCCGAGACGGTCAGGACCGGTCGGTGGCCTTCAGGGCCAGCCAGAGCTCCATGCGCACGTCCGGGTCGTCCAGGGAGCGCCCGAGGATCTCCTCCACGCGGCGCATGCGGTAGCGCAGGGTGTGGCGGTGTACGCCGAGTTCTGCCGCCGCCGCGTCCCACTGACCGTGCCGCGACAGCCAGGCCCTCAGGGACGCGACCAGATCGCCCCGGCCGGTGGCGTCGTGGTCCCGCAACGCCCGCAGCAGCCCGTCCGCGAAGGCCCGCACAGCGTCGTCGGCCAGCAGCGGCAGCACCGACCCCGCGGCCACCAGGTCGTGCTCCACGCAGACCCGGCCGCGGCGGCGCGCCACCGACAGCGCCTGCCGCGCCTGTTGATAGGCGACCGAGGCGGCGGCCGGCCCGGTGGGCGCCGACATCCCGGCGAGGAAGCCCGCCTCCTCGGCACCCGGGGTGTGGCGGCCGGCCTCCAGGGCCGAGGCGTGTTCGACGCCGGCGGCGAGGGCCGCGCCACCGTCCTTGGCCAACACCACCAGCCGCTCCCCCTCCGGCACCACGAGCACGGCCTCGCCGGCGCGCGCCGCGGCGGACTCCACGATGTCGGCCAGCACCACGAAGGGCTCGTCGGAGGTCGTTTCCGCCCGTTCGGCGACGACCACGCGGAAAGGCGCGTCCAGCAGCGCTCCGTGCAGGTCGCCGGCGACGGCACGGGCGTGGTCGGGTTCTCCCGCCAGGAGCATGCGGAGCATGGCGGTGCCGATCCGTTGTTCCGCCGCCTGGAGCGCTCGCGACCGTTCGGTCGTCAGGGTCAGGAGAGCGACGGCGGAGTGGACGGCGTAGCGCTCGGCGGTCCCGGGGGCGTTGGCCGTGCCGACGGCGAGCGCGGCGCGGGGACGGCGCGAGGTGCCGAGGGTGTGCAGTTCGACCCGGTCGGCTTCCTCGGGTTCGTCGGCGCCGCCGACGACGGCGGAGGCCGGAGCCGGGCGGTCTCGCAGCCGCCGCACGTCGGCCGCGAGGCGCGCGGCGCGGCGTCCGGCCCACGCCGGCGCCACGGCGACGACGGCGCCGGAGGCGTCGTACAACGCGGCCCAGCCGTCGACCTGTCCCGCGAGGGCGGACAGCAGGCCCTCCGGGCCGTCGGCCAGGGCCCGGCGGGTGAGTTCCCGCTGCGCGGCGAATCCCGCGGTCACCGCCTGGTACTGGTCCGCCGCGATGGCCGCGGACACGGCCTTGCTGATGGCGATGAACGGAGTGCGGCGCGGTACTTCCAGCAGGGGCAGTCCCTCGTCCTCGGCCGCCCGCACCAGGGCGTCGGGGATGTCCGCGTAGTGGACGCCGACGGCGAAGCCCAGTCCCACCACGCCCGCTCCGACGAGCCGCCGCACGTAGCGACTCATGGCCTCGGGGTCCTCCGCGTCCAGTTTGAGGGCGGTGATCAGGAGCAGTTCGCCGCCCTCCATGTACGGGACGGGGTCGGCGAGTTCGCTGGCGTGGGCCCAGCGCACCGGCACGTCGAGGTGATCGCCGCCCGCGCGCACGGTGAGTCTCAGCGCGGTGTGGCGGACGAGCGAGGCGAGGGTCGGTGACATGAGGCCTTCCGCTGGGCGACGGAGCGAGCCGTCGCGTTCATTTGGCCGCGCTGGACGAACGGCCACTCCGATTCTGCCTCACCGTACGGTGGCCGGGGCCGCGGCGGCTTCAACCGCGCAGGTCCACCAACAGAGGGGGCGTGTGCTCCCCCCGGACGGTGGTGAGGGACAGCACGGCGTGCCCCGGTGGCAGGGTGTGCGCCAGCTCGGAGGCCGACCAGCGCTCCCGCTCGACCTGGCGCACGGTCACCGCCCTGGCGGTGGGCGCCTTGCCGGTGATCGCCCTGCGCACCAGGTACGCGGCCTTGCCCGCGGCGCTTTCGGCGATGATCTGCCGGTCGGTCACGTCGTGGGCCTCGGTCCACTCCTTCCCCCACACCTCGGCGAAGCCCTGCCCGTCCCAAGGCGTCAGGCCGGAGAGCGCCACCCGACAGCCGACGGAACCGAGCAGCGGCGCTCGCAGCTCCCGAGGCAGATCGTCGAGGGTGCGGAGCGTCAGCACCACGCCGGCGCCGGCAGAACGCAGTCGCTGGATACCCCGGACCGCTTCCGGCGTCACCGCCCCGCCGGCGTCGTCGAGGACCAGACAAGCGAAGAGGGAGCGGTCCTCGCGTGCCGCGACGCTCGCGGCGAACTGGGCCAGCAGCAGCCGGGCCAGGAGCCGCGAGGCGTCGGGGTGCGCACGATCGGGAAGATCGACGCGGACTCGCACCGGATGCTCCAGCGAGCGGAGGGAGAAGACCCGGGTCCGTCCCGAGGTGTCGAAGAACGTCGCGAAAGCCGGTCGGTCCAACAGCGCCAGGCGCTCGGCCAGCACGGGCCCGACGTCGCCGGGCCGACCGCTCTGGCGCTCCCGGGCGTCCAGCTCCCGGAGCATCGCTTCCTGACCGGTGGCCGTCAGCGACTCGCGGAGCGCCGCCAGCGACTCGGGGGCTCCGTCGAGGAGTCGGCGCAGCTCGGGGATGGTGGGGAAGCGGTCGTGCACCGCCCGGAAGGGGCCGAGCAGCCGGGCCAACACGGTCGCGGAGCGCCGACCGTCGCCGCCTGGCGACGGATCGGCCAGGTCGCCGGCGAGCGCCTCGGCCAGTACGGCCGCCGCCTCGTCGGGGTCGTCGGCGCCGCCGTACAGGTCCAGGTCGTGGAGGGAGTCGGGGTGGCCGAACCGGACGACGACGTCGTAGGCGTCGGCGGGGCCGAGTCCCGCGCCGGCGGCTCCGACCACGACGACCGCTGCCCGACCCGCGAGTGCCTGGAGGCAGAGCGCCTCGGCCAGGGGGCGCACGAGTGCAGCGGTCTTCCCCGCTCCCGCCGGGCCGACGGCCAGCAACGAAGTGCCCAGTTCATCGGGGCCCAGGGCGAGGCCCACGCCGCGATAGGCGTGGGGGTTGCGGAGGTCCTCCGCGGTGGTGCCGAGACGGACCTGGCCGGTCACCATGTCGTGGCGTGCGTGCCGGCGCGGCAGGTCCCGGGCCCCGGAGGGGTGGGGGCAGGCGCCGGCACCGTGCCGTTCCACCGCCGCCGAGAAGGTCGCCGCGTCGTGTGCCCCGCCGGTCACCCCCTGCCAGGCCCGGGTGATCCGGGCATGGTCCACGTCCCGCAGGAAGCCGGACCGGGCCTCGGTGGCGAGCCGCTCGGCGGCGTCGACGGCGCCGGCGCGGCGCAGGGCGGGGAAGGCGGCGGGGTCCTCATCCGGGGCGGTCGGGGGTCCGCCCTCGGAGGGGGGGCGACGGACTCGGGGAGCGTAGCGGTGCCAGATCTCGGCCCAGCGGCCGAGCCTGCCGACGCAGTAGAGGATCGCGAGGGCGACGATGCCGTAGTAGGCGTAGACGACCACGACGGAACCGACGCTGTGCGGCTCCGCCCAGGAGTCGGGGACCATGGCGTAGAGCGGGAGCAGCCACCAACCGCCCAGGTAGCCGTTCCACAGCAGGGACCAGATCAACCAGCCGACGAGGAAGGCGATGAGCGCGCCGGCGAACAGTCGGCGCCCCGGGACCCGTTCGGGCTCGGCCTCGGGCCGGGGGCGGTACCCGAACCGCCACACCCCGGGGGGCGCGGGCGGTCGGGGCACGCGCAGCCAGGCGAGGAAGGCCGATCCGTCGGGCAGCGGAGGCGCTCCCGGGGCCGTCGACGGTCTCGGTGGCGCGGCCAAGCGCTCCTCCGGCCCCGCCGGACGCGGCACGGGGTTCGCCCGTGTGCCCCGCGGGTCCCGCGTCCCTTCGCCTTCCATCGCCCTTGCCCCCTGACCAGCCGCGCGCGTGCACTCTCGGCCAGCCAATCTAATGCCTCCCGGGGTGAGTTCACCGGTCACCGGGCAGGGTCGGCGGTATTCTTCGCCCGTGCCCGGTGTCCGGTCGGGCCGGCGTTCGGGGGCGCGGCACGCTATGTCCACCGCGGACAACGGCGCCGCTCGACACCGCCCACCTGGAGCATGCCCGCCGGGCGTCGGCCGCCCTAGCCTGCGGTGGAGGACCCCGCGACCCGCACGATCCAGGAGCCCCCCATGACCGTACTGCCGCAGACGCGTCGCCTCGTCACCGCGATCCCCGGCCCGAAGTCGCGGGAGCTCCAGGCCCGTCGGACCGCCTCCGTCGCGCGAGGTGTGGGCTCGGTGCTGCCGGTGTTCACCGCGCGGGCCGGGGGCGGGATCATCGAGGACGTCGACGGCAACCGACTGATCGACTTCGGTTCGGGTATCGCCGTGACGTCGGTCGGCGCCTCGGCGGAGGCCGTGGTCCGCAGGGCGACCGAACAGCTCGCCGAGTTCACGCACACCTGCTTCATGGTCACGCCGTACGAGGGCTACGTGGACGTCGCGGAGGCGCTGGCCGAGCTGACCCCGGGCGACCACCCCAAGAAGTCCGCCCTCTTCAACAGCGGCGCGGAGGCGGTGGAGAACGCGGTCAAGATCGCCCGCATCCACACCGGGCGACAGGCGATCGTCGTCTTCGACCACGGCTATCACGGTCGCACCAACCTCACCATGGCCCTGACGTCCAAGAACATGCCCTACAAGCATGGCTTCGGCCCCTTCGCCCCGGAGATCCACCGCGTCCCCGTGGCGTACGGCTACCGCTGGCCGAGCGGCCCGGAGAACGCGGGCCCGGAGGCCGCCGCCCAGGTCGTCGACCAGATCGCCAAGCAGATCGGCGCGGAGAACGTGGCCGCGATCGTCATCGAACCCCTGCTGGGCGAGGGCGGCTTCATCGAACCGGCCCGAGGCTTCTTGCCGGCGATCCGGGAGTTCGCCCGGGACCACGGGATCGTGTTCGTCGCCGACGAGATCCAGTCCGGCTTCTGCCGCACCGGCCAGTGGTTCGCCTGCGAGGACGAGGGGATCGTCCCGGACTTGATCACCACCGCCAAGGGCATCGCGGGTGGACTGCCGCTCGCCGCCGTCACGGGCCGCGCCGAGATCATGGACGCCGCCCACACCGGTGGCCTGGGCGGCACCTACGGGGGCAACCCGGTGGCCTGCGCGGGGGCGCTCGGCGCCATCGAGACGATGCGTGAGATGGACCTCAACGCCCGTGCCAAGCGGATCGAGGCCATCATGAAGGGCCGTCTGTCGGCCCTGGCCGAGAAGTTCGAGTTGATCGGCGACGTGCGAGGACGAGGAGCCATGATCGCCGTCGAGCTCGTCACAGACCGGGCCACCAAGGAACCCGCCGCCGAGGCGACCGCCGAGGTGGCCCGCGCCTGCCACGCCGCCGGCCTGCTGGTCCTGACCTGCGGGACCTACGGGAACGTCCTGCGGTTCCTGCCGCCGCTGGTGATCGGCGAGGACCTGCTCGACGAGGGCCTGGACATCATCGAGCGTGCCTTCGAAGGACTCTGAACCCGAAGATCCGTCGATCGTGGACACGTCGTCCACGCCGCGGGCGGCTGCCGGGGCGGACTCTCCGCCCCGGCCCTCGCGTGACTCCGACGCGTGCGAACGGACGGGACCACCCGCCACTACCTGGCCGCGACCGCCCCTCCGACTCGCGTGCTGCCTCCTCGTCCTGATCACCTGGCAGGTCGTGACGGACGGGCCGGTGGCGCGGCTGGACGAACGCCTGACCCGGGCTCTCCACCACCCCGACCGGATGGGCGAGTTCCTGGCGGATCTCGGCAACGGGGAGGTGGCCGTCCCGGTATTGGCGGCCGTCCTGATCCTGGTGGCGTGGCGACACCGGACGGCCGGCGAGCCCCGCTGGTGGCTGCCCGCCCTGGCCGGGGCGGCCCCGACGGTGTCGGCTCCGGTGCTCGTCCTGCCGGTCAAGGCCCTGGTCGCGCGGCAGGGGGCACCGGCCGTGGCCGAGTCTCTCGGTTCCTTCCCCTCCGGACACACGGTGACAGCCGTGGTCGCCTACGGCACGGCGGCGGCGCTGCTCCTGCCTCCCGAGTCCTCGCGGGCGTCGCGCCGCCGGGTGTGGGGGGTCGCCGCCTGCCTGATCCTGGGGGTGTCGTCGGGCCTGGTTCGTCAGGGATACCACTGGCCGCTGGACATCGCGGCGGGCTGGTGCCTGGGCACCGTACTGCTCGCCGTCCCCCGGGCGATCGGGGCGGACAGGAGCGGCACACCACCACGGTCGGCGACGCCCCGGACCGGGCGCAGACGCCGGAGACGACAGAGCCCTCCTCGCCGCCGACCACCGACGTTTCCGGCCCCCCCGCTCACCCCGTACGTGGCGGCCGGCGAGACGGGCGCCGGCCTCTTCCCGCGTCGGTCCCTTTCCCCTTCCGCCCACGGGCCGCCCCGCCCCGACAGGACCGTCCCCCGCTTCCTCCCGGTCGCCCCCTGAAGACCCCACCGCTGCCACCCCGACCATGCCGGGCCTACGATGGCCCCGGCCCACCGAACAGCCGATCGTCCCGGCACCGCGACACCGGACCGGGCGCGGGTGCCACAGCCGGGGAGGACCCTTGACCGACCGACTCGCCGTCCCCCCGCCGCGGCCCGGACTCCGAGCGTTCGTCGCCGGTCTGCCCAAGGCCGAACTCCACGTCCACCACGTCGGCTCCGCCTCTCCTCGGATCATCGCCGAGCTCGCCGCCCGCCACCCGGCCTCCGGGGTGCCGAAGGACCCCGAGGCGCTCGCGGAGTACTTCACCTTCACCGACTTCGCCGACTTCGTCCGCGCCTACCTGTCCGTGGTCGATCTGATCCGCACCCCCGAGGACGTCCGGACGCTGACCCACGAGGTGGCCCGGGACCTGGCCCGACAGGAGGTGCGCTACGCGGAGCTGACCGTCACCCCGTTCTCCTCCGTCCGGCGCGGAATCGACGACCGGGCCTTCATGGACGCGATCGAAGACGCCCGGAAGGCGGCCGAGGCGGAGTTCGGGGTGCTGCTGCGCTGGTGCTTCGACATCCCCGGGGACCTGGGCGAGGAGGGCGCGCGGGAGACGCTCCGGCTCGCCACCGACGACCGAGTCCGGCCCGAGGGGCTGGTCTCCTTCGGCCTCGGTGGCCGCGAGGTCGGAATCCCCCGGGCCCGATTCAAGCCGTACTTCGACCGGGCCCGCGCGGCCGGACTGCGCTCGGTGCCGCACGCCGGCGAGACCTCCGGCCCGGAGTCGGTGTGGGAGGCGCTGCTCGACCTCGGGGCGGATCGCGTCGGCCACGGGATCGGCGCCGCCAGGGACCCGAAGCTCCTCGCGCACCTGGCGGAGCACCGCGTCACCCTGGAAGTGTGCCCGACCTCGAACCTGGCCACCGGAGCCGTCGGCAGCCTGGCGGAACACCCGCTCGGCGAACTCGTGCGAGCGGGCGTACCGGTGACGGTGAACTCGGACGACCCGCCCATGTTCGGCACCGACCTCGCGAACGAGTACGCCATCGCGGCCGAGCTGCTGGACCTCGACGAGAACGGCCTCGCCTCGCTGGCCCGCGACGCGGTCGAGGCCTCCTTCCTGGAGCCGGCGGACAAGGCCCGCATCGCGGGCGAGATCGACGCCTACACCACGAGGTGGCTCTCCGGGAAGGAGGCACCGGCGCCTTGACCAGGGCGGTGGGTCACCGCGGCGACCCGTACCGACGCCGCGAGAACACGCTCGCGTCCCTGCGCTCGGCGTGGCGGAGCGACGCGGACGCCGCCGAGGTCGACGTCCGGCTGACCCGGGACCGGGTCCCGGTCCTGCTCCACGACGCGACGCTCCAACGCCTCTGGGGACGAGACCGCCCGTTGGCATCGCTGTCGTCGGCCGAGGTACGCGAGCTGACCGCCGGCCGGGTGCCGACGCTCGAGGAGGCCCTGGCCGCGACCGAGGGGCGGCGTCTTCTGCTCGACCTCCCCGGCGCGCCCGACGACGCCGCGGTCCGACGGATCGTCGAGGTCGTCCGCTCGCAGGGGGCGTCCGACCGGGTCGAGTACTGCGCGGGCGCCCCTGCCATGCTCGCCGTGCGCGCCGTGGACGCCCGCGCCGAGATCGCCCTGACCTGGACCTCCTCCGCACCGCCCCGCCCGGCTCTGATGGACGCGGTGCGCCCACGTTGGCTCAACTACGCCTTCGCGTTGGTGGACGGGCCGTTGGTCGAGCGAATCCACCACGACGGCCGTCTGGTGTCCGTGTGGACCCCGGACACCGGACGCTCCATGCGGCGGCTGACGGACGCCGGTGTCGACTCGATCACCACGAACCGCGTGGACGTGCTCCGCGCCCTCCTCGAACGGGGCCCGCGTCAGCCGGCGGAGCCGACCACCGGGTAGTGGTCGGAGAGGTCGGTGTACGTGTACCTCTTGCCCCAGCTGCTCACGGTCCACGGCTCGGTCTCCGCCTTGACCACGTCGTTCTTCCACACCGGGGGACGGGCGTGTCCGGCTCGGTGCAGGACGTGATCGAGGTCCTCGCGGGGATCGTCCGGGTAGCGGTACCGGGCGATGGAGTTGTCCTGGGTGTCGAAGGAGTACGGGTGTCCGGTTCTCGTGTCCGCGTCCACCAATCCGGCGTCGGCGAGCATCGAGGGGTACTCGGCACCGTGCCTGTCCACGTTGAGATCTCCGGCGACCAGGACCTGTTCGTCGGCGGGGATCCGCTTGGCGTCCAGGAAGGCGTCGAGAGCCCGGAATTGGCGAGCGCGAGTGCGCGCCGCCTCCCCCGCGGCGCAACCGGGGTCGGTGGACTGGGCGTGGGTGCCGACGACGTGGACCCGGCGGCCGTTCACGTCGAGGACGACGTACGCGAAGCCCTTGTTCGACCACCAGTCGGCTCCGCAGGCGTCCTCGTACACCCACTGTTCGCGGCGGAGGATCGGCCACTTGCTGACGATGGCGACGCCTCCGTCCTCGGGGGTGAGGACGGAGTAGGACCCGCCGGTGGCGTCCCAACCGCTCTTGGAGCGCCCGACGACCGGGGTCTGGTGCGGGTAGCGGTCGGACAGGGCCGCTTTCAACGCGTCCGCGGAGGAGTTGTCGAACAGTTCCTGGAACACCACCACGTCGTTTTGGGAGGCGAAGGACGCCTTCGCGATGGCCGCGACACGGTGGTCCTGGCCCCAGTTCGGGTACAGGGTCTCGCTGAAGAGAAAGGCGTTGTACGAGAGGACCCGCATCGGGGACTCCTCCTCGACGGCCGAGGCAGCGGGCGTCGAGGCCGCCGCCGATACGGCGGCGAGGGTCGTCACGAGTGCCGCGGCGCGGCGGGAACGGCGTGGGAACGAGGGCGTCACGAGGTCTCCCCGGGGACGGTGTGGCCGGACACAGGGCGTGCGCCGGCCATCAAACCACCGTCGAGTACGCCGGCGTGACCCCCCTGCGGGCAGGAGTTGTCCGTCGGACGTACGGGAAGCGACGGGCACCCCGCCTCGGCCCCGGACCGGCGACCCCCGCCGCCGGCCGCCCACCGGAAGCCCCGCCGTGTCGCTTCCGGGTCCCGGGAGCGCCGACTCCCGGGACCCGGACCGTCAGACGTCCAACGACGTCATCACGTGCTTGACGCGGGTGTAGTCGTCGAAGCCGTACGCGGAGAGGTCCTTGCCGTAGCCGGACTTCTTGAAGCCCCCGTGGGGCATCTCGGCGACGAGCGGGATGTGGGTATTGATCCACACGCAGCCGAAGTCGAGTCGGCGGGACATCCGCATGGCGCGTCCGTGGTCCCTGGTCCAGACCGAGGAGGCCAGGGCGTACTCGACGCCGTTGGCCCACTCGACCGCCTGGTCCTCGTCGCGGAAGGCCTGCACGGTGATCACCGGACCGAACACCTCCTGCTGGACGATCTCGTCGTCCTGGCGCAGGCCGGACACGACGGTGGGGGCGTAGAAGTAGCCCGTCTCGCCGACACGATGTCCGCCGGCCTCGACCTTGGCGTGGGCGGGCAGTCGGTCCACGAAGCCCGCCACCCGGCGGAGCTGTTCCGGGTTGTTCAGCGGACCGTAGAGGACGTCCTCGTCGTCCGGCCGGCCGGTCCTGGTCTCGGCCGCGGCCTTGGCCAGAGCGGAGACGAACTCGTCGTGGATCGCTTCGTGCACGAGGACGCGGGTGGCCGCCGTGCAGTCCTGGCCGGCGTTGAAGAAGCCGGCGACGGAGATGTCCTCGACGGCCTTGGGGATGTCGGTGTCCTCGAACACCACGACCGGTGCCTTGCCTCCCAGCTCCAGGTGGACGCGCTTGAGGTCCTTGGAGGCGGACTCGGCGACCGACATGCCGGCGCGCACGGAGCCCGTGATGGACGCCATCGCCGGTGTCTCGTGCTCGACCATCAGACGGCCGGTGTCACGGTCGCCGCAGACCACGTTGAAGACGCCGGGGGGAACGACCGAGCCGATGATGTCGGCGATCAGGACCGTCGAGGCGGGCGTGGTGTCCGAGGGCTTCAGGACGACCGTGTTGCCGGCCGCGAGCGCGGGAGCGAACTTCCAGACGGCCATCATCATCGGGTAGTTCCAGGGCGCGACCTGGGCGCACACGCCGATCGGCTCGCGGCGCACCATGGAGGTCAGGCCCTCCATGTACTCGCCGGCGCTACGGCCTTCGAGCATGCGCGCCGCGCCCGCGAAGAAGCGGATCTGGTCGACCATGGGAGGGATCTCCTCGGTACGGGTCAGCCCGGTGGGCTTGCCCGTGTTCTCCACCTCTGCGGCGATCAGCTCCTCGGCACGCTCCTCGAAGGCGTCGGCGATCTTCAGCAGCGCCTTCTGACGCTCCGCCGGAGTGGTGTCGCGCCAACCGGGGAACGCCTTGGCCGCGGCCTCCATCGCGGCGTCCACGTCGGCCACGCCGGACAGCGGCGCCGTCGCGTACGCCTCGCCGGTGACAGGGTTGACCACCTCGGTGGTCCGTCCGTCCGCGGCGTCCCGGAACTCACCGCCGATGTAGTTGCGCAGACGACGAAGTTCGGTGCTCACTGCCGGGCCTCCAAGGTCGGGTGTCCACTCTGCGAGACACCCAGCCTAGTACCGTGTCCGCTTCCGGTGACGGTCAGCCTCGGCCGGCGTCGATATGACGGTGTGCCGATCCTCCGGATCTCCTGAAGGACGAGGCCCCCGGGCCCGGCGGATCGTCCACCACGTGCCCGGCTCGTCCGTCTCCCGGCAGGTCCGGGCGGCGCGAGCGCCGGGTCGCCGAAATCCTCCTACACCTCTCGGGGCCCTGGGCGGTTTCGCCCGAGGACCGGTCGAGTGGTCAGGCGAGGCCCGGTCGAGTGGACCCCGTTCCCCGGACGGCGCGGCGCCGTCCGTCCCTCGAACCGGCCCTGCCTAGCGTGCCGGTTGACCGCATCGGACGCGCTGTCCCGATCGGCGCCGCCTCCCCTCCGGCGGGAGGGGCCCCGCGCGGGGGACGGCACGTCGGCCACCGATCAGAACCGAGGTGTACGCCCATGGTGGACCCACCCGACGACGACCTGCTCCGGGCGCGGTCCCTGCACTTCCGTCACGACGACGGCGACTGGGCCCTGCGGGGGGTGTCCGTCGGTCTCCGACGGCACGAGATCGTCGCGGTGGTCGGACCACGCGGCAGCGGCAAGACGACTCTCCTGGGCTGTCTGGCCGGTCTGCTCCGCCCCGGTCGGGGAGAGATCCGGTTCGGCGGCGCTCTCCCGCGCACCCGGGGTCGGCTCTCCCGAGCACGGCTCCGAGGACGACACCTCGCCTGGATCGACTCCGACACGGAGCTGACCCCCGGGTTGGACGTCCGGGAGAACACGGCCCTGCCCCTCATGCTGCGGGGAGCCACCCGTCGCCAGGCGGAGACGGTCGCCCTCGAATGGCTGGAACGCATGGACGTCGGGGCTTCGGCCCGCCGCCACCCGTGGGAGCTCCGGCCCGCCGAGCGCAGTCGCGTCCGTGTCGCGCGCGCTCTGGCAACCGCGCCCACGGTGCTGTTCGCCGACGATCCGACCCGACCGCCGCACGGTGCGGACGCCCACGAGCGGGCCGACGCGGTCGTGGTGGCGCGTTCGCTCACGACCGCCGCCCGCGGCCACGGGATCACCGTCGTACTCGCCACCGACGACCCGCGGGTGGCCGCGCTCGCGGACCGCACCGTGGCCCTGCTCGACGGCCGGCGCGTGCGGACCGTGCACCTGCCTCCGCTCGCCGGGACGAACGCGGCCTCACCGGCCGCCGGCACGGAAGGCCGAGCGGCGTGCTCCCTCTCCGCCTGACCCTCGGCGCGCGCTGGGGCGCCCACGTGCGGAGGCTGTCCGTCGTGGCGGCGTCGGCGGGCACCGGCTTCCTGTTGCTGAGCACCCTCGGACACGCGCTCGGGCATCCCGGGACACCGGGTGCCTCGGCCCTCCGGCTCGCCTGGTGCGCCGCCCCCCTCGCCGCGACCGTGCAGTTCGCCGTCGCCGTCGCCCGTGCCGACCCCGGCGGCCGGCGCCGCTCCGGGGCGTCGGCCGCCGGGTCTCGACCGGATGGACCGGCAGCGATCTCGGCGACCGCCACCGCCGTTTCCTGCGTCCTCGGCTCCCTGTCGGCCCTGGCCCTCTTCCTCCACCTGTCCGGCGACACTCCGGGGGTGTACCTCGACGACGGGGCTCCGGGCGGTATCACGGGCGGGCAGGCGCTGCCGATGCCGGCGGCGCTGACCCTCCTGGCCCTGGTCCCCCTGATCTCGACGGTGGCGGTGGCACTCTCGCCGAGAGCCGCCTCGAGCCTCCCCCGGCGCGCCGACGCAGAGGGCGGGGGCGGGCCGGGGGGACACCGTCGACACGGCCGGTTCGGAGCCTACGGACTCGCGTCCCGGGAGACCTTCGGCGCCTACGGGCGGTTCGGTGCCCGCCGGCCCGCACCGGGGAGCCGGGTGGGCGCGAGCACGGCCGAACCCCCGGCGCCCGAAGGACGGTCCGCCCCGGCGACGCGATCCGCCGACGCGACGAGCGCGTCATCGGAGTCGGCGCCGCCGGTCTCGGTCTCCGACCGCGGCCAGGATCTCGACCGCGGCGCTGTCGACCGGCCCCCGGGCTCCCTGCCGTGGGGTGCCGCCCTCGTCGCGGCGGGTATCGCGGTGGAGAGCCAGGGCGGCGCGGCCTCCGGTGTCCCCGACACTCCCGCCGCCGGCGTTCTGGCCGGCTGGGCGCTGACCGCCGTGGGGTTGGCCTTGGCGGGGCCCGGTCTGACCCACCTGTGCGGGCGGCTGTTGAGCGCGGGGCGTCCGGGCGCGATGCGCCTGCTCGCCGGCCGGGGACTGACCGAGGAGGCGGCTCGGATCGGTCGTCCGCTCGGTGTGGTCTGCGCGGTGGCCTCGGCGGGTTTCGCCGCCGCTGCCTGGTACGGCGCCGACGGTCCCCGTTTCGGACCTCTGAGCACCCTGGGCGCTTCCCTGGTGGCGGGTTGCGCGATGGCATCGTTGCTGACCGCCGCGGTCGAGGCCAAACACGCCCGGGCCGGGAGTACGGAGGCTCTCCTGCGGTTGGGAGCCCCCCCTGGCGTGCTCCGGGGTTCCGTGGCGCTCCGGGCCGCCGCGTTGGCGGCGGTGTTCGGCCCGCTGACGCTGGTCGTGGCGGACCTGGCGGCGGGGCCGTTGGCCGGCCGCTGACAAGTCCGTCGGAGCGTTTTCGTGGGACCGACGAGTTTCGCGGGGCCCGTGAGTCCTATAGGAGACGGCGCGGCAAGGCGCCGTGGAATCGACCACCGATGGGGGAACCCGTGTACCAGCAGATGATCTTCGTGAACCTTCCCGTCGAGGACCTCGCCGCGGCGAAGGGCTTCTTCACCGAACTGGGCTACGCGATCGACGCGCGGTTCGGCGACGAGTCGACCGCCGCCGTGGTCGTCAGCGACACCATCGTGGTGATGCTGCTGACGCGTTCCCGCTACGCGGACTTCACGGACAAGCGGATCGCGGACGCCACCAGCACCAGCGAGGTGTTGATCGCGCTGAGCGCGGAGAGCCGCTCGCACGTCGACGCGCTGGTCGAGCGTGCCGTGGCAGCCGGTGGCACCGCCTCCGAGAAGGTCCAGGACCTGGGCTTCATGTACGGCCGTTCGTTCGACGATCTCGACGGGCACACCTGGGAGATCATGTGGATGGACCCCGCCGCCCTGGATCGCTGATCCGGACCGCCGGCGCGTGTCACGACGCAGCACGGTTGGCAAATGAGCACGCTTGTTGGCGAACAACGCTGATGTCGCTCTGTGGTTGCTCTCCGAAATGATCAGTTGCGATCAACCACTGCGGGGCGGCGTTCGAGCTGGTCGTCCGGTGCGGTGAATCCGAACCGTCCCCCAGGTGCGTTCCGACGCGTGCGTCCTGGACGAGCTGATGTCGCCGTACGGGAGCCTGGACGAGGCCCGTACACGGTTGGGCGATGCGGGACAACCGGGCGAGTCGCTGGACGGCTGCGTGGCAGATCAACGGGTTGGAGGTCGTCTGGCCGGTCCGGGATCCGGGTTCGGTGCCGGTGCTGTCGTCGAAGCCGGTCCGCGGTTTCACCTGGAGGACGAATCAGTGGCATCGTCCCGGGCCGGAGTGCTGGTCTCCCGGGGGCGGAAGCACGGCTACGAATCGCCGGTGAGCCAGGTGTACTGCCCTGTGAGGTCGGTCATGAGCCGCAGCAGCCGCCCGCCGCTGCCTCCTCGGCAGCCGCCGCGCCGACCGTGGCGGGAGCGCCGAGCTGGACGAACCGCGGCGCGGGCGCGCAGCAGCCACCGTCGGCCTCAGCGGTGTCGGAGGTGTCGAACAGACCGGCACCGCCGCAGACTCCGGTCTCGGGCAGGGTCAGTTCCACGCGGTCGGCGGACTCGAAGTCGCCGGCGATCGCCGCGGCGACGGAGCGGACCTGCTCGTAGCCGGTCATCGCGAGGAACGTCGGGGCGCGGCCGTAGGACTTCATGCCGACCAGGTACACGCCCTGTTCGGGGTGGGAGAGCTCGCGGTGGCCGTGGGGGTAGACGGTGCCGCAGGAGTGCTGGTTGGGGTCGATCAGCGGCGCGAGCTCGACCGGTGCCTGGAGGCGCTCGTCCAGTCCGAGGCGCAGCTCGTCGAGGAAGGACAGGTCGGGGCGGAAGCCGGTCAGCACGATGACCTCGTCTACCGGGTCCAGGCGGCGGCCGTCCTCGCCGACCAGGACCAGGCGAGCGTCGGTGTCGCGCTCGATCGCCTCGGTGCGGAAGCCGGTGACCGCGTCGGCGTGGCCCTCGTCGACGGCGGCCTTGGCCGCCAGGCCCAGGGCGCCGCGGGCGGGGAGCTGGTCGGCTTCGCCGCCGCCGAAGGTGGAGCCGGAGATGCCGCGGCGCAGGATCCACACGCCCTTCGTGCCCGAGCCGTCGTCGGACTTGGCGAGGTCGGCGAGGTAGGCGAGAGCGGTGAACGCGGAGGCGCCGGAGCCGATGACGGCGGTGCGCTTGCCCGCGTACCGGGCTCGGACGTCCGGGTCCTTCAGGTCCGGGACGCGGTAGGTGATCCGGTCCGCCGCGGCCTTCTCGCCGAGCGCGGGCAGTCCGCTGCCGCCGGCCGGGGACGGCATGGCCCATGTGCCGGAGGCGTCGATGACGGCGCGGGCGAGGAGGCGCTCCTCACGGCCGTCGGTGTGGGCGACGTGCAGGACGAACGGCTGGGCCTCGCGGTCGGCGTCCACGATCCGGTCCCGACCGGTGCGGGAGACGCCGGTGACGCGCGCGCCGGTGCGGACGCGGCCGCCGAGGACGTCGGCGAGCGGCTGCAGGTAGGACTCCACCCAGTCGCCGCCAGAGGGGTACGCGGCCGGGTCCGGCCTCGTCCATCCGGTGGGGGCAAGGAGCTTCTCGGCGGCGGGATCGACGACCTCGCCCCAGGTGGAGAACAGGCGCACGTGCGACCACTCGCGCACCGCGGCGCCGGCGGTGGGCCCTGCTTCCATGACGAGGGGTTCGATGCCCTGGTCGATGAGGTGGGCGGCGGCGGCCAGGCCGACGGGTCCGGCCCCGATCACGACGACGGGCAGCTCGGTGGTGGCGGGCGCGGTCACGGCGACTCCTCGCTTGTTTCGACATCTGTCGATGGCTTGCGCGGCCCAGCATGGCACCTACGCCGATGAGCGTCAACATAGACATTCGTCGAAATCCTGGTTCGCTGATGGAGCGGGCCTGGCCATTCTCGGGGTGGCGCTGCTGCGGTTCGTCGGGGTGATCGGGCGCCGTGTCGGCGCGGGCATCATGCAGTTCCGGCTCCAGGCGACGTACCACCGCAGGGTCGCTCACGGCCTTGACCAGGACAGGTCCCCGGATCCGCGAGCGCGGTGATCGTGCCGCTGGCGCCGGAGCGTGCGGGGCGGGTGCTCGCCTACCAAGCCGGGATCGACCCGCCATCACGGCGCCTGGCGCGACGTCGTCCTCCTCGAACGTCGCAGCCCCGCCATCACGTGGCCGGTCACGCCAGGCCGGCGATCTCGCGGGCGGCATCGCGGGCGGTGCGGCCGACGCCGATGAGGGTGGCCGAGGCCGGGCTGGTCCAGTCACCGTAGCCGAGCAGGTGCAGCCGCGGCTCGCCCACAGCCCGGGTTCCGTCGGTGGGGATGTGCCCGCGCGGACCCCGCAGGTTCAGCGGGGCAAGGTGGGCCAGTGCCGGGCGGAAGCCGGTGCACCAGACCACCACGTCCGCGCTGCTCTGGCTGCCGTCAGCCCACCGGACACCGGTTGCCGTGAGCTGGGCGAACATCGGCCTCGCGGTCAGGAGCCCGGCGTCGCGGGCCGCGCGGACGGGCGGCACGGCCACGATGTCGCCGAGCGAGGCGACCCCGCCGGTGTCGGTGCGGCCGGCGTCCAGGGCACGGCGGCGGGCGGTGGCGACATCGAACAGAGCCCGGCCGTCGATGTCGTCCGGCAGGAAACGGGGCGGGCGCCGGGTCACCCACGTCACTTCGACGTCGCCATCCAGGGCGAGGTCCGCGGCGATCTGCGCGCCGGAATTCCCGCCGCCGACCACGACGACACGCTGCCCGGCGAAGTCGGCCGGACGGCGGTAGTTCACCGTGTGCGGCTGCCGGCCGGTGAAGACGGACCGGCCGGGGACGGCGGGCAGGAACGGCCGCGACCAGGTGCCGGTGGCGCTGATGACCGCACGGGCCCGCCAGGTGCCGGCATCCGCCTCGACCAGGAGCCGGTCACCGTCCCGGCGTACGGCGTCCACGCGAGTGCCTTGCTGAACGGGCAGGTCGTAGCGCTTCTCGTAGTCGGCGAGGTACTCCACCACGTGCCCGGCGCCCGGGTAGGTCTCACCCGCCTGGGCGGGCATGAGCCGTCCGGGCAGGGAAGAGTGCTCGGCCGGGGAGAACAGGTGCAGAGAGTCCCACATGTGCTGCCATGCCCCGCCCGGCGCCGCATCGGCGTCCAGGATCACCAAGCCGAGGCCGCGCCGACGCAGGTGGTAGCCGGCGGCGAGCCCTGCCTGGCCGCCGCCGACCACCACCACATCCGTCTGCCGGGTCACGGGGCCGTCGTCACCGCGCCCGGGGCGAACTTCCGTCGCCAGGCGAGCGCGACGTAGACCAGGCCGATCAGCACCGGGACTTCGATGAGCGGGCCGACGACGCCGGACAGAGCCTGGCCGGAGGTGACGCCGAAGGTTGCGATGGCAACCGCGATGGCCAGCTCGAAGTTGTTGCCCGCCGCGGTGAACGCCAGGGTCGTGGTGCGGTCGTAGGCCAGACCCAGGCCCTTGCCGAGGAGGAACGCGCCGAAGAACATGACCGCGAAGTACACCAGCAGCGGCAGCGCGATTCGGACCACGTCCAGTGGCTGCGACGTGATCGTCTTCCCCTGCAGCGCGAACAGGACGACGATCGTGAACAGCAGCCCGTACAGCGCCCAAGGGCCGATCTTCGGCAGGAACTTCCGCTCGTAGTCGGCGCGGCCCAGCTTCTGCTCGCCGACGCGGCGGGTCAGGAAGCCGGCCAGCAGTGGGATGCCGAGGAAGATGATCACGTTCAGTGCGATGTGCCAGACCGAGACGTCCAGGCCCTGGCCGTCGCCGAGGTTCATCCACCGGGGGAGCAGGTCGAGGTAGAACCAGCCCAGCAGTCCGAACGCGAGGACCTGGAAAACCGAGTTGAGGGCGACGAGGACGGCCGCGGCCTCACGGTCGCCGCAGGCGAGGTCGTTCCAGATGATGACCATGGCGATACAGCGGGCCAGACCGACGATGATCAGGCCGGTGCGGTACTCGGGCAGGTCCGGCAGGAAGGTCCACGCCAGTGCGAACATGACCGCCGGGCCGACGATCCAGTTGATGATCAGCGAGGAGACCATCAGCTTCTTGTCGCCGGTCACTCGGTCGAGCCGGTCGTAGCGGACCTTAGCGAGGACCGGGTACATCATCACGAGCAGGCCGAGGGCGATCGGGAGGGAGATCCCGCCGACCTCGATCTTCGCGAGCGCGTCGTTCATCCCCGGGACGATCCGGCCCAGCCCCAGGCCGACGGCCATGGCCATCAGGATCCACACCGCGAGGTAGCGGTCGAGGGTGGAGAGCTTCTTGACGATCGAGTCGTCCGTACCGCCAGTCGGAGCCGGGGAGGTGGTGGGCTCGGTGGAGGTCACGGGCAGGCCCTCTTGTTCTCGGCGGCGGTGAGGGCGGAGGCGGCGAGTTCGGCGAACTGTTCGGATAGGCCGGCCAGGACCTCGGGCTTGAGCTTGTAGTAGGTGAAACGGCCGCACGGCTCGGTCTCCACGATCCCGGCCTCGCGCAGCACCTTCATGTGGTTGGACAGGTTGGTCTGCTTGGCGCCGGTCTCCTCGACCAGGTGCGTCGTGCAGAGCGTCTCGCGCGCGAGCAGGGTCACGATCTGAAGGCGGAGCGGATCGCCCAGCACTCGGATCACATCAGGATCGACTGAAGTCAGCATGTGCTGATACTCTCACATCATCACTCGCTGATACCAGCGGGGGCTGAAGTCATTGGCGGCTGGGTTCCGCCATGCGACGAGAGAGAACGATCACCATGGCCGACAAGCCGTCCGTCCTGTTCGTCTGCGTCCACAACGCCGGCCGCTCCCAGATGGCCGCCGCGTGGCTGACTCACCTGGCCGGTGACCGCGTCGAGGTCCGCTCCGCCGGCTCCGACCCGGGCGACCAGGTCAACCCGGCGGCCGTCGCCGCGATGGCCGAGGTCGGCATCGACATCTCCCAGGAGACGCCGAAGATCCTCACCATCGACGCGGTCGGCGAGTCCGACGTGTGCATCACCATGGGCTGCGGTGACACCTGTCCCGTCTTCCCCGGCAAGCGCTACCTGGACTGGAAGCTGGAGGACCCGGCCGGCCGGGGCGTCGAAGCCGTACGCCCGATCCGCGACGAGATCAAGACCCTGGTGGAGGGCCTGATCGCCGAGATCGCCCCGGCGAATCCGGAGGCGACGGCGTGAGCGAGATACGCGAGGTCGTCATCATCGGCTCCGGCCCCGCCGGATACACCGCCGCCCTCTACACCGCCCGCGCCCAGCTCAGTCCCCTGCTGTTCGGCAGCAGCATCTTCGTCGGCGGGCCGCTGACCACCACGACCGAGGTCGAGAACTTCCCCGGCTTCCCCGAGGGCGTCGACGGCCCCGTCCTGATGGAGAACATGCGGGCTCAGGCCGAGAGGTTCGGCGCCGAGATGATCGACGACGACATCGTCGAGGTGGACCTCGCCGGCGACATCAAGCTTCTCACCGACTCCGCGGGCACCGTCCATCGCGCGAAGACGGTGATCGTCGCGACCGGCTCCGGCTACCGCAAGCTCGGCCTCCCCAATGAGGACGAGCTGTCCGGCCGCGGGGTGTCCTGGTGCGCGACCTGCGACGGGGCCTTCTTCCGTGACCGCGACATCGTCGTAGTCGGCGGCGGCGACACCGCCATGGAAGAAGCCACCTTCCTGACCCGCTTCGCCCGCTCGGTCACCGTCGTCCACCGCCGCTCCACCCTGCGCGCCTCGAAGGCGATGCAGGACCGGGCCTTCGCCGACGACAAGATCTCCTTCGCCTTCGACAGCGAGATCGCCCAGACCAAGGAGGCGAACGGCGTGCTCGGCGGCGTCGTCCTGCGCGACGTCTTCACCGGCGCCACCCGCGACCTGGACGTTACGGGCCTGTTCATCGCCATCGGCCACGACCCGCGCACCGAGCTGTTCAAGGGACAGCTGGACCTCGACGACGAGGGCTACGTCAAGGTGGACTCCCCGTCGACGCGTACGAGTCTGCCCGGGGTGTTCGCCGCCGGCGATGTCGTCGACCACACCTACCGCCAGGCCATCACCGCCGCCGGCACCGGTGCGGCCGCGGCGCTGGACGCCGAGCGCCACCTCGCCGCCCATGGCACGGCCGAGACCGAACCGGAGACCGCTGTCGTCCCGGCCTGAGCGCACTCGCGGGTGGGCCGCTCCGAGAGTCCGGGCGGCCCTGGTGCTGTTCCGGCATCAGGCATCATCGGCAGAAAGCGCGATCGCGCTCGGCAGCCACGGCTTGCCGACCATCCCGCCGCGTCCTGCCGACTGCGCAGCGACACACCCGTCCGACCAGGGACCCTGCGCCGCTGTTGCCCACGAAGCTGCGTGGTCACAGCACGGCCCGCGCCGCCGAGGAGGCGCGTCGCCTCACTCGAGCACGACGGTGTCGGCGGCGTCGAACTCCACCCGCACGTCCTCCCCCGGGTCGGGTGCGGAGCGCAGGGGGCATGCCGCCTCCAGCAAGGGCCCCCGGTCGGGGCGGAGGCGAACGGCGACACGACTGCCCTGGAAGGTCCGGCCGACGACCAGGCAGCGCAGGCCGGGGCCGTCGGCGAGCACACGGACCCCTTCGGGGCGCACCAACACCGTCCGGTCCCCCTGGGCGGAGCCCCCGGGGACCGGGATCTCCCCCCAGGGGGTGTCCGCCACCCGCCCGGTGACCGTGCCCGGGACCACGTTGTCGAATCCGAGGAACCGGGCCACGAATTCGTCGGCGGGACGCCGCCAGACGTCCAAGGGGGTCCCGGTCTGGACGATCCGGCCGTCGCGCATCACCACGACCCGGTCCGCGAGCGCGAATGCCTCTCCCTGATCGTGGGTGACGGCGAGCACGGTGGTGCCGAGGCGTCCGAACACTTCGCGGAGTTCGACCACCAGCCGCTCACGCAGGGAGCGGTCGAGTTGCCCGAGCGGCTCGTCCAGCATCAGCAGGCGAGGTCGCGGCGCGAGAGCGCGTGCCAACGCCACGCGCTGCTGCTCACCGCCGGAGAGGGCGGATACCGCCCGATCACCCGCGTCCGGCAGACCGACCAGGTCGAGCAACTCCGCGACGCGGTCGCGCTGCTCGGCTCTTCCCGCACCCTGTGCCCGAAGGCCGAAGGCGATGTTCCCGGCCACGTTGCGTTGAGGGAAGAGCTGATGGTCCTGGAACATAAGGCCCACTCCACGCCGGTGCGCCGGCACCGACGTCTGGTCTCGGCCGTCGAGCAGGACCCGCCCGGCGTCCAGGGGGCGCAGTCCCGCCACGGCCCTCAGCAGGGTGGACTTGCCACTGCCGCTCGGTCCCAGCAGACAGACCAGCTCGTGCTCGGCCACCGCCAGGTCGACTGCGTCGAGCGCCGTTCGCCCGCCGAAACGCACGGTGGCCCCTTCCAGGGTCAGCAGCCCGGCAGGACCGGGCGAGGCCCCGTTCACCGGTCTCGGATCGGGCCGGCTCGACAGGTCGGACGACATCTCAGAACTCCCCGGTCCGGTCGGTACGCAGCCGCTCCAGCAACAACAGCGCCACAGCACAAACGATCATGAGTATCGTCGACAGGGCCATGGCCTGGCCGTAGTTCGTCTCCCCCGGCCTGCCCAGCAATCGTGCCACGGCCACCGGGAGCGTGGGATCGTCGGGACGAGCGATGAACACGGTCGCTCCGAACTCCCCGAGCGACACCGCGAAGGCGAACCCGGCGGCGACCAGCAGCGCCCTTCGGACCAACGGCAGGTCGATCTCCCGCCACACCCGCCAGGGCGTCGCTCCGAGCACGGCCGCCGCCTCTCGGAGCCGGGTGTCCACGGCACGCAGCACCGGCACCATGATCCGCACCACGAACGGCACCCCGACCAGGGCCTGGGCCAAAGGCACCAGCATCCACGACGACCGCAGGTCGAGCGGCGGCTCGTCCAAGGCGATCAGGAAACCGAACCCGACGGTCACCGCCGAGATCCCGAGCGGCAGCATCAGCAGCGCGTCGAGGCCACGCACCCATCGGCCGGCCTCCCGGCGGGCCAGGGCGGCGGCGGCGAGACCCCCGATCGACACCGCGAGGGCGGTGGCGACGGCGGCGAAGCGCAGGGAGTTGCCCACCGCCTCGATGGGGGGCACGAGGAAGGCACCGCCGTCCTCGCGGGTCAGGGCCCGGTAATAGCCCCACGCGGGGGCCCGCAAGGAGCGCCGCACCAGCACTCCGAGCGGCAGCAGTATCAGGGCGACCACGGTGGCCAGGACGGAGACCAGCAGAGCCCATTGCCCGACGCCTCGGGGGCGACTCGCGGTGACCGCCGCGTCCACGAGGGTCAGGGCGGTCTCCCGGCGGCGGACGGTCGCCGCGTGGACGGCGAGGATCGAGGCGACCGCGGCGAACTGCACCAGAGTCAGGACGGCGGCGGTCGTCAGGTCGAACGCCTGGGAGGTCTGACGGTAGATCTCCACCTCCAACGTGGCGAAGGTGGGACCGCCGAGGATCTGCACGACCCCGAAGGAGGTGAAGGTGAACAGGAAGACCATGAGCGAGGCGGCGCCGACGGCGGGCGCGAGCGCGGGGAGCGTGATCGTGCGCCAGGCCCGGCTGCGCGAGGCCCCCAGCATCCTGGCGGCCTCCTCCTGCCGAGGGTCCAGTTGGGACCAGAGACCACCGACCGTGCGGACGACGACGGCGTAGTTGAAGAACACGTGTGCCAAGAGGATCGCCCAGACCGTCGTGTCCAGCCGCACTCCCCACAGATCGTCCAGGAGACCTCCCCGACCGACGAGGGCGAGGAACGCCGTGCCGACGACCACGGTGGGAAGGACGAAGGGAATGGTGACCACCGCCCGCAGCAGCCGCTTGCCGGGGAAGTCCAGGCGGGCGAACACGTACGCGCCGGGCAGGGCGATCAACAGCGTGAGCGCCGTGGAGGCCGACGCCTGCCAGGTGGTGAACCAGAGCACACCCCGGATTCCGGGATCGGCGACGACCTCCCCGATCCGGCCCAACTCCCAGAAGCCCTCGGGGCGCAGTCCCCGCGCGACGATGGCGGCCACCGGATAGGCGAAGAACACCCCGAAGAACAGCACGGGGAGGATCATCAGCGCCAGGCGTGCGCGGTCCCCCCGTGACCGCCGACCGTCCGTCGCGGCTACCTGAGGACCAGCGACGTCCACGACTTGACCCATGCGTCGCGGTGCTCGGCGATCTCCTCCGGATCCATGGTCCGGGGGTTCGCGACCGGAGGACCGTGCTCGGCGAACGCCTCGGGTATCCGAGCGTCCTCCCGGACCGGGTACACGAACATGTTCAGTGGCATGTCCTCCTGGAAGGTCCGCCCCACGAGGAAGTCGAGGAGAGCCTTGCCGCCCTCGGGGTTCGCCGCGTTGGCCAGCAGTCCCGCGTACTCGATCTGTCGGAAGCAGGTGCCCGTCGCGACTCCGGTGGGGGCCGTGTCCGGCTGCGGGTCGGCGAAGATCACCTCGGCGGGCGGAGAGGAGGCGTAGGAGACCACGAGCGGGCGCTCTCCACCGGCCTGACGCCCTCCGGCGGAACCGGAGAACTCCTCGTTGTAGGCCTGTTCCCAGCCGTCCACGACTTTCACGCCGTTGTCGCGCAGCTTCTCCCAGTAGTCCGACCATCCGGTCTCGCCGTATTCGGCGGCCGTCGCCAGGAGGAAGCCCAGCCCCGGGGAGGAGGTGGCCGCGTTCTCGGTGACGAGGAGATCCTTGTACTCGGGATCGACCAGGTCGTCGAGGGTGTCGGGCGGCGGCGTCCCGCGTTCGTCGAAGTAGGCCTTGTCGTAGTTGACGCAGACGTCCCCGGTGTCGACGGGCGTCACGCGACGCTCCTCCTCGTCGACGCGGTACTCGGGCAGCACCCGGTCGATCCCCTCGGCCTCGTACGACTGGAACAGGCCGTTCTCCAGGGCTCTGGACAACAGCGTGTTGTCGACCCCGAAGAAGACGTCGCCCTGGGGGTTGTCCTTGGTCAGGATCGCCTTGTTCACGGCCTGCCCGGCGTCGCCGTCCTCCAGGACGCGCAAGCGGTATCCGGAGGTCTTCTCGAACTCGGCGACCACGTCGTCGGATACCGCCCACGAGCCGTGGCTCACGAGCGTGACGGTCGACCGCTGGCCGTCCGCCTCGTCGGCGGCGTCTCCGGACGCGCCACAGGCGACCAGCCCGCAGGCCATGCCGAGTGCGCCGAGCGCCGCGACCCATCGCTTGTCGGTGTTCCCCACTGCTTCCTCCCGGGTGACCAGGAGAAGACGCGGCCCCGCCCGGCACCCACGACGGGTCCGGGTGGGACGCAACAGCTCGAGCGGTGACCGATCTCCCTACCCAGAATGACCTGGGCCAGGTTCGGAGGGTCTGCGGCCGATGCCGCACTCTCAGCGCTGTGGCGCTCCCCTGTCGGAATATGAAGATGGTCGGACGGGTGACCCGTCCGCCGAGGTGCCCTCGGACCGGCCACCCTACCTCTCGGTCGCGGCCAGCTGACCACAGGCCCCGTCGATCTCCTGCCCTCGGGTGTCACGGATCGTCACCGGCACCCCATGGGCGGCGACGGCCTCGACGAACGCCTTCTCGTCCTCGGGACGGGACGCGGTCCAGCGGGAACCCGGCGTCGGGTTGAGCGGGATCAGGTTGACGTGCACCGGTCTTCCCTTGAGTAGCCGGCCCAGGCGGTCGCCCCGCCACGCCTGGTCGTTGACGTCCCGGATCAGCGCGTACTCGATCGACAGCCGCCGTCCGGACCTCGCGCCGTAGGCGAAGCCCGCGTCCAGCACCTCGCGCACCCTCCACCGGGTGTTCACGGGGACGAGGGTGTCGCGCAACTCGTCGTCGGGCGCGTGGAGCGAGATCGCCAGCCGGCAGGTGAGACCCTCGTCGGCGAAGCGGTGGATCGCGGGAACCAGGCCCACCGTCGAGACCGTGATGCCACGCTGGGACAGCCCGAGGCCATCCGGTTCCCGGTCGGTGAGCCGCCGGATCGCGCCGACGACGCGCGAGTAGTTGGCGAGTGGCTCGCCCATGCCCATGAAGACGATGTTGGACAGTCGCGCGGGCCCCCCGGGCACCTCGCCGTCCCGCAGGGCGCGCACCCCGTCGACGATCTGGTGGACGATCTCCGCGGTGGAGAGGTTGCGGTCCAGACCGGCCTGACCGGTGGCGCAGAACGGGCAGTTCATGCCACACCCCGCCTGCGAGCTGACGCACATGGTGACCCGGTCGGGGTAGCGCATCAACACGGACTCCACCAAGGTCCCGTCGAACAGACGCCAGAGGGTCTTGCGCGTGGTGCCCGCGTCGGTGGACAGATGGCGGACCACCGTCATCAGTTCGGGCAGCAAGGCCTCACGCAGCCGCGCACGCGAACCGGCCGGGATGTCGGTCCACCGCTCCGGCTCGGGCGCGTAGCGCGCGAAGTAGTGTCGCGACAGCTGCTTGGCGCGGAACGGCTTCTCGCCGAGGGCGGCGACCGCCTCCCCACGCTCGGCGGGCGACAGGTCGGCGAGGTGCCGCGGCGGCTTCTTGGCTCCGCGGGGGGCGACGAATGTGAGCTCTCCGGGCTTGGGCATGGTCGTACCAGTGTCGCAGATCCCCACCGATGCACCGGACGGGTCCCGGGTGCCCTCCGCGACGGCGCCGACGCACCCCACGGCGGCCTATTCGTCACGCCCCGGGGGCAGGCACCCTGAAGAGCCACGAGGCCGCTGCCGGTGTTCGGTGACGGCACACGGGACGAGCCGACCTCTCGGCGCGGTCAGCCGCCGACGAAGATCACCAGGAGCAGCCACACCACCGGCGCCGTCGGGAGCAGGGAGTCGAGCCGGTCCATGATGCCGCCGTGCCCGGGCAGCAGCGAGCCCATGTCCTTGATGCCGAGGTCCCTCTTGATCATCGATTCGCAGAGATCACCGAGAGTGGCGCTGACCGCGACCGCCAGGCCCAGGACCAACCCCTGCCACCAGCGGCCCCCGTCGATCAGGAACTGCGTGCACAGTGCCCCGACCACCATCGCGAAGGCCACCGCGCCCAGCAGCCCCTCGCGGGTCTTGCCGGGGCTGATCCGGGGGGCCAGCTTGGTGGTGCCGAAGCGCCAGCCCACGGCGTATGCCCCGGTGTCGCTCACGACGGTGAGCAGCAGGAAGGTCAGGACCCTCCACGGTCCGTCCTCGGCGGTCAGCATCAACGCGACGAAGGTCGCGAGGAAAGGCACGTAGAAGGCGGCGAAGACACCGGCCGTGACGTCCCTCAGGTAATTCTCGGGAGGTTCGGTCATACGCCAGACGAAGACCGCAAGGGCCGTCAACGCCATGGCCACCCAGGCACCGTCGGCACCCCGGGCGTATCCGGCGACCACCATCGCCGCACCACCGACGGCCAGCGGCACCAACGGCACCCGAATGCCCCTGCGCTCCCGCAGGCGACGAGCCAGCTCCCACAGCCCGACCACCACCGCCGCCGCGATCACACCGACGAAGACGGCCTTCTGGACGAACAACGACACGATGATGACCGCACCGAGCCCGACGCCCACTCCTATCGCCGCGCCCAGGTCGCGCCCCGCGCTCTTCTTCTGCGGTGCCGGCTGGGACGGAGGCGCCGGGTTCGAGGCGTCGGGCATGGGCTCCGGATTCTGTCGGTCGCCCCGTCCGCCGTCCCGGCGCGCGTCGTACCCGGCGTCCTCGGGCACGCCGGGCACCACGGGCAGCGGGCGGGTGTGCTGAGCGCTGTGCGTAGGGTAAGCGGAATCCACCGGCGGCACCCCGGGGACATGGCCGGGGCGAGGCACCCGTTCGGCGGTCCCCACGTACCCGGTGCCCGTGGGTACGCCCCGGGAAGACTCGTCCATCAGACTTCGAGAAGCTCGGCTTCCTTGTGCTTCAGAAGCTCGTCGACCTGGGCGACGTACTTCGCCGTGGTGTCGTCGAGCTCCTTCTCCGCGCGGCGTCCCTCGTCCTCGCCGACGTCGCCGTCTTTGACCATCTTGTCGATGGCGTCCTTGGCCTTGCGACGGACGGACCTGATCGACACCTTCGCGTCCTCGCCCTTGCCCTTGGCGACCTTGATGTACTCGCGCCGCCTTTCCTCGGTGAGCTCCGGGAACACCACCCGGATGATGTTCCCGTCGTTGCTCGGGTTGACGCCGAGGTCGGAATCGCGGATCGCCTGCTCGATGTTGCGCAGCGCGCTCTTGTCGAAGGGCGTGACGACAGCCATCCGTGGTTCGGGGACCGAGAACGAGGCCAACTGATTGATCGGCGTCATCGCGCCGTAGTAATCGGCCACGATCTTGTTGAACATCGCCGGATGCGCCCGGCCCGTGCGGATCGCGGCGAAGTCCTCCTTGGCGACCAGGACGGCCTTCTCCATCTTCTCCTCGGCCTCGAGGAGGGTCTCTTCGATCACCACTTGCTCCTGCGTCTCTTGAGCGGGCCCGGCCGTCCTCGTGTCGTAACGGCGGCCGGCCGCGTCGCGTCTTGTTCCTGCACCGTTCCCGACCCGCGGGACATTGTCCATCCCCCGAATCGGCGCGGCGGTCTCCGGGTCAGTCCCGACCGCCCTGGTCACCCACCAGCGTGCCGATCTTCTCACCCTTGACGGCGCGCGCGATGTTGCCCTCCTTCAAGAGCTCGAAGACCACGATGGGAAGTCGGTTGTCACGACAGAGCGTGATCGCGGTGGCGTCGGCGACCTTGAGGTCGCGGGTGATGACCTCGCCGTAGCCCAGCGCGTCGAACCTCACGGCGTCCGGGTTGGCCTTCGGATCGGAGTCGTAGACACCGTCCACACCGTTCTTGCCCATGAGGAGCGCTTCGGCGTCGATCTCCAAGGCTCGCTGGGCCGCCGTGGTGTCGGTGGAGAAGTAGGGCATGCCCATGCCCGCGCCGAAGATGACCACGCGGCCCTTCTCCAGGTGACGGACGGCGCGGAGCGGGATGTACGGCTCCGCCACCTGCCCCATGGTGATCGCCGTCTGCACGCGGCAGTCCACGCCCTCCTTCTCCAGGAAGTCCTGGAGCGCCAGGCAGTTCATCACGGTGCCGAGCATGCCCATGTAGTCGGAGCGCGCCCGATCCATCCCCCGGACCTGCAGTTCAGCCCCTCGGAAGAAGTTGCCCCCGCCGATGACGATGGCGACCTGCGCCCCGTCCCTCACGACGGCCGCGATCTCACGGGCGATGGCGTGCACCACGTCGGGATCGACACCCAGGCCCCCGCCACCGGAGAACGCCTCTCCGGACAGCTTCAGCAGAAACCGGCCCCGGACCTTGCCGTCGTCGCTCTTCTCGCCCTTGGTGCTCATGGAGATCCCGCCTCTTCTGCGTGCTTCCCACATACGTGGAAGGCCATTGCCGGTGGGGTCGCGAACCCTTACGCGGCAATGGCCTCCTCGTCAATTCCGCTCTCGCCCGTGATGCGCGGGCACTCGACGGTGCCCGCGGACGGCCGCTGTCGACCCTACCCGGGTCGTGCCTCCGTCGCGGCGCGGACTCAGATGCCGACCTTGATGCGCGAGAAACGCTTCAAGGTGACACCGGCCTCGTCCAGCACCTTCTGCACGGACTTCTTGTTGTCCAGCGCGTACGGCTGGCCCAGGAGCGTGGCGTCCTTGAAGAACCCGTTGAGACGACCCTCGACGATCTTGGGGAGGGCGGCCTCGGGCTTGCCCTCGGCACGGGTGGTCTCCTCCGCGATTCGCCGCTCGGCCTCGACGACGTCCGCGGGGACGTCCTCCTTGGCCAGGTACTTCGGCGCGAAGGCGGCGATGTGCTGCGCGACGCCCTTGGCGACCTCGGCGTCGGGCTTGTCGAGCTCGACGAGGACGCCGATCTGCGGAGGCAGGTCGGGCATCGTGCGGTGCATGTAGGCGGCGACGTAGCCGTCGGCGAAGCGCGCGAAACGGTCCAGGACGATCTTCTCGCCGAGATTGGCGTTGGCCTCGTCGACGTAGGCCTGCACGGTCTTGCCGGGCTCGATCTCCGAGGCGAGCAGCGCCTCCAGGTCCGCCGGGCCGACCTTGGCGACGTGCTCGGCGATCGTCTTGGCCACGGCCTGGAACCTGTCGCCCTTGGCGACGAAGTCCGTCTCGCACTTCAGCTCGACGATGACACCGGAGGAGTTGTCCTCGGCGATGAGCGAGACGACGGCGCCGTTCTCGGCGGAGCGGCCCTCGCGCTTGGCCACGCCCTTCTGGCCCTTGATGCGAAGCGCCTCGACGGCCTTGTCGACGTTGCCCTCGGCCTCGTCCAGCGCCTTCTTGCAGTCCATCATGCCGGCGCCGGTGAGTTCACGGAGCTTCTTGACGTCGGCGGCGGTGTAGTTCGCCATGAGTCTGTGAATCCTTCTCGAGGGTCTTGCGGATCGAGGATCTGCGGGTGCCCGGGTCCGCGCGGGAACGCGAGGGCGGGCACACCGCTGACCGGCGATGCCCAGGCGGGAGGGCGCTGGTGCCGACCGCTCCCGCCTGGGTCATCCACGGATGAGAGGCGTCAGGCCTGCTCAGCCTCGGCGGCGGGGGTCTCGGCCGGCTTCTCGGTCTCGGCGGCCGGGGTCTCCACCTCGGCGACCTCCGGCTCGGCCTTCTTCTCGCCCTCCAGCAGGTCGCGCTCCCACTCGGCGAGCGGCTCGCCGGCGGCCTTCTCGCCCTTGCCCTCGCCGGCGGCGCCGGAACGGGCGATCAGGCCCTCGGCGACGGCGTCGGCGATCACACGGGTGAGGAGCGTGACCGAACGGATCGCGTCATCGTTGCCCGGGATCTTGTAGTCGACCTCGTCGGGGTCGCAGTTGGTGTCCAGGATGGCGACGACCGGGATGTTCAGCTTCCGGGCCTCGCCGACCGCGATGTGCTCCTTCTTGGTGTCCACGATCCAGACGGCGCTGGGCACCTTCTGCATCTCGCGGATACCACCGAGCGTCTTCTCCAGCTTGGCCTTCTCACGCGAGAGGACCAGCAGTTCCTTCTTGGTCAGGCCCGAGGCGGCCACGTCCTCGAAGTCGATCTGCTCAAGCTCCTTGAGGCGCTGCAGACGCTTGTAGACAGTGGAGAAGTTGGTGAGCATGCCGCCCAGCCAGCGCTGGTTGACGAACGGCATACCGACACGGGTGGCCTGCTCGGCGATGGCCTCCTGCGCCTGCTTCTTCGTGCCGACGAACATGACGGTGCCACCGTGGGCCACCGTCTCCTTGACGAACTCGTAGGCGCGGTCGATGTACGACAGCGACTGGAGCAGGTCGATGATGTAGATGCCGTTGCGCTCGGTGAAGATGAAGCGCTTCATCTTCGGGTTCCAACGGCGGGTCTGGTGACCGAAGTGGACGCCGCTCTCCAGCAGCTCCCGCATCGTGACGACGGCCATGGCCGTACTCTCCTCGTGTTGCTCGGTTGTGCCGCGGGGCCGGACGGCTCCCGCGCCTGACGCCCACGACGCGCCGTGCCACAAGGGACCGAGGGGCGCTGACACGAGCTTCGACGAGCGCGTGTCGGGGCGTGCGAAGTCGACCCGGTCACCCGGGCCGCCAGCAGAAGTGTACGGGACCCGCGAGCCCTCGGGTGACGCCCCTGTCCACAACCGGTGAGTAGTCCACAGCGTCCGTCGGCAGCCACCACGCGGAGGGGAGAGTTCGGTCATGAGACGGCGGCGACGGCACACCGGGGCCACTCTCCCGGCCTTGACCCTGATCATGACGGTCCTTCCGGCGCTCTTCCTCGGCGTGGGCGCCCGCCCGTCGGAGCCGACGGCGGCGGGGAGACCCGCGCCGACCCCGGGATCGTTCGGCGACGACGCGAGCGTCCCCGCCCTCGGGGTGCGCCGACCGGTCGACACCTCGCCACCGGTGATCCTGCGCGGCTGGGAACCCCCGGCGACGCCCTACGCGGCGGGCCACCGGGGGGTCGACCTGGCCGCGCCACCGGGGACGCCGGTGCGCGCCGTGGCGGCCGGACGGGTCTCCTTCGCGGGCCGGGTGGGTGGCCGGGGCGCCGTCTCGGTGGAACTGGCCGGCAGCGGAAACCCTCCGCTGCGTACGACGTACCTTCCCGTGCGGCCGAGCGTGGCGAGCGGCCGGACGGTCGCGGCCGGCGACACGGTGGGCACGATCGAACCGGACACATCGAAGCCCGCAGTCCGCCACTGTCCCCGGTCGTGCCTGCACTGGGGCCTGCGTCGCGGCGACGCCTACCTGGATCCGCTTCTCCTGATGCCGCCCGGGTTTCCGGGGACCGGGCCTTCACGACTTCTGCCGATCCCCGAGCCGGGGGCTCCAGGGCGCGGGGCGAGCCGCCGACGCCCAGGACCTCGGCACCGGGACGCCGGGCGAGGGCACGCGGCCAGACCTCCACACGCCCCGCACCTCACATCCGGACCCCGCGCAACACCATGGCGACGGCCGCGTCCACGACCTGGGGCGGGTCCTCCGCCGCGCCCAGCTCGATCCGTCGGACGGCCGCGTCCACGACCCCCTGAAGCAAGGACGCGGCGAGTCTCGGGCGGTCGTGGCCCATAGTCGCCAGGGCGGCGACGACGATGGTGATCAGCGCTCCGTGCGCTGCGCGGATCCGCTCCCGCGCCCCCGCGTCCAGTTCGCTCGCGGAGATGGCCACCACGGCGCGGTGCCGACGGTCCCCCACCATCTCCAGTTGGGCGCGCACATACGCCTCCACCCGGGCCTCGGGACTCGCCTCACGGGCCACGGCGGCCTCGACCTCGGCGGCCCAGACGGGGAAGTCGACGGCGCACAGTTCCTCGATGACGGCCGCCCGCGATCCGAAGTACTCGTAGACGGAGGACCGGGCCAGCCCGGTGCGCTCCGCCAGGGCGGGGAAGGTCAGCGCCTCCGTTCCGCCTTCGGACAACAGGGAGCGTGCCGCGTCCAGCAAGGCGGCGCGCTGCATCGACCGGTGCGCGGCCACCGAGGCCGCTCTGATCCTTGGCACCGCTCCACTGTACGGACGGGCGCCGCGGCACGGGACCGGATCCACCCGACCCCCGGCACCGGCCCCGCCCTCGGCCACCGGCAGGCTCGCCGCGGCGGGGCCGGTCAGCGACCGAAGCCGGCCAGCTTGGCACGCAACTGCAGGACGGACTTCGTGTGGATCTGGGACACCCGACTCTCGGTCACCCCCAGGACGTTTCCGATCTCGGCGAGGGTGAGACCTTCGTAGTAGTAGAGAGTGACCACGGTTTTCTCCCGGTCGGGCAGGGAGGTGATCGCCCGAGCCAGGAAGCGCCGCAGCTCCCGGTCCTCGGCCACCTCGACCGGGTCGGCGGCGTCGGTGTCCTCCAGGGTGTCCAGGAAGGTCAGGCGGTCGCCGCCGTCCGTCCCGGCGTGCAACAGGTCCTCCAGGGCCACGACATTGGCCAAGGACAGCTGCCGGAAGACGGCGTGGAGATCCTCCACGGGCATCGCCAGCTCCTCGGCCACCTCGGCCTCCGACGGCGTCCGCCGCAGGCGCGACTCCAGCGTGGCGTAGGCCCGCTCCACGTTGCGTGCCTTCTGTCGGACGGACCGCGGGATCCAGTCGAGGGCCCGCAACTCGTCGATGATCGCCCCTCTGATCCGGGTGATCGCGTACGTCTCGAACTTGATCTCCCGGTCGACGTCGAACTTCTCGATGGCGTCGATCAGTCCGAAGACTCCGGAGGAGACGAAGTCGGCCTGCTCGACGCTGGGCGGGAGACCCACGCCCACGCGACCAGCCACGTACTTGACCAGGGGCGAGTAGTGCAGGATCAGTTGCTCCCTCAGCCGCACGTCCCCCGTCGTCTTGTAGGACCGCCACAACTCGTCGAGAGCCGAGGGGGCGGGCGGCCGGGCGCTTCGCCCGGTCCGGACGGCTGGGGAGGTGGCCGCCCGGTCGGGTCCGGAGAGGTGCTGGGGCATTCGTCGCCTTGTGCCGTTCTGCCGTTCTGCCGTGATGGCGTGCTGCCTTGCGTGGTCGTGACACGTCTGGATCGGTGCGCCCGTGAGGGGCATCGTGAGCGTAGCGTGACTGGACGGTGGCTTTGAGCGAAGGTCGGAGTGTGGGACATCGCGGATACGTTCCTCGCGCGCCAGTCCGAGAGGCCGCCACCGTCGAGAGCACACTCCCGCTTCCCTCAACTACACGTGCTCCCAACGGTGTCGGGCGTCCCTCGGACGGCCGAACGACCTGGGTCAGCCCCCGACGGCCTCGCCTCGACCCGTGGCTCTGCCCTGGCGTGTCAACTTCCAACCATCGACGTGTCGTTCGACATGGCCGAGCGCCCGAAGCTCGTACAGCCGGGCGAGTGCGTCACCCTCCACGGTCTGCGCCCGACAGGCGACGTCCGCCGCGGACACGGTCCCGCCGGCGGGCAAGGCCTCCAGCACCCGCCGGGCCGGTGACGGCAGGAGATCACGAGGGATCACGGGTCCGCGGCGCTCGGGAGCGAGTTCACCCATCGCTCCGACCAGTTCGACGATGTCGGCGGCGTCGGTGACGAGCTCGGCCTCCTCCCGTAGCAGACGGTGGACTCCGGCCGAGCAACCGCTGGTGGCAGGCCCCGGGACCCCCATGACGAACCGCCCCAGACGCGAGGCCGCTCGCGCCGTCACCAACGACCCGCTTCGGTAGGCGGCCTCCACCACGACCGTCCCTCGGGTCAGCGCGGCGATCAGGCGGTTGCGGAGCAGGAAGCGCGTGGCCGTGGGATGGTCTCCCGGCGGCAGCTCTCCGACCACCAGCCCCTGCTCGGCGACACGGTCGAGCAGTCGGCTGTGTCCCCGGGGGTAGGGTCGGTCCAGACCCGAGGCGAGGACCGCGATGGTGGCGCCGCCGACGCCCAGGGCACCGCGATGCGCGGCGCCGTCGACGCCATAGGCTCCGCCCGACACCACCACCCACCCTCGTTCGGTGAGGTCCGCCGCCAGGGTGGCCGCCATGTGCGCGCCGTACTGGGTACAGGCGCGCGCCCCGACCACGGCCACCGACCGCAGGGCCCAGATGCGCAGATCCGGTCGGCCGCGCACCCACAGCCCCAGCGGTCGGGCGTCGCCGAGATCCTCGAGCGGTCCCGGCCACTCCAGGTCGTCCGGGATCAGGAAGCGCATCCCCGCCTTCCGGGCCGCGGAGAGATCGAGATCCGGCCGAGCCCGCCGAGCCCGGGCCCGCAGCCCCGCCCAACGTCGAGGCCCGACGCCCGGGAGGGCGGGTCCTTCCTCCGTCAGTCGGCGCGCGACCTCCACGAGACCGATCTCGCGGAGCCAACGCCCTCCGAGCTCGTCGCCCGGTTCGAACACCCGGGTGAGGAAGATCCTGTCCAGGCGTTCGTCCTCGCCGAACCGGGGCGGGTGGGTACGAGGCATCACGTGAAGGATCCGATGGACACGGGAACGCCGCTCGGCACTCCTGTACGCAGTTGCAGCGCGAGCCCCACGTCCTCGGCACGAGGCCGGTCGTGGCCGGAGAGGTCCGCCACCGTCCAGGCCACCCGCAACACGCGGTCGAGTCCTCGCGCGGTCAACGAGCCTCGCTCCAGACCGCGCTCCGCCCGGTCGAGGGCGCCGGGAGCCGGGGGCCACCGATCGCGCAGCTCTCGGCCCGGGACCTCGGCGTTGCTCCGCCAAGGCGTGCCGGCGAGCCGGGCGGCGGTCCGCTCCCGGGCGCCGCGGACCCGGTCCGCGACCCGCGCGGTGGAATCGCCTCGGGCCCCGGCCTCGGTGAGCTGGGCCCGGGTGACACGTTCCACCTCCACCCTCAGGTCGACCCTGTCCAGGAGTGGGCCGGACAGGCGGGCCTGGTACCTGCGGATGGCCGAGGGCGGGCACTCGCAGAGAGCGTCCTCCCGAGCGAGACGCCCACAAGGGCAGGGATTCGCCGCGAGCAGCATCAGGAACCTGGCCGGATAGCGAACCATGCCCGCACTGCGTGCCACGACGACGTGGCCGTTCTCCAGTGGCTGCCGAAGAGCGTCCAAGGCATGCCGGCTGAATTCGGGCGCCTCGTCGAGAAAGATCACGCCTCGATGGGCCAGCGAGACGGCTCCGGGTCGCGCGACACCGGGGCCACCGCCCACCAGGGCCTGCATGGTGGCCGAGTGATGGGGCGCGCAGTAGGGAGCGGAATCGATCAACGGTCTTCCTGGTGGCAGCAGCCCGGCCACGGAGTGGACCGCGGTCACCTCCAGCGACTCCCGGCGGGTCAGCGGCGGCAGCACGGCGGGAAGCCGCTCGGCGAGCATGGTCTTGCCCGCACCCGGCGGACCCTCCAGGAACAGGTGGTGCGAGCCCGCCGCGGCGATCTCCAACGCGGTCCGTGCCACCCGCTGACCCACCACGTCCGAGAGGTCGGGCACCGTCTCGTGTGGAAGGATCCCCGCCATCACCCCGGTGGCATCGGTCGTCCCGGGCAGTCGGAGTCCGGCCCTCGAAGGGTCGGGGCGCCGGCCGAGCGCGGGCTCCTCGTCGGGGGCCGGCTCGTCGGCCAGGATCGCCACCAGTTGCCTGAGGCTGCGCACACCGAGCACGGAGACGCCCGGCACGAGCGACGCCTCGACCGCGGAGCTCTCGGGTACCACGACGCGCTCGTAGCCCGCCTCGGCCGCGGCCAGGACCGCGGGCAGGACGCCCCGGACCGGCCGAGCCCCGCCGTCGAGGCCGAGCTCGCCGATCATGACGATGTCCGCCAGCGCACGAGGGTCCACGCGCTCCGCGGCACCGAGCACGGCCGCGGCGACGGCGATGTCGAACCCGCTGCCGCTCTTGGGCACCGATGCCGGACTGAGTCCGACGGTGAGCTTCTTCTGCGGCCACTCGATGCCCGAGTTGACGACGGCGGCCCGGACGCGGTCCCGGCTCTCGGTGAGGCTTTTGTCCGGCAGCCCGACCAGGGTGAAGGCCGCGACACCCGGTTCCAGCCCCGCCTGGACCTCGACTGGCACACCCTCCACCCCGACCAACGCCACGGAGCAGGTGCGCGCGAACCCCATCACGCCACCCCCTTGGCGTGCTCGACGAGGGGCCCGCCCCGACGGGGCAACACGATTCCCACGAGGTCGATTCGGATGCCGCCCGGCGGCGCGCCCCCATGGTGGTGCGCCCAGGTCGCCGCGAGATCACGGAGGCGCGCGACCTTGGCGGGTGGGACGGCCGCCATCGGTTGGGGGAGCACGCCCGCTCGACGGGTCTTGACCTCGCAGACGACCAGGACGTCGCCGTCTCGGGCGACGATGTCGATCTCTCCCGTGCGGCCGCCGCGCCAGTTGCGCGCCAGCAGCGTCATGCCCGCCTGGGCCAATCGGCGAGCCGCCAGGTCCTCGCCGTACCTGCCGAGAGCCCTGCGTGCCTGTGGGGTGGTCATGTCGGCACCTCCTTCGGTGGTGCCAACGGTCGCGCCTTCCCGGCTCGACAGTGGATCTTGGTGGACCGGCGGGCGGGTGTGGAAAACTTCGCCACTCGGCCGGGTGATGCGGTGACGCGGTCAGCCGCCCGGCAGTTCGAGGTCGCTCTTGTTCAGCTCCTCGATATTGACGTCCTTGAAAGTGAGGACCCGTACCTGCTTCACGAATCGCGCGGGCCGGTACATGTCCCAGACCCAGGCGTCGGCCATGGAGACCTCGAAGAAGACCTCGCCCTGGACGGAGTGCACCTGCATCTCGTAGTCGTTGGTCAGGTAGAAGCGGCGCTCCGTCTCGATCACGTACTTGAACAGACCGACGACATCGCGGTACTCCCGGTAGAGCTTCAGCTCCATCTCGGTCTCGTACTTCTCGAGGTCCTCGGCGCTCATGGCATGTTCCCCTTCAGCCGTGCGTCCCCCCATTGTGCGCCGGCCCCGCCGACCGCCAGTCGATTTCGGTGCGCGGAGTCGCCGGCCGGGACCGCGGGCGAGCCGCTCGCGCGGCAACGCGGTGTACGTGGTCGAGTACACCGTCTCACGAGCGGGGGCAGGCCCCGCGCGCGTCCCCCGGAGCACCCGAAGGGCCGGGCCACACGAGACGGCGTCCGCCGCCCGGCATCGGTCGTGATCAGAGGGTCGTCCGTCGCGGGGCTGGACGGCCACGCTCGTGGACCCGTCGAAGACGGGACCATGGCGTCGGCTCGCACGGACGGCCTGACGGTCGACGAAGCGTCGGCGGTCGTGGAGGGGGCGGGAGAGGGCGGACCGACCCCAGACGCTCGTGCCCGTCGTCCCGCGCGCCACTGCGGACCAGCGACGCGGTCAGCCCCGCGTTTCGTCCGCTCGGCGCGCCAGGGGCGTGTCGATCCTCCGGCGCTTCCAGAGGAGAAGCGGCGCGGCCCCGGCGAGGGCTGCTCCGTGCGGCGCCACGGACAGCAGTCGGGCAGCGGACGCCTGGTCGTTGAGGCCGGCCTGGTCGAAGGTCGAGGGGATCGGCAGGGTGTGCCAACGGTCGATCGGCCAGGCGACCACGATGGCTCGTCCGATCACATCCTCCACCGGCACCATGCCGCCGTTCTCGTCGCCGGTGTTGTAGCGCGAGTCGCGCGAGTTCTGCCGGTGGTCGCCCATGACCCAGATGAAGCCGTCCGGGACGGTTTTGTCGAACTGACCGCCCTGTTCGTCCACGCTGCAGGGCGTGTTGCCCGGGTAGACGTAGGGCTCGTCCAACGCCTTGCCGTTGACCATGACCGGGCCGGTGCCCTGGCACTGGACCCTGTCGCCGCCCACCGCGATGACCCGCTTGATCAGGTCCTGCTCCTCGGCGGACGGCATCAGGCCGATCCAGCTAAGGAAGGTCTGCAAAGCGTTCGGATCGGCGGTGGGCTCGCCCGCGAGCCAGTCGTCGGGGTCGTGGAAGACGACGACCTCGCCCCGCTCCGGCTCGGATCCGAACCAGGGCGTCAGCTTGTCGACGAGTACCCGGTCGCCCTCGGTGAGGGTGTTCTGCATCGACGCGGACGGGATGGAGAAGGCCTGGACCAGGAACGTCTTGATGAGGAGGGCGAGCACCAAGGCGACACCGATCAGGATCGGCAGTTCCTTCCAGAAGGAACGCTGCTTCTTCGCCTGTCCTCCGCCGGGGGACGCTCGTCGGCCGCCCTCTTCACCAGCGCCGGCGCGTCCGTCCTCGGACCCGTCGTTCGTCACCGCGCCACCCTCTGTCGCCGGTCCGTCGTTCTCCGGGGTGGAAGCGCCGCCCGCGCCCGTGGTAGCCGCTTCCACGGACCGCCCGCGGTCGTCTTCGCCACCCTGTCCGGACCGTGCGCCAACCGCCACATCCCCCACGCCAACTCCTTCTTCCGTGCCGCCGCCCGCGCCGTGCGCGGCGCGGGCCCAGTACTCCCATAACGAGCGGGAGTACCGCAGGGATCGGGAGCCAGATCATCTCTTTCGCATCGTAGGCGCCAACCCTATGCGAAGCGGCGGAGGCGACTCCCGCGGGGGATTCCGCGTCGGGCACGGCGGCATAGGTGTCCGGCCTGTCCAGGGTGGCCCAGTGCCCGAACGGCCACGCGATGAGCATGGCCCGCCCCAGCACGTCGTCCTTCGAGACCGTACCGGAGTAGGTCTCCTGGTGTTCCCTGGAGTCGGCGGAGGCGGAGCGGTGGTCGCCCATGACCCACAGCCGGCCGTCCGGGACGGTGATGTCGAACTCCTCGCGGGAGGGCAGGTCCCCGGGGTAGAGGTAGGCGCGCTCGTCCAGCGGGACGCCGTTGACGGTGACGCGGCCCTCCGCGTCGCAGCAGCGGACACGGTCACCGCCCACACCCACCACCCTCTTGATCAGATCCTGCTCGTCGTCCGACGGCAACAGACCGATCAGGGCCAGGCCCTTCTTGACCTGCCCGACGACGAGGGGGTCGTCGGAGACCGGAGTACCCTCCCCTCGCAGCCAGCCGCCGGGATCGCTGAAGACGACCACGTCTCCCCGCTGCGGCTCGGCCCCGAACCATGGGGTGAGCTTGTCGACGATGACCCGGTCTCCGACCCGGATGGTCTGCTCCATGGACCCGGAGGGGATCACGAAGGCCTGGAGCAGGAAGGTCTTGAGGACCAGCGCGATCAGCACGGCCACGCCGACGAGAAGCGGCACCTCCTTCACGGCTCCGCTCCTGCGCCGCCGCCTGACCTTGCGCTGGAGCTTCCGCCGCTCCGCGCGGGAGCGACCGCCGGACGGTTCCCTGGCCCTCCTGGTGCCGGTGGGCAAGAGGCTCTCCGCGGAACCGGCGGCCCCCCCGCGCGGCTTGCCGCGACTACCCACGGGGCCCCTCCGGGACGCCTTGGTCGAGGTCCACCGGAGAAAGCCGACCGACCGACGGCGGGCCCGCCGCTCGTTCCAGGCGGGAGGCGTGGTCGCGGGGCCACACGATCCAGTCGGCGCGGCCGATCACCCGATCCGCCGGGACCATGCCACCCCCCGGCGAGCCCAGCAGGTCGCGCGAGTCGCGCGAAGCGGAACGGTGGTCGCCGAGGAGGAACAGCCTGCCCTCGGGCACCCGCACGTCGAAGTCCACGGCGGAGGCGCTGTCACCCGGGTGAAGGAACGTCGACTCGTCGACGGACCGTCCGTTCACCCGAAGCCTCCCCTCCTCGTCGCAGCAGGTCACACGGTCCCCGCCGACGCCCACGACGCGCTTGACGTAGACGCCGTCCCCGAAGTGGCCCGTACCGTCGAAGACGACGATGTCGCCGCGCATCGGCCGGTCATCGAAACGGTACGCCAACTTGTTGGCGAGTACGCGGTCTCCCACCGCCAAGGTGGGCTCCATGGATCCACTCGGGATCCTGAAGGGCTGCGCGACGAAGGCGGAGAGCGCCGGGGGGAACACTGCCAAGGCCAGCAGAACACACGTGACCAGGCCGCCCGGCACCAGGCGCGTGATCCGCCGTGGAACGAGCGAACGCGACCGCCCTCCTCGTTCCCTCGGAACCGAGATCTCCTCGGGCGAGGGGGAACGGGTCGAACGGTCGCGCTCGGGCCGATTCGGTGGGGTCTCCATCGAAGTCAGACGCCGTCCACGACGATGGACACGCCGAGGCGCGATCAGTTCTCGCGCTTCTCCTTGATCTTCGCGGCCTTGCCCCGAAGGTCACGCAAGTAGTAGAGCTTGGCGCGCCGGACAGCGCCCCGGGTGACCAGCTCGATCTTCTCCACGATCGGGGTGTGCACCGGGAAGGTGCGCTCCACGCCGACGGAGAAGGAGACCTTGCGAACCGTGAAGGTCTCGCGCACGCCGGAGCCCTGGCGACGGATGACCACACCCTTGAACTGCTGCACACGGGAGCGGTTGCCTTCGATGACCCGCACGTGCACGTTGACCGTGTCACCGGGGCGGAAGGCGGGGATGTCGCTGCGCAGCGACGCGGCGTCGACGGTGTCGAGCACGTGGGACATGTGGACTGCTTTCCTCGCCGATGCCACGGGTCATCAGCGGAACGTAGAGGTTCGATTCGGTGCCGCGCGAGTCGGGGCGGGCGTCGTCTCCCCCCGTGGCAGGGGCGCCCACCGGACATGCGTACGACCGGCAGCGGCCTATTCTTCCACGAGGTCGCCCCGGCGCCAAAACCGGCCGCGACGCTCCCCTCGCGGATCCGGTTCCCAACCCAGGACCGACAGTGTCTCGCGATCCCGCCGGTCGAAGGTCTCCGGCGGGCACCGCTCGATCAGATCGGGACGGTGGGCGGCGGTCCGCTCCAGTGCCGCGTTCCTACGCCACCTGGCGATGCGGCCGTGGTCCCCGCTGAGCAACACCTCCGGAACCGCCCGGTCCCGCCACCGCGGCGGCTTGGTGTAGACCGGCCCCTCCAACAGGTCGGCCATGGCGCCGGGCGCGAAGGAGTCGTCCCGGTGGGACTGCGCGTTGCCCAGCACTCCGGGCAGCAGGCGTGCGACCGCCTCGATGATCACGAGCACGGCGGCCTCGCCGCCGGCGAGGACGTAGTCGCCGATGGACACCTCGTACACCGGCATCCTCGCGGCGTACTCGTCCACGACCCGCCGGTCGATGCCCTCGTACCGGGCGGGCGTGAAGATCAGCCAGGGACGCTCCGAGAGGCGACCGGCGAGTTCCTGGGTGAAGGGGCGCCCCGAGGGTGTGGGCACGACGAGCGCCGGCCGGCGACCGCCCCGTTCGTAGCCGTCGGCCAACACCGTGTCCAGGGCGTCGCCCCAGGGCTCGGTCTTCATGACCATGCCGGGCCCGCCCCCGTATGGCGTGTCGTCGACCGTGTGGTGCCGGTCGTGGGTCCAGTCGCGCAGATCGTGAACGTGGACTCCCAACCGGCCTCGGGCACGCGCCTTGCCGACCAGGGAGACGTTCAACGGCTCCAGGTACTCGGGGAAGATGGTGACGACGTCGAGGCGCATCAGGCGTCGCCCTCGTCGGGTACCGGGGCGCCGACCGCCTCGTCGATCAGCCCGGGCGGCGGGTCGACGACCGCGCGCTGCGCGTCGAGGTCGATCTCGGTGACGATCTCGCCGACGAACGGCACGTAGACCTCGCCACCGTCCGCCCGCTCCACCACGAACAGGTCCTGGGTGGGCAGGTGGGAGATCCCGGTGATCCTGCCGACCGGCGTGCCGTCGACGGTGACCACGTCCAGGTCGATCAACTGGTGATCGTAGTACTCGTCCTCCCCGTCGGGTCGTTCGTCCGGGTCGACCTCGGCGATCAACAGAGTGTTGCGCAGTGCCTCCGCGGCACCGCGGTCCCGGATTCCGACGAAGCGCAGCAGCAACCGACCGCTGTGGACACGACCGGTCTCGATGGTCAGGGGGCCGACGGCGGGGGGGTCGGTCGCCAGGACGGCACCGGGGCCGAGCCGGAGCTCCGGCTCGTCGGTGCGCACCTCGACACTCACCTCGCCCCTGATGCCGTGGGCACGACCGATGCGCGCGACTACCAACTGCACTGTGTGATCTCCTGTCCCACGACCACGGGCCGGGGAGGGCCGACGGCCCTCCCCGGCCCGAGCCGGTGCTGCGAAGCTTCAGCGGACGTGATCCACGTCGACCAAATCGACGCGGACGCCCCGGCCGCCGATGGCGCCCACGACGGTACGCAACGCGCGTGCGGTGCGACCGTTGCGGCCGATCACCTTGCCGAGGTCCTCGGGGTGTACCCGAACCTCCAACACGCGGCCGCGCCGCAGGGTGCGCGACGCCACCCGCACATCGTCGGGGTTGTCGACGATGCCCTTCACGAGGTGCTCGAGAGCCTCCTCGAGCATGCTCAGGCCTCGGCGCCGGACTCGGCGGCGGCCTCGTCCTTCTTCTCAGCCTTCTTCTTCTGGGTGATCGCCTCACCCTTGCCCTCGTCCTCGCCGCCGAGCGCCTCGAACGTGGGTCGGGCCGCCTTCTCCGCCGGCTGCAGCAGCGGCGCCGGGGCGGGCTCGCCCTTGAACTTCTGCCAGTCGCCGGTCTTCTTCAGGATGGCGAGAACGGGCTCGGTCGGCTGGGCGCCGACCGAGAGCCAGTAGGCCACGCGGTCCGCGTCGACCTCCATCACCGACGGGTTGTACGTCGGGTGGTACTTGCCGATCTCCTCGATCGCACGGCCGTCACGGCGGGTGCGGGAGTCGGCGACGACGATGCGGTAGTGAGGCGAACGGATCTTGCCCAGACGCTTCAGCTTGATCTTGACTGCCACGGGAGTGGATTCTCCTGGATTGACGTGGTAGGGCACGGCGGGACGCCGCGTGGGGCTGCGGTACCCGAACTGCCCGATGGACGCGTCAGCCGGAGGAGAGAGGGATCCTGTGCGGCTGTCGAGTACAGCTGACCATTCTGCCACACGGCCCGGGCGGCCTCGGGACCGCTCCCGTTCCCCGACCTCGACCGGCGGCCACGAGACGCCGGTCGCGAGTCAGCCCGCCGCCGCGCCCACCGGTTCCGGGATCCGGAAGGGCTTCCCGCAGCCCCCACAGACGATCGGCGCCTGCGCCAGCACGGACGGGACGACCCGGACGTTGCGTCCACAGTCGCAGACGGCCTTGACCCGGACACCGCCCCCGGACGACCCGTGACGAGCGGCGGGGCCTCGGAAGGTCCGGGCGGAGTCCGCCTCGGTGGCCGCCGAGTGCGCCTTGAGCGCGCGGTGCAGGCGTTCGATGGTGGGCCGATAGCGGCGCTTCGCCTCGGCGCTGAGGGTGACCAGGGAGAAGCCGCTGCTGGGGTGGGGTTCCTCCGGGTGGTCCAGCCCCAGCTCCCCGGCGATCACCAGGAATCTGCGGTTGTGGTACCGCCCGGCTCGGGAGGTGTCACGGACTCCACGGGCGGCGGCGATGCCGTGGACCGCCTCGTGGAGCAATCGCTCGAAGGAGAGTCCGTGCCCGCAAGCGGACGACGACTCCCCGATCAGGGACTCGGGCGCGGCGAGATCCGGCAGTTCGGGGTGGTGCCGCTGAATGTCGGCCCACGCCCGCGCCAGCTCTGCGGCGAGAACAGGTGGTGTCGTGCTCACGTAATGACAACGAGCCCGGGTGCCTCGGTGTTCCGATTCCGGGGCATCGCAAATATTTTGCTCGTACCCGTCAGTTTCCGTTGATGCTTCCGGACGAGGGCGGCTGCGCGGTTCTGCGGACAAGTCTCGCGTCTCATGGCAAGCCGGTGCGTAGCTCGCGCTACGCACGCACCGGTAGCGGGCCCCATCGAGGTCCCACCGAACGCCCGAGGGGGTCGCGGAGCGGGAACGGCACCTTCGGCGAGCGTCCAACGTCACCGTGACGGTACCCAGTGGCCAGCGGGAGGGAGCCACCGGGGCCCGTGCGACCGGTGCGACGGACAGGCACCGGACCATCGCGCGAGGCCCGGGGGGCCGGGACGGGAGCCCGCTCGCACGCGTCCGGACGACCCGTGACGAACGGACCCCCGCCACCCCTGGACGCGAGGCCGAGCCGGCGGTTTCCTGACCTACGGGGGGAATGCGTGCGCTCACCCGGGGTCACGACCCCGGGTGCAGCGACAGCCGACGGACTCTCGTCGATCGGAGCGTTCTCGATGGCACCTGTGCTCACGGCACCCGCACACGCGCGCCGCCCTCTCCCGCCCGGGACCGGAGGATCCCCGAGAGAGGCTCCCTGCCCCGCCAGGGACTGGTCGGAGATCCAGGAACGGATGTTCGTCCCCCTCTACGAGGCGGTGTACCGGCGACTCGCCGTGGGGGCCGGGACGCGCCTGCTGGGAGTGGGCTGCGGATCCGGCCTGGCACTGCTGATGGCCACCGCGCTGGGCGCCAGAGTGACCGGCGTCGACGCGGACCCGGAACGCCGCGCGCTCGCGCGCGAGCGATTGGACCCGCGTACGCGGGACACCGGACGGGTTCCGACCCGCCACACCGGGCAAGGTGGGCCCCTGGAGGGCGGTCGGGGCCTGCCCCCGAACCGCGGTCGGGCCCCCGGGGGCGGGAACGTCGTCGGCGAGGCACATGCGCTGCACGGGACGGCGGACGGCCCGTACACCGTGGTGACCGCATTGGAACCGATCGGCCTCGGGACCGATCTCGACGCCGTCGTGGAGTCGCTGACGGCGGCGATCCGGCTGGCCGAGCACCAGACGCCGGTGGTGCTGACCGGCTGGGGGCCGACGGAGCGGTGCACGACGCCCTCCGTGCTGGCGACGGTCGCCCGTCTCGCCCAGGCATCGGACGGGGCCGCCTCGGAAACCGACGGCGACGCCGCGCTGCGGGAGGTGGCCCGTCGAACAGGGCTCGTCCCCGACGGCTCCGGGGAAGTCTCCTGCCCGTTCGGCTACGCGGATGTCGACAGCGCCGTCCGGGGGCTGTGGTCGACGGGGTTGCTGAACGCCGCCTGCGAGGCGGACCGGTCGCTGGTCGAGAAGGAGTTGGCCGAGGCGCTCCAGCCGTATCGCCGCGCCGGCGGGGCGGTGTGGATGCCGAACGTCTTCCGCTACCTCGTCACACGCACGCGCTGAGCGCGGGGCGTTCCCGCCGGGAGGCCATCGTCCATGACTGAGGGGTGGGCGGCGTGGCGGGAGCGCGCCCGCACCGTGAGTTCGAGAGGCTGTCGCGGAGCCCTGCCGCCGCGCGGGCGAGGAACTCCTCGTCGGGCGCCGAGGGGCACCCGCACGCGGCTCCGCTTCGCAGACCCTTCGAACGTGGAGGAACGATGCACGGCTCGCGTGCGCGGGGCCGGTCCGCAAAGGCTCCGAGGAGCCTTGACGACTACACGATGAGACGCGTCCCGGAGCGGGCGAAGCGGGTGTGGTACGTCATGCTCGTACAGAGACTCGGCCAGCTCTCCGCGCTCACGCAGTTCATGATCGGCACGACCCTCGGCATGGGGATGACGTTCCGCGACGCGGTGATCGCGATCACCATCGGCTCCGTCTTCCTGGAACTCGTCACGATCCTGACCGGAATCGCCGGAATGCGGGAAGGTCTGCCGACAGCGCTGTTGGCACGCTGGACAGGCTTCGGCGGCGGAGGATCCGCGATCGTGGGCCTCGTCATCGTGCTCACCACCGTCGGCTGGTTCGGGATTCAGAACACGTTCCTGGCGCGGAGCCTGGAGCGGACCGTGGGCGGTCCGCAGTGGGCCTGGTGCCTGCTCGGCGGCGCCATCGTCATCGCGGTCGTCGTCTACGGATTCGCGTCGATGACGTGGGTGGCCTTCGCCGTGGTCCCACTGTTCCTTGCATTGATCGCGTTCACCGTGCTGCGGACCCTGAACGCCCACTCGCCGGCCGATCTGGTCACCTCTCCTCCTCCTGGGTCACCGCTGACCATCGGCGCGGGCGCCACCCTGGTCGCCGGTGGCTTCATCGTGGGCGCGATCTTCACGCCCGACATGACCCGCTTCAACCGAAGCGCGTCGGACGTGGTCAAACAGACCGTCGTCGGTGTGACCGTCGGCGAGTACACGGTCTGCCTCAGCGGAGTGCTGCTCGCCCACGCGACGGGATCCTCGGACATCGTGGCCATCGTGCTGGGCTCGGGCGGGGTGGTCGCCGCAGTGATCGTGATCACCGCCGTGCTGAAGGTGAACGACTGGAATCTCTACGCCTCCTCGCTGGCCACGGTGAACTCGGTCGATGTGCTCTTCGGAGGCAGGAGGCCATCGCGCGTCGTGGTCGCCGTGACCCTCGGCTCGGCCGGATCGGCCCTCTCGGCCGTAGGCATCATCGAGCAGTTCACACCGCTGCTGACGGCGATGGGGGTGGTTCTGCCACCGGTAGCGGGCATCATGATCGCCGAGTACTTCGTGGTGAGGACGTGGCGGGGAGCTCTCGACGACGCTCGTCGACGCGGCGAGCTGCCCGCCGAACCGCCACGATGGTCGATCCCCTGCCTGGCGGTGTGGGCCGCCTCCGCCGCGGGAGGTCACTGGCTCCAATTCGGCGTCCCGGCGCTGAACTCCATCGCCCTGGCCTTCGGGCTCTACTCCGCCCTGGGAAGACTCGGATCGACCGGCGGCACCCGCGGGACTCGAAGCGGGCGCACCGCATGAGGGCGTCCGACCGGGCCACCCCGGTGCGTCTCGACGCTCGCCCCCGCACGGGAGGACCGCGCTCGCGAAGCCGGGACCCGAGCCCACCAAGGGCTCGGGTCGGCCGCTCCGACGGCTCGACATCGCCGAGCGGCCGGAGTGTCAGCGGGTCAGCGGGTCAGCGGGTCAGCGGGTCAGCCCATGAACTTCTTGAACTCGTCCGGCAGTTCAAAGTCCTTGTCGCCCTGCTGCGGGAGACCGAAGGCACCACCGCTCTGCGCGGCGGCGCGCCTCGCCGCCTCTTCCTGTTCCTGCTGGCGGCGCTTCATGGGGTTGCCGGAGCGCTGCTTGCCCTTGGCCTTCTTCGCCTGCTTCTTCTGACGGCCGGGCCCGCCTCCCGCCCCGGGCATCCCCGGCATCCCGGGCATGCCGCCCCCCTGGGCCATCCGCGACATCATCTTGCGGGCCTCGAAGAACCGCTCGACCAGGCCCTTGACGGCGCTGACCTCGACCCCTGAACCGCGCGCGATACGGGCACGGCGCGAGCCGTTGATGATCGTCGGGTCCTGTCGCTCGCCCGGCGTCATGGACTTGATGATGGCGGCGGTGCGATCGACGTCCCGCTCGTCCAGATTGTTGATCTGGTCCTTGATCTGCCCCATGCCGGGGAGCATGCCGAGCAGCTTGCTGATGCTGCCCATCTTCCGGACCTGCTCCATCTGGGACAGGAAGTCGTCCAGAGTGAAGTCCTGGCCCTTCTTGGACGCCAGTTTGGAGGCCATCTTCTCGGCCTCTTCCTGACTGAACGTCTTCTCCGCCTGCTCGATCAGGGTGAGGAGATCACCCATGTCGAGGATGCGCGAGGCCATCCGGTCCGGGTGGAACGCGTCGAAGTCGTCGAGCTTCTCGCCGTTCGACGCGAACATGATGGGCTTGCCGGTGACCTGTCGGATCGACAGGGCCGCACCACCCCGGGCGTCGCCGTCGAGCTTGGACAGCACGACACCGTCGAAGCCGACGCCGTCGCGGAAGGCCTCCGCCGTGTTCACGGCGTCCTGGCCGATCATCGCGTCGACCACGAAGAGGATCTCGTCCGGCGAGACCGCGTCCCGGATGTCGGCGGCCTGCCGCATCATGTCCTGATCGATGCCGAGGCGACCGGCCGTGTCCACGATCACGATGTCGTGGACCTTGGCCTTGGCGTGTTCGACGGAGTCCCGGGCGACCTCGACCGGGTCGCCCACGCCGTTGCCCGGCTCCGGGGCGTAGACGGCCACGCCCGCGCGCTCGGCGACGACACCGAGCTGGTTCACGGCGTTGGGGCGTTGCAGGTCGCACGCGACGAGCAGAGGGGAGTGCCCCTGCTCCCGCAGCCAGCGCCCGAGCTTGCCCGCGAGCGTGGTCTTGCCCGCGCCCTGGAGACCGGCCAACATGATCACGGTGGGCGGCTGCTTGGCGAAGCGCAGCCGCCGGGTCTCGCCGCCGAGGATGGTGACGAGTTCTTCGTTGACGACCTTGATGAACTGCTGTGCCGGGTTGAGGGCCTTGGAGATCTCGGCTCCGAGTGCCCTTTCCTTGACGTTCTTGATGAACGTCCGGACGACGGGCAGGGCGACATCCGCCTCAAGGAGCGCGATACGGATCTCGCGCGCCGTGGCGTCGATGTCAGCCTCGGACAGCCTGCCCTTGCCGCGGAGGCTCTTGAACGTCGCGCTGAGGCGGTCGGAGAGGGTATCGAACACGGTGGCGTCGGTTCCTCGAAGTCGGAGTCGGTGTGGATCGCACTCCAGGGTATCCGGCGCGACGGGCGGATCGCCCCCGCCCGTCGTCTCGCCCCCGGCCCTTCACCGAGGACGTCCTCGGCGACCTCGCGCGCCCGGTGTGGGACACGCCACCCACGTCACCCCCGGAGTGCCCGCTCCAGGCCGCTCGCCAGCGACGCGGCGGCGTCCCCCGGCAGCGGTGCGCCGTCGCTCGCGGTGACGTAGAAGGCGTCGACCACGTTGGCCCCCAGCGTCGAGACGTGGGCGCTGCGCACCCGTACCCCCGCTGCCTCCAACTCCCGACCGATGCGATAGAGCAGACCCGGCGCGTCCTGGGCCCGGACCTCGATGACGGTGGCGTGCCTCGACGCGGCGGGCGCCACGGCGACCCGGGGCGGCGCGGCGACGACTCCCCGACGGCGCGGCTGCGCCGCGTCGCGCTCCGCCAGTCTGGCGCCGATGTCCAGAGCACCGTCCAGCGCCCTCACCACGTCCGCGCGGAGGCGGGCCGCCTGGGGTGGAGATCCGTACTCGGCGGCGATGCGCCACTCCAGCAGCAGCACGGCGTCGCCGACGCGGTCGGGGAGCGGCAGGGTGCGCAACTCCGCCGTGCGGACGGTCAGACGATGCGTGGCGAGCACTCCGGCCACCGCGGGCAACACCCCTGGACGGTCGGGCAGGGCGATCAGCAACTCGACCCCGAGGGGGCGCGGTGCGGCGTCGGAGGTCGTCCGGGGAACGGCGCACTCGGTCGGCGGTTCGGACCGCGTGCGCAGCGCCAGCACAGGGCCGTCGACGCGCCGAGCCTCCACGGCGAGCCGTTCCTGCTCGGCGGTGGGGGTGGCCGGCTCGGGGGCGGGGGCCGGATCGCCGAGGAGCGCCCCGGAGACCCGCTTCACCAGGTCCCCGACGAGCGAGGCACGCCAGGACGACCACGCGGCGGGACCCGTGGCGAGTGCGTCCGCCTCCGTGAGGGCGTGGAGGAGGTCGAGAGTGCTCTGTGATCGGACGGCGTCGACGACCACCCGGACGGTGGTGGGGTCGTCCAGATCCCGTCGAGTGGCGGTGTCGACGAGAAGCAGGTGGTGCCGGACCAGGGTGGCGACGACGGCCGCGTCCGCGCGGTCGAAGCCGATGCGGCCGGCCACGTCGGCGGCGATCGTCTCGCCGGCGACGCTGTGGTCCCCCGGCCATCCCTTGCCGATGTCGTGGAGGAGGGCGGCCACCAACAGCAGGTCGGGGCGGTACACGCGACGGGCGAGTGCCGAGGCTCGCACCACGGTCTCGATCAGGTGGCGGTCCACCGTCCAGACGTGCACCGCGTTGCGTTGCGGACGGCAACGGATCCGCTCCCAATCGGGCAGCAGGGCGCCGACGAGGCCCTCGGCCTCCAGGGCTTCCCAGACCTCGACGGTGGGTCGACCCGAGCCGAGCAGGGTCACCAACAGCTCCCGCGCCTCGGCGGGCCAGGGTGTGGGCAGCGGACGCGCCGTGGCGGCAAGGTGCCGGACGGCGTGCGGCGAGAGCGGGAGACCGGCCTGGGCCGCCGCCGCGGCGGCCCTCAGCGGCAGGACCGGGTCCCTGTCGGGCCGGGCCGCGCGGGCCAGCCCCACTTCACCGTCCTGCTCCACCACCCCTTCGGCCAACGGGGTGCGGGCTGCCGCGGTCCGGCCACCCGGAAGCAGGGCCCGTAGGCGGGGGCGGGCCGATCGGGAGCGCAGCACCCGGGTCACCTCGCGCCAGGTGACGTCGCTCGCGTACGAGACGACACGCGCCGCCTCGTACACCTGGCGCAGCAGGTTGTCGGCGTCGAGCAGCCCCAGGGCCGCCGCGACCTGGTCCTGTTCCTGGAGCGCCAGTCTGTCGGTGGCCCGGCCGGTGGACAGATGCAGGGCGTCGCGGACGTCGAGCAGTGTGCGGCGTGCCTCGCCCAACCCCCGGCGCGGGGCGTCGGCGACCCAGGAGGCGGCCACCGCTCGCAGGGCCGTGGTGTCGCGCAGTCCTCCGCGTGACTCCTTCAGGTCGGGTTCCAGCAGGAAGCGCAGCTCTCCTTGACGCGCGGCGCGTTCGGAGCACATCTCCCGCAACTCGGGGAGGCGGCGTGTGGCGTGGTTTCGCCAGTCGGCCAGGACGGTGGTGCGAAGCGCCGCGGTGAGGCCGAGATCGCCCGCGATGTGACGGGCGTCCAGCAGCCCGAGATGGACCTTGAGGTCCTCTCCCGCCGTCTCGCGCGCCTCGGCCGGTGTGCGCACGGAGTGGTCCAGGGAGAGGCCGAGATCCCAGACGGGATACCAGAGGCGGTCGGCCACCTCCGCGATGCGGCCGGACTCGGCCCCATGGTGGAGCAGGAGCAGGTCGAGGTCGCTACGCGGCGAGAGCTCGCCTCGCCCGTACCCTCCGATCGCGATCAGGGCCACGCCGGGCCGCCCGCGGGCAGCCGTCGTGAAGAGCCCGGCCAACCAGCGGTCGGTGGCCTCGGCGAGGGCCGCGCGTCGGACCGCCCCCGTCCGCGCGTCCTCGGTGAGGATGCGCAGGCGGGCCGCCGCGTATCCGCCCGCGCCGGCGTCCCCGGCCTCTTTCGTCACGTCCACACGTGCCACCCGGCGACTCCCGTCCTGGTGTGTCAGAGCGCGTCGGGACCGCGCTCGCCGGTCCGTACCCGCACCGCGGTCTCGACGGGCACGGACCACACCTTCCCGTCTCCGATCTTTCCGGTTCGAGCCGCCTTCACCACGACCTCGACGAGCTGGTCGGCGTCCTCGTCCTCCACGAGGACCTCGATGCGGATCTTGGGGACCAGGTCGACGGTGTACTCGGCTCCCCGGTACACCTCGGTGTGGCCCCGTTGCCGGCCGTACCCGCTGGCCTCGGTGACCGTGAGGCCTTGGACGCCGAAGGACTGGAGGGCTTCCTTGATCTCGTCGAGTCGGTGTGGTTTGACGACGGCGGTGATGAGCTTCATGCCTCAACCTTCTTGCTCTGGTCCTGGGACGCGACGCCGGGGGCGACCGCGGCGGCGGTGCGGGCGGCGCCTCCGCCGGCACCGCTGAAGTCGTAGGCGGTCTCGGCGTGGGCGGCCTGGTCGATGCCGCCGACCTCGTCCTCCTCGGGGGCGCGGAAGCCGATGGTCTTCCGCAGGGCGAGGGCGAGGATCAGCGTCACCACGAAGGTGTAGCCCATGACCGCGAAGGCTCCGACGGCCTGCGAGACGAGCTGGTCCCAGCCACCGACGCCGTCGATCGCCAGGAGGCCGACCATGAGGGTGCCGAGCAGTCCCCCCACCAGGTGGACGCCCACCACGTCGAGGGAGTCGTCGAAGCCCAGCCTGTACTTGAGGCTGACGGCCCACGAGCAGGCGACTCCGGACACCAGGCCGATCGCCAGGGCACCGAAGACGTTCACGTTGCCCCCGGCGGGGGTGATGGCCACGAGTCCGGCCACGGCGCCGGAGCACGCGCCGAGCGTGGTGAAGGCCCCGTGTCGGATCCGCTCGTAGGCCAGCCAGCCCAGGACGGCGGCGGCGGTGGCCACCTGGGTGTTGATCGCCATCTGCGCGGTGGTCCCGTCCACGCCGAGTTCGGATCCCGCGTTGAAGCCGAACCAGCCGAACCAGAGCAGGGCCGTCCCGAGCAGGACGAGCGGCATGTTGTGCGGGCGCATCGGGTCCCTCTTGAAACCCACGCGGTTGCCGACGACGAGGACCGCCGCGAGGCCGGCCACGCCCGCGTTGATGTGGACCGCCGTGCCTCCCGCGAAGTCGATCACGGCCGGGGAGAGGTCGGCCAGCCAACCGCCGCCCCAGACCCAGTGGGCGACGGGGAAGTACACGACGGTGACCCAGAGTCCGATGAAGATCATCCAGGAGCCGAACCTGACGCGGTCGGCCAGCGCTCCACTGATCAGGGCGGCGGTGATCACCGCGAACAGCATCTGGAACAGGGAGAAGGCGAAGACGGAGATGTTCTCGCCGGCGAAGTTCTCCATCACGCTGTCGGCGGTCACACCCCGCAGTCCGACCATGTCCAGATCGCCGACGAATCCGCCCGAGTCACCGCTGAAGGCGAGGGAGTGCCCGTACAGCACCCACAGGACGCTGACGACCCCGAGCGAGATGAAGGACATCATCAACATGTTCAGGACGCTCTTGGAGCGGACCATGCCGCCGTAGAACAGGGCCAAACCAGGCGTCATGAGCATGACCAGCGCTGCGCTGATCAGTACGAATCCGGTGTCTGTGCCGTTCAATGCCGGTATCTCCTCGTCGTGGACACGGCCCCGTGCGCGAAGCCTGAGCGGGGTGAGGGGTGGGCCGGTTGTGGGCACGAGACTGACGCGGCGCGGTTTCGACCGGTGCCCGTCGCCGTTTCGCCGCGATGACGAACAGGCGCGGTGTGTTACGTCTCGGTGAACCGCCGCATGGGGGCGACGACCCGGTGGTGCGGCCCGCCACGACGGGTCCGGCCGCGGCCGGCCTTCCGACGACCTGGCGATGGGGGAGCCGAGTCGGGCGGTTCGGGAGGGCCGGCCACGGCCGGGGACTGGGAGCGGCAGAGTCAGACAGCCTCGGGGATCTCCCCGGCGGAGCGCTCGGTGAGGTCGACCACGTCCGCCAGGTCCCCGAAGTCGCGCACGGCGGTGTCGATCGTCTTGCGAATGCGGGTGTTGACGCGTTCCGAGCGGACCTTGCCGGCGACCCGTACCGCCTGGGCGGCGAGCGAGGCGCCCTCCTCGGGCTCGCGGCGCAGCAGGTGGACAGTGGCCAGGCCGATCAGATTGAGCGCGTAGGAGCGCTGGTACTCCCCGTCGGCGGCGAACAACTCCACCGCGCGCCGCATCAGGGGTTCCGCCAGCGAGGCGTAGGTCGGACTCCGGCCGGCGACGTAGGCCAGGTCGCGGAAGGAGTGAGAGTTCTCTCCGAACAACTCGGCCTCGGAGAAGAAGCGGATCCAGTCGGGATCGGGCTCGTCCCACTCGGCGGCCTCGGCGAAGGTGTCCTCGGCCATCCGCACGGCGCGCTTGCAGCGGCTCGGCTGCCCCATGTTGGCGTAGGCACGGGCCTCCATCGCATACAGCATGGACTGGGTACGCGGGCTCGCGCAGTCCCGACTTCCGTACTGCGCGAGATGGATCAGCTCCAAGGCGTCGTCGGGACGGCCCAGATGGATCATCTGACGGCTCATGCTGGAGAGGATGTACGAGCCGAGCGGTCGGTCCCCGGCCTCCTTCGCGGCGTGCAGCGCGAGGACGAAGTACTTCTGCGCGGTGGGCTGCAACCCGATGTCGTACGACATCCACCCCGCCAGCTCCGAGAGCTCCGCGGCGACCTTGAAGAGGCGGGCCCTGGTGGGACCGGAGTGAGGCTCTTGGAGCAGATCCGTGACCTCGTGCAGCTGCCCGACGACGGCCTTGCGGCGCAGTCCTCCCCCGCACTGCGCGTCCCACCGGCGGAACATGACCGTCGTGGTTTCCAGAAGGTCCAACTCCGGCCGGGAGAGCCGGATCCGCCCGGTGTCGGCGGGCGGCGACTCGCTCCCGGCGCCGGCCGGGGCCGGGACGAGCCAGCGCTGCATGGGCTCGACGAGCGACGGTCCGGCGCTGAGACCGAGCGAGGCACCGAGAAAACCTCGGCGCGCGAGCATCAGGTCGCTCCGCGAGAACTCGCTGAGCAGTGCCACGGTCTGCGGACCGGTCCAGGGGAGGTCGACCCCGGTCGCGGACGGGGCCGGACGGGCGCTCCGCAACCCCAGATCCTCGACCGACACCACCGAGCCGAACCGCTCGGAGAACAACTCGGCCAGGATGCGCGGGATCGGCTCCCGGGGGTTCTCCCCGTCCAGCCAGCGACGCACACGGGAGGTGTCGGTCGAGACGTGGTTGGCGCCCAATCGCCGCGCGCGCCGGTTGACTTGGCGGGCAAGCTCGCCCTTGGACCAGCCACTACGCACGAACCAGGAGGTCAGCAGGTCGTTCGCGCGCTTCTCGGCCAGCGGGGCGCCGCCGACGTTCTTCCCGTTCTCGCTGTCGCCGCCCACTGGCACGCCCCCATCCCTCAGCCGACCGCCCCTCGCCGCGTGCGACGGGCGCTAACAGAATGCCGGTGTCGCGGACGCACGTCCGACCCCTGTCATCCTTCGAACGAGGCCGACTTGCCTCCGGCATACCCACGACCCAGGAGTCTCGAGCCCTCGTACACACAACGTAATGCGACGATCACCCGTGTCGCCATGGCGTTCCAGGAAACGCCACCATTCGCCACCCCTTCGAAACCGGGCCCGACGCATATCGGGTGCCGTATACGGCCAAGGACCCGGGACATGGGCGCGATAGAGCACGCGGGGGCGCACGCCACCGAGTCGTACCACCAACCGCGCGACGCACGCCGTCGGTGGCTCGCACGGAGGCGACCGTCGCACACGGAAGGTCACGACCGGTGGTCGGCGCGTAACCGGGGCCTCCGTCCGGGCGTTGGACGGCGTATGGGGTTCGCGATCGGCGGCAGTCGGACCATGCGGGAACTCGCTCGGGGCGGATTGCGACGCGCGCACCCACCGGAGTGCGCCGTCGCCGCGGAGTTCACGAGGCTGTGGGGCTGGGATGTCGTACCGGGCGCACGCGCGGCGGGCGGCTCGTGTTCCTGCGGGCGACGAGGCTGCCCGACCCCCGGCGCGCACCCTCTCGACCTCGACGCCCGTTTACCCGCCGGCACGGGCCCCGACGAGGTGGCCAGGGCATGGGCCGAGGTGCCCGGGGCTTCCGTGATGCTGCCGGTCGGAAGGGCCTTCGACATCCTGGAGGTGTCGGCCGTGGTGGGAGCGCGAGCGCTGGCCCGGTTGGAGCGCATGGGACTGCCGAGCGGGCCGGTCATGGTCACGCCGCGAGGTCGAGCCCTGTTCCTCGTCGCCCCGGGAGCCGCGAAGGAGCTGCCCCGACTGCTGTACCGCACGGGTTGGGACCACCCGCTCGCCTTGGACCTGACGTGCCTCGGGCCCGGCGCCTTCGTGACCGCCCCTCCCTGCGACCACGGGGGAGAGGGTCCGGTCCGGTGGCTCAGGCGGCCCCCACTCGACGCCCCGGTCGATCCGCCGGAGGCCCGACTGCTCGTGGGCACCTTGGCGCACCTGGCACACCGCTCACGGAGGTGCAGGGACGGGTAGAACCGCCGCTCAGAGCCTCAGCGGCTCTCGGCATTCCGAGCACTTCGGCCCGGAAGGTCCGTCTCGTCACCAAAGCGTGAGAGCTTCGGCTTGAGTACGGTCTCTCGTTTCTGTCTGCCGCTGGTGGGGCGAGGTCGCGCCGCCTGCCCGCCCCGCCCCCACCTCGCGGCGGGTGCGGGTGGCGCGGGTCCTACGGTCGGCTCCACGAGGCTTCGACACCACCGGGGCGGTGCCCTGGTCTCCGGCCACTCCGGTACCGGTCACGCAGGCCGCCGCGAGAGCGGCGAGGTTGAGCGCGGCGTTGTCGTCCCGGTCGACGACCAGGTGGCAGGCGTCGCATTCGTAGGTCCGCATGTGCGGCGGCAGCTTGGCTTTCACTGTCTTGCACCCGGAACAGGTCTTGGAGGAGGGGTACCAGCGGTTCGCGACCACGAGGCGGGTGGCGTGGCGCCGTCCGGACGACCAGGCGCCACCCGGACGCCGGCAGGGCCGCTTCGAGGTGCTCGACACCGAACCGGGCCGGCCGGTCGCGGTGCTCGACCACGATCACCGCGGGCCTGCGGGTCGCACAGCACCCGGTGCAGCTCGCGCCGCCGCCCGTTCAGCCCCGACCCGACCTCGGTCACGACCTCCCCGACCGGAAAGCCCAGCCCGGTGGCCGCCTGGACCCGCGGGCCACCTGCCGGTCGAGGTCCGCTTCCTGGTCCGCCGAAGAGACCCGGCAGTACGCCACGACCCGCGCGGACGCCTCCGGGGCGGGCACATCGACGATCCGCGGCCGATCGCTCAGTCTCCGATCAGTGCGTCGACGAAGGCCTCCGGCTCGAACGGCGCGAGGTCGTCCGCGCCCTCTCCGAGCCCGACGAGTTTGACCGGCACCCCCAGTTCCCTCTGGACGGCGACCACGATGCCCCCCTTCGCCGTGCCGTCCAGCTTGGTCAGCACGATGCCCGTGATGTCCACGACCTCGGCGAAGACCCTGGCCTGGACGAGTCCGTTCTGGCCGGTGGTCGCGTCGAGCACCAGCAGCACCTCGTCGAGGGGCGCCTGCTTCTCCACCACGCGCTTCACCTTGCCCAGCTCGTCCATGAGACCGGTCTTGGTGTGCAGTCGGCCGGCGGTGTCGATCAACACCACGTCGGCGCCGATCTCCTTGCCCTCCTTGACCGCGTCGAACGCGACGGAGGCGGGGTCGCCGCCTTCGGGGCCGCGGACCGTGTGGGCGCCCACCCGGTCACCCCAGGTCCGAAGCTGATCGGCGGCGGCGGCGCGGAAGGTGTCGGCGGCGCCGAGGACGACCGTGCGGCCGTCGGCGACGAGCACCCGGGCCAGCTTGCCGGTGGTGGTGGTCTTGCCGGTTCCGTTGACTCCGACCACCATCACGACGCCCGGTCCGCCGGTCTCCGACTCGGTCCTGACCGTCCGGTCCTGCTCGACACCGACCAGCGCGACCAATTCGTCGCGGAGCAGTGCGCGCAGTTCCCCCGGCGTGCGGGTGCCGAGCACCTTGACGCGCTCACGCAGCCGCTCCACCAGTTCCTGCGTGGACTGGACTCCGACATCGGCCGTCAGCAGGGTGTCCTCGATCTCCTCCCAGGTGTCCTCGTCGAGGTGTTCACGGGACAGGAGGGTAAGCAGACCCCTGCCGAGCGCGTTCTGGGAGCGGGACAGCCGGGATCGGAGCCGGACGAGTCGACCGGCGGCGGGTTCCGGGATCTCCAGTCGGGGAGCCTCCGGCTCCTCGTCGGCCACGGGCGGTTCCGCGACGGGCGCGACCTCGGCGGGAAGATCGACTTCCTCGATCGTCCGGCGCGGCTCCTCGCGCGGTTTCTCGGCCTCGTCGCCGACGTGCGGCTCGGCGGGCGGGGCGGTCAGGTCGGGAGCGGAGGGCGGCGGTGGCACGCGCTTCGCGCGGCGCGTGCCCACGACGAGCCCGCCGAGCGCGCCGATCACGACCACGGCGATGACTACAGCAAGGATGACGATGTCCATAACCGCTCCAGTATCAGTCATGGCCCGCCGGACCCACGCCGGCCGCCCGACGGGGCACCCTGAACCACCCGCGAGGGACAAAAGCCCCTGGAAGGGATCACCTACGCCAAAGTACGATACGGGAGCCTCCTCCCCCCGCACGGAGTGCGCGCCCCACCCCTGATCGACCCGCGCGGGAGGGTCCCGGGAGCCACGGCCACCAGATGAGCAGGACGACCAGAACCGGAAGCACGCTGGAGACCCGGGGCATCGAGCAGATTCCCGACGCGGAGCGGACCGCCCGGGTCCGGGGGTTGTTCCCGACCTGGGTCGGTGCCAACATCAGCGTGCTGCTGCTCACCATGGGCGCGGGACTGGCCGTGGTGTACGGCCTGAACTTCTGGCAGGCGCTCGTCGTGGCCGCCGTGGCGCCGATCGTCTCCTACGGACTCGTGGGCCTCATCGGCATCGCCGGCAAGCGTGGTGGGGCGCCCGGCATGGCCCTGTCCCGGGCGGTGTTCGGGCAGCGCGGCAACCTGCTCCCCGGTTCGCTGATCTGGGTGGCCCGGTGGGGCTGGGAGACCATCAACGCGGTGGCGGGCGCGTACGCCCTGCTCACGGTCCTGGCCATCGTGTTCGGCGTGCGCCCCAACCCGGTGCTGGTCGTGACGATGCTGTTCGCGTTCGTCGTGGCCACCTTCGCCATCTCCGGGCTGGGCATCCACGCGGTGCGCAGGGCGGGCGCCTATGCCACTGCGCTCTTCGGTCTCTTCACGGTGCTGGTCCTCGCCCACCTGATAGCCGTCACCGACTGGTCGGCGGTCTTCGACCGCCCGGCCGGGCCGACGACCGCGGTGGTCGCGGGCGTCGGAATCATCGCGGCCGGTGGCGTCAGTTGGATCCCGTCGGCCCCCGACTTCACCCGGTATCTCCCGCGCACGGCCTCCGCCAAGGGCATCGTGGGGGTGACCGTGGGCGGTGCGGGCGTGGTCGTCCTGCCGATGGTGCTCATGGGCATGGTGATGGCCGTGGCCAGCCCGGGCCTCGCCTCGGCGGCCGACCCGGTCTCCTTCCTCGGGGAGATCCTGCCGACCTGGCTCGCGGTGCCCTACCTGCTGATCGCGCTGATCGGCATGTTGATGATCAACTCGATGTCGATGTACTCGGCGGGTTTCACCGCTCAAACCCTGGGCTTTCGGATGCCACGCCACTGGGCGGTCTCCGTCAACGCGCTGATATCCCTGGTCTTCGGCGGAGTGCTGATCATGGCCGCGACCAGCTTCCTCGGTTCGTTCATCGCCTTCCTGTCGCTTCTGGCCGTCGCGTTCTCCGCCTGGGTCGGCGTCTTCGGCGCCGACATGCTGCGGCGGACCGACTACGACGGGCGCGCGCTCGCCGACACCGGCCGCACCAGCGCGTACTGGTACCGGGGCGGTTTCTGCGTCGCCGCCTGCGCGGCCTGGGCGATCGGGTTGACCGCCGGGTTGATGTTCACGGCGTCCGACTGGTTCACCGGCCCGCTGGCCACGAACAACTTCGTCGGCGAGTACGGACTGGGCTGGGTGGCGACGATCCTGGTCTCCGGCCTGCTCTACCTCGCGCTGCCCAAGCCGCCCGGCCCCGTGCCCGCCCCGGCGCGCGAGGAACGCGACGAGGTTCCCGCGACCCTGGCGGACTGAGCCTCCGTCGGCTAGCGTCCCCCCCTCCGCGCCCGCCGGAGGAGGGGAGTCCCACCCGTGTCGGTCACCGTCATGCGGTTCAACCTGGTCGAGCCCTCGGCCACGCGCGCCTCGCTCGCCGCCCGCTACCGTGCCGCCTTGGAGATGGCCGCCTACGCCGACGACCACGGGCTCACGGCGGTGCAGACCGAGGAACACCACGGCTGCCCCGACAACTGGATCCCGTCGCCCCTGTCCTTCGCCGGGGCGGTACTCGGCGCCACCCGACGGCTCACGGTGACGGTGTCGGCGGCCATCGGCCCTTTGTACGACCCGCTGCGACTGGCCGAGGACATCGCCGTGCTGGACCTGCTGAGCGGTGGGCGCCTGGTGACCGTCGTGGGTGTCGGTTACCGGCCGGAGGAGTACGCGCGGGCCGGGGTGGACTTCGCCCGACGCGGTCGACTTCAGGACGAATTGCTCGCGACCCTTCTCGCGGCATGGACCGGCGAGGAGTTCACCCACCGCGGGCGGATCGTCCGGGTCACCCCACGCCCCTTCTCCGACCCGCATCCCCCTCTCATGGTCGGCGGCGCCTCGCGCCCCGCCGCGCGCCGGGCCGCGCGGTTCGGGCTGCCCTTCTTCCCCAGCGCCCACCTGCCCGAGCTGGCCGCGTACTACGAGGCCGCGAGCGCGGCACGCGGCGGGGGCGGTTTCGTGGTGATGCCCGCCCCCCGGACGCACCTGATCCATGTCGCCGAGCGTCCGGAGCGCGTGTGGGCCGAGTACGGCGGCCACTTCCTGCACGAAGCGCGGACGTACGCCTGCCGGCAACCCGACGGACAGCGCACGGCGGTCCGGTCGGTCGCCCGCACTGTCGAGGAGCTGCGCGCGGAGGGCGTGTACCGCGTGCTGACCCCGCAGGAGTGTGTGGAACTCGCCGCGCAGGACTCCGCCGCAACGGTGCTGCATCCGCTGGTCGGCGGGATGCCGCCGGAGGAGGGGTGGCGCGGCGTCCGACTGTTCTGCGAGCGGGTTCTGCCTCGACTCCGGGAGCGGGCCGGGGACCCGGGCCCGAGCCGTCCGGGCCGGGCTAGCGGAGGCGCTGACCGATGACCTTCGACACCCCGTCGCCCCGCATGGACACCCCGTAGAGGGCGTCGGCGACCTCCATCGTGCGCTTCTGGTGCGTGATGACGATCAGTTGGGAGACCTCGCGCAGCTCCCGCATGATCCGGATCAGGCGCCTCAGGTTGGTGTCGTCGAGCGCCGCCTCGACCTCGTCCATCACGTAGAAGGGGCTGGGCCGGGCTTTGAAGATCGACACCAGCAGGGCCACGGCCGTCAACGAGCGCTCCCCGCCGGACAGCAGCGACAGTCTCCTGACCTTCTTGCCGGGCGGCCTGGCCTCCACGTCCACGCCCGTGTGCAACAGGTCGTCCGGGTCGGTGAGAACCAGGCGTCCCTCTCCCCCGGGAAAGAGCCGGCCGAACACACCTTCGAACTCGCGAGCGGTGTCGGCGAAGGCCTCCGCGAACACCCGCTCGACTCTCTCGTCGACCTCCCTGACCACCCGGAGCAGATCGGCGCGCGTCTTCTTCAGATCGTCCAGCTGTTCCCCGAGGAATCGGTGTCGTTCCTCCAGGGCGGCGAACTCCTCCAGAGCGAGCGGGTTGACCTTGCCCAACCGCTGGTACGCGCGCTCGGCCGCCCTCAGACGCTCTTCCTGCTCCGCTCGGACGAAGGGCCGAGAGGCGTCCGCGCCGTGCTCGGCGGTGCTCCCTCGGTCGTCGGAGCCCTCGGACGCCGGGGCCGGGACGGGCTGCCCGGGACCGTAGTCGGCCACCAGGGAGTCCGGCTCGACGCCCATCTCCTCCAGCGCCTTGGTCTCCAACTGGGCGACGCGCAGTCGCTTCTCGGCTCCGAGGACCTCTCCCCGGTGCACCGAGTCGGTCAGACTGTCCAGTTCGGCCCGCGCTTGCCGGGCCGCCGTCCGCGCCGCCACCAACTCCCGCTCGGCATCGGCCTCCGCCTCCTCGGCCGCGACCCGTTCGGCATCGGCACGATCGGCCGACGCCTGGGCGCACACGAGCAGACGCCGGGCCCCCTCGGTGACCGCCTCGGCTACCGCCGCCTCCGCCCGCAGGCGAGCCCGCCGCCCCTCGGCACGCGCGCGGACCTCTCGCTCCCCGCGGGCCGCCCGGTCTAGGGCGTCGGCCCGACCGGCGAGGGCCTTGGCCCTCTCCTCGTGCGTCCGGAGCTGGAGACGTGCCTCCATCTCGACATGTCGGGCATCGGCGCCGGCGGCGGCCAGTCGCTCGCGTCGCGAGGTGTCGGGCTCCTCCTCCGTCGGGAGCTCCTCCGCGACGGCGAGTCGCTCGGCGAGTTCCTCGGCCTCCTGTCGCGCACGTTCAAGATCCCGCCGCGCGCGATCGGCGGCCCCCCGCGCGCGATCGGACTCGTCGTCGGCACCCCTGACCTGTCCGGCCAGGCGGGCCAGCCGTTGGTCCGCGGCGGCTCTCTCCCGGTCCGCGACCCGAATCCGCTCGCCCAGCTCCGCCACGCTCGTGGCACGCTCCCGAAAGCTCCTCTCGGCAGCGGTCCGCGCGTCGGCCAGGCCCTCGCGACGCGCGGCCAACTCGACCAACTCGGCGTCCGTCTCCTCCAGACACGCCCGCAACTCCAACAGGCCGGGTTCCCGGGCGGCTCCACCGCGCGCGAGGAGTGACCCGAGAACGTCGCCCTCGGAGGTGACAGCGGTCAACGCCGGCCGGGCCCGGACCACCTCCTCGGCCTCCGCCAGGGTGTCGACCACCACCGTGCGGCCGAGCAGTCGGCGCACGGCGGGCATCAGTTCGACCGGACCGCGCACCAGATCGGCGGCGGAGCGGAGCCCGGCCGGGACGACCACCGCGGGAGCGTCGTCCACGGCCTCGCCCGCCAGCAGCAGAACCACCCGGCCGGCGTCGTCCTTGCGCAGCGCCCGGAGAGCGTCGACGGCGGGACCCAGACCCCGGACGGCCACGGCTTCGGCCGCCGCGTCCAAGGCGGCGGCGAGCGACGTCTCGTGACCGGGCTCCACACGCAGCAGGTCGGCGACGGGCCCGAGTACGCCCGTGAGCCGATCCCCGGCACTCAGCAGTGCCGGGGTCCCGTCCTGCCGACGCAGCGCCAGGGAAAGGGCCTCATGCCTCGCCCGCGCCGCGGCGTGGCGGCGCTCGGCCTCCGTTCCGGCCTCACGGGCGGACTCCAGCGACCGGCGCGCGGCGTCCAGTCGTTCCTCGGCCGCCTCCCGCGAGGCGGCGAGCCCGGCGTGCTCGGCATCGAGAGCGGCGACCCGGACGCGCCACTCCTCGTGTTCGGCACGGGCCGCCGCCGCACGGGCGTGGCCCTCGTCTCGGGTGGCGGCCAACCGTTCGACCTCGGCTCCGGCCGCCGCCGCCCGGGATCGGGCCGCGGCCACCTGGCCCTCCAGGCGGGCCAGGCCCTCGCGGCGATCGGCGTCGGCACGGGCCGCGTCCTTGAGTCGGCGCTCCTCCCCGGCGAGTTCTTCCTCCAGTTCGGCGCGGTGGGAGACGGCGTCGCCCAGCGCCCTGCGAGCGGCCTCCAGTGCCGTCTGCGACTCCACCTCCCGCTCGCGGATCCGGGCGGCCTCCGCTTCCAGGTCCTCCGGGTCGCGTCCCCGGCGCTCCTCCGGTGGCTCGGCCGAGGCACGGTCGAACCGGGCCTCGGCGAGCGAGACGGTGCCGCGCACCCGCTCGGCGAGGCGGGAGAGCTCGTGCCAGTGGAGCTGTGACTGACGCGACCGCGGACCGAGTTCTCGAACCTCGGCCTCCCAGCGTTCCTCCCGGTGCCGCGCCTCGGCCAGTGCCCGTTCGGCGGCGTTCTTCCTCTCCTTCAGGGCGGCCTCGTCGGCGATCTCGGCCCGCAGGGCCTCGCGGAGCCGGACGAGGTCGTCGGCCAGCAGCCGCAGTCGGGCGTCGCGCAGATCGGCTTGGATCGTGGCGGCGCGGCGGGCCACCGCCGCCTGCCTTCCCAGCGGCTTGAGTCGTCGCCGGAGTTCTTCCGTGAGGTCGCGTACGCGTGCGAGGTTGGCCTGCATCGCGTCCAGCTTCCGCAGCGCCTTCTCCTTGCGCTTGCGGTGCTTGAGGACGCCTGCCGCCTCTTCGATGAAGGCCCGACGGCCCATGGGGTCGGCCCGCAGGACGGAGTCCAGCCGGCCCTGGCCGACGATCACGTGCATCTCGCGGCCGATGCCGGAGTCGGAGAGCAGTTCCTGGACGTCGAGGAGGCGGCAGGTGTCGCCGTTGATCTGGTACTCGCTGCCCCCGTTGCGGAACATGACCCGGGTGATGGTGACCTCGGCGTACTCGATGGGCAGGGCTCCGTCGGCGTTGTCGATGGTCAGCGACACCTCGGCACGCCCGAGCGGGGGGCGATCGGCCGTCCCGGCGAAGACGACGTCCTCCATCTTGCCGCCGCGCAGCGACTTCGCGCCCTGCTCGCCCATCACCCAGTTCAGGGCGTCCACGACGTTGGACTTGCCTGATCCGTTCGGGCCTACGACGCAGGTGATCCCGGGCTCGAAGCGGAGCGTGGTCGCCGAGGCGAACGACTTGAACCCACGGAGGGTCAGGGCCTTCAGGTGCACGCCGTCGGACTCTACCGGCCCGGATCGGCTCCCTCCACGACCCTTCGGATCCTCGCGGTTTCACCGGTGAACGGGTCGGGCACATCAGACGTTAGAGAAGGCGAGGAGGGGGATACGCCCGAAGGGGTCGAGACGGTCTGCGGCTCGACATGGGACAGGGACGCCTGGGGCGTCCCTGACAACGAGGCGATGGAGCAGGACAGAATGGACCGATCACAGCCCGCCGCCTTTTCTGCGCGGAGCGGTGATCAGGTCAGCGCGGGCTCCGCCTGGTGTGCGTCAACGCTCTCCATGATCCTGTCATGAGAAGCGGCGGCCGCCAGTGCCTCGTTCTCCGCCTGGATGCGCACGAGCTCGGATTCCAGGTCTTGGACACGCTGCTGGAGCCGTCGCATCTCGGCGAGGAGTCGAGGGTCCGAGCCGCCGACGTAACCGAGAAGCGCCTTTGCCATGATGGATGGTCCTCCACAAATGAGTGACCGACCGTAGCGGTTTGGGTCGTAGGGGTTACGCACCCGGGTGCCTGACACTCTTCACTTGTCTCTGCCGTTCATCCATGCCAAACAGCCGAGGTGCGCGGGGACTTTCAGCGTCTCACCAAAAAGTTTGACGGTCAACACGATCACACCCGCCGTCGGGGCTCGACCGACGGCCCGAGCCACCCCTCCGGGTACCCGCGTCGACCGGGGTCGGACTGTCGCCGGACACCCCGGTCGCGTCCGCATCCCTTCCCGGTGTCCGCCCCTCGCCGGTCACCTGCCGTTTTGCGGCGCACTTGTCCACCTGAGACGGCCTTCACCGGTCGGGCGGGCGGCGAGACCGGCGCGATCAGCGGATGGCGAATCCCTCGTACCGACCGCGCGGTGTGTCCCAGATCTCGGTGACACCATCGACCCGTCCGGGCGTGTCGCCACCGCGCAACCAGTTCAGCAAGTCCTCGCAGCAAGCCCTCGGCCCCTCCGCGACGATCTGCACCCGCCCGTCGGCCAGGTTGAGCGCGAAGCCGGTCACGTCGCCGACCTCGAGCGCCCGGGCCCGGGTGAACCAGCGGAAACCCACACCCTGCACGCACCCCCGCACCCACACGAGCAGGCGAACATCTTCGCTCACGGATGCGACGGGACCGGCCGATGTCGTTCCGGACACTTCCACCCTCTGCGCCATGCGGTACCGTCCCGACCCAATGAACTCATATGAAACTCACTCGATCAGGTGAGTTTAGTGATGCTCCTCGCGCCAGGCCGACCGGTCGTCGCGCCGAAGCCCCACCGGAGCATCGTGACGAAGGTTCGAGCGCGGACCAGGAAGGCGCACGACATGGGACGCCATCGACGCTCCGACACCCCGAACTCCGACACGGACCACCGGGGGGAAGCATCCGCCGCGGCGGCGCCGACGCCCGACGGCGACCCCACGCGACCGGGCCCGACGGAAGAGCACCCGGTGGGCATCGCCCTCTACCTGGACCCCGACGCCGCCGAGCGGGCGCGAGCCGACCAAGCCTACGCGTTCGCTCGGGGCGAGGACTCCTCCACCCCGGCGGAGGTCGGGCGGAGCGTCGGCCTCTCCCACCGTCACGGCTTCGCGCCCGACACCGGAGGTCGTCGAGTCCCCGCGCACCGACGCCGCCGTCCCCGCCCGGTGGCGGATCCGCTCCGTACCGGCCTGCTAGGCGCCACCGCCGCCGTCGCCTTCGGCACGATCGCGGTCGCCACCGGCGTGGTCCCCGGCCTCGACGACTACCGCATCGGGTCGGGGGAGGGCGGGGACGAACCGGCCAAGGCGGCGGCACCGACCGGAGACGCCGCCCCGCACGACGGCACCACCGAGGCTGGGGAAGCAGAACGCGGGGACACGGGCACCAGCCGAGACCGGGAGCGGACCGTCCTCCCCTCCGAGGACCCCTCGCCGGCCGTGCCCGACGCGCCGATCGCCACGCCTGAGGCCGACGAGACGGAGGCCCCGGCTCCGTCGACGACGACGCCCGAAGCCGAGGGCCCACGGGACGCCGAGGATCCACGCGCGCCGTCCGCCGCCGACGACGTGAACGACCCGGAATCGATTCCCCGGGAGATCGAGGAGGCGGAGCGGCCCGCGGCACCCGCGACGGAGCCGCCGGAGGGAGTCGCCGAGGCCGAGGTGGTGAGGCTGGTCAACATCGAGCGGGCCCAGGCCGGCTGCCGCCCGCTCGAAACGGACGGGGCTCTCGCGGGGATGGCGGGCGACTTCAGCCGGGCCATGGCCGAACAGGGCTTCTTCGACCACACCGCCCCAGGTGGGACGACCCCCTGGGACCGCGCCGAACAAGCCGGGATAGCCGACCTGGGCGGGGAGAACATCGCCCGCGGCCAAGCGGACGCGGCGACGGTGGTGGACGCGTGGATGAGCAGCCCGGGCCACCGCGCCAACATACTGAACTGCGACTTCCGCACCCTGGGGGTGGGGGTCCACTTCGGTTCGGGCGGCCCCTGGTGGACACAGGACTTCGGCTACTGACCGTTCCCGCCGGGCTGCCCCGAACTCCGATGAGCTCGCGTGAGGCCGTGTCGGGGCCGACCACGGCCCCTCAGTGGTCCGACCGCCGGACCGGGCGAGGTGGTGGCTGGCACCTCGGGCAGAAATGGCTGGAGCGGTTCATCCACGCCACGCGCCGTATCGGGGTGTCGCAGCGACGACAGGGCGCGCCTTCGCGCCCGTAGGCGTCCAGTGATCGGTCGAAGTAGCCGGATTCGCCGTTGACGTTGACGTAGAGGCTGTCGAAGCTGGTACCGCCCTCGGCCAGCGCGTCGGACATCACGTCGCGAGCGTGGTCGACCAAGGCCAGGCTCCGGTCGCGGCCCAGGGTGGCGGTGGGGCGGTCGTGGTGCAGGCGAGCCCGCCACAGCGCCTCGTCCGCGTAGATGTTGCCGACCCCACTGATCAGTGACTGGTCGAGCAGCGCTCGTTTGACCGTGGTCCGCTTCCCGCGCAGTGCCCTCTGGAAGGCCTCCGCGTCGAAGCGCGGGTCGAGCGGGTCCCGGGCGATGTGTCCGACGGCTTCCGGCAGGCCGTCGCCCCTGGTGTCGTGCAAAGACAGCCCGCCGAAGGTGCGCTGGTCGACGAAGCGGAGCTCGGTTCCGAGATCGTCCGCGAACCGGAATCGCGCCCTCAGGTGCCGCTCGTCCGGAGCGCCGTCGGGCCGGACCAGAAGCTGGCCGCTCATGCCGAGGTGGGCCAGGACCGCCTGCCCGGTCTCCTCAAGCGGCAGCCAGAGGTACTTCCCGCGGCGGCCGGGCGGGCCGATGAGGTGTCCGGCGGTCCGAAGCGCGAAGTCCTCGGGCCCGCCGGGGTGCCTGCGCACCGCGCGGGGGTGGAACACCTCGACGGTGTCGATCGTCCTGCCGGCGACCCACCTGTACAGGCCGCGCCGCACGACCTCGACCTCGGGCAGCTCCGGCATCGTTCCTCCCGGTGTGCCATGACGCCGCCCGCGCGGGTCGGCGACCGCGGCGGACGGTCGTTCGGCGCCCTCGTGTTCAGGTGCCGGGCGACGGCGGGGCGCCATGGGGGGGATCGGCCGCGTCCACCGCGCGTCGATCGGCGACGGACCGGATTGACCGCCAAGCGGTCTCGGCGGCCTGCTGCTCCGCCTCCTTCTTGCTGCGGCCGGTGCCGGTGCCGTACGAGACGCCTCCGACGCGGGCGGCAGCGGTGAAGACCTTCTCGTGGTCGGGGCCCGTCTCCGACACGAGGTACTCGGGGACACCCAACCCTTCGGTGGCGGTGAGTTCCTGCAACGAGGTCTTCCAGTCCAGACCGGCACCGAGACCAGAGGACTTCTCGATCAGCGGATCGAAGAGTCGGTGCACCAATTCGGACGCCGCGTCCAGTCCCCGGTCGAGGTACACCGCGCCGATCACGGCCTCCAGGGTGTCGGCGAGGATGGATGCCTTGTCCCGTCCGCCCGTGCCCTCTTCGCCGCGGCCGAGCCGGATGAAGGAACCCAGGTCGAGCCCGCGTCCGACCCCCGCCAGCGCGCGCGAGTTGACCACGGCGGCCCGTAGCTTGGCCAACTGGCCTTCGGGCAGGTCGGGGTGGGTGCGATACAGCGTGTCCGTGACCACGAGACCGAGGACGGAGTCCCCCAGGAACTCCAGCCGCTCGTTCGTGGGGAGGCCGCCGTTCTCGTACGCGTAACTCCGGTGCGTCAGCGCACGCACCAGAAGGGCGGACTCGACCTGGTAGCCGAGCCGCCCCTCCAGAAGCGTGTGGGACGAGGCCTGGTTGTCCGCCTTCTTCCTGACAGGAGGAGCCGACTGGGGGTCTTCCGTCTTCTTGGCAGTGGACACAGTGCCTGTCACCAGCCGCTCAGACCTCGAGGACCTGGCGCTTGTTGTAGGTGCCACATGACGGGCACGCGATGTGCTGCTGCTTGGGCTCGTGGCAGCGCTCACACGCAACCAGGGTGGGGACCGCAGCCTTCCACTGCGACCGGCGGTGGCGCGTGTTGCTGCGCGACATCTTCCGCTTCGGAACAGCCACGGCTACTTCTCCTGCTTCTCGTCGACGCCCGGTTCGGCGCCGCTCTTCTCGTCGTTCTCGCCGTCCCTGATGGATTCGGCGAGTCCCTGCAGTGCCGCCCAACGGATGTCGACGGCGTCATGGTGGTGTCCCGGGTCGTCCGCGAGCCGTGCTCCACACTCGGCGCACAGCCCGGGACAGTCCTCCCGGCACACCGGCCGCATCGGCAGTGCGAGCACCACCGCGTCACGCAGCACGGGTTCGAGGCCGATCAAGCCGTCCTCGACATGGAGCCTGTCCTCGTCGTCCTCGGCGTCGTCGCCGGGCTCCGCGATCACGCGGCCCCGGTCGTCGGCGTCAGGGTACGAGAACATCTCCTGGAAATCCGCTTCGAGCTCCAGCTCGACCGGCTCCAGACACCTTACGCACTCCCCCGTGGCCCGTGCACGGCCGGTGCCCGTGACGAGGACACCCTCCATCACCGACTCGAGCCGAAGGTCCAGCTCCAGCGGAGCGCCCTCCGGGACTCCGACGACCCCGGCGATCCCCAGCTCCGCCGGGGCGTCGAGGTCCCGGGTCAGCCGCCTCATCGCACCGGGTCGACGACCCAGCTCATGAGTGTCGATCACGAGGGGGTCACGGTGGTCGAGGCGGGCGTTCAGAGCCATTCCTGCTTTCGATCTTCGGGCTCGGTGAGCTGCCGCCGGCGACGGGGCAGCGCTGATCGCTGACGTGCGCGCGACCGAAGAGCCAGGATACTGGACCTTCCGCCGTTGACCCAACCCGGCCTCAGCGGCCCCCCTCGTCGTAGGGCGGATCATAGCGAATCGGCTGCTCAGGGCCGACCTCGGCGGTCCCGTAGGGGTCGGTGTCCGGGTAGCCGCCCCTCGCATCGCCGGGGGCCGCCGGATCGTAGGCGGCGACGCCGTAGCCCCCCACTCCGTCGCCGTACCCCTGATACCCGCCGTAAGGCTCGGCGGATCGACCGTCGGCGTAGGCGGCGTACCCAGGGCCGTATCCATAGGGTTCCGGGGCGCCCGGCGACACCGGTGTCGGTGGCTCGGCGTAGTCCTCCGTCCGCGACATGCGGACGCGCGGCGCAGGCACCGGCGTATGCGAGTAACCCTTGCCGGGCTCCTGGGCACGCGGCGCGGGCACCGTCGCCCCGCGGTCGGCGGGGGTGTCGGCGGGGGCCGCGAGGTCGGCCAGGTAGTCGGCGTCGCTGGAGTACCTCGACGGGCTCGACTCCTCGGCGAGAGCGCCGAGGTCGTCGGTCGCGATCCGGCCGTGCAGCTTCTCCCGGCCTCGTCCCACGGCCTCCAGGGTGGCGGTGAGCACCGACTCGAAGGCACCCAGCTTGGCGTCGACGTACGCGTCGGCGTCCTGGCGGCCGGACTCCGGGTCCTGACCGCGCCGAGGGTAGTCGTCCTCGGAGTCGAGGTTGCCGCCGCCGGTGCTCGGGAGATCACCGCCCAGGAGCCTCTCCCGTCCGCGACCCACCGATCCGAGCGTCTTGGTCAGGACCACCTCGAAGTTGGCGAGCTTGGAGTCGACGTACTCGTCGGCCTCGGCGCGGATCGCCTCCGCCTCCTCGCGGGCTTCGGCGAGCATCCGATCGGCCTCGGCCCTCGACCGGCGTGCCACCTCCGTGTCGGAGACGAGGGAGCCGCGTTCGGCGTGCGCGGCACCGATGATCCGGTCGGCCTCCTCCCGGGCCCGGGTGACCACCTGGTCGCGATCGCCGATCAACTCCTCGGCCCTGGCCAGGGAGCCCGGCAGGGCGTCTCTCACCTCGTCGAGCAGCGCGAGGAGACCGGCGCGGTTGATCACGCACGAGGCCGACATGGGCATGGCGCGGGCACCCGCGACCAAGGTGACGATCTCGTCCAGCTTCTTCTGCACGTCCACCGTGTGCTCGCCACTCCCTACGCGACTGGATGGTCGGACGGAAGACGACTGTACGGCGCCGCACCGCGGGAGGGGGACCGCCTCGGGGGCGGGTCCGCCTCAGCGGTCTCCCAACCGCGTGTCCAGCGCGGCCAGGACCGCGGGCGGGACCAGGTGAGCGACGTCACCACCCCAGGTGGCCACCTCCTTGACCAGGGACGAGGAGAGGAAGCTGTAGGTGGGGTTGGTGGGAATGAAGAGGGTCTCCACACCGGAGAGGCCGTTGTTCATCTGGGCCATCTGCAGCTCGTAGTCGAAGTCGCTGACGGCGCGCAGGCCCTTGACGATGGCGGGGATGTCGCGTGCCCGGCAGAAGTCGACGAGCAGACCGTGGAACGACTCGACCCGGACGTTCCCGTACTCGGCCGTGACCTCGCGGATGAGGTCGATGCGTTCCTCGATCTCGAACAGCCCCCGCTTGGACTGGTTGATCATCACCGCCACGTAGACCTCGTCGTACAGCCTGGAGGCACGGGCGATGATGTCGAGGTGTCCGTTGGTGATCGGGTCGAACGACCCGGGGCAGACGGCGCGGCGCACTGGTGATCCCTCGCTCTCCGGTCCGGTCATCGTGCGTGGTCGCACGGTGAGGCGGCGCGACCGTACCAAAGCGTGCCCTCGCCGTAGCGACGGGAGCGGAGCGCCCGGATGCCCTCCGGCCAGTCGAATTCGCCGCCCCTGCTACCGCGCTCCACGGTGACGAGGGCCTCGACGGCGAGCCACCCTCGTGCGAGGAGTGTGATCAGGATCTCTCGAAGATCGTCGTCCGCGACGGCGTAGGGAGGGTCGAGGAAGGCCATGTCGAAAGGGTGCTCCGGCGGGGCGCCGCGGACGATCCGCTCGGCCTGACCGATCCGGACCTCCGCGCCGGGCAGACCGAGGGCGCGGACGTTCTCCCGGACTGTGCGGGCGGCACGCGGCTCCGCCTCGACGAGCAGGGCGTGACTCGCGCCCCGGGACAGCGCCTCAAGACCGACGGCGCCCGAGCCCGCGTACAGGTCGAGCACGCGCTCGCCGCACAAGGGCCGCCCCAGGAGCGACCGCCAGGTGGAGAAGAGGGCCTCGCGGGCCCGGTCCGACGTGGGGCGGGTCCCCGTCCCGGGAGGGACGGCGAGTCGGCGTCCGCCGGCCACGCCGGCGATCACGCGGGTCATCTGTGTCGAATCCTTGGTGGAGGGGACGTGTGGCTCCCCAGTGTGGCAGGCGCGGCGGCGGTGACAGGGGGCGCGGCGTGCGGCCCGACGGGGTCGGTCGGCGGGTGCGGCCCGACGGGCGGCTCCAACGCCCGGCCCGCGGACCTCACCCCTTCTCCAGATAGCGCTCCCGCTCGGCGTCGAGCAACGCCTCCAAGGCCGTGCGCAGCCCGGGCAGATGAGTCAGCTCCGGGTCCGCGGACACCACCGCGAACGCCTCCTGTCGCGCCTCCTCGATGATGTCCTCGTCCTCCAGAACGGTCAGTACGCGCAACGACGTCCGAGCCCCGGACTGGGCCCTGCCCAGCACGTCTCCCTCACGGCGCTGCTCCAGGTCGACCCGGGACAGTGCGAAGCCGTCCTGCGTCGAGGCGACGGCTGCCAGCCGGCGGCGGGCCGGGCTCCCCTCCGGCGCCTCGGTGACCAGCAGGCACAGCCCGGCCGCGGCACCGCGACCGACCCGGCCGCGCAACTGGTGGAGCTGGGAGACCCCGAAGCGGTCGGCGTCCATGATCACCATGACGGTGGCGTTGGGTACGTCCACCCCCACCTCGACGACGGTGGTGGCGACGAGCACGTGCGTCTCCGCCGCCGAGAAGCGCCGCATCGCGGCGTCCTTGTCCTCGGGTGGCATCCGGCCGTGCAGGACGCCCACGGAGAGGCCGCGGAGCGGACCGGCGGCGAGCCGGTCCGCCATGTCGAGGACGGCGACCGGCGGGCGTCTGTCGGTCGTCTCCTCGGAGTCGGACGGCGCGTGCCCGGACGACCGCTCTCCGGGCTCGCCCTCCTCGTCCCCGATGCGGGGGCACACCACGTACGCCTGGTGCCCTCGGATCACCTCCTCGCGGACCCGCTCCCAGGCGCGGGTGAGGAAGTGGGGCTTGTCGGCGGCCGGGACGACGTGGCTGGCGATGGGCGAGCGTCCGGCCGGGAGTTGGTCGAGGACCGAGGTGTCGAGATCCCCGAAGACGGTCATCGCGACCGTGCGCGGGATGGGCGTGGCGGTCATGACCAACAGGTGCGGGGAGCCCCCGCCGCGGGCGTCCGCCTTGCCGCGCAGGGCGTCGCGTTGCTCCACACCGAAGCGGTGCTGCTCGTCGACGACGACCAGCCCCAGATCGTGGAAGCGCACGGAGTCCTCGATGAGCGCGTGGGTCCCGACGACGATCCCGGCCTCGCCGGTGGCCAGTTCGAGGAGGACCCGGCGCCGCTCCGCTGCGCTCGTGGAACCCGTGAGCAGTGTCACCCTCGTGGCGTGCTCGGCGGCGTCGAGCATGCCGCCCCGCCCCAGCCCTCCGAGCATCTCGACCATGGAGCGATGGTGCTGCTGCGCCAGCACCTCGGTCGGCGCCAGCATCGCGGCCTGCCCGCCCGCGTCGACGACTGCGAGCATGGCACGCAGCGCCACCAGCGTCTTGCCGGAGCCGACCTCCCCCTGGAGGAGTCGGTGCATCGGATGGTCGGAAGCGAGGTCGTCGAGGATCTCCAGGGACACTCGCCGTTGGCCGTCGGTGAGAGTGAAGGGCAGCCTCTCGTCGAAGGCGGCCAGCAGACCGTCCGGGGCCGCCTTTCTCGCCACGGCGGGGAGCAGGTTCTCCGCGTGCCGGCGGCGGGCCAGCGCGACCTGGAGGACGAAGGCCTCGTCCCACTTCAGTCGCGCGCGGGCGCGATCGACGTCGACCTGGGATCGAGGGCGGTGGATCTTGACCAGCGCCTGGGACAGGGAATCGAGGTCCCGCCCCTCGCGCAGGGTCGCGGGCAGAGGGTCGATCGCGTCCTCGGCGGCGGGCAGCACGGTCTGGACGGCCTTGGCGATCTTCCAGGACTCCAGCTTGGCGGTGGCCGGGTACAGGGGGATCAGGGAACCGGCCCAGTCCTCGGCCGCGGCGTCCTCGGCGGGCTCGCCCCCCTCGTCGCGCAACAACTCGTACGCCGGGTGCGCGAGCTGGAGCCGGCGGTTGAAGACGGAGACCCTGCCCGCGAACATGGCCCTGGTTCCCGGCAGCAGTTCCTTGTGGGGCTTGTGCGCGCCGGCGCCGAAGAAGACCAGCCGCAGCCGACCGCTGCCGTCGGTGATCGTCACCTCGAGTCGACGGCCCTTGCCGCCAGGAGCCCTGGCGGAGGCGAAGGCGTGGAGTCGGGCCTCCGCCACCTGGGCCACGACCGTGACGTGCTCGTCCATGGGCAGATCGACGAGGTGGGTGAGCCGGCCGCGCTCCTCGTACCGACGTGGGTAGTGGTGGAGGAGGTCGCCGACGGTGTGCAGGCCGAGATGCTCGGCCATCACCTTCGCCGTGGTGGGGCCGAGCACCGCCTTCAAGGGGCGTTCCAGAGGTTCTCGCAGCGCGGGCACGGGTCCATTGCACACCACGGCACCGACAGCGGCGCGGTACGCGCCGCTCCTCCCGCGTGTACGGCTCCGGCCCGCCGGGGCGCACGGCCTGGGCACCCGGTCGGGCGGCGCGAACCTCGGCGCCTATTCGACGCCGATGAGCAGGGGGGCGCCCTGCCGTCCCCCCCTGTGGACCACCGTGTCCACGGCGAGGTACGCGCCGCGCACACGCGCGCGCAGCAGGTCGGCGACGCCCTGCGGCGCGTCGTCGCCCAGGACCAGGGTGACCAACTCGCCACCGGCCGCCAACATCCGGTCCAGTACCGCCTCGGCGACGCCCGCCACGTCGGAGCCGATCACCGCGACGTCTCCGTCGATGAGGCCCAGCACGTCGCCCGCCTGGCAGACGCCGGCGGTGGTCCAGGCCCGCCTCTCGGCCACCGCCACCTCGGCGTACCTGGTGGCACCGGCCGCCGAGGTCATCGCCACGACGTCCTCGTCGAACCGGCGGCCGGGTTCGTGGACGGCGAGCGCGGCGATGCCCTGGACGGCGGAGCGGGTGGGGATCAGTGCCACCCGCGCCCCCTCCGCACGGACCTGCTCGACCGCGACCGCCGCGGTGTGGCGCAGCTCGGCGTCGTTCGGCAACACGACCACCTCGTGCGCGTGCGCCCGCCGTACGGCCTGTGCCAGTTCCCCGCTGGCGAGTGGCTCCCCGGGGCGAGCGAGCAGGGTCGTGGCCCCGCACTCGGCGTACAGCGCGGCCAGCCCTTCCCCCGGCACGACGGCGACCACCGCGCGCCGCGCCCGCTCGGCCGGGTCCTGGAGGGGCGTGGCCGGCATCCGGGCGTGCGCGTCGTCCCGGTCGAAGTGGGTGACGCGGATGCGGTGCGGCCGGCCCGCCTCCACGCCGGCCTCGATCGCGGCACCGGCGTCGTCGACGTGCACGTGGACGTTCCACAGTCCGTCGCCTCCGACGACCACCAGGGACTCGCCGAGGGTGTCCAGGCGGGCACGGAGGCGTTCGACCGAGGTGTCGTCGGCTTCCAGGAGGTAGACGACCTCGAAAGCGGGACCGCCCGCCGGGTCCCCCAAGCCGGCGGGATCGGCGGGAGTCTCGGCGTGGGGGGCGGGCGCGGCAGAGGTCGTCGAGGTGCCGTGCCCGTGCGCGTCCCCCCCGGACCGGCGCTCGGGTTCGCGGCGGGTCTCTCCGGTGAGGACCTCCAGCAGCGCGCCGAGCACGGTCACCAGGCCGAGCCCACCGGCGTCGACGACCCCCGCCCGGCCGAGGACGGACAGTTGCCCCGGGGTTCGCGCGAGCGCTTCGCGGGCGCCCCGGTGCGCGGCACGGACCACCCCGGCGCAGTCGGTCCCGCCGCCCTCGGCCGCCGCCGCGGCGGCGGCGGCCACGGAGAGGACGGTGCCCTCGACCGGGTGGGCCACGGCCTCGCGGGCGGAGTCGGAGGCCCGGCGCAGGGCCCGGCGCAGGGCGACGCCGTCGACGCCGGACCCCTCCTCGCCGCCCAGCACCTCGGCCATGCCGCGAAGCAACTGGGCCAGGATGGTGCCGGAGTTCCCGCGGGCGCCCAGGAGAGCTCCGTGGGCCATCGCCCGGACGGCGTCGGCGAGGGGAGGGCCGTCCGGCTCGTGGGCGGTGAAGACCGCCTCCACCGCCCCGGTCGCCGACTCAAGGGTGAGGTAGAGGTTGGTCCCGGTGTCGGCGTCCGCCACCGGATAGACGTTGATCGCGTCGATTTCCTCGCGCGCGCGGCCGAGCGAGGCCAACGCGGTCCCGCACCAGGCGCGCACGGCCGGAGCGTCGATGGTTCCCCTCGGCACCTGCGCCACCCGTGCCTCCCTGAGCTGCTCGATGTCCCCGCAGCGTAGACCGCCCGACGTCGGGCGCCGGAGCGGGGCGAGGCGTCCCCTTCACCTCACCGGTTTCCTCCTGCCGAGACAGTCGTTGTATGATGCTCCGGTTGCCCGATCCCGATCGGGCCGTTCCCCTGGCACAGCCACTCGGGTCTCGAAGCGTCCGTATGGACCGAGCGCCTCGATCCCGGCATGCCGGGATCAACCGTAAGTGCATCTGAAGTCTTTGGAGTGACCCGTGGCTGCCAACTGCGACGTCTGCGGCAAGGGGCCGGGCTTCGGCAACAACATCTCGCACTCTCACCGCCGTACGCCCCGTCGCTGGAACCCCAACATCCAGCGTGTGCGTACCGTGGTCGGCGGGACGCCGAAGCGCGTGAACGCTTGCACCTCGTGCATCAAGGCCGGCAAGGTCTCGCGCTGACGCTCAGCAACAGCGCGCGGTCACTGCCGGTCCGCTGCGAGAGCCGGTCCACCCTCGGGTGGACCGGCTCTTCGCCGTTCCCGAGCGGGGCACGGGCAGGGGTCACCCTCGCGGGCCGAGCGCCCAGCCGTGGTCCACGGGGCCGATCCCCGAACCCAGCGGGAAGCCGGCGCCGATCGCGCCCGTGACGTACGCCTTGGCGGCGGCGACCGCCTCGGGTACCGACCGTCCCCTGGCCAGTCCGGCGGCGACCGCCGAGGCCAGGGTGCAGCCGGTGCCGTGCGTGTGCCGGTTGTCGTGACGCGGAGCGCGCAACCAGTGCTCGACGGAGCCGTCGGTCAGCAGGTCCACGGGCTCACCGGGCAGGTGGCCGCCCTTGATCAGCGCCCATCGGGGCCCGAGGGCAAGCACCGCCCCCGCCGCGCGGCGCATGTCGGCCTCGGACTCCACCCGGACCCCGGTCAGTTGGGTCACCTCGTCCAGATTCGGAGTGGCGACGGTGGCCAGGGGAAGCAGCGCCGCCCGCACCGACTCCACGGCCGAAGCGGCCAACAGGGGGTCGCCGTGCTTGGACACGCCGACCGGGTCGACGACCAGCGGGGCGTCGGTTCCGTCGAGCAGTTCGGCGACCGCCTCCACGAGTTCCGCGGAGGCGAGCATCCCGGTCTTGACCGCCTGCACTCCGATGTCGTCGACGACGCTGCGGTACTGGGCGCGGACCGCTTCCGCCGGAAGCTCCCAGGCCCCCCGCACGCCCTGGGAGTTCTGGGCCGTCACCGCCGTCAGGACGCTCATTCCGTGGACGCCGAGCGCGAGCATCGTCTTCAGGTCCGCCTGGATCCCGGCACCGCCGCCGGAGTCGGAACCGGCGACGGTCAACACCCGCGGCGGGCCGCTCACGACTCGATCTCCCCTCCGAAGTGGTCCCAGCCGCCCTCGCCGGTCCACGGCGCGCCGTCGACGGTGATCCGGGGCAGCGCGGAAGGGTGGAGGACCTCCCCGATCACCTTCCAGCGGGCGGGCAGCTTCACCTCCGGCGGGAAGGTGGCGACGATGGCGTGGTCCTCTCCTCCTGTCAGCACCCACAGCATCGGATCGACGCCGACGGCCTGGCCGATGTCGTGCATCTGGGAAGGGATGTCCACTGCGCCGGATCGCAGGTCGATCCGGACCTTGCTGGCCTCGGCGATGTGGCCCAGGTCGGCGATGAGCCCGTCGCTGACATCGCACATCGCGGTCGCTCCCAGCCCCGCGGCGGCGGGACCGGCGTCGTATGGGGGTTCGGGGCGTCGGTGTGCCTCCACGAAGGCGCGCGGCGAGCGGAAACCGCGGGACAGGACTGCCAGGCCCGCGGCCGACCAGCCCAGCCAGCCCGTCACCGCGACCAGGTCGCCGGCTTGGGCTCCCCCCCGGGTCACGGGGTCCTGGTTGCGCAGATCGCCCAGGGCGGTGATGGACAGTGTGACGGTGTCGCCGCCGACGACGTCTCCCCCGACCACGACGGCTCCGGCCACCTGGCACTCGTCGCGCAGGCCGTCCATCAGCTCGGTGGGCCAGGTCACCGGCAGTTCGCCGGGGACCACGAGGCCGAGCAGCAACGCCGTGGGCACCGCGCCCATGGCGGCGATGTCGGCCAGGTTCTGGGCCGCGGCCTTTCGGCCCACGTCGTACGCGGTCGACCAGTCCCGACGGAAGTGGCGTCCCTCGACGAGGACGTCCGTGCTGGCCACGACGCGACGATCGGGGGCCGCGACCACGGCGGCGTCGTCGCCCGGCCCGACCCGCACCACCGGGCCGGATGTGAGGCGGGAGGTGAGCTCCCTGATCAGCCCGAACTCGCCGAGCTCACCTACCGTGCCCTTCATCGTCCACTCCCCTTCCGGCCCGGTCCTGCCAGGTCGCGCGTCGTCTGTGTCCTCGGCTACGGTCGAACGGACCGTCGGGGGCGAGGTGCCCCTCGCGATCGTCGCCGTCCTCCCGCCCCATGCTCCACGGTGGACGAGCCGTCCGGCCACGGGTCTCCCGGCCGGGGGCCCGGGCGCGATAGCGTGTCCCCCCACTCCCCCATGATCCTCGTGGCGACCTGGAGGCTCCGTGGTACAGGCGTACATCCTGATCCAGACCGAGGTCGGCAAGGCCTCGACCGTCGCCGAGACGATCGGTGAGATCCCGGGGGTGCTGCGGGCCGAGGACGTCACGGGGCCCTATGACGTCATCGTGCGGGCCGAGTCCGAGAGCGTCGACGCCCTGGGACGCATGGTGGTCGCCCGCGTCCAACAGGTGGACGGCATCACCCGCACGCTGACCTGCCCGATCGTCCACATCTGACCCCCGTCGCAGGTCCGCCCCGCCCGGCGCGATCGCATCCCGTGGTGCCGTCTTCGGACGACGCGGGGACGTGGTGTGGCGGGCTCTCGTCCTCGGACGGGAGCCCGCCGATCATACTGCGGACAGGTCGTAGGCCACACGGCCGGAGCGGCCGGGGCACCTCCCGGGAGCGGGGTCAGCGCAGGCCGGTGGATCGACGCAGTGCGGCCTGGAGCAGCCGGTCGACGAGTTCCGGGTAGGACACCCCGCTGGCCTCCCACATCTTCGGGTACATCGAGATCGGGGTGAATCCGGGCAGGGTGTTGATCTCGTTGATGACGAACTCGCCGTCGTCCCCGAGGAAGAAGTCCGCGCGGACAAGTCCCTCGCAGGAGACCGCCTCGAACGCCTCCACGGCCAGCCGACGCACCTCGGCCGACTGCTCGTCCGTCAGCGGGGCGGGCACGACCCCGGGCGTGGAGTCGATGTACTTGGCCTCGAAGTCGTAGTAGGCGTGGGCGGCGGGCGGGGGGATCTCGGCGGGCACCGATGCCCGGGGCCCGTCCTCGAACTCCAGCACCCCGCACTCGATCTCACGACCGCGCAGCGCGGCCTCGACCAGGATCTTGGGGTCGTGCCGCCGGGCCTCGGCGAGCGCCTCCTCCAGCCTGCCCGGCTCCTCGACCTTGGTGATGCCGATGGAGGACCCGGCGCGAGCCGGCTTCACGAAGATCGGCCATCCGTGCTCGCCGACCAAGTCCGCGATCTTCCTGCGGGCGCCGTCGGGCTCCCGCTCCCACTCACGCGGGCGGATCACCACGTAGGGACCGACCTTGAGCCCGAAGGAGGCGAAGACCCGCTTCATGTACTCCTTGTCCTGCCCCACGGCCGAGGCGAGCACACCGGAGCCGACGTAGGGGACGCCGGAAAGCTCCAGCAGTCCTTGCAGGGTGCCGTCCTCCCCGTAGGGACCGTGCAGCACCGGGAAGACCACGTCCACCTCGCCGAGTGCCTTGGGGACCGACCCGGGCTCGCTGTAGACGACTTCGCGGTCGGCCGGGTCGACCGGGAGCACCACTCCGCCCTCGATGGTCTCGGCGAGGTCGTCGACGCTGGGGGTGCGCCGGTCGGTGATCGCCATGCGCTCGGGGGCGTCCGCGGTGAGGGCCCAACGGCCGTCCGAGGTGATGCCGATCGGCAGCACGTCGTAGCGGTCGCGGTCGAGAGCCGCGAGGACGGCGCCGGCGGTGACCACGGAGATCCCGTGTTCGGAGCTGCGCCCTCCGAACACCACCGCCACACGCGGTCGGCGAGGCTGCTGCTGGGGGCTCTGGGGGAGGTTCTCGCTGCTCATATCGCGCTGAGCGTACCCGCCCTCGGGGGTGGGTGACAGCCTCGGCGTGGCGATCGGGCACCCGGTCAGCGCCGCTCCGGTTTGGCGCTGCGGGACATCAGCTCCTCCAGCGCGACCACGGGCGGCTTGCCTCCGTGGACGATCCCGACGACCGTCTCGGTGATCGGCATGTCCACACCGTGCCGCCGTCCCAGATCCAGCACGGACTCGCAGGACTTGACGCCCTCCGCCGTCTGCCGGGTGGCCGCGACGGTCTCGCTCAGGGACATGCCCTTGCCGAGGTTGGTGCCGAAGGTGTGGTTCCGCGACAGCGGGGAGGAACAGGTGGCCACCAGGTCGCCCAGACCCGCGAGTCCGGAGAAGGTCAGCGGGTCGGCTCCCAGCGCGGCTCCGAGCCGGGTCGTCTCGGCGAGGCCGCGGGTGATCAACGACCCCTTGGCGTTGTCCCCCAAACCCATGCCGTCGGCGATGCCCACGGCCAGCCCGATGACGTTCTTCACCGCTCCGCCGAGTTCGCAGCCCACGACGTCGTCGTTGGTGTACGGGCGGAAGTAGGGGGTGTGGCAGGCCGCCTGGAGTTCGCGGGCCACGCTCTCGTCCCGGCAGGCGACGACGGCCGCGGCCGGCATCCGCGCGGCGATCTCCCGAGCCAGGTTGGGGCCGGTGACCACGGCGATCCGATCCGCGGCCACCCCGGCGACGTCCTCGATCACCTCGCTCATCCGCATCGCGGACCCCAATTCGATCCCCTTCATCAGCGACACCAGCACGGTGTCCGGTTCCAGCAGGGGAGCCCACTCGGCGAGGTTGGCACGGACCGTCTGGGACGGCACGGCGAGCACGGTGAAGTGCGCGCCCGACGCCGCGCGGGCGGCATCGGTCGTGGCGCTCAGGGAGTCCGGCAGGCGCACGCCCGGCAGGTAGTCCGGGTTGGTGCGGGTGGAGTTGACGGCGTCGGCGAGGTCGGCGCGGCGCCCCCACAGGGTCACCTCGCACCCGGCGTCCGCCAGGACCATGCCGAAGGCGGTCCCCCAGGACCCGGTGCCGAACACGGACGCCTTGACGGGAGCCTTCACGCGCCCTGTCCTTCCACCTGTTTGCCGTGCGTTCCGGCACGACGGTCCACGGAATCCGAGCCCCGGTCGCCACGCCCGTCGTGCCGCCCTCGCGTCTGGGCCCGGGTACGGCGGCGTTGCTCGCCACGCTCCCGGCGGGGGTCGTAGGGGGTCTTCGGGGCCTTCTCCCCTCGGATCTCCTCCAACTGCCGGGTGATGGCCGCCATGATCTCCTCGGTGGCCTCCCTCAACAACTCGGCCGTCATCTCCCGGCCGTAGAAACGGGAGAGATCGACCGGGGGACCCGCCTGGACGTGGTGGGTCTTGCGGGGCAGCGGCTTGGGTCGCCTGGCGTAGGGGGGAAGCAGTTCGTTGCAGCCCCACTGGGCAACCGGGACGACCGGGCACCTGGTCTGCAGGGCCACCCGCGCCGCCCCGGTCTTTCCGGTCATCGGCCAGCCGTCCGGGTCCCGGGTGAGCGTTCCCTCGGGGTAGAAGGCGACGCACTCTCCCCGCTCGACCGCGTCGATCGCCGCTCGGAAGGCGCTCAGCGCGTCCGTGCTCTCGCGATAGACCGGAATCTGTCCTGTCCCGCGCATCACTGCGCCGACGAACCCTTTCCGGAAGAGGCCGCTCTTCGCCAGAAATCGCGGAACTCGCCCGGTCTCGTACTGGAAGTGCGCGTATCCGAAGGGGTCCACGTGCGAATTGTGGTTCACGGCCGTGATGAATCCGCCCTCGGCGGGGATATTGTGCATTCCCCGCCAGTCCCGCTTGATCAGAACCATCAGCGGCGGTTTGCAGATCACCGCGGTGAAGCGGTACCAGAACCCGATTCTGCGGCGGGGCACGCGAACACCTTCCTTCCAGGGCCCGGACGAGGCCGGGGGCCGCACAAGTGTCACCCCCGGCCGGCTTTCTGTCGAGCACACCGTACGCCCCGCTCACGTCGTCGCCTCGCCCGCCGGGTGACAATGGCGGCGACAGGGGGAGGGAAGGAACGCTCGTGCAGTGGACCTTGGTCGTACCGGTGAAGCCCTTGGCCCGGGCCAAGAGCAGGCTCGCCGACACGGCGGACGCCGGGGTGCGACCCGAACTCGCGCTCGCCTTCGCGACGGACACCGTGGAGGCCGCCCTGGACTGCCCGGCCGTGGCCGGTGTGGTGGTCGTCACGGGCGACGGGCGAGCCGGTCGAACACTCGCCGCGCTCGGCGCGAGGATCGTCGGGGACGAACCCGCCGGCGGGCTCAACGCCGCGCTCGCTCACGCGTCCCGGACCGTTCGTCGATCGCACCCGTCGTGCGCTTTGGCGGCGTTGAACGCCGACCTTCCGGCACTGAGATCGGCGGAATTGGGGAGGGTGCTGCGCGCTTCCGCGGATTTCCCCCGGGCCTTTCTTCCGGACGCGGCGGGAACCGGAACCACTCTCCTGACCGCCCGCCCGGGGCGGGAACTGCGCCCGGCCTTCGGGCATCGCTCGCGGGAGCGACACCGGAGCGGAGGGGCGGTGGAACTCACACTCGGCGCGGTCGATTCGGTACGACAGGACGTGGACACGGGCTCGGATCTTCGGACCGCTCTCGCCATGGGCGTGGGGGCCCGCACGGCGGGCGTCGCCGCGCGGCTGCTCATCCCGGGACAGTAGGCTGGACCCATGCAGGCGACCGCGTACACCTTCGATCCGCGGACCCGTTGCGGGCGGGTTCTCCTCGACGACGGCACCCCCGTGTCGTTCGACACCGCGGCCTTCGACGCGGGCGGCCTGCGACTGCTGCGGCCCGGCCAACGGGTGCGCCTGGAAACCGAGCGGCGAGGCGAGACGTACCGGATCACGTTGGTGACCCTGCAGACGCTGTGAGCAGCCTCGCCCGCCCCGCCCTCACGGCGCGGGACGACCCCGGGCGACGCCCCGCCCGCCGAGCCGCCGCGGGCCGGGCCCCGGGGAGGGGGCCGGCCCGGTGTGCGAAAGCCTCGGCGCGCCGCGCGCTACTTCTTGCGGGCGGCGGACTTCTTGGCGGTGGTCTTGCGCGCGGTCGACTTCTTGGCCGGCGCCGTCTTCGCGGTGGCCTTCTTCGCCGGGGCCTTCTTCGCGGCGGTCTTGGCCGCTGTGGCCTTCTTGGTGGCGGCCTTCTTGGCCGCCGCGGTCTTCGTGGCGGCCGTCTTCTTGGCCGCGGTGGTCTTCTTCACGGCGGCCTTCTTGGCCGCCGCGGTCTTCTTGGCCGCCGCCTTCTTGGCGGTGGTCTTCTTCGCCGCCGCCTTCTTCGCCGCGGCCTTGGCGATCGTGGGCGTCGGGCCGGAGAGGCTGCCCTTGGGCGCCTTCTTGACCGCGATGTCGTTCTTGGGAAGCTTCTTCGAGCCGCTCACCAGGTCCTTGAATCCCTGCCCCGCGCGGAAACGCGGCACCGAGGTCTTCTTGACCCGAACCCGATCCCCCGTCTGGGGGTTGCGGGCGTAGCGGGCGGGGCGGTCGACCTTCTCGAAGGATCCGAATCCGGTGACCGAGACCCGGTCCCCCGCGACCACCGCGCGGACGATGGCGTCCAGGACCGCGTCCACGGCGTCGGCGGCCTGCTGCCGACCGCCCATCTTGTCGGCAATCGCTTCTACGAGCTGCGCCTTGTTCACGTCTTCCCCTTCGGAGACATTGCCAGAACGAGAATGTTCAAGCTTTTCGCACGTTAGGCAGATATATACCGCAAATCAAACACGAAACGGGCTAATCACCCTTGTGCCGCAACGGACTCGGCCGTCTCCGGGGGTTCAGCGTTCCCGGTCGGGCAGGCGCCCGGCCTCCAGGTCCGTCGTGAACCGCTCCAGTCGCCTTGCCGCGTGGGCGAGATCGTGCTTGGCCGCGGCCGTAATGACCAGCAGCTTCCGGGTCAGCGCCATCCGTACGCCCTCCGGTACTTGCAGTGCGCGCACTGTCGCATGCGCTTCTTTCAGCCGGATCGCGACCAGCCGGTAGAGCTCGAGTTGGCCATCGCGTTCCATGCACAGATTGTGCCATCTGGGGCGAGTTGTCGCCCGCGCAGGGGGGCAACTACCGCCCCGGGGCCCTCCGCGTCCACCCGCGACAGGCATTCACATCCCCTCAACTCGCTTACAGCGCATACTCGTTGTCGACCACGGGAGTGACCCGGGGCAGCCTGCCTCGGACGACGAAAAGCCGTACCCCCGATCGGGCCGATCGGGGGTACGGCTGGCTCGTCGGGGTGGCCGAAAGTCGACCGTCGACGGGGAGGTGTCAGACCTGGAGGGTCCGCGGCTTGAACGAGGGGCGACGACTCTCGTAGGCGGCGATGTCCGCTTCGTCCCGGAGCGTGATCGAGATGTCGTCGTGCCCGTTCAGCAGCCGCCAGCGGGCATTCTCGTCCAACTCGAACGCCGCGGTGAAACCGGGCGCCCGCACCTCGCGGGCGTGCAGGTCGACGGTGACCTCGGCCTGCGGGTCGGCCTCGTGGATCTCCCAGAGCGCTTCCACCTCCCGCTGCTCCAGTACCACCGTGAGCAGGCCGTTCTTCAGCGAGTTACCACGGAAGATATCGGCGAACCGAGAGGAGATCACGGCCTTGAAGCCGTAGTTCTGCAAGGCCCAGACGGCGTGTTCACGGGACGAGCCGGTTCCGAAGTCCGGGCCCGCGATCAGCACCGAGGCGCCTTGGCGCTCCGGCTGGTTGAGGACGAACGCCTCGTCCTTGCGCCAGGCCTCGAACAAACCGTCCTCGAACCCGTCCCGGGTGACCTTCTTGAGCCAGTGGGCCGGGATGATCTGGTCGGTGTCGACATTGCCGCGGCGCAGCGGCACGGCGCGGCCGGTGTGGGTGGTGAACGCTTCCATGGCTGATCAGGCTCCTGCCGGAACGGGGGCTTCGACGGTGGTCAGGTCGGCCGGGGAGGCCAGTCGGCCCAGGACGGCCGTGGCGGCGGCCACCTGGGGCGAGACCAGGTGCGTACGCCCCCCCTTGCCCTGCCGACCTTCGAAGTTGCGGTTGGAGGTGGAGGCCGAGCGCTCTCCCGGGGCCAACTGGTCCGGGTTCATCCCCAGGCACATGGAGCAGCCGGCGTGCCGCCATTCGGCTCCGGCCTCCTTGAACACCCGGTCCAAACCTTCCGAGACCGCCTGGAGGCCGACCCTCGCGGAGCCGGGCACCACCAGCATCCGCACGCCGTCCGCGACTTCGCGTCCCCGCAGCACCTCCGCGGCGGCGCGCAGGTCCTCGATCCGGCCGTTGGTGCAGGAGCCCACGAAGACCGTGTCGACCTCGATGGCGCGCAGCGGCTGTCCCGCCGAGAGCCCCATGTACTCCAAGGCCTTCTCGGCGGCCAGCCTCTCCGAAGCGTCCTCGTACGAAGCCGGGTCGGGGACCTCGGCGGAAAGCGGCGCACCCTGACCGGGGTTGGTCCCCCAGGTGACGAAGGGCGCCAGTTCCGAGGCGTCGATGACGACCTCGGCGTCGAACTCGGCGTCGTCGTCGGTCCGCAACGTCTTCCAGTGGGCGACCGCCGCGTCCCACTCCTCGCCCCGCGGGGCGTGCGGGCGGTCCTTCAGGTAGGCGAAGGTCGTCTCGTCCGGAGCGATCATGCCCGCCCGTGCCCCGGCCTCGATCGACATGTTGCAGATGGTCATCCGGGCCTCCATGGAGAGCCGCTCGATGGCCTCCCCCCGGTACTCCAGGACGTAGCCCTGTCCGCCTCCCGTGCCGATCCGCGCGATGATCGCCAGGATGACGTCCTTGGCCGTGACTCCCTCGGGTGGCTGACCGACCAGGGTGACGGCCATGGTCCGCGGACGGGTCATCGGCAGTGTCTGGGTCGCCAGCACATGCTCGACCTGGGAGGTTCCGATGCCGAACGCCAACGCGCCGAAGGCACCGTGCGTCGAGGTGTGCGAGTCGCCGCAGACGACGGTGGTGCCCGGTTGGGTCAGCCCCAGCTGGGGTCCCACGACGTGGACGACGCCCTGCTCCACGTCGCCCAACGGGTGCAGGCGGACGCCGAACTCGGCGCAGTTCCGCCGCAGCGTCTCCAGTTGGGCCCGGGAAACGGGGTCCGCGATGGGCTTGTCGATGTCGAGCGTCGGGGTGTTGTGGTCCTCGGTGGCGAGGGTGAGGTCGGTACGCCGCACGGTCCGGCCGCTCTTGCGAAGCCCGTCGAACGCCTGCGGGCTGGTCACCTCGTGCAGCAGGTGCAGATCGATGTAGAGGAGGTCGGGCTCACCCTCGACCCGTCGGACGACGTGGTCGTCCCAGACCTTCTCCGCCAGTGTCCTACCCATCGCTTTCCCTCCGGCCGACGACCACGCGCCGACGCAACTAGAGATCTTGAGGAGGCGCCGTCCGCCTCGCCGGACTCGACGGCCACCAGGCCCGTTCGTCCAGGGGCTCCGTCGTCCTGATTCCAGGGTGGCGCGTTCCACGCGAAATTGAACTTGCGTTTCACAGAGTGAGACGTGAGTATCGTTTCATGGACAACAGTAGCGGCGTCGGCGTTCTGGACAAGGCGGCACTCGTCCTCAGCGCTCTGGAGTCGGGTCCGGCCACCCTCGCGGGGTTGGTCGGGGCCACCGGACTGGCTCGACCCACGGCCCACCGTCTGGCCGTGGCCCTGGAACACCACCGCATGGTGGCGCGCGACATGCAGGGGCGGTTCATCCTGGGCCCCCGCCTGGCCGAGCTGGCCGCCGCCGCGGGCGAGGACCGCCTGTTGGCGACCGCGGGCCCGGTCCTCACACACCTGAGGGACGTCACTGGCGAGAGCGCCCAGCTCTACAGACGCCAGGGGGACATGCGCATCTGCGTCGCGGCGGCCGAGCGACTGTCCGGTCTGCGGGACACGGTTCCGGTCGGCTCCACGCTCACCATGAAGGCGGGGTCCTCCGCCCAGATCCTGATGGCCTGGGAGGAGCCGGAGCGCCTGCACCGCGGACTTCAGGGCGCGCGTTTCACCGCGACCGCGCTGTCGGGAGTGCGCCGGCGCGGGTGGGCCCAGTCCATCGGCGAAAGGGAGCCCGGGGTGGCGTCCGTGTCGGCACCGGTTCGCGGGCCGTCGCACCGCGTCGTGGCCGCGGTGTCGGTGTCGGGGCCCATCGAACGACTGACACGCCACCCAGGACGCATGCACGCGCAGGCGGTGATCGACGCCGCCGGACGGCTCTCCGAGGCCCTGCGCCGCTCGGGGTGACTCCGCCTGCGGCCGAAGTGGGCACCTGGGACGCCGCAGGGCCTCTCGGGTGCCGGGCGGTCCATCGCGACGCGACGAGCACCTCGGCCATCGCCCCGGAAGCGCGGCAGGGCCCCTCGCCGAAGCGAGGGGCCCTGCCGACCATGTACCCCCGACCGGATTCGAACCGGCGCTACCGCCTTGAGAGGGCGGCGTGCTAGGCCGCTACACAACGGGGGCGTGGACCCTGCGTTTCCGCAGGTCCGAGCTGGTCTACCTGGACTCGAACCAAGACTAACTGAACCAGAATCAGCCGTGCTGCCAATTACACCATAGACCAATGTGGTTTAGACCAGTCGTACCCCCGACCGGATTCGAACCGGCGCTACCGCCTTGAGAGGGCGGCGTGCTAGGCCGCTACACAACGGGGGCCCTAGCGAACACTGTAGGTGATCACCGTACCCCCGACCGGATTCGAACCGGCGCTACCGCCTTGAGAGGGCGGCGTGCTAGGCCGCTACACAACGGGGGCATGCAGATGTGCTCTGCGAGCTGGCCTACCTGGACTCGAACCAAGACTAACTGAACCAGAATCAGTCGTGCTGCCAATTACACCATAGGCCACTGGAACGCAAACCTGTCACGGAAAGTCGCTCTAGTACTGCGCCTCGGAGTCGGGCCTCGCGGTCCGCGCCCCGGTGGCGCAGGAAGAACATTACCCGAAGGTGGACGGGGCTCCAAAACGCGTATCGGCGCAGAGGAGCGCGGGGAGTTCGGCGAGCGTGGCGATCCGGAGCGCGCCCGCCCCGGGGGTGATCGCCGACCGGGGACCACCGCGATCGACCCAGACGGACAGCAGTCCGGCCTCGGCTGCTCCTCTGCCGTCGATCTCCGGATGGTCTCCCACGTAGGCCACCTCGTCGGGAGCGAGCCCCAAGGCGGCGCAGGCCGCGTGGAAGGCGCTCGCGTCGGGTTTGGAGACGCCCAGTTCGGCGGCGCACAGGATGCTCTCGAACCGGTCATGGACGCCCAGTGTCCTCAGCTTGCGGTCCTGGACGCGGATGCTGGAGTTGGAGAGCACCCCGTGCCGGTAGTCGCCGGCCAGCGCGTCGAGTGCCGGAACCACGTCCGGAAACAGCGACCAGGCCGACTCGTAGTGCGTGAGATACCGCTCGAACCAGGCGTCGGCCTCGGCGTTCGTCAGTCCTGCACGGCCCACGAAGACCCGTGTGCGGTCGCGTCGCAGCGTGGGGTAGTCCACCTCGCCTGCGGCATGACGAATCCACTGCTCCTCGCCGATCTCGCGCCAGCGGCTCAGCGCCTCCTCGCCGGAGTGGTGCGCGGCGAGCTCTCCCTCGGCGACGAGGTGGGAACGGAGGCCCTCGCGATCCGCGCTCGTGTGGTCGAAGAGCGTGTCGTCGACGTCCCAGACGATGGCTTTGACGGGCATGGCGTCGACGGTACCGCCCGGGCCCCGCCGGGGGGCAACGTTCCGGCCGCGGGTCGCCCGGGCCGCGAGGCGGCTCCGCGGCGTTCGCCTCGGAGTCGCCTCGGAGCGGGCCGAGGGGCGGATTTCGGCACCCTGCCGCTAGGAAGCGAGTCGGGCAAGGGCCGCGTCGATCCTGGCGAGAGCCCGGTCCCGACCCAGCACCTCCAGGGACTCGAACAGCGGGAGCCCGACGGTCCGTCCGGTGACCGCCACTCGCACGGGGGCCTGGGCCTTGCCCAGTTTGAGGCCGTGCGCCTCACCCGCGGCCAGCACCGCCTCCTTGAGAGACTCGGGGGAGCTCCAGTCCGCCACCGCCAACTTCTCCCGTGCCGTGCGCAGGAGCGCGTCCGAGCCCTCCTTCATCGCCTTGTCCCAGGAAGAGGCGTCCCACACCGGCTCGGGCAGGAAGAGGAAGTCGACGTTGTCGGTGATCTCGGAGAGGACCCGTAGGCGGGTCTGGGCGTGCGGCGCGATCGCCCGCCAGCGGTCCTCGTCGAAGTCCTCCGGGGACCAGGGGGCGAAGGGTGCCTCCAACCACGGTCGGCACCGTCGCGCGAACTCCTCCGCGTCCAGCAGGCGGATGTGGTCTGCGTTGATCGCCTCGCACTTCTTCAGGTCGAAGCGGGCCGGGTTGGGGTTGACGTCCGCGACGTCGAACGCGGCGACCATCTCCGCCGTCGAGAAGACGTCCCGGTCGGCGGCGAGCGACCATCCCAGCAGGGAGAGGTAGTTGAGCAGTCCCTCGGGGAGGAAACCGCGGTCGCGATAGAGGTTGAGGCTGGACTGCGGATCACGCTTGGAGAGCTTCTTGTTTCCCTCGCCCGTGACATAAGGGAGGTGGCCGAAGTGCGGGACGCTCTCGGCGAGTCCCAGCTTCGTCAGCGCGCGGTACAGGGCGATCTGGCGCGGGGTGGACGAGAGCAGGTCCTCTCCGCGCAGGACGTGGGTGATCCCCATCAGGGCGTCGTCCACCGGGTTGACCAGCGTGTACAGCGGCGCGCCGCCGGCCCGGACGATGCCGTAGTCGGGGACGTTCTCCGGGGTGAAGGTCAGTTCGCCGCGCACGAGATCAGTGAAAGTGATCGTCTCGTCCGGCATGCGAAAGCGGACGATGGGCGCCCGGCCCTGGGCCCGGTACTCCTGAACCCGTGCGTCGGCGAGGTCGCGGCAGTGGCCGTCGTACCCCGACGGCCTGCCGGCGGCGCGGGCGGCCTCGCGTCGGGCGTCGAGTTCCTCCTGGGAGCAGTAGCAGTGGTAGGCGTGGCCGGACTCCAGGAGCTTGCGCGCGACCTCGGCGTACAGGTCCGTCCGCTCGGACTGGCGGTACGGGGCGTGCGGGCCGCCCACCTCTGGCCCCTCGTCCCAGTCGAGTCCCAGCCAGCGCATCGCGTCGAGCAGCTGCCGGTAGGAGTCCTCGGAGTCGCGGGCCGCGTCGGTGTCCTCGATGCGGAAGACGAGCGTGCCCTGGTGGTGACGGGCGAACGCCCAGTTGAACAAGGCGGTGCGGACCAGGCCGACGTGGGGGTTGCCGGTCGGGGACGGACAGAATCGGACGCGTACGGGGGAGGCGGGTGCGCTAGCCACGCTGGACAACCTTATTGGTGAGAGTGCCGATGCCTTCGATGGTGACGGCGACCTCGTCGCCGACACGGAGGGGGCCCACCCCGGCCGGGGTGCCCGTGAGGATGACATCGCCGGGGAGCAGCGTCATGGCCTCGGAGATGTTGACGACCAGGTCCTCGATGGAGTGGACCATCTCACTGGTGCGGGCGAGCTGACGTTGCGCTCCGTTGACGGTGAGCTGGATCGTGAGGTCCGCGGCGGTCGCCAGGTCGATGTCCGTCTCGATCCAGGGGCCGAGCGGGCAGGCGGTGTCGAAGCCCTTGGCCCTCGCCCATTGCTTCTCGCGCCGCTGGACGTCCCGGGCGGTGACGTCGTTGGCGCACGTGTACCCCATGATCACATCGGCGACTCGCTCACGCGGCACCTCGCGGCACATCCGGCCGATGACCACCGCCAGCTCGGCCTCGTGGTGCAGCTCCTCGGAGAAGGAGGGGTGGCGGATCTCGTCTCCGGGGCCGATGACGGACGTGGAGGGCTTGAGGAAGGCGAACGGAGCGTCGGGCACCTCGTTGCCCAGCTCGCGGGCGTGGTCGGCGTAGTTGCTGCCGAAGGCGACGACCTTGTTGGGCAGCACCGGCGGCAGCAGCCGCACGCCGCTCAGGGGGACCTTGGTGCCGGAGAGCTCGAAGTCCGCGAACGGAATGCCCTTGACGACGTCGAGGACGAGCTCGTCCGGTCGGTCGCCCTCGACCGCGCCGAAGGCGACGTTGCCGTCGATGGAGAACCTGGCGATACGCACGGGTTGCTGGCCCCTTGACTGAAGCGCTGGAATCTGACGCTCCAGGCTAGCGCGGCCCCGAGGACCGTCCGCCGGGAGTGGACCCGGGCGGACGGCGCGCGGGCCTCGCGCCTCTACCGGTCCGCGACGGCGAGGGTCTCGGGCGGGAGCTCCATGAGGACGGTCCGCCGGGGGTTGGCGGTCCGCTCGGGCAGGTCCAGGCTGTGCTCCGGCCTCTCCGGGGTCCACATGCCGGCGGCGTCGTCCAGATGGGCCAGCGTGATGCGCCGAGGGTTGGCGGTCTGGTGGAGCGTCATCGTCGTCTTCACGGTTGCGGGAGACCTCGTCGTGTGCTTGGCCCCCGTGGCGCGCCGGAGCGGGTCGCGGGGGCCGAATCGTCGGGTGGGGCGCTGCTCAGGGCGTCAGGCTAGACAGGCGGATGCCCGTCGACTGAGGCGGACCCCCTCCTTCCGGGTGTGAGTTTCCTCACCACTCAAGCCCTAAACCGGTCAATTCAGGCCGACGGCAACGCTCGACGAAAGGGACGGGAGACCATCGAACCACGCATTCCGCTCCCGATCATGCCGACTGGGACACCACGAGGGAGCCACCGAATCGCGGACGTACGTCCGATTTACGGATGACCGGCGTCTACATCCGGTGACTCGTTCCTCACATGGGGTCACTGATGTCGTGGCGTGGCCCACGGGCCTTGTTGGAGATCCGGCACTGTGCTGGAATTCCACGGACCGCCGCGGAATCGAGCCGGCGCACGGGGCGCCGAGCAGCGCCGAGGGTGGCGGACACGAGGGGGGAGCGAGCGCCGGTCACCCACGATCAACAAGGGGGCGTGTTCAGGGCGCCCCACGACGCCGACATAGTGCTCGGCCGCTGAAGCGGCGGGCGCCTGGTCCAGAGGTTGCGACGCTAGTGCAGGGACGTTTCAAGAGGGATGGCAACGCTCCGGCGGATCCGGAGCACGGCGGGACCGGCCCGATGGCCGCCAATGCCTCGCCCCAGCACGGCCGGAACCACACTCAGGCTCCTCCCGCCGACGACGAGCGCCCCGCTGGGGCGGCGCACGGGGAGGATCCGACACCCGGGAAGTCGGCGGCGAAGAAGTCGAAGGACCCGACCGGCCACGGTTCGCGAATAGCCCTTCGGAACTGGCGCATCTCCACCCGACTCGTCTCGCTCCTGGCGCTGCCCGTGGTCGCGGCCACCTCGCTGGGCGCACTGCGCATCAACGAGTCCATGGAGAACATGCAGCAGCTCGACAACATGAAGCTGCTGACGGAGATGACCAAGCAGGCCACCGAGCTCGCGGCGGCCCTCCAAGAGGAACGGGACCAGTCGGCGGGCCCGTTGGCCCACGGTTCGAGCGCCAGCGCGGCCATCATCGAGGGCGACCGCGAGAAGACCGACCGGGCCCGGGACAACTTCCTCGCCGGCTCCGACGCGCTCGACGAGGCCGCGCAGGACGGCCGTCTGGAAGGTGTCCGCGAGACCGTCGTGGGCCTGGCTCGCGACCTCAACGGCCTCAACCGGATCCGGACCGGCGCCTACGAGTCCGAGGGCAACTCGACCCAGACCGTCGAGGCCTACCACCGTCTCATCACCAACCTGCTCGACCTCTCGCAGGACATGGCGGAGGCCACCAGCAATCCGGAGATGATCCAGCGGACCCGAGCCCTGGCCGCGTTCTCCTCGGCCAAGGAGTACGCCTCCGTCCAACGTGCGGTGATCGCGGCGGCCTTGCCCGCCAACAACAGCACGTACGGCGAGCTCTCGGAGAACGACCGGCTCTACGCCGAGGCGGCACTCCAGGGGCAGCGCTCGGACATTCGCAGCTTCACCGGCATCTACGGGGCGGGTGCCGAGGACCTCCTCCAGCCCATCACCCAGGGCAGCCCCACCATCGAGGCCGCCGATCAGTACGCCAGCCGGGCGCTGGCCGACGACAGCGGTTTGGAATCGCAGGAGAAGCGCTCCTACCAGGACTGGATCGACGAAAGCTCGACCAAGATCCAGCAAATGGCGAACATCGAGAGCACGCTGCTCCAGGAGATGGAGCAGAAGGCCCGCGAGCTGCGGAGCGTCTCCGAACGCGAGGCGATCATCTCCGGCGCGCTGATCCTGATCGTGCTCGGCGTATCCCTGGTCGGCGCCTTCGTCGTGGCCCGTTCCATGATTCGCTCGCTGCGTCGGCTGGAGGACACCGCGACGAGGGTCGCCTCCGACCGCCTTCCCGAACTGGTCAAGCAGCTCTCGGAGTCCGACCCCCAGGACGTCGACACCTCGGTGGAGTCCGTCGGCGTCCACTCCCGCGACGAGATCGGTCGGGTGGCCGCGGCGTTCGACGACGTGCACCGCGAGGCCGTCCGACTCGCCGCCGAGCAGGCGCTGCTGCGGGGCAACGTCAACGCCATGTTCACCAACCTGTCCCGCCGCTCCCAGGGCCTGATTCAGCGTCAGTTGTCGCTGATCTCGGAGCTGGAGTCGCGAGAGGCCGACCCGGACCAGCTGTCCTCGCTGTTCAAGCTCGACCACCTCGCCACCCGCATGCGCCGCAACGGCGAGAACCTCCTGGTCCTGGCGGGCGAGGAGCCGGGGCGCCGGTGGACCCGCCCCGTGCCACTGGTCGACGTGCTCCGCGCCGCCGCCTCCGAGGTGGAACAGTACGAGCGGATCGAACTCTCCTCGGTGCCCACCACCCAGGTGGCCGGCCGCGTGGTCAACGACCTCGTGCACCTGCTGGCCGAGCTGCTGGAGAACGCCACGTCGTTCTCTTCTCCGCAGACCAAGGTGAAGGTCACCGGACACGCGCTGCCCGACGGCCGGGTCCTGATCGAGATCCACGACACCGGCATCGGCCTCTCCCCCGAGGACCTCGCGGCGATCAACGAACGCCTGGCGTCGCCGCCCACCGTGGACGTGTCCGTCTCCCGCCGTATGGGCCTCTTCGTGGTCGGCCGCCTGTCCCAACGACATGGCATCCGGATCCAGTTGCGTCCGTCCGACTCCGGGGGCACCACCGCTCTGGTGATGCTGCCCGTCGACGTCGCACAGGGCGAGAAGAGGCCGCCGGCCAGGACGGGGCACCCCGGTTCAGGTGGTGGTCCGGCCGCCGCCCAGGCGGCGGCCGGCGCCGCCGCGGCCCGACGCGCGGCCGGTGGCGGCAAGGCCGGACCCACCCTCGGCCCGGGACGACCCGGCGCCGGCACGCTCGGCGCCGGACAGGGACCCCGGCCTGCGTTGCCCGGCAGCGGCGGCGCATCGGGAAGCGCACCGGACCACCGATCTCCGACCGTTCCCGCACCGCCGCGGGACCAGCGGCCCCCACGACCGACCAGCGCCGACAACGGGCTCGGCCGGCCTCTGGAGGCACCCGAGAGCCACCCGGGCGCGGGGCCCCGAACGCCCCAGGTCCCCCTGGTCCCGGACGCCTTCGGCGGGCGGGACCAGGCCCAGGGAGGCGACACCGCCCACGCGGGCGGTCCGGACGCCCGTCGGCGGCCGGTCGGACCCGCCGGGCCACCGGCCGAACTGCCGGCCGGCGTGCCGCAGCCGCGCGTTCCCGACTGGGGGGCCGAGGCCGCGCCACCGACGAAGCCACACGTCTCGCCGGACGCCCAGCGCGACCACCTGGAGCCCGAGGACACGCACCGCCCGCCCCGACACCGCCTCGACCCGGCCGCCACGGCCGAGTTGCCGGCCGTGCCCGAGTACGGCACGCCGTCGGATGCCGGCTCCACCGCCCGGCACGCCCGTCACGAGACCGACCAACCAGCCACCGGAACCACGTTCGGCTCCACGGGCTCCGAGAGCGCGCCCGAGGGGCCGGGAGCGGCGACCGGGGAACGGGAGAGCGGCGACTACGTCCGGTCGGACGTCTTCGGCACTCCCGGCCACCAGAGCCCGTCCCACTCCCCGGAGCGGGGCGACGTCCGCCACGAGGACGCACACGGCGCGTCCGCGGCGGCGGTCGACTCCCGGGGTCCGTCGTCCTACGATCACGCCGCCACCGGCGAGTTCCAGGCGGCCCGGCCCTACGACAACGGCACCCACCAGGGCCTCGGGAGCCCGGGCGGGCTCGCCGACGCCGATCTCTCGGAGGGGCTGCCGCCGGCGAGCGGTCCGGGAGACGGACGCACCCCGCTGTACGACACGCTGGAGACCAACTGGTTCCGCGGCGAACGGCGGGCGCGACCGCAGGGCACCGACCCCGCGCCGGCCGAGCCTCGGGCCGAGACGCCGGAGGAGCCCTCCGCGCCGTCCGGCGCGCCGCAGACGTCTTCCTGGCGCAGTTCGCCCAACGACGATCTCGTCCGGCAGGCGGAGCGGGTCCGACAGCCCTCGGCCGGTGGTGTCACCACCTCCGGCCTGCCGCGCCGGGTGCCCCGGGCGAACCTCGTGCCGGGCACCGCGGAGCAGCAGGCGAGCGGCGGCGGTCCACAGGTCTCCCGGGCGCCGGACGATGTGCGGGGCCGACTGACCAACCTTCGTCGCGGTATCGCACAGGGTCGCCAGGCCGGTCCCCAGCAGACCGGCACCAACCCGCGGCCCACTCACCAGCAGGAGCGATAGTTGAGCCCGATGAGCCAGGCGGCACAGAACCTGAACTGGTTGATCACGAATTTCGTGGACAGCACACCGGGGGTGTCCCACACCGTCGTCGTGTCCGCCGACGGACTTCTCCTGGCGATGTCCGAGGGGTTCCCCAGGGACCGAGCGGACCAGTTGGCGGCCGTCGCCTCGGGGCTGACCTCGCTGACCGCCGGCGCGTCCCGGATATTCGAGGGCGGCACCGTGGCCCAGACGGTCGTCGAGATGGAGCGTGGCTTCCTGTTCCTGATGTCCGTCTCGGACGGCTCCTCCCTGGCCGTCCTCGCCCACCCGGAGTGCGACATAGGCCTCGTAGGCTACGAGATGGCGCTCCTCGTCGATCGCGCGGGCGCGGTCCTCACCCCGGACCTGCGCGCCGAGCTGCAAGGCAGTCTGCTTCACTGACCGACCCGGCACCACTCGTCCCAGCCCTCACCGTCCGGCCGCCACGACCCCCACCGGCCCCGCTAGACGGCACGACCGACCGACTTGCTGTCCCGCCCGGAGGATCCATGACCCCGCCCACCGCCTCTCATGATCCGTACGCGGAACCGTACGAGGACGAGGGCGACCAGCCGCTGGTACGTCCCTACGCGATGACCGGCGGCCGGACGCGGCCCCGCTACCAACTCGCCATCGAGGCGCTGATCAGCACGACGGCCGACCCGGCGGCGCTCATGGGGCTGCTCCCGGAGCATCAGCGCATCTGCCATCTCTGCAGGGAGGTGAAGTCGGTGGCCGAGGTCTCGGCGCTCTTGGCGATGCCTCTCGGTGTCGCCAGGATCCTGGTCGCGGACCTCGCCGAGGCGGGTCTCGTCGCCATCCACCAACCGGGCGGCGACGAGAGCAACGGCGGCGCTCCGGACGTGACTCTGCTCGAAAGGGTGCTCAGTGGACTTCGCAAGCTCTGACGGGGGTCGCTCCACCACCTCCGCGAAGATCGTGGTGGCGGGCGGCTTCGGCGTGGGTAAGACCACGTTCGTCGGCGCCGTCTCGGAGATCAACCCGCTGCGCACCGAGGCCGTCATGACCTCCGCCTCGGCAGGCATCGACGACCTCACCCACACCGGGGACAAGACCACCACCACGGTCGCCATGGACTTCGGCCGCATCACACTCGACCAGGACCTCATCCTCTACCTGTTCGGCACCCCCGGACAGGACCGCTTCTGGTTCATGTGGGACGACCTCGTCCGCGGCGCCATCGGCGCCGTCGTCCTCGTCGACACCCGACGCCTCGCCGACTGCTTCCCCGCCGTCGACTACTTCGAGAACTCCGGGCTCCCCTTCGTCATCGCCCTCAACGGCTTCGACGGAAACCAGCCCTACACCCCCGACGAAGTCCGCGAAGCCCTCCAGATCGGCCCCGACACCCCCATCATCACCACCGACGCCCGCCACCGCGCCGACGCCAAATCCGCCCTCATCACCCTCGTCGAACACGCCCTCATGGCACGACTCCGCTGAACCTCGCGGACGGCCGCACGGGTCTGGCAGTCAAGTGTGGAGCGCCAGCCGGAAGTTGCCGTGGACGGGGGAGGGTCGACCGCGTCGTGGGACGAGGGTCGGCCCTCCCCGTTCATAACGTTTCGGCAGAGGAATCGCGGGCAGGAGACACGCGTCGCGCACATGTGGTCTCGCTGCGCTCACATTCCCCCGCCTTTTGACGTCCCTCGCTCTGTATGACCGATTTTTCGATGCCGCGCCGGGCTCGCCGGTCCCCGACGTACTGTTTGGAAGAGCCCTGGTCGGCGTGCTGGAATGCCAGAACTGCCCCGTGCGCCGAGACGTTTGCGACGCCGGCTCGTACGTGAGGGCGCAGGGGAGGCTGAGACATCGCGGCACGAGGTAGGTGCCGACCGCCGAGAGGTTGTTGGTCGAGTGAGGCGAAGCAAGAAGGGACCCGAGCCCTCGGCTCGGGGCAACTTCACCCCGCCGTCGCGCGCGGCGACGGCCGCCCCCGGTCCCGACGACGCGTCCGAGGACCGTCCCGCTCCTCCGCGGGGCCGTCGACTCGGCCCCCGCAACTGGCGGGTGGCCACCCGGCTGAACGCCATCCTGCTCATACCCGCGCTGGTAGCCCTCGTCATGGGGGGCTTCCAGGTGAAGGGGTCGGTCGACACCTGGCGGGACGCCGAGGCCGCCGAGCACACCGCCCGACTGGTGCGCGCCGCTCTCACCTACGCCGACGCCCTGTACATCGAGCGTGACGTCTCCGCCGCGCCGCTGCTGCGAGGCGACACGGACGATCCGGCGGTCGGCGAGGCCCGCGCGGCCACGGATCGGGCGGCCGAGGTCTTCGACCGGGAGGTGCTGGACATGCCCGACCAGCCCGGCCTCCGGCGGCGGCTGCAACTCCTTCGCGAGCAGGAACCCAAGCTGGAGTCCCTGCGCGCCGCCGCCTACACCTCCGAGCTCAAGGGCGTCGAGACGCAGGAGGGCTACCTGCGGATCGCCCACCCCCTGACCGAGTTCGCGAACGAGCTGGGCCTCGGCACGGGGAACGTCACCTCCTACGGCCGCACGGTCTACGCCATGTCGCTGACCAAGTCGGCCCTGTCGCTGCAACGCTCCATCGGCACGCAGCTCCTCGTCGAGCCGGGGCCCGACCCGGGTCATCTGGCCGCCCAGCGTGTCGCCCTCTCCTCGTACGCCTACCTGGAGCGCGTGGCGATCGAGGAGTACGTGGGCGGTGGCACCGAGGAGGACGCCCGGAGGCTGGAGGAGGCACAGGCGAAGCTGGCGGAGGACAGCGTGTCCCTGGTCCAGGAGGCGGAGGCCGCCGACCCGGACTATGTGCCCCCACCGACCAATCCGGCGACGATGGTGACCGAGGTCGCGCTCCTGGAGTCCACGGACGAGGCCGAGCGGGTCGCCTTGGCCGCCCAGGGCATCACCCCGGAGAACTGGTGGGCCGTCACCACCCTGCGTTTTGACGCCTATCGGGCCCTGGAGGCCGATCTGGCCGACCGCGCGGTGTCCGAGGCATCCGGGATCGCCGACGCCGCCGAGCGGGACACCTACATCACCGGTGCCGTGGTCGTGGTCGCGCTCCTGGCGGCGTTCGTCCTCGCGGGGATGGTGGCGCGGCAGATGAGCCGTTCCATGCGGCGCCTGCGCAACGCGGCCTTCGGCGTCGCCGAGGAGCGTCTGCCGTTGCTGGTCGACCAGTTGTCCCGGACCGACCCGGGTCGCGTGGACACCCGGGTCCCCCCGATCGCCGTGGAATCCACCGACGAGATCGGCGAGGTCGCCCGCGCCTTCGACCGGGTCCACCGCGAGGCGGTACGACTGGCAGCCGAGCAGGCCATGCTGCGGGGCAACATCAACGCGATCTTCACCAACCTCTCGCGACGCAACCAGTCCCTCATCGAGGGGCAGTTGAACCTGATCACGGAGCTGGAGAACAGCGAAGCGGATCCGGACCAGTTGCAGAGCCTCTTCAAGCTGGACCACCTCGCCACCAGGATGCGGCGCAACGGCGAGAACCTCCTGGTCCTCGCCGGCCAGGAGCCCGGGCGCCGCTGGGACCAACCGGTCCCACTGGTCGACGTCCTCCGTGCGGCGTCGTCCGAGGTGGAGCAGTACGAGCGAATCGAGCTGTCGGGTGTCCCCGAGGCGGACATCCACGGTCGGGCCGTGACCGACCTGGTCCATCTCCTCGCCGAACTGCTGGAGAACGCGACCACGTTCTCCTCCCCGCAGACCAAGGTCAGGGTCACGGCGACCCGGCTGCCCGACGACCGCCTGATGATCGAGATCCACGACAAGGGCATCGGGCTGACCGCCGAGGACTTCGCCGACATCAACCACCGGCTCGCCAACCCGCCGACGGTGGACGCGACCATCTCCCAGCGGATGGGACTCTTCGTGGTGGGTCGGCTGGCCGAGCGACACGACATCCGCGTTCAACTGCGCCCCTCCGGAGAGCAGGCGGGCACCACCTCGCTGGTGATGCTGCCCGACGCGATCACTCACGGCGGGGGTGGCGAAGGGGCGGACGGCGACGAGTTCACCGTGTCCCAGATGATCCCGGAGCAGGTGGCCGGAGGCGAGGACTTCGGTCGGCCCACGCGCACCGCCGCCGAACTGGGCTTCGACGACAGCCGTTACGCGCCCGCCCCCGGGGACGCCGACGCCTCCGCACCGAGGGTCGGTCCGCCGCCCCGGCAGGCTCCGCCCGACGTGACGGCCGTCCCGGTCGCGGGAGACGCGGGCCCGACGCCACCCGGCGGGGGTTTCACGTCCCCGCCGTTCCTGGACGAGCGGCCGGGTCGGACCGACGACCAGTACGCGGCGTCGGCGGGCCGGGAGGACCCGGCCGGCCACGGCGGGGCGCGCCGCCCCGACCACCCGGAACAGCCCTTCGGCGAGCGGACGTACCCGCGGGATCCGTACGGGGAGCGGTCCTACGACGCGGGGACCCACGGCCATCCGCCTCACCTCGCCGAGCGGGACGGGCAAGGGTCGTGGGGGCACGCTCCCGATGCGACGACGCCGACCGCGGGCCCCGCCCCGACTCCCGCCGGCCCGCGGCCGACACTCGACGCCCCGGGGCATCCTCCGTCCGGTCGACACCCGGACGACCTCGTCGGTTTCCCCGACCACGGCTCCGGCGCCGCGGGCGCGTATGCCACCGGCGCCGGTGGGGCCGAGTCGACGCGGGCCGCTGACGGGAGCGCCACGAACGGCGTAGGCTTCGGGAGTCCCCTGCCGGAGGAGTCGGCCGGGCACACGCTGACCGACGCCGGACTGCCGCGCCGCGGTTCCCCCGCGAACGGCGCGGGCGACGCGCGGCGGGTGGACACCGTCCCACCGGCCCCCGCGGCGACCACCGGACACGGCTCGCGGGCGGGGAACGACGAACGCTGGCAACAGGCGTCGGCGTTGAGGAAGCCGAAGGCGGGCGGGGTGACCTCCTCCGGCCTTCCTCGGCGGGTGCCCAGGGCCAATCTGGTCGAGGGCGCCGCCGAAACCACCTCCCAGGGAGGCCCTCAGGTCTCCCGCGCCCCGGAGGACGTCCGGGGCAGGCTGAGCAACCTGCGACGCGGCGTCCAACGAGGCCGCACCGCAGGCAGTGAAACGAACGGCCAGGGCCTCGGTCCTGACAGCACCTACGACCAGGAGCGTTAGTGTGAGCCCGATGAGCCAGGCGGCACAGAACCTGAACTGGTTGATCACCAACTTCGTGGAGAACACCCCGGGGGTGTCCCACACGGTGGTGGTCTCCGCCGATGGACTCCTTCTGGCGATGTCCGAAGGCTTCCCGCGCGACCGCGCCGATCAACTCGCGGCGGTCGCCTCCGGCCTGACCTCGCTGACCGCGGGTGCCTCGCGCATCTTCGAGGGCGGCAGCGTCAATCAGACGGTCGTGGAGATGGAGCGGGGTTTCCTCTTCATCATGTCCATCTCCGACGGCTCCTCGTTGGCGGTGCTCGCGCACCCCGAGGCGGACATCGGTCTCATCGGGTACGAGATGGCCCTCCTGGTCGATCGCGCCGGAACGGTCCTGACGCCCGACCTGCGTGCCGAGTTGCAGGGGAGCCTTCTCAACTGACGAGCGGGCGGTGCGTTTCGTCCGCCCCCGGGCCGAAGGCTTTCGGGACGCGGCTCCACGGTGTTGGATGCCAGACACAGTCGGAGGAGGAGAACGTGGCGACATACCCGGACGGACCGTCCTCGGAGACGTGGTCGTACGGCCCCGACCGGGGTCGGGACGACAGGTCGACGACCCCGTACGGCCACCCGCACACGCCCGGCCCCCGACGGCCGCAGGCTCCCACGGAGCGCGGCCCCGTGTCGTACGGCCGATCTCCGGCGCCGCACGACCACGTCGCGTGGCCTCGGCGCCACGACGGCGAACCGACGCCGACGGAGGCGTCCCACAGTCCCTTGGTACGCCCGTACGCCATGACGGGCGGGCGTACCAAGCCGCGGTACCAGCTCGCCTTGGAGGCGCTGGTGCACACCATCGCGCAGCCGCACCAGATGCAGGGCCAGTTGCCCGAGCATCAGCGGATCTGCCAGCTCTGCCGGGAGATCAAGTCGGTGGCCGAGGTCTCGGCGCTGCTGACCATCCCTCTCGGTGTGGCCAGGATCCTCGTCGCCGATTTGGCGGAGGCGGGCCTGGTCGCCATCCATCAGCCCGGCGGCGACGAGGTCGCCGGCGGCCAGCCAGACGTGACACTGCTCGAAAGGGTGCTCAGTGGACTTCGCAAGCTCTAGCGGCGGTCCTTCCCGCTCCACCACCTCCGCGAAGATCGTGGTGGCGGGCGGCTTCGGCGTGGGCAAGACCACGTTCGTCGGCGCCGTCTCGGAGATCAACCCGCTGCGCACCGAGGCCGTCATGACCTCCGCCTCGGCAGGCATCGACGACCTCACCCACACCGGGGACAAGACCACCACCACGGTCGCCATGGACTTCGGCCGCATCACACTCGACCAGGACCTCATCCTCTACCTGTTCGGCACCCCCGGACAGGACCGCTTCTGGTTCATGTGGGACGACCTCGTCCGCGGCGCCATCGGCGCCGTCGTCCTCGTCGACACCCGACGCCTCGCCGACTGCTTCCCCGCCGTCGACTACTTCGAGAACTCCGGGCTCCCCTTCGTCATCGCCCTCAACGGCTTCGACGGAAACCAGCCCTACACCCCCGACGAAGTCCGCGAAGCCCTCCAGATCGGCCCCGACACCCCCATCATCACCACCGACGCCCGCCACCGCGCCGACGCCAAATCCGCCCTCATCACCCTCGTCGAACACGCCCTCATGGCACGACTGCGCTAGGGCGTGTCCGGGCGCCGGGCAGCCGGCCGTGTCGACGAGAGGAGCGGTGCCCCTCGCTGGTCGGGGGCACCGCTCTTCGTCGTCAGCGCCAGCTGTGCGGGGCGCGGAAACCCGGTTCGCGCTCCAGGCGTCGCCAACCCGCGCGGACCGGACCGCCTGCACGGACCGCCGCCGGCTCGGCGGGGCCGGCCCCGGCGCGGGCCAACAGCACGGCGGTGATGGCCGCGACCTCCTCGGGGCCCGCGAGGCCCTTCTCGACCCTGATGTCGGGCAGTTTCATGTCGGTCTCCGTGGGACAGGGCCCCGCGAGGGTGTCGCGCGCACGGCGGGGCTGGGGCGGGGTGGCTACTGCGGGGGGTTGCCGTGCTTGCGCGAGGGCAGGTCGGCGTGCTTGTCCTGGAGCATCGCCAGCGAGGAGACGAGCACTTCTCGCGTCTCGGCCGGATCGATCACATCGTCCACGAGGCCGCGCTCGGCCGCGTAGTACGGATGCATCAACTCGGCCCGGTACTCCTTGACCATGGTCTGGCGCATCTCGTCGGGGTCCTCGGCCTCGGCGATCTGCCGCCGGAAGATGACGTTCGCGGCGCCCTCCGCGCCCATCACGGCGATCTCGTTGGTCGGCCAGGCGTAGGTCAGGTCGGCCCCGATCGACTGGCTGTCCATGACGATGTAGGCACCGCCGTAGGCCTTGCGCAGGATCAGCGAGATCCGCGGCACGGTGGCGTTGCAGTAGGCGTAGAGCAGCTTCGCGCCGTGTCGGATGATCCCGCCGTGCTCCTGGTCGACGCCCGGGAGGAAACCCGGCACGTCGAGGAAGGTGACGATGGGGATGTTGAAGGCATCGCACATCTGAACGAAGCGGGCGGCCTTCTCACTGGCCTCGATGTCCAGCACGCCCGCCAGCGTCTGCGGCTGGTTGGCGACGATGCCCACGACCCGCCCGTCGAGTCGTGCCAGGGCGCACACCACGTTGCGCGCCCAGCGCTCGTGGACCTCCAGGAACTCGCCGTCGTCGACGATCTCCTCGATGACCTTGGTCATGTCGTAGGGTCGGTTGCCGTCCGCGGGGACCAGATCGAGCAGGGTGTCCGAACGGCGGTCGACAGGGTCGTTCGACGGTGCCGCCGGCGGGTTCTCACGGTTGTTCTGCGGCAGCAGCGACAGAAGGTATCGGACCTCGGCGAGGCAGGTCTCCTCGTCGTCGTAGGCGAAGTGGCAGACCCCGGAGGTCTCCGCGTGCACGTCGGCGCCGCCCAGCCCGTTCTGGGTGATCTCCTCACCGGTGACCGCCTTGACCACGTCGGGCCCGGTGATGAACATCTGCGAGGTGTCGCGGACCATGAAGACGAAGTCCGTCAGGGCCGGGCTGTAGGCGGCCCCGCCCGCGCACGGCCCCAGCATCACGCTGATCTGCGGGATGACACCGCTGGCCCGGGTGTTGCGCTGGAAGATGCCGCCGTAGCCCGCCAGGGCGCTGACGCCCTCCTGGATCCGGGCGCCGGCGCCGTCGTTGAGGGAGACCAGCGGAGCGCCCGCGGCGATGGCCATGTCCATGATCTTGTGGATCTTGGTGGCGTGAGCCTCGCCCAGGGCGCCGCCGAAGATCCGGAAGTCGTGGGCGTAGACGAAGACGGTGCGGCCCTCCACCGTGCCCCATCCGGTGACCACGCCGTCCGTGTAGGGCTTCTTCTGTTCCAGGCCGAAACCCGTCGCCCGATGCCGACGCAGCTGCTCCACCTCGCGGAAGGAGCCGGCGTCGACGAGCAGCTCGATCCGCTCGCGCGCGGTCAGCTTGCCTTTGGCATGCTGCGCCTGCGTCGCCCTCTCGCTCGGTCCCGCCAGCGCCTGCGCACGGATCCCGTGCAGTTCGGCCACCCGCCCCCGCGCATCCGAAGGCTCGCTCGGCACCTCATCCAAAACGGTCATGTAGCGACCTTACGAAGTCGACCAAGAATTGCCAGCCGTCCACTCCGTACAGTCTCCGACGGGTTTTCCTGGTCCCCTTGGACAGAACCGGCGTGACATGCAGCCTTCTCGACTGCCCCGCACCCGTCGGCGTTGTGGGAATAAGACAAAGGAGGCCACTCTCCTCCGTGGCCCGACCGGCGGCGGCGCGCTCGACCGACCGAGCGACGGCCCGATGCGACACGCGCACCCGGCCCCTGCCCCGCACTCACCCGAAGCGGTGCAGCAGCCGACGATACAGGGCCGGCGCGACGCCTCGGACCCGGGCCGGCAGCGCCACCCAGCCGGGGACGTGGACGTCGTCCCGCCCCTGCAGCACCGCCCGCCAGACGGCGTCCGCGACCCGGTCGGGCGGCGTCGGTCGGGGGTGGGAACGTTGGTAGGGCGTGCCCCGGCGGTCGAAGAACGCGGTGGCCACCGGACCGGGCACCACGTGCGTCACGCCCACCCCGCTCCCCCGCAGCTCCTGGCGCAGCGCCTCGGCGAACGCCGCGATCCCGGCTTTGCTGGCCGAGTACACGGCCTCCTCGCGCACGCCGACCACGCCGGCGACGGAACCCACCAGCACCAGGCGCCCCCGTCCGGCGGCCACCATCGCGGGCAGTACCTCACGCACCAGGCGGAGCGTCGCACCCAGGTTGACGTCGAGCACCTCCTCCAAGGCCGCCGGCGGCATCTCGGTGAATCGTCCTGCCCAGCCGACGCCCGCGCCGGCGACCAGCAGGTCGATCCGCCCCTCGGCCGCGAGCGCGGACCGGGCCAGGCGACGAGGCCCCTCGGGGGCCGCGAGATCGACAGGCAGGGCCAGCCCCGACGTGCCGGCCGCGGTCCCCGCCAACCGTGCCGGGTCGCGACCGCTGAGCAGCGTCCGCCACCCCTCCGCGGCGAGGCGACGCGCGGTGGCGGCGCCGATTCCGGAGGAGGCGCCGGTGACGAGGGCCACCGGTCGGTCCGTCGGATCGATGTGGCGGAACGACGCGGACGAGGCGGTGGAGAGCGGGGCTGTCTGGCTCACAGGGCGGTCTCCCGGGCGGCGGTGCTCGGCTGTCAGGAGCCAATCACACCGGCGGCCGGCCGGCGCGCCGACTCCACCCTGGGGGTCCGGCGGGTGCGCCAGCCGGCGGTACGGCCGGTGCGTGCCCGGCGGTGGCGGGATACGTAGGGAGGTACCCCGCGCGTTCCGGTTCTCTCCGCTCCGGATCGCCACCGATCCGTGCCGAGGTGACCCATGCGTGTGCTGCTCGTCCACCCCAGCGCCCTGATGTACTCGGAGATCTTCCTGCGACTCGAACCCCTGGGCCTCGAACGGGTGGCGGGGGCGGCCCGGGACGCGGGCCACGAGGTGCGCGTGGTGGACTTGCAGGTGTTGGGCACGGACCGGCTCCGCTCCGAGGTGCGCTCGTTCCGACCCGAGGCTCTGGGCGTCTCCCTGAACTACCTCGCCAACATCCCCGAGGCCATCACCCTGGCCCGGGCGGTCAAGCGGGAACTGCCCGACTGCTTCGTCTTCCTCGGCGGCCACAGCGTCTCGTTCGTCGCCGAGGAAGTGCTCGAACAGGCCGCCGGCTCGGTGGACGCGGTGGTGCGGGGCGAGGGGGAGCCGGTGATGGCCCCGCTGCTCAGAGCGGTGCGGGAGGGGGGCGTGGAGGGGGTGCCGGGCATCGTGACACCGTCCGGCCGGGGGCCCGGACCGATCATGCTGCACAGCATCGACGACCCGCTTCCGGCCCGGGACCTGATGCGCAACCGACGCAGGTACTTCATCGGCGAGCTGGATCCGTGCGCCTCGATCGAGTTCACCCGGGGCTGCCCCTGGGACTGTTCGTTCTGCTCCGCTTGGACGTTCTACGGCCGCAGCTACCGCAAGGCGTCGGCCGAGGCGGCGGCCGAGGACCTCGCGCGGATCCGGGAGCCGAACGTGTTCATCGTGGACGACGTCGCCTTCATCCGACCCGAGCACGGCGACGCCATCGCCGCCGAGGTCGAGCGGCGCGGCATCCGGAAGCGGTACTACCTGGAGACCCGCAGCGACGTGCTGTTGCGCCACCCGGAGGTGTTCGAGCGATGGTCCCGGCTGGGGCTGCGCTACATGTTCCTCGGGATGGAGGCCATCGACGCCGAAGGGCTCGACCTCTTCCGCAAGAGGATCAGCCCGGACGAGAACTTCCGGGCCCTGGAGACCGCCCGACGGATCGGCATCCAGGTGGCCATCAACCTGATCGTGGATCCGGCGTGGGACGAGGAACGGTTCCGTGTCGTGCGCGAGTTCGCCCTGTCCGTGCCGGAGATCGTGCACTTCACGGTGATGACGCCGTACCCCGGAACGGAGATCTGGCACACCGAGTCGCGTCGGCTCACCACGCGGGACTACCGGCTCTTCGACATCCAGCACGCCGTGGTCCCGACGACGTTGCCTCTCGAACACTTCTACGAGGAGCTGGTCCGGACCCAGGCGGTGATCAACCGGAAACACCTGGGGATGCGCACGGCGTTCGGGGCGGCGCGCGTACTCGGCCGCAACCTGCTGCACGGCCAGACCAACTTCGCCCGGATGCTCTGGAAGTTCAACCGGGTCTACAACCCGCGCCGGCAGATCGCCGACCACGCGATGCCCGTCCGCTACGAGTTGCCGCTACCCCAGCGGGTCGACGTGGGCGACCGCCGTCGGCTGTACATCCACGATCGGGCGGATTCGCGAGGACACCGGCGGCAAGGAGCGGACGAGTGAGCGCGCGACCCCGATGACCGTCGCCGTGCTCGCGTCGCTCGCCGCCGGCCTGTGCTTCGCCGTGGCCGGTGTGCTGCAGCAGCGGGCGGCCGGAGCCCGTCCCGACGAGGAGGCGCTGTCCCCCCGGTTGTTGAAGCACCTGCTCGGCGACCGACTCTGGCTGCGGGGCATCGGTCTGGCCGTCCTCGCGTACGGCTTCCAGTCCCTCGCGCTGGCCTTCGGGCCGCTGAGCCTGGTGCAACCGCTGATCGTGACAGAGCTCCTCTTCGCGGTGCCGCTGTCGGCCCACCTTCACCGGACGCGCCTCGGGGCCCGGGAGTGGTTCGGCACCCTCGCCGTGGCCTGCGGCTTGGCCTTGGCCCTGTTCTCGGCCCGCCCCCGGGGCGGGAACGCGACCGCCTCCCTGTCGGCCTGGGTGCTGGTGGTCGGGGCGACGATCGCGCTGGTGGCGTCGGCCCTGACGCTGGCCCGCTCGCTGCCCTCGGGGCCGTGGCGCGCCTCGGCGGTGGCGCTGGCGGCGGGTGCCCTGATGGGAACCCAGTCGGTCCTCCTGGCGGCCACGGTCGAGCACCTGGAGCGCGGCCTGGTCGCGACACTGGCCGCCTGGCAGACCTATGCCCTGGTCCTCGCCAGCGTGGGCGGCCTGCTCTTGATCCAGAGCGCCTTCCAGCAGGGCCCGCTCGCCGCGAGCCTGACCGTCATCGACGCCACCGAGCCCGTGGTGGCCGTCACCGTGGGGGTCCTGGTGTTCGGCGAGGCGGTGCGCGGCGGTTGGCCGGTGACGGCGGTGACCGTCGCCGGCCTGGTGCTCGTGGTTGCGGGCATCGCCGCACTCGACTCCTCCCCACTGGTAGCTGCCCTGCACGGTGACCAACGGGCCCGCGCGAGGCGCGCCTGAGCGTCGGCGCTCACGCTGCCCGAGGAGCGCGCGGGGCTCCGGACGCCGCCGCGGGGAACCAGGCGGGGAGGAGGTCCTCGGCGAGCACGCGATCCCAGGAGGGGTGTCGCTCCTGGGAGGTCGTGGCGGCGGCTCGACGGACCGCGGCGAGCCGCCGTGGGTGGTCGACCAGGCCGCACAGGGCGTCCGCCCAGTCCTCGGCGTCGTCCCGTCCCACGACGATGCCGTCCGTCCCCGGTTCGGCCAGCCAACCTGTGGTGGCGGCGCCGTCGGGGAGGACGACCGCGAGGCCACTGGCCATCGCCTCGGCGACGACGTTGCCCACGGTCTCGGTACGGGAGGGGAACGCGAAGACGTCGCACCCCGCGTAGACTTCGGCAAGACGCTCCTGCGGCAGCGGCCCGAGCAGCGTCGCGTCGGAACCGAGCGTCGCGCGCACGGCGTCCTCCTCCGCCCCCGCGCCCGCGAGCACCAGGTGGGCGCGCCGGCCTCGACCGCGCAGCAACCGGAGGCTGTCGGTGAGCAGTGGCAACCCCTTGGAGTCGTCGAGTCGTCCGGCGAACACGACCAGGGGTCGGTCGGCGGGGACGCCGTGCTCCCGGACCAGTCTGTCGCGGGCCCCCGGCCGGGGTCGGAACCGCTCGTGGTCCAGTCCGCGGCGCAGGGGACGCACCCGATCGGCCCCCAGGTCCCCCGCGAGTTCCGCGCGGCCGGCCGCGGTCGGAGACAACACCAGGTCGCAGCCGCGCAGCAGTCGGTCGCGTCGTCGTCGCATCCACTGCTCGGCGTGCCGAGCGGTGAGGCCCGCGAGGGTCCGTACCGGCGCCCGCTCACCGGCCGGGAGACGGCGTTCGGCCAGGTAGCGGGTGTAGACGCCGATCAGCGCGGGCACGTCGGTGTGCACCGAGGCCACCAGCCGCGGGCGGTGCGGCACTCGTCCGGCCAGATGGGCGGCGGTGGTCGCGTACGCGAAGCCGTGGGTGAGGTGCCAGACGTCGTGGCGTGGGAGCAAGGCGGCCAGGCGGGGATGGTAGGGAGCCAGATCGGTGACGTCCTCCGCCCCGACCGCCGACGTCAGCGCCCCGCTGCCCAACACGGGCCGCAGCATCACGAAGCGCACGTGGGGGGCGAGAGTCTCCACGCGTTCCCGGTCTCCGAGGAAGTAGACGGTCAGGTCGGGCGGTCGACCGCCGGGAACGCCGTCGACGTGCCCCGTGAGCCGGGCCGCGCTCTCGGCGAAGCGCTCCCAGCACTTGATGTGGCCGCCTGACGTGCCGACGCGCGCCAGCTCGACCAGGATGGCGATCGAGGACACCACCGGCGGGTACCACCCGCCGGGCGGCCCAACCACGTCTTCACGCGCGTGGGCCCGGGAATCGCGTCCGGACGAGCCCGGGACTCGACCCTCGGCGCGGTGTGAGGGCGTCCGGGTCGGGTCGCGGCGCGAGCACACCCGCCCGAGCACCACAGGAGGTCACCGTGAACACGTCCGCCGGAACCGATCCGACCGCCCTCACCGGCGAGTACACCCTCGACCCGGCGCACACCACGATCGGGTTCCTGGCACGCCACGCCATGGTCACCAATGTCAAGGGCGAGTTCCGCGAGTTCAGCGGCGTCCTGCGGCTCGACGGTGCCGACCCGACGCGGTCCGGTGCCTCCCTGGACGTGGTGATGGACAGCATCGACACCGGCAACGCCGAACGTGACGGGCACCTGCGCAGCGCGGACTTCTTCCGGACGGAGGAGTTCCCCGTGATGACCTTCCGGTCCACCTCGGCGGAGGCGCTGGGCGGCGAGGACTACCGTGTCACCGGCGACCTGACGATCCTGGGCAGGACCCGACCGATCATCGTCGATCTGGAGTTCAACGGCGCCGCCAGGGATCCCTTCGGCAACGAGCGGGTCGGCTTCGAGGGCCGGGCCGAGCTGCTTCGCTCGGAGTGGGGACTGACCTGGAACGCGGCCCTGGAGACGGGTGGGGTCCTGGTGTCCGACCGGATTCGGCTGCGCCTGGACGTGTCGGCGATCAAGAAAACCTGAAGTCGGAGCGGGGACGCCGGGGACCTTGGAAGGGGCTTACGGCGGGTCTCAGAAGCCGCCGAAGTCGCCGCCCCCGAAACCACCGCCCCCGAAGTCGCCGCCTCCGAAACCGCCCCCGAAGTCGTCGGAGCCGAAGTCGGCGCCGGAGACGTCGCCGCCCTCGTAGTCCCCGAAGTCGCCGTACCCGGAGCCGTAGTCGGCGGCGTAGGCGGGGCTCGCCATCATGCTCCCGAGCATGGTGCCCAGCAGAAGGCCGGGCAGAATACCGCCGCCGAAGTACCCACCGACCCAGGGGCCGTAGGCGGGACCGGCCTCCCAGTAGGGGCGCCGTCCGGACTCGGTGTCCACCTCCCGGACCATGGGGTCGAGTCCATCGGCGAGGCGTGCCCGGTCGGCCGCGCAGACCGGGACCTGGCGCGGGGCCCCGCCGGCGGGCGTCCACTCGATGTCCGCGTCCGAGGGGCCGTGCCGCGGGTCGAAGAAGCAGGGCGGCCGACGCTCGGGGAGCGCTCGCCCCTGGCGGCGCGCGGCGAGTCGCGCCAAGGCGAAACGCCCCTCCTCCAGTTCCTCCGTCACCGTGCGCACGTCCTCGGGACGGCCCGCGCGGGCCATGGCCCTCTTGGCCTGTTCGTACGCGTCCAGCGACCGCGCGTAGTCGGCCCGCCGGGCGTCGTCGGCACCTGGCTCCGCGGGGTGGAAGTCGAGGCGGTCCAGTTCCTCGCCGAACGCCGTGATGTCCTCGTCGACGACCACCCGCAGCCTCTCGAGCGCCTCGCGCCGCGCCTCCTCGTGTCGCCGCCGGTTGCGGCGCACGACCGCGTAGACCCCGACGGCCCCGGCGGCCAGGAACGCACCCGTGGTGATCAGTCCGGCGACCGGCGTGCCATCGGCCGCGGAGCCTCCGCCCCAACCGCTCGGGCCCGACCCTCCCAGGTCGCCGCGGAGGGCGTTGTCGACGAAACCGTTGAGCTGAGCGTCGGCGTCGCCGGTCCCCTGTGCCGCGGCGACCAGGTTCCGCACGCCGTCGGTTCCGAGGACGCCGGAGTCCGCCCGGGCGTCGAACCGGTCTCCCAGTCGGACGCCGTAGAGCCCGGTGACGCCGGTCTCGGTGCTCAGGTTCCGGAAGAGGTCCTCGGTCGGATAGTCCCCGGGGAGGACCACGACGAAGATCGGCTCGTCGGCGGTCTCGATCTTCTCCGCGAGCGCGTCGGCGTCCGTCGAGGAGAGCACGTCGGAGGCGTCCGGGTCCACGTACACGGGGCTCTCGCGCAGGGCCTGGCCGACCTCGGAGAGATCGGTGGCGGCGTAGGCCCCGGTGGCGCCGACCGCCAGCATCGCCAAGGCGGCGACGGCCGGAACGACGACGAAGCGGATCAGAAGCCGTTTCCACGTGACCTTCATAGTTCGAAAGTACCCGAACAGCGAAGAAAGCGGAGATCCCAGGGGGGACCGACGAGCCGCCGGGCGGCGGCCACCGGGCCTCAGCCGGTGGGGACGACCCCCGCACGGAGCAGGCCGTAGGTGTAGGCGTCCTCCAACGCCTGCCAGGAAGCGGCGATCACGTTGTCGGCGACCCCCACCGTCGACCACTCCGCCTCGCCGTCGGAGGTCGTGATCAACACGCGGGTGGTGGACTGGGTTCCGTGCCGACCCTCCAGGATGCGGACCTTGTAGTCGACCAGGTCCAGCCGGACCAGTTCGGGATGGATCCGCTCCAGCGCGACCCTGAGGGCCCGGTCCAGGGCGTTGACCGGACCGTTGCCCTCGGCCGTGGCGACGATCCTCTCGCCCTTGGCCCACAGCTTGACCGTGGCCTCGTTGGCGTGGCTGCCGTCGGGCCTGTCCTCGGCGATGGCCCGCCAGGACTCGGTGCGGAAGTACCGGAGCGGGCCGCCCGCCACCTCGGCCCGCAGCAGCAGCTCGAAGCTGGCGTCGGCGGCTTCGTAGGTGTAGCCGGCCGACTCCCTCTCCTTGACCCGGGCGACCACCCGGCCCACCAACTCCCGGTCATCGCCCAGGTCGATGCCGAGTTCCCGCCCCTTGAGCTCGACGGAGGCGCGCCCGGCCATGTCGGACACCAACGTCCGCATCGTGTTGCCGACCCGCTCGGGGTCGATGTGCTGGTACAGGTCGGGGTCCACCTTGATGGCGGAGGCGTGCAGTCCGGCCTTGTGCGCGAACGCGGACACGCCGACGTAGGGCTGGTGGGTGGGCGGGGTGAAGTTGGCGATCTCGGCGATGGCGTGCGAGATCCGTGTCGCCTCCCGCAACCGCCCCTCGGGCAGCACGCGCTTGCCGTACTTCAGCTCCAGCGCCGCGACGACCGGGAAGAGATCGGCGTTCCCGACGCGTTCCCCGTAGCCGTTGGCCGTGCACTGGACGTGCGTGGCGCCCGCGTCGACGGCGGCGAGGGTGTTGGCGACGGCACACCCGGCGTCGTCCTGGGCGTGGACGCCGAGCCGGGCGCCGGTGTCGGCCAGCACTGTGGCGACCACCGCCCGTACCTGCGCCGGCAGCATCCCCCCATTGGTGTCGCACAGCACCACGACATCGGCGCCCGCACCGGCCGCCGCGCGAACGACCTCTTTGGCGTACTCGGGGTCGGCGCGATATCCGTCGAAGAAGTGCTCGCAGTCGACGAAGACCCTTCGGCCTCGCGAGGTGAGATGCCGGACCGTGTCGCGGACCATCTCCAGGTTCTCCTCCGGGGTGGTGCGCAGGGCCACCTCGACGTGACGGACGTGAGCCTTGGCCACCAGCGTGACCACCGGGGCCTCGGATCGCAGGAGCGCCTCGACCTGCGCGTCCTCGGCGGCGGTGGTTCCGGCGCGGCGGGTGGCTCCGAAGGCGACAAGCCGGGCGTGGCGGAACGTGATCTCCCGCCGGGCCCGGGCGAAGAACTCGGTGTCACGAGGGTTGGCGCCGGGCCAACCGCCCTCGACGAACCCCACGCCGAAGTCGTCGAGGTGGCGGGCGATGGCCAACTTGTCCGCCACCGTGAGGTTGACGCCTTCGCGCTGCGCGCCGTCGCGCAGGGTGGTGTCGAAGACGTGGAACGCGTCGTCGAGAGCACGGGGTGCGGTCATGGGTCGAGGGCTCCTGTGAGAGGTGCGAATTTCCGGATTAGCCGATTCCGCCTCGGTCCGTGACCTCTCGCGCTCCGCTCGCCGACTGTCGGTGGGCCGGAAAACGAAAAAACCCCTCGCGGGTGCGAGAGGTCTGCGCGCGGGTCTGGGACGACGGTGGCCGCCCGTACCGGGTCGTACGGGGCGGTCACTACGGACCGGCGCGCCTGCTGCCAATCATCGTGGCGAACGAGAGCACGCCATGAGTCAACCACAGTTCACGCCCGATGCCGGACTTGTCTCAACATGTGGGCCGAGCACCGAGGCCGCTCCGGCCCGACCCCTCTGCCCGACGCCGGCCGGGCCGCGTACGCCCACCTCGGTGCCCGTCCGGGTCCGGCCGGGCACCGAGGTGGGCGCGCCCCCTGGGGGCGAGGTGTGGTCAGAGGACCCGGTGCATCCAGCCGTGCCGGTCCTCCGCGGCGCCCCGCTGGATGTCGAGCAGGGCCCGGCGCAGCCGCATGGTGACCGGGCCCGGCTCTCCGCCACTGTGCCGCCACTCCGCGCCCGTCCGCTTCACGGTGCCCACCGGGGTGATCACCGCGGCGGTGCCGCAGGCGAAGACCTCCGTGAGGGCGCCGCTCTCGCCGTCCCGCTGCCACTGATCGAGGGCGATCCGGTCCTCCTCCGCCTCGTAGCCGAGGTCCCGGGCCACCGTGAGCAGCGAGTCACGGGTGACGCCCTCCAGGAACGAGCCGGTGAGCGAGGGGGTGACGATCCGGTCCCCGTACACGAAGTACAGGTTCATCCCGCCGAGCTCCTCGACCCAGCGGCGCTCCGCCGCGTCGAGGTAGCAGACCTGGTCGCAGCCCTCCGCCGCGGCCTCGGCCTGGGCGCGCAGCGACGCCGCGTAGTTGCCGCCGGTCTTGGCGTCTCCCATGCCTCCGGGCACGGCACGGACCCGGTCCTCGGAGACCCAGATCGACACCGGCTTGACCCCGCTCGGGAAGTAGGAACCCGCGGGCGAGGCGATGACCAGGAAGAGGTACTCGGAGGCGGGCCGGACCCCGAGGCCCACCTCGGAGGCGATCATGAACGGGCGCAGGTAGAGGGAGCCCTCCCCTCCGTGGTCGGGCACCCAGGCCCTGTCCTGACGCACCAGGACGTCACACGCCTCGACGAACGTCTCCACCGGCAGCTCGGGCATGCCGAGCCTGCGCGCGGACGACCGGAACCGCCGGGCGTTGCGCTCCGGACGGAAAGTCGCGACGGACCCGTCGGGCCGACGGTAGGCCTTCAGCCCCTCGAAGATCTCCTGCGCGTAGTGCAGGACCATGGTGGCCGGGTCGAGGGCGAGCGGCCCGTAGGGGACGAGTTCGCCGTCATGCCACCCGCGCCCCTCGCTCCACTTGATCGTCACCATGTGGTCGGTGAAGTGCCGGCCGAACCCGGGCTCGGCCAGGATCTCGCGCCGCTCGGCGTCCGAACGCGGGTGAGCGGAGGGCTTGAGCACGATCGTGGGCGTCGTCATGGATGTGATGTCCTTCGCGGGTCGTCGTGACGGGCCGCGGTCACGCCCGCACGGCCGGCGGGCCAGTACGAGGACGTCCGAGCATTTCCTCTTGTCGCGGCTTTGTGTCCGATTATCGCGCGTGGCCCTCCACCCGTGAAGCGGGGTGGGCGAGAGGTGTCCCGACGCCGAGGCGTCGGCCGACGCCCGCCGTGTCAGCCGGCCACGGCCGCGGCGAGGGCGTCCCCGATGTCGCGCGTGGAACGGGCGGGCCTCCCGGCACGCCCCGACAGGTCCGCGGCCACGGCCTCCTCCACACGCACGGCCTCGGCCTCGTACCCGAGGTGGCGCAGCAGCAGGGCGACGGAAAGGACCGTCGCGGTGGGGTCGGCGACGCCTTGGCCGGCGATGTCGGGGGCCGAGCCGTGCACGGGCTCGAACATGGACGGGAAGTCCCCGGAGGGGTTGATGTTCCCGCTGGCCGCGACCCCGATGCCGCCCGAGACCGCCGCGGCGAGATCGGTGACGATGTCGCCGAAGAGGTTGTCGGTGACGATCACGTCGAACCGCTCCGGTTGGGTGACCATGTAGATGGTCGCGGCGTCGATGTGGAGGTACTCGGTGGTGACATCCGGGTACTCGGTGGCGACTCGCTCGAAGACGTCGGTCCACAGCCGGCCCGCGAAGGCGAGCACGTTGTTCTTGTGGATCAGCGAGAGCTTCTTCCGGCGGCGCGAGCGGGCCCGGTCGAAGGCGTCCCGGACCACGCGCTCGACCCCGTAGGCGGTGTTCACCGAGACCTCGGTGGCCACTTCGTACGGGGTGCCCCGGCGGACCGTGCCGCCGTTCCCCGTGTAGGGGCCTTCCGTGCCCTCACGGACGACCACGAAGTCGATCTCGGGCTGACCGGCCAGCGGAGTGGCCACACCGGGCAGGAGCCTCGCGGGGCGGAGGTTGACGTGGTGGTCGAAGGCGAAGCGCAGCTTGAGCAGGAAGCCGCGTTCCAGCACCCCCGACGGCACGGACGGGTCGCCGATCGCCCCGAGCAGCAGGACGTCGTGACGCCGCAGGGCCGCCAGGTCGGCCTCGGTGAGGGTCTCGCCGGTGGCGTGGTAGCGGCGGGCCCCGAAGTCGTATTCGGTCGCCTCCAGTTTCACGTCGTCGGCGAGGACGGCCGAGAGCACCTTCAGAGCCTCGGCCACGACCTCCTGGCCGATGCCGTCACCCGGGATCACTGCGAGATCGATGTTGCGCGACATGGCCGCACCCTACTCTTCGTCCCAGGTGATGACATTCGGCGTCCGCCATGCGGACGGGGCCGCGGGGGTCCTGGGTGGGATCAGTGCCCGGTGGCTCCGCCGTTGTCCCGACGATCCAGCGAGCGCTGAAGCGCGGCGGCGGCGTTCTTGCGGTCGACCTCGCTCGTACGGGTCAGGTGACGGGCACGGCGGCGGGCGGTCGTCTCGGCCATGATGCGGCTCCTTCGACGGACGGGGGGTGCCAGAGGGATGCGAGACGCCGGAAGGGGCGGGGAGTGCACGGGCCGCAGGGATCGCCTGCGCGGAGCCCGACTCGGAACCGCCGTTCGCTCGATCAAGCGAGTCGTTCGGCTCCCACCAAAGTAAGGCAGCGACCCGTGTCTGTCTCCAGGATTACTCGGCCTTCCTACTATCTGAGACGGCACCGCACCGGACCTCGTCCGACCGGCGGGAACGGCGGCTCACGGCTCCGACCCATCCCACCCCGGCGCACGGTCCGAGGTCCGAATCCGCCCCCCGACACGACGGGCGGGCCCGGTCGCGTGGGACCGGGCCCGCCCGGGGCGGCGAGGCGGAAGCCTCAGCCCATGTGCGGGTAGCGGTAGTCGGTCGGCGGGACGAGCGTCTCCTTGACGGCCCGGGTGAGCGTCCACCGCATCAGGTTCTGCGGCGCGCCCGCCTTGTCGTCCGTGCCCGAGGCCCGGCCGCCGCCGAAGGGCTGCTGTCCGACGACGGCGCCGGTCGACTTGTCGTTGATGTAGAAGTTGCCCGCCGCGTAGCGCAACCTCTCCATGGTGTGCGCCGCCGCCGCGCGGTCCCGCGCGATGACGGAACCGGTGAGGGCGTAGTCGGAGACGGACTCCATCTGGGTGAGCATCGCGTCGTACGCCCCCGGCACGGCGTCGTCGTAGACGTGCACGGCGAGCACGGGGCCGAAGTACTCGGTACGGAACACCTCGTTCTCCGGGTCGGCGCACTCGATGACCGTCGGACGGACGAAGTAGCCGACGGAGTCGTCGTACGAACCGCCGGCGACGATCGCACACGTCTCGTCCTCCCGGGCCCGCTCGATGGCCGTCCGGTTCTTGGCGAAGGCCCGTTCGTCGATCAGGGCGCCCATGAAGTTCGACAGATCGGTGACGTCTCCCATGGTGAGCCCGTCGACCTCGGCGGCGAACTCCTCACGGAAACCGGAGTTCCACAGCGAGGCCGGGATGTAGGCGCGCGAGGTCGCGCTGCATTTCTGCCCCTGGTACTCGAACGCCCCCCGGGTCAGGGCGGTCTTCAGCACCGCCGGATCGGCCGACGGATGGGCGACCAGGAAGTCCTTGCCGCCGGTCTCGCCCACCAGGCGTGGGTAGGTGCGGTACTTGTCGATGTTCTCGCCCACCGTCTTCCACAGGTACTGGAAGGTCCGAGTGGATCCGGTGAAGTGGATGCCCGCGAGGTCACGGTGGGTCAGGGCCACCTCGGACACCTCGACGCCGTCACCGGTGACAAGGTTGATCACGCCCTTGGGCAACCCCGCCTCCTCCAACAGCCGCATCAGCAGCACGGCGGCGTGGGTCTGCGTGGGCGACGGCTTCCAGACCACGACATTGCCCATCAGCGCCGGGGCGGTGGGCAGGTTGCCGGCGATGGCGGTGAAGTTGAACGGGGTGATCGCGTAGACGAAGCCCTCCAACGGCCGGTGGTCCAACCGGTTCCACACGCCGGGCGAGTTGGCCGGTGGCTGCTCGGCCAGGATGCGACGGGCGTAGGAGACGTTGAACCGCCAGAAGTCGATCAGTTCGCAGGGAGTGTCGATCTCCGCCTGCTGGGCCGTCTTGGACTGGCCCAGCATGGTGGAGGCCGCCAGCGTCTCGCGCCACGGTCCCGCCAGCAGCTCGGCGGCGCGCAGGATGATCGCGGCTCGGTCGTCGAAGGCCATGGCCCGCCAGGCCGGGGCGGCGGCCAGAGCCGCGTCCACGGCGTCCTGGGCGTCCTGCCTGGTGGCGTTGGCGTAGGTACCCAGGCGCGCCTTGTGGTTGTGCGGCTGCACGACGTCGACGCGCTCGCCGCCGCCCATGCGCCGCTCGCCGCCGATGGTGCAGGGAAGGTCGATCGGGTGCTCGGCCAGCTCCCGAAGCCTGGCCTCCAGCCGGGCGCGCTCGGGGGAGCCGGGCGCGTAGCCGTGCACCGGCTCGTTGACGGGGGTGGGGACCTGGGTCACAGCGTCCATGGGATCCGTTGCTCCTTGGGTTGGGCGGGCGGGCGTGGTGGGCGGTCAGCCCCTGGTCGCCATCGAGCGGACGAAGAAGCGCAGGTTCGCCGGCTTCTCCGCGAGACGGCGCATGAAGTACCCGTACCAGTCGGTGCCGTAGGCCGTGTAGACGCGCATCCGGTGGCCCTCCGCGGCGAGCCGCTCCTGCTCCTCGCCTCGGATGCCGTACAGCATCTGGAACTCGTACTCGTCGGGCTTGCGTCCGGCGCGGCGGGCGAGTTCCTGGGCGATGGTGATGAGACGGGGGTCGTGGGATCCGATCATCGGATACCCGTCGCCCTCCATCAGCGTCCTCAGGACACGGACATACGCCTTGTCGATCTCGTGCCGGTGCTGGTGGGCGACCCGCGCCGGCTCCTTGTACGCCCCCTTCACCAACCGTACGCGGCTGCCGCTCGCGGCGAGCCGACGGGCGTCGGCCTCGGTGCGGAAGAGAGAGGACTGGACGACGCACCCCGTCTGCGGCGCGTCGTCGCGCAGCTCCGCGTGGATGGCGAACATGGTGTCGAGGGTGGTGTGATCCTCGGCGTCCAGGGTGACCGTGGTGCCGATGCCGGCCGCCGCCTCGACGACGGTCCGGACGTTCCTCAGGGCCAGTGCCGGACCGTCGGGCAGGCCCTGGCCGAACATCGAGAGCTTGACGGACAGCTCGGCGCGCGCGCCCAGAGCGAGCGGGCCCAGCCGTTCGATCAGCTCCAGATAGGCGTCGCGCGCGGCCTGCGCCTGTTCGGGGCGGGTGACATCCTCGCCGACGACGTCCAGCGTCACCCCCAGCCCCCGGTCGGCGAGACGCCGAACGACGGGCAGGACCTCGTCCACGGTCTCCGCGGGGACGAAGCGGTCCACGACCTGCCCGGTCACGGGCGCCGCCGAGACCAGGCGACGCATCCGGTCGCTGCGCGACGCGGCGAGAATCACGGGACCCAGCACGGGGCACCTCCACAGACCGAGCGATGGCCGGCCACCGACCACGGTCGACGGCGGCACGGGGAACCACCGTGAAAACTAAGGATGCCCCCGGCCGTCGGCCATCGACAGCTGTCACACATCCGCGTCATGGATCTCAGACAGATGTATGAAGACGTGGGGTCGCGGAGGCAGAATGCCGGGGTGACATCGGATTTCGCGCGTGGCTACCAGGAACTGATCGACGAGCTCACGGAGCTGTTGGGCGCCCCCGCGACGCTGGAGAGCCGTCATTTCGAGTTGATCGCCTTCGGGGCACACACGGGCGAGGACGATCTCGACCCCACCGCGCTCGACCCGGTCCGGGCCCGCTCCATCCTCACCCGGCGCTCGACGCCCGCGGTCCGTTCGTGGTTCGAGGGATTCGGCATCACCCGGGCGACCGGTCCGATACGGATCCCCCCGGCACCGGAGGCGGGAGTGCACCGCGGTCGGATCTTCCTGCCGGCCCGCCATCGGGGGGTGACCCTCGGCTATGTCTGGCTCCTGGACGGCGACCCCGCTCCGTCCGTCGCGCGGCTGGCGGCGGCGATGGACATCGCCGCGCGGATCGGCGCGCTGCTGGCGGACGAGGCGCGGCACGGCACCGATCTGGGCGCGGAACTGCGCGCGGCGCTCGGCTCCGAACCGGGGCGGCGGCGCGACACGGCGATCGCCGAGCTGATCGGCGCCCTCGGGAGCGGGGCGGACGCCGCGCACACACTCGTCTGCGTCGCGCCGTGGCCCTCTGACGATCCGAGGACCAGACCCACGGCGCGGGCGGTGCCCGCCGCCTCCGCGATGTGCTCCCTGCCCTGGCCGACGGAGGGAAGCTGCCTGGCCGTCCTCGTCCGGCTGCGCTCCCGCGACGTCCTCGCCCCGGCCGCTTCGGCGGCCACCCGCCTGCTGGAGCGGGCCCGGAGCCTGGGTGCCCGGGAGGCTGGAGCGACGGTGGCGGGCATCGCTGCCGGGCGGACCGGGCTGGGGGACCTGGGATCCGCCTGGCGCGAGGCCTCGGCGGCGGCCCGCGCGGCTCGGGCGGAGGAACGGCTGGGCCCGGTCGCCGAGTGGGGATCGATCGGGCCCTTCCGGGTGCTCACCGCCCTACCGGGGGCGGCGTATCGGGACCCGGCCGTCGAACCGCTGCTCTCCCCGGCACACCGGGAGTCGGCCCGCACCGCGGAGGTGTACCTGGACTGCGCCGGACAGGCCGGTCGGGCCGCCGCCGAGCTGGGCATCCATCGCCAGACGCTGTACTACCGATTGTCCCGGGTGGAGCGCCTGACCGGACTCGACCTGGACGACGGAGAGGACCGCCTGCTGCTGCACCTGGCCCTGAAAGGCACCCGGCTCTGATCAGACGTCCCAGTGCTTCCCTCGGAGCCGGACCGTCGGCGCGAGCCATCCCGTGGGTTCCTTCCCGACCCGTCGACCGAGTACGGGCCGGGTCGGCGGGTCGACGGCCCCAAGCGGATCACGGGGCAGCCGAACGTCCACCGCTCAGGCCAGGTTGACCGAACGGGCCGAGGTGGCGCCGATCTCCGCCGCGACCTCGGCGAGCACCGAGGGACCGACGGTGTCATCGACCGTCAGCACCGCCAGCGCCTCGCCCCCCACTCCGGCACGCGCGACCTGCATGCCGGCGATGTTCAGCCCGGCCTCGCCGAGGATCCGCCCGACTGTCCCGACGACACCGGGACGGTCCTCGTAGCGCAGCACGACCATGTGGTCGGCGAGTGCCAGGTCCACGTCGTACTCGCCGATGGCGACGATCTTCTGGAGATGCTTGGGGCCGGCGAGCGTTCCGGAGACCGAGATCTCCTGGCCGTCACCCAGGGTGCCGCGCACGGTGACGACGTTCCGGTGGTCCGCCGACTCCGAGCTGGTGGTCAGGCGTACCTCCACCCCGCGTTCCTGGGCGAACAGCGGGGCGTTCACGTAGGACACCGTCTCGTCGACGACGTCCTCGAAGACGCCTTTGAGGGCCGACAGTTCCAGCACCTTCACGTCGTGCTGAGTGATCTCGCCGTACACCTCGACGTCCAGGCGGACGGCGACCTCGCCTGCCAGCGCGGTGAAGATCCTGCCGAGTCGTTCCGCGAGAGGCAGGCCCGGCTTGACGTCCTCGGCGATGACCCCGCCCTGCACGTTGACCGCGTCCGGCACCAACTCTCCGGCCAAGGCCAGGCGGACCGAGCGTGCGACCGCCACGCCCGCCTTTTCCTGGGCCTCGTCGGTGGAGGCTCCGAGGTGCGGGGTGCAGACGACCTGGTCGAACTCGAAAAGCGGGGAGTCGGTGCACGGCTCCTTGGCGTAGACGTCCAGACCCGCGCCGGCCACCCGACCTTCCTTCAGGGCCGAGTAGAGCGCCTCCTCGTCGACGATGCCGCCGCGCGCGGCGTTGACGATCCGAACGCCGGGCTTGACCTTGCGCAGGGCCTCCTCGCCGATCAGGCCTAGGGTCTCCGGTGTCCTGGGCAGATGGACGGTGATGAAGTCGGAGGCGGCCAGGAGCTCGTCCAGCGAGAGGACCTTCACTCCCATCTGCGCGGCGCGAGCCGGCTGGACGTACGGGTCGTAGGCGACGACCCGCATCCCGAAGGCCGACATGCGCTGCGCCACCAGAGCACCGATCCGACCGAGCCCGACGACACCCAGAGTCTTCTCGGCCAGTTCCACCCCGGTGTACTTGCTGCGCTTCCACTCGCCTCGCTTCAGCGCCGCGTTGGCCTGGGGGATGTTGCGAGCCGTGGCGACGAGCAGACCACAGGCCAGCTCCGCCGCGGTGACGATGTTCGAGGTGGGGGCGTTGACGACCATCACGCCGGCCTTGGTGGCCGCCGCGACGTCCACGTTGTCGAGGCCGACTCCGGCGCGGGCGACGACCCGCAGCCGGCCCGCGGCGGCGACGGCCTCCGCGTCGATCTTCGTGGCCGAGCGGATGAGGACCGCGTCCACGTCGGCGAGGGCGGGCAGCAACTCGGCGCGGTCGGCTCCGTTGCACCGCCGGATCTCGAAGTCCGGCCCCAGCGCGTCGACGGTCGCGGGCGAGAGTTCCTCGGCGATGAGCACCGTGGCTTTGTGACTGGTGTTCGAGCTCACGTGAGTCCTCACATGTCCGATGCGGACGGCCGTCCCGACGGCCGCAGGCGGTGGAGGGGGAAAGCCGCGTGGAAGACGCACGACACTGTGAGCCCGACGCGATCGTTGTGGGCAGTCTAGTGGCGCCGGCGGGGTCGTCCCGCGCCTCCGCGGAAGGATCACCCGTCCGGGGCGCGGACGGGGCGGGCCGGCGGGCGGCGGAAGTGGCGTCGCCGGCGCCGGTCGGGGACGGGGCGGTCGCCTCGTCCCCGACCGCGGGGACTACGCCTGCTCGTCGACCCAGCTCATGAGCTTGCGGAGCTCGCGCCCGGTCGTCTCCAGCAGGTGCTCGGAGTCCTGCTTCTGGTACGCGGAGTACTTCTTCAGGCCGCTGTGGTACTCGTCCATCCAGTTCCGGGCGAACGAGCCGTCCTGGATCTCTGCGAGGACCTTGCGCATCTCGGCCTTCGTGGCGTCGGTGATGATGCGCGGGCCGGTGACGTAGTCGCCCCACTCCGCCGTCTCGGAGATGGACCAGCGCATCTTCTCGAGACCGCCCTCGTACATCAGGTCCACGATCAGCTTCAGCTCGTGGAGACATTCGAAGTAGGCGATCTCCGGCTGGTACCCGGCCTCCACCAGCGTCTCGAAACCTGCCTTGACCAGGGCCGCGGTGCCACCGCAGAGAACGGCCTGCTCACCGAAGAGGTCCGTCTCGGTCTCCTCCGCGAAGGTCGTCCTGATGACACCGGCCCGGGTGCCGCCGATGCCCTTGGCGTAGGAGAGCGCCAGCGCGAAGGCCTCGCCGGAGGCGTCCTGCTCGACGGCGACGATGCAGGGAACCCCGCGGCCCTCCTCGTACTGGCGGCGCACCAGGTGCCCGGGGCCCTTGGGCGCGACCATGCAGACGTCGACGCCGGCCGGGGGCTTGACGAAGCCGTAGCGGATGTTCAGTCCGTGACCGAAGAACAGGGCGTCGCCGTCGCGGAGGTGCGGGGCGATGTGCTCCTCGTAGACCCGCGCCTGGATCGGGTCCGGGACGAGGACCATGATGACGTCCGCCTCGGCGGCGGCCTCCGACGGCGACACCACCCGCAGGCCCTGCTCCTCGGCCTTGGCCTTCGAGCGGGAGCCCTCGTGCAGACCGACGCGCACGTCGACGCCCGAATCGCGGAGCGACAGGGCGTGGGCGTGGCCCTGACTGCCGTAGCCGATGACCGCTACCTTGCGGCCCTGGATGATGGACAGGTCGGCGTCGGCGTCGTAGAACAGCTCGGCCACTTTGGGTTCTCTCCTTGGGTGCGGGGTGTCGCGTCCCACCGTATGCCGATGGGGGGTGGAAGGGACTGAGGGTCTCGCCATGCGGGCGGCGGAGACCGTCCGGATCAGGCGCCGCGGTCGAGGGCGCGCAGGGAACGGTCGGTGATGGAACGGGCGCCGCGGCCGATGGCGATCGTGCCGGACTGGACCAACTCCTTGATGCCGAAGGGTTCCAGCATCTTCAACATCGCCGAGAGCTTGTCACCGCTACCGGTCGCCTCGATGGTGACGGCGTCCGGCGACACGTCGACCGTCTTGGCGCGAAAGAGCTGCACGATCTCGACGACCTGGGAACGCGTCTGGTTGTCGGCGCGCACCTTCACCAGCACGAGTTCTCGTCGCACGGACTGCGCGGGCTCCAGCTCGACGATCTTGAGAACGTTGACCAGCTTGTTGAGCTGCTTGGTCACCTGCTCCAGCGGCAGATCCTCGACGTTGACCACGATGGTGATCCGGGAGATGTCGGGGTGCTCGGTGACGCCCACGGCGAGGGAGTCGATGTTGAAGCCGCGCCGGGAGAAGAGCGCAGCGATCCGGGCGAGGATGCCCGGCGTGTTCTCCACCAGGACGGACAGCGTGTGCTTGGACATGGTCGGTGGCTCTTCCTCGCTCAGTCGTCTTCGCCGTCGCCGAAGTCGGGACGGACGTCCCGGGCTGCCATGATCTCGTCGTTGGAGGTGCCGGCGGCGACCATCGGCCAGACCATCGCGTCCTCGTGGACGACGAAGTCGACGACGACCGGTCGGTCGTTGACGGCGTTCGCCTCCTCGATGACCTTGTCGAGGTCGGCCGGGTCCTCACAGCGGAGGGCGTGACACCCCATGGCCTCGGCGAGCTTCACGAAGTCAGGGACACGGGTGCCGCGAGCTCCCGGGTTGACGTCGTCGGGACCGGAGTGCAGCACGGTGTTGGAGTAGCGCTGGTTGTAGAAGAGCGTCTGCCACTGCCGCACCATCCCGAGGGCCCCGTTGTTGATCACGGCCACCTTGATCGGGATGTTGTTCAGGGCGCAGGTGGTCAGCTCCTGGTTGGTCATCTGGAAGCAGCCGTCGCCGTCGATCGCCCAGACCGCCGCTTCCGGGACGCCGGCCTTGGCCCCCATCGCGGCCGGGACGGCGTATCCCATGGTCCCGGCACCCCCGGAGTTCAGCCAGGTGGCGGGCTTGTCGTACCGGATGAAGTGCGCCGCCCACATCTGATGCTGGCCGACGCCCGCGGCGAAGACCGTACCGTCCGGGGCGAGTCGGCCGATGCGCTCGATGACCTGCTGGGGCGAGAGGGAGCCGTCCTCCGGCTGGTCGTAGCCGAGCGGATAGGTCTCGCGCCAGCGGGAGAGGTCCTTCCACCACGCGCCGTAGTCGCCGCGCCGGCCGTCGTCGTACTCCCGTTGCAGCGCTTGGACGAGGTCGGCGATCACCTCGCGGGCGTCGCCGACGATCGGCACGTCCGCGTCACGATTCTTGCCGATCTCCGCCGGATCGATGTCCGCGTGGACGACCTTCGCATCGGGGGCGAAGCTGTCGAGTCTGCCGGTGACGCGGTCGTCGAAGCGGGCGCCGAGGGCGACGATCAGGTCGGCCTTCTGCAGCGCGGTGACGGCCGTCACCGCGCCGTGCATGCCCGGCATGCCCACGTGCAGGGGGTGGCTGTCGGGGAACGCGCCGAGGGCCATCAGCGTGGTCGTCACGGGCGCGCCGGCCAGTTCGGCGAGGATCTTCAGCTCGGCGGTGGCACCCGCCTTCAGGACGCCGCCTCCCACGTAGAGGACGGGCCGCCTGGCGGCGGTGATCAGCTTGGCGGCCTCACGGATCTGCTTGGCGTGCGGCTTGGTCACCGGTCGGTAGCCGGGCAGGTCCATCACGGGCGGCCAGGAGAACGTGGTCCGTGCCTGGAGGGCGTCCTTGGCGATGTCGACCAGGACCGGTCCGGGACGCCCGGTCGAGGCGACGTGGAAGGCCTGCGCGATCACGCGGGGGATGTCCTCGGCGGCGGTCACCAGGAAGTTGTGCTTGGTGATCGGCATGGTGATGCCCACGATGTCCGCTTCCTGGAAGGCGTCCGTGCCGATCGCCTTGGAGGCCACCTGCCCGGTGATCGCCACCAGCGGCACGGAGTCCATGTGGGCGTCGGCGATGGGGGTGACCAGATTGGTGGCGCCGGGTCCGGAGGTGGCCATGCACACGCCCACCTTGCCGGTGGCCTGCGCGTACCCCGTGGCGGCGTGACCGGCGCCCTGCTCGTGGCGGACCAGGACGTGGCGGACCTTGCGGGAGTCCATCAGGGGGTCGTACGCGGGGAGGATGGCACCGCCGGGAATGCCGAACACCGTGTCGGCGCCTACCTCCTCCAGCGAGCGGATGAGGGACTGCGCGCCCGTGACCTGCTCGACGGTGACGGACCGCGGTCCGCTGCTCGATCGGGGTCGCGGCTGCGGTTCGTTGGCCCCGGTGGCCTGCTCGGTCATCGGCATTCTCTTCTCGATGCTGAGGGTTTTGGCATGGTTCGCGCGGTCCGTGACCGCGGTCGGCGGGTGCCGGTGCAACAAAAAACCCCTCGTGCCGGTAGGCAAGCGAGGGGAGCGCGTCGGGCGGGAGGGCGCCGGTGGTCCGGAGGGTGTCCGGACATCACCGACTTCAGCCGACGCGCTGTCCAAGTACGAGAATTCGGGTGCGCATGCGACTGACGATCCCCCCGGCACGCACCGACTGTCAAGTGGGTGGGACAGGCGTCTCATTATGTGAGCGAAGGACCGTACCGCCTCCGAGAACGGCCGGAAGATGACTGTTCATACCTCCCGTCGTCCCGGTCGCCAGCCCCTTGGGGAGCACCCGAGCCACACCGCCATGCGGCCCTCCCCCTCCGTGGCCCCCCGAGGACGCCCCGCCCACGAGCGCGGGTTCACCCGGTCCCGGCGGCAGGGGATAGCGACCACCGCCCAGAGCGCGACGCAACCGGTGTTCGTCCAGGGGTCCGGAGAAGGCCATGCCCTGTCCGTGCGTGCAGCCCAGGGCGCGCAGGGCCACGACTTGCTCGACGAGGTCCACCCCGTCGGCCACGGACGACAGCCCCAGGTCGGCGGCTATCCTCAGCAGCCCGCCGGTGATCTTGTGCAGCCGCGCGGACTCCACGACGCCCTCGACCAGACCTCGGTCCAGCTTCAGCACGTCGACCGGAAGCCGTCGCAGTGCGGAGATAGTGGCCTGACCGCTGCCGAAGCCGTCGAGGGCGATCCGGACGCCGAGCCGCTTGAGCGCCCTCAAGCGGCGTTCCAGCTCGTCGAGTCCCGACCGGGGGTCGGTGTCGGTGAGCTCGATCACCAGCGAACCGGCCGGTAGCGCGTGGCGGACCAGGAGTGCCTCCAGCGACCCGAGCGGCATGGACCGGTCGAGCAGTCGGCGGGCTCGGACGCGCACGGCCACGGGCACGCCACGCCCGGACCCCGCCCGCGCCGCCGCCTGCTCCACCGCCTCGTGCAGGACCCAGCGGTCCAGTTCGGCGGCGCGATCCGTGCCGTCCGCGACCCTCAGGAACTCCGTCGGGGTGAAGAACACCCCCTGCGAAGACCGCCAGCGGGGCTCCGCGCAGACCGAGGCGATCCGACCGTCGCGTAGATCCACCACGGGCTGGTGCAACAAGGCGAACTCGCCGTCGTGCAGCGCGGCTCGCAGCCGGGTGGCCACCTCCGCCTTGCGGACGACGTCCTGCCGCATGTGCGGTCGGTAGAGCTCGACACGACCCTTGCCCGCCGCCTTCGCCCGGTACATCGCCAGATCCGCGTCGCGCAGCAGCTCACCCGCGCCGAGACCCGGCTCCGCGAAGGCGACACCGATCGAGGCGTTGACCCGGACATCGTTGCCGTCGATGACGTAGGGCTGGGAGAGGGCCACCCTGAGCCGGTCGGCGAGATCCAGGATGTCCCGCTCGCGAGCCGACCGGTCCCGGCCGCCGTCCCCGACGATCAGGGCGGCGAACTCGTCGCCTCCCAGCCGGGAGGCGGTGTCGCCTTGCCTGACCGCGTCGTGGAGGCGGCGAGCGGCCTGAACGAGGAGTTCGTCCCCGGCCTGGTGACCGATGCTGTCGTTGACGCCCTTGAAACCGTCCAGATCAATGAAGAGGACGGCGGTGCCGCGCCCGCCGGCGCTCCGGTCCGACGCACGTCGACCGGACAGGGCCTGCTGCACGCGCCGGGTGAACAGGGCACGGTTGGGCAGGTCCGTGAGCGGGTCGTGCTCCGCGTTGTGTTGGAGCTGCGCCTGCAACCGGACGCGTTCGGTCACGTCCCTGCTGTTGAAGATGAGTCCGCCGTGGTGACGGTTGACCGTCGACTCGACGTTGAGCCAGCCCCCTCTCCCGGAGCGGAACCGGCACTCGATCCGCGTGGTCGGCTCGTGCGCCGGGTCGGCTGCCAGAAAGCGCCGCACCTCGTGCAGGACTCTCCCGAGGTCCTCGGGGTGGATCAGGCCGGCCAACTCGCTACCGACGAGGTCCTCGGCCGGGCGGCCGTAGACGCCGGCCGCGGCGGGCGAGACGTACCGGAGGACGCCGGTGGGCGCGGCGATCATGATCACGTCACTCGACCCCTGGACCAGCGAACGGAAGTGGTTCTCCTGTCGCGCGAGCTCCCGGGTCAGGGTGATGTTGTCCAGCAGCATGATGCCCTGGCGGACGACCAGTGCCAGCACGACCGTGCCACCGGTGAACAGCACCACCCGGTCCACGCTTCGACCGTGGAGGACGTTGTAGAGGATGCCGAGGGTGCAGACGGCGGCGGCCAGATAGGGAGTGAGCGCCGCCAGGGAACCGGCGATGGGCCGGGCCGCCTCCGCGGAGGAGCCTCCACCCGTGCCGGCGCCCGGGGGGGCGAACGCGCCGGGCGCCGGCGCCTCGCGCTCCCGTCCCGTCGGCGTCGCGCCGCCCTCGGCGCCCGGCGAACGACCGGTGCGCGGCCCGGCCCACGGAGCGTAGGCCAGCAGCAGCGATCCGGCGAACCATCCGGCGTCCAGCAGTTGGCCCGAGCGGTAGTCGCTGTTCAGGAGCGGTGATGTGAACAAGGCGTCGCACATGACCGTGAGCGCGAGCCCACCGATGGCGGTGTTGACCGCCGACCGGTAGAGGGGCGCCCGCCGGAAGTGCAGGGCGAGCACCATGCTGACCAACGCGATGTCCAACAACGGATAGGCGAGCGAGAGCGCCGTGTGTGCCACGCCGGTGCCCTCGCCCCGGGCGGCCTGGGCGAGCGCCAGGCTCCAGGCCAGGGTCAGCAACGAGCCGCCGATCAACCACGCGTCCAGGCCGAGGCAGACCCACCCCGCACGTGTCACCGGCCGCTTGGCGAACACCAGCAGACCGACGATGGCGGGCGGAGCGAAGCACAGGAAGAACAAGTCGGCCGAACTGGCCGCGGGGACCGGCCGACCGAGGACCACCTCGTACCACCCCCAGACCGCGTTGCCCAAGGCGGCCATGGCCGAGGAGAGGGCGAACAACAGCCAGGCGGGCCGGAACCGCGCGCCCCCGCTACGGGCGTAGAGAAAGCAGGAGACCGCCGCCAGACCGGCCGCCACGGCCAGGCCGAAGTCGCCCATGATCAGAGCGAGTCGGGGCGAACCCCACCCCAGGCCCGAGCCGATGGCGTACGCGCCGCAGAGCAGGGCCAGCAGCAACGGCCGGACCAGGCTCGGGGCACCGGCCTCGGCCTCGGCACCCGCCGCCGGGCCGGGAACGACCGGCAGGGGACCCGGCCGGGCCGCGTCGAGTGCGGGCGCCGGCGGCGTCACCGGACACTCCCGGTCCACTCCGCTCCTCGCGCGCGACGGACCGGACACGGCGGCCGGCCGGCCCCGCGCGGAGCGCCCGCCCTCCCGCGGTGCCGTCGGCGATGGCTGTCGCTGCCGCGCGCGTCCCCGGCGCGCGAGGGCCGCCGCCGCCGGCGGCTCCGCAGCATCGGATCGTTGGTCCCCAGGCCGTGCATCGTCCGTCGCCCCCCTCGCAGTCCCAGTCGTCCATCCCCGGCGCCGATCGGTGCGGCGCAGCCCCTGTCGGGACGATACACCAGGACCGTCACTCAGGGACATAGCTTCTCTACTCTCCGTGACGACCTGCGACTATGCATACACCCACCGCTTTCGGAGAACTGCGGAGAGTGCCGGAAGGGGACTCTTCGGCCTTCCGGGTGCGCCCGCGCGTTCACGGCACCGACGCCGCGCCCCGGCGGATACCCCTTTCTCCACACGCCGCGGCGGCGGGGACGAGGCAGCCGAACAGGGGTCGACTCAGCCGGTGCGGCCGGTCGTCAGGACGACGTTCAGCAACGGTTCACCCCGCGTGAAGCGCCGCAGTTGATCGGCGACCAGACGTTCGGCGCGCGGCCGGAAGGCGGTCGTGGGCCCCCCGACGTGCGGGCTGATCAGCAGGCCCGGGGCTCGCCACAGCGGATGCCCGGGCGGCAGCGGCTCGGGGTCGGTCACGTCGAGCGCCGCGGTGAGGCGACCGGCCTCCAACTCCCCCAGAAGGGCGTCCGTCACGACCACGGGTCCGCGCCCGACGTTGACCAGGAGGGCGCCGTCCTTCATACCGGCCAGGAAGGCGGCGTCCACCAGGCCGCGCGTGGCCTCCGTGAGCGGGGTCGTGAGGATGACGATGTCCGCGTCGGGCAACAGCGACGGCAGATCGGTGGCCGGGTGCACAGGCCCGCGCGCTGTGGTGCGCGCCGAGCGCGCAACGCGCACGACGCGCGCCACCTCGAACGGGACGAGCCGGTCCTCGACAGCCTGGCCGATCGCCCCGTATCCCACGATGAGGACGTTCTTGTCCACGAGGGAGGGGTGGAAGGCCCCCTGCCAACGCTCCTCCCCCTGCGCCCTGACGAACCCGGGTATCCCCCGCAACGACGACAGGGTCAGCGTGAGCGCCAGTTCAGCGGTGCTGGACTCGTGCACGCCCCGCGCGTTGCACAGGCGCACGCCGGGGCCGACCGCCCCGAGTCCCGGCAGGACGTCGTCCACCCCGGACGTCAGCGTCTGCACGACCCGCACGCCGCTCAGCCGAGGCAGGGGCCGGATCTTGACGTGTCGGCGCTTCATGTACGGCACGACGTAGAAGACGCAGTCCCGGGGGTCACCGGGAAACGGCTGATCGCCGTCGTCGCCGCCGTCCCAGAACAGGTATCGGAGACCGTCGGGCAGTCCGGCGATCTCGTCGGGCGGCAGGGGCAACCACACGTCCTTCATGGCGGGAGCCTACGCGAGGCGCTCGACGGGCGGGAGTTAGGTTGGGGCGGCCCGCAGGCCTCACGAGGGAGGGTCACGACCAGGTGGAGCGCAGGACTATCGGCTCGGCCGCGCTCGCGGTGGGAGCCGTGGGACTCGGGTGCATGCCGATGAGCGGGGCGTACGGCACCTCGCGGCAGCGCGGAGCGGAGTCGCTGCGGGCCGTGCACCGAGCCCTGGACCTGGGCGCCTCGCTGTTGGACACGGCCGACGTGTACGGCCCCTTCACCAACGAACTCTTGATCGGGCGGGCGTTGCGGGAGCGGCGTGGCGACGCCTTCGTGTCGACCAAGGTCGGCCTGTCGGCGGTGGACCGGCACATCGTGGCCAACGGGCGCCCCGGCCACGTACGACGAGCCTGCGACGCCTCGCTGCGCCGACTCCAGACCGACGTCATCGACCTCTACCAGCTGCATCGGGCCGACCCGGAGGTCCCCGTGGAGGAGACCTGGGGTGCGATGGCCGACCTGGTCGCCGCCGGAAAGGTCCGCGCCTTGGGGTGGTGCGCGGTGGGCACTCGGCAGGGACGCCGGGCCTCGGGGGACTCCTACGACGCGACCATCGAGCGTCTGGAACGGGTACAACAGGTCTTCCCCGTCAGCGCGGTGGAGGCGGAGTTGTCCGTGTGGTCGCCGGCGGCACTGGGTTCCCTGCTCCCCTGGTGCGAGTCGCGCGGCATCGGGTTCCTCGCCGCGATGCCGCTCGGCAACGGCTTCCTGACCGGCACGCTGACCCCGGGCGGGGGATTCGAACCGGACGATCTACGGGCACGTCACCCCCGCTTCACCGCGGAGATGATGGCGACCCACCAGCCCCTGATCGCGGGGCTGCGGCGGATAGCCGCCCGACACGGCGAGTCGGTCACGCCCGCCCAGGTCGCCTTGGCCTGGGTGCTGGCGCAGGGGGCGCACGTCGTGCCGGTGCCCGGCGCCAAACGGGCGGGGTGGGTGACGGAGAACGCGACGGCCGGGGATCTCCGGCTGACCCGACGCGACCTGACCGAGGTCGAGTGTCTGCCCGCTCCGCTCAGGTCCTGGGACTGAGTGCTCGGCCCGACGGCCGGGTGCCCCCGGATCGCGGGGGCGGGCCTTCGGGGAGGCGGCCCCCAACGCCCGCGAGGCCGTGTAGGAAGGGACGGGATCGCGGACCCGGGCTTCGAAAGGATCTTGATCGTGCGACGTCGAACCGTGAAGGCCGCACTGGCGGCCACCCTGGTGCTGGCCGCCGCCGGATGCTCTTCCGGTGTCGGTACCGCCGAGCCGCCCGAAAGCGCGACTCCCGATCGAAGCGTCGGACGGTCGCCGACCGACCCCTCGGTTTCCGAGTCGCCCCCGCCCTCCGAGGGATCGGTCGAGGTGATCCGGACCGTCGCCACGGACCTGACCTCCCCGTGGGGACTCGCCCCGCTTCCCGAAGGCGATCTGCTGGTGTCCTCCAGGGACGAGGCGACGATCACCAGGGTCGACGCGGACTCGGGGGAGCTCACGACGGTGGGCGAGGTGCCCGGGGTCGAGCCGGCCGGTGAGGGCGGCCTGCTGGGGATCGCCCTCTCCCCCGAGTACGCGGCGGACCGGATGATCTACGCCTACTTCACCTCGGCCTCGGACAATCGGGTGGTCAGGATGAGGTACGACCCCGACGAACCCGAGGGCGAGCGGTTGGGCGCCCCGGACACCGTCTTCCGCGGCATCCCCAAAGGCATCGTCCACAACGGCGGGCGCATCGCCTTCGGGCCCGACGGCATGCTCTACGTGGGGACGGGCGAGGCCGGCCGGCCGGATCTGTCCCGCGACCCGGAGTCCACCGGGGGGAAGATCCTCCGGCTCACGCCCGACGGGGAACCGGCACCCGACAACCCCTCCCCGGACTCCCCCGTGCTCTCCTCCGGCCACCGCAACGTGCAGGGACTGGCCTGGGACGCCCACCAACGCCTGTTCGCCTCGGAGTTCGGCCAGGACACCTGGGACGAACTGAACGCGATCGAACCCGGCGGCGACTACGGCTGGCCCGAGGCGGAGGGACGGTCCGACGACGGGACGTTCGTCGATCCCTTGGAGCAGTGGCCCACCGACGTGGCCTCGCCCAGTGGGATCGCCCTGGTCGAAGGGTCCGTGTGGATGGCGGGGCTGCGGGGCGAGCGGCTGTGGCGGGTCCCGCTGGACGGCACCGAGCCGGCGGGCGCACCCCAGGCCTTCCTCCAAGGCGAGTACGGCCGGCTGCGCACCGTGGCCGCGGCGGGAGGCGACCGACTGTGGCTGGTCACCGGAAACACCGACGGCCGGGGCGACCCCGAGGACGACGACGACCGAATCCTGGAACTCCGGGTGCGCTGAGGGAGGGGCACACGACCGGGACGCCCCGGCGAGCACGACCGATGGTGGCGTGCCCCGGCCCGCGGGACGCCCTCAGCGGGTCCGGCCGTCCTCCGCGCACCACCCGCGACGTCGCCCGCGTCCACCCTCGGGCCGCCGAGGGTGAGCCGCGCGTTCGGCCTCGACGATCGCCTCGGGGCCGGGCTCGCACAGCATCACCCAGCCGGCCGCCAGGGCAAGAACCCTGGCATGAAGCCGGGACGGGTGAAGCCCGTCGAGCGCCTCCTGGGCGCGGGCCAGTGCCCGGCGGCCGTCCCCGCGAGTCTGTCCGTGGACGGCCGGCCCCCGCTGCGTCCAGAACCAGGCGGCGCGCGGCAGGTCGGGGCGCTGCGCCAGCAACCCCAGCGCTCGGTCGAGGAGTCTGACCACACGCTCGGTCTCACCGCCCACGCGTCCGGCTTGGGCGGCCTCCGCGAGCAGGTCGACGAAGCGCGTCGACGTGTCGGCCGAACCGCTCCCGGGTGGTGGGTAGGAGTCCGCGACCTGTGCCGGCCTCAGCTTTCGTCGGCGTCTCCTCGGGAACGGCGTCCCACAGCCCCATCGCACGCTCCAACAGACGCAGCCGCTCGACATGGGCGTGCCGGCGTCGTGCGTCCGCGGCGGCGTCGAGCACCGCGGGGAGTGCGCGGACGGGGTGGCGGGCCCGGCAAGGCGGCGGTGAACGGCGCGTACGGGATCGCGTCGGCTCCGATCTCGACACACCCTCCGAAGGCCGGAACGACGCCGAGGGCACGCGCGGCGGCGGCGAATTCCTCGGCCATGCGGGTCTTGCCGACCCCCGACTCCCCGGCGAGGAGCCCCGCCTGCGGCGTGCGCGATTCGTCGGCTCGACCGACGAAGACGGGACTGGGCGACCTGGAATCCACGCACCCGAGCATCGCACGCGGGTGCGACGCCATGGGGGGAACCGGATGCGTCATCCGCCGGTGCCGGCCCTCTCAGGGCTCCTCGCCCGCGTGTCCCGAAGGCCGTCGCCCCGCGCGCTCGCCGGGTCGGGCGGAGTCGCGGGAGGGGGTTCGTCGGGCCGCGCGGGCGGCGCTGAGCGCCGTGCGGGCCAGTCGCTCCCGTCGGGCCCGGCGGATCAGCTTCGCGGTGCGTTGCTCGTGGGCCGTGGTGCGGAACAGGTCCACGCCGGGTCTCCGGTCGGAGCGGCGCGGACGGCGACACGTCTCGACCTTCGTCCACGGGACGACGGCGGCGCATGCGGCGAGTTCCCCATTTCGGCGGGGGACGGGGTACCCGGGGAGCGGCGCGGGCACCCGAGCGGTTGGGCGGAGCCATGGGCAAGCGGGCCCGAGCGCCGCCGGGGAGCGGCGGCCGGCCCCGGCGTCGGGCCTTGGTGGCGCGGGAGACTCCGGTCGACGGTGGTCCCGGTCGACGGCGGCCGGACGGCGCGTCGGGTCAGCCGGTGGAGGGCAGCCCCAGCAGGACCCCGGTGTAGGTGAGGACGGCCAGAACCAGGCCGAGGGCGCCGAGGGCGACGCCCGCCCAGGCGACGGAGGTGATCCACGGCGTCTGCCGAGGGCCCGGCGTTCCGAAGGCCGGGCGCGCGAGTACCGCCAGGCCGACGAGCAGCGCGACGACCGCGAACAGCCCACCCCACAGGGCCGTGGCCCGCCATGCCTCGCCGTAGCCCTTCTCGATCATCTGGGCGATGTCGGAGGAGGAGGTCGTCTCCAACTGTCCGATGAGCGAGCGCCGGGCCGAGGCGATCGTGCCGACCCATCCGCCGGTCAGGGAGACCACTCCGAGAGCGGCGGCCACGACCGCGCCCGCGCCTTGGCCGACCTCGGTGGGTTCGGTGGAGGGAACGTCGTCGCTCTCCTCCCGCTCGGGGGCGGAGGCGGGCGCGTCGGGCGCGCCGTCGGCCTCCTCCGGTTCCGCGACGGGTCGGTCGCCGCCGGCCGGTCCGGCGTCGATGTCCCGCGGGGCGTTCCGGTCCGCGCCGGCCTCGTCGGCCCGCTTCGTCCGTGCCGGGTCCGTGTCGGGGTCGGGGTCGGCCGGAGTCGCTTCCCGTGAGGTCCCGCCTGTTGCCTTCGTCTCCATGCGCGTCACCGTACGGAGGCTCTCTGAGAGGTCTCTTAACGGGGGTCGGCGGATCCGTCCGGCTCGGGTGCGTCCGGGGCCGTCGCCCGCCAGTCGGGAGCGAGGACGGCCCACACCTCCATGTCGTGACGGACGCCCCGATGGGGGAAGCTCTGCCTGAGCACGCCCTCGCGGACCATGCCGAGCCGGCGGGCCGCGTTGACGCTGGGAGTGTTGGCCGAGGCGGCGTGCCACTCCACGCGGTGCATGCCGCGCTCGGCGAAGGCCCAGTCGATCAGAACCCGGGCGCCCCGGGCGACCAGACCGTGTCCGGTGCCGGCGGGTTCCAGCCAGCAGCCGATCTCGCAGGTGCCGGCGGCGGCATCGAAGCGGACGAAGAGCAGCCCGCCGACGAGTCGGCCGTCGAGCCAGATTCCGTGCAGTGAGCCGCTGTCGGCCGCGCGCTTGTCGGCGTGGGAGCGGAGCAGGGATCGGGCGGACTCCACGTCGGTCACCCGTGAGCCGAAGGGGATGTAGCGGTTGACGAATTCCCTGCCGCGGTCGAGGTGTTCGAGGAACTCCCGGGCGTGCCAGATCTCCAGGGGGCGGATTTCGGCCCCGTCGCCCAGTGGTCGCGCGTACATGCCGTCGCCGCCCCTTCCTCCGCTCTCGGCGGGCCGCCCCGCGCGGACCGCCGGGCCAGCCTCTCACGGACCTCCGGCCATGATCGGGGCACCCGCGCCGCCGGCGAGGAGCGCGGACGGCGCCGTCTCTCGCGTGGGCCGCCCACCGTGTCCGACCGTGCGGTGGTCACGGCGGCGGGGCGCTCTCTCCGGGAGGCCGCGGCGGGGCGGGTGCCCCGCCCCGCCGCCGCTGCGTCCGCACGAGGGGGTCAGCCCTCGGAGACCCCCAACCGGCTGAGGATCAGTTCCTTGACCCGTGCGGCGTCGGCCTGTCCGCGGGTCGCCTTCATCACGGCGCCGACGAGGGCGCCGGCCGCGGCCACCTTGCCGCCGCGGATCTTGTCGGCGATGCCCGGGTTGGCCTCGATGGCCTCGTCGACAGCACCGGTGAGCGCGCCGTCGTCCGAGACGACCTTCAGCCCACGACTCTCGACCACCTCGTCCGGGGCTCCCTCACCCGCCAGGACCCCTTCGATGACCTGTCGGGCCAACTTGTCGTTCAGCTCGCCGGAGGCCACCAGGTCGCAGATCCGGGCCACCTGGGCGGGGGTGATGGCCAGAGCCTCCGGGGGGACTCCGGACTCGTTGGCGCTGCGGGCGAGTTCGCCCATCCACCACTTGCGGGCGGCGGCGGGGTCCGCTCCGGCGTCGATGGTGGCCACGATCGGCTCCAGCGTCCCGGCGTTCAGGATGGCCTGCATCTCGGTGGCCGAGACGCCCCACTCTTCCCGGAGGCGGTTGCGTCGGGTCAGGGGGGGCTCCGGCAGGGCGGCGCGCAGTTCCTCGACCCAGGCGCGGGAGGGGGCGAGAGGAACCAGGTCGGGCTCGGGGAAGTACCGGTAGTCCTCGGCCTCCTCCTTCACCCGGCCGGCGGTCGTCGACCCGGTGTCCTCGTGGAAGTGACGGGTCTCCTGCACGATCGCGCCACCGGCGGAGAGCACGGCGGCGTGCCGCTGGACCTCGAAACGGGCGGCGCGCTCCACTGACCGCAGCGAGTTGACGTTCTTGGTCTCGCTGCGGGTCCCGAAAGTCGCGGTGCCCTTGGGCATGAGCGACAGGTTGACGTCGCAGCGCATCTGGCCCATCTCCATGCGGGCCTCGGAGACGCCGAGGGCCCGGATGAGTTCGCGCAGCTCCCGGACGTAGGCACGAGCGACCTCGGGGGCGCGCTCCCCCGCCCCGGTGATCGGCTTGGTGACGATCTCGATGAGGGGGATCCCGGCGCGGTTGTAGTCGAGCAGGGAGTGCGACGCGCCGTGGATTCGGCCGGTGGCTCCGCCGACGTGGGTCGACTTGCCGGTGTCCTCCTCCATGTGGGCGCGCTCGATCTCGACGCGGAAGGTCTCCCCGTCCTCCAGTTGTACGTCGAGGTAGCCGTCGAAGGCGATCGGCTCGTCGTACTGGGAGGTCTGGAAGTTCTTCGGCATGTCCGGATAGAAGTAGTTCTTCCGGGCGAAGCGACACCAGGTGGCGATCTCGCAGTGCAGGGCGAGACCGATCTTGACGGCGGACTCGACACCGGTCGCGTTGACGACCGGCAGCGCGCCGGGCAGGCCGAGACAGACCGGGCAGGTCTGGCTGTTCGGCTCGGCGCCGAGCGCGGTCGAGCAGCCGCAGAACATCTTGGTCCTGGTGCCGAGCTCCACATGGACCTCAAGGCCCATGACGGGGTCGTACGACGCCAGCGCGTCCTGGTAGGACACCAGGTCGGTCGTGGTGGTCACGGTGAAACTTCCCTCTCAGCCCAGCAGGACGTCGTCGTCGCCCAGTCGCTTGAGCTCGCGGTAGAGCAGGGCGAGGCCGGTGATGGCGCCGGCCGCGGTGATGGCGGCGTCGACGAGACGCAGTGTGTCGTTCTCCGCGCGGGCCTTCTTGATCTGCTTGGCGACCCCCACCGCGCTGAGCGCGGTGGCGGCCATCGACATGTACGTACCGGACTTGGACTGCTTGAAGCCCTTGGCCTTGGACAGCGCACTCACAGCGACGGAGCCTCCTCGATCAGCGGGTGACCCCACTTTTTCACGAACGCGGCCTCGACGGCGGCCCCGACCTGGTAAAGACGCTCGTCCTTCATCGCCGGGGCGATGATCTGCAGCCCGACCGGCAGTCCGTCCTCGGGCGCGAGTCCGCAGGGCAGGGACATGGCGGCGTTGCCCGCCAGGTTCGTCGGGATCGTGCAGAGGTCGGCGAGGTACATCGCCATCGGGTCGTCGGCACGCTCGCCGATCGGGAACGCCGTGGTGGGCGTGGTCGGCGAGACGATCACGTCGACCTGCTCGAACGCCCGCTCGAAGTCGCGGGTGATGAGCGTACGGACCTTCTGGGCGCTGCCGTAGTACGCGTCGTAGTAGCCGCTGGAGAGGGCGTAGGTACCCAGCATGACGCGCCGCTTGACCTCGGCTCCGAACCCCACCTCCCGGGTCAGCGAGGTCACCTCCTCGGCGGAGTGCGCTCCGTCGTCGCCACTGCGCAGGCCGTAGCGCAGCCCGTCGAAACGCGCCAGGTTGGAGGAGCACTCCGACGGCGCGATCAGGTAGTAGGCGGACAACGCCAGGTCGAAGGAGGGGCAGTCCAACTCGACGATCTCGGCGCCCAGGGACGTCAGCAGGTCGACCGCCTCGTCGAAACGACGTACGACACCGGGCTGGTAGCCCTCGCCGCGGAACTGCTTGACAACGCCCACCCGCTTCCCGGCGACCGAGCCGTTCCGCGCGGCCTCCACCACGGGCGGGACGGGAGCGTCGACGGACGTGGAGTCCATCGGATCGTGCCCCGCGATCACCTCGTGCAACAGGGCCGCGTCCAGGACCGTACGCGCGCAGGGGCCACCCTGGTCAAGGGAGGAGGAGAAGGCGACCATGCCGTAGCGGGAGACACCGCCGTAGGTCGGCTTCACCCCGACGGTGCCGGTCACGGCGGCGGGCTGCCGGATCGAGCCGCCCGTGTCGGTGCCGATCGCCAGCGGGGCCTGGAACGACGCGAGAGCGGCGCTGGAGCCGCCGCCGGACCCGCCGGGGACCCTGGTGAGGTCCCACGGGTTGCCGGTGGGGCCGTAGGCGCTGTTCTCCGTCGACGAGCCCATGGCGAACTCGTCCATGTTGGTCTTCCCGAGGATGACGACGTCGGCGGCCTTGAGCTTCCGCGTCACCGTCGCGTCGTAGGGCGGGATCCAGCCCTCAAGGATCTTCGAGCCGACGGTCGTGGGCACGCCCTCGGTGGTGAAGATGTCCTTGAGCGCGAGGGGTACACCGGCGAGAGGCCCGAGCCTCTCGCCTCGTTCCCGCTTCTCGTCGACGGCGCGGGCCTGGGCCAGCGCGCCCTCGCGGTCGACGTGCAGAAAGGCGTGCACCTTCTCGTCGACGGCGTCGACGCGAGCCAGATGGGCCTCGGTGACCTCGACGGCGGTCAGTTCTCCGGTGGCCACCGCCGCGGCGATCTCCGCCGCGGTGAGCTTGACGATGGGGTCCGTCATGGCGGGCTACTCCTCCCCCAGGATCTGCGGCACCTTGAAACGCCGCTGCTCCTGAGCCGGCGCGCCCGAGAGCGCCTGCTCGGGCGTGAGCGACGGACGGACCTCGTCCGGACGCATGACGTTGGTCAGCGGGAGCGGGTGCGAGGTCGGCGGCACGTCCTGGTCGGAGACCTCGCCGACGCGGGCGACCGCGCCGATGATGTCGTCCAGCTGGCCCGCGAAGTGATCGATTTCGTCGGGTTTCAGCTCCAGGCGCGCCAGCCGGGCGAGGTGGGCGACCTCCTCGCGCGTGATGCCAGGCATGCGGGCGTTCCTCTGGGTGAGTGAGTGTTGGCGGGTCAATCCTATGGGTCGCGGGTCGCTGATCGTGAAACGGAGGGCGCGGGGGCCCGTAGGGGCCGGGATCGGTGGGAGTCGGCGGGCGCGGACACCCCCGGGCGCCCCACGCGAATCGTGGGCGCCCGGAGGGGAAGGCCACGCCCCTCGTCGCGAGGCGTCAGCCCCGGCGGCCCGGGTCGTCCGAGGCGGCGGCCGGCGACACCGCCTGAGGCCGCTGCCAGCCGCCCGAACCACGGGCACGGAGCCACGCCGTGGTCTCCTCCGGCGGCATCGCCGCGGCGACCAGCCAGCCCTGCACCGCGTCGCAGCCCAGGTCGCGCAACCGCTCCCAGGTCTCGTCGTCCTCCACTCCCTCGGCGACGACGAGCAGGCCCAGGGAGTGCGCGAGGTCCACCGTGCACCGCACGATCGCCGCGTCCTCGGCGTCGACCGCCAGCCGGGCCACGAAGGAGCGGTCGATCTTCAGCTCGCTCACCGGAAGCCGCCGCAGATGGACGAGCGAGGAGTAGCCGGTACCGAAGTCGTCGAGGGACATCCTGACACCGTGTCCGGTCAGTCCGGCCAGTGTGTCGGCGGCCCGCTGCGGGTCCTCCAGGAGGACGTGTTCCGTGATCTCCAACTGCAGGGCACCGGCGGGCACGCCGTGTCGGGCCAGTCGGGCGGCCACCGACCCGGCGAACCCCGGGGTGTGCACGTCGCGCGGTGAGACGTTCACGGCCACCGGGACGAACAGCCCCTCGGAGCGCCAACGGGCGACCTGCCCGAGCGCGGTCTCCAGGACGTACTCCGTCAGGTGCGGCATCAGACCCGAGGACTCGGCGATCGCTATGAACACGTCCGGTGGCACCCTGCCTCGTTCGGGGTGCACCCACCGCACCAGGGCCTCCAGCCCGGCGACCTGGCCGTCGAACCGGACCTTGGGCTGGTAGTGCAACTCCACTTCCCGGGCGTCCAGGGCGCGGCGGAGGTCTCCGAGCAGCCCGAGGCGGTCGGGGGTGTTGGAGTCCCGCTTGGACTCGTAGACCTCCACGCCGGTGCGGTCCCGCTTGGCCTGGTACATCGCCACGTCCGCGCGGCGAAGCAGGCCCTCGGCGTCCAAGGCGTGGTCGGGGAAGACGGCCACGCCCGCGCTGGCCTCCAGCACCAGGGTGAGGCCGTCTAGGTCGAGCGGCGAACTCAGGGCGGTGACGAGCCGGCGGGCGATCCGGGTGGCGGCGGTGGTGGAGTCGGTGACGGACAGGAGGACGGCGAACTCGTCACCGCCCAGGCGCGCGGCCTCCGCCCCGCGCGGCAGCGCCTGGCGCAACCGGTCCGCGGTCTGGAGGAGGAGCCGATCACCCGCGAGGTGCCCGAGAGTGTCGTTCACCGAACGGAAGCGGTCGAGATCGATCAGCATCAATGCCGCACGCGCGCCGCCCCGCTCGGCGTCGTCCAAGGCCGTCCAGACTCGCTCCAACAGCCACTGACGGTTGGGCAGGCCGGTGAGGGGGTCGCGTAACTGCTCCTCGGCGCGGGCCCGCGCGATCCAGAGCGTGGAGTCCAGCGCGATCAGCGGGATCGCGAAGAGCGGCAGGAGAACCGGCCGCGCGAACGCGACCACACAGAGCAGCGGCGCGATGCCCAACAGCGCGACGGCCACCAGCCCGTGTCGGACCAGGGCGGTACGGGCGGCCGTCGGCAGACCTCCGCCTGGCGCCTGCAGATACCACAACAGGCTGCGGCTGACCGCCAGGTAGGCGACGGCGACCAGCACCACCTCGGGAGCGGTGTACACGTTCCAACTGTCGGGGTCCCAGGGTCGCTCCACCGAAGGGATGGAGCCGCACAGGCCCAGGACGGCGGCGCCCGCGCCGATGCCGAGGATGTCCACCGCGCCGTGCAGCACACCCTGACGCCAGCGGCCCCGGCGCGCGACACCGACGAGGACGACGACGGTCAGGCTGACCAGCCCCGCCGGGATCCAGCCGTACAGCAGCAGCACGGCCAGTGTCAGGGCCGCGCCCGACCCGGTGCCGCCCCACCAGCGAGAGCGGCCGAGCATCACGAGGTGGCAAACGACGATGCCGGACAGCAGGGCCAGCGACAAGCCGACGGTGCCCGCGGGGAAGAGCGCGTGCCCCGCGCCGAAGGCCCTCAGGAATCCGACACCGAGCAGGAAGCCGGCGGCCGCCACGATCGCCGCGGGCAACGCCGGCCAACTGGGGTGACGTTCGGTCTCGACCGACCAGCCCGGTGTCCGGGACGCGGTCGGATCGGGGTCACGCCCGGTGGGCGCGGCGGCGTACGGCGCTCCGACACTCGGCCGGCCGGGCGAGATCCCCGGGACGCCTTGCCGGGGGTCGGTGTCCGAGGACCACCGGTCGGCGCGCCACGCGGCCCTCAGGCGGCGCGGGCACAGCCACGAGCCTGGGGCGGCGTTCTCGGTCGGTTTCATTCCCGTCCCTCTCACAGCCGGCGGTGCCCACGCCCGGCGGCCGGACGCGCGACGAACCTCCGCGCCTCGCGCCGGCGGGCCCCGCCCCACGCTCCCGAGGGCGTGGCGCCGCCCCGACCGGAGCCGTTCCCGGCGGACGCACCCCCCAACATTAGGCGGCGACGGGCTTCGAGGGGCATCGCTCGCCGACGCTTGCCCGAATACACCCCTGCCACCCACATGCATCTGATATGCGTCGATCGGGTGAACTTCAACCGCTATTGCTCGACCGGAAGGGCCCTCTCCGCCGCGGCCTCGGGGCCGTCCTCCAGCAGGACGCGAAAGCCGGACTCGTCCAGCACGGGGACCTTGAGCTGTCTCGCCTTGTCGAACTTGGAGCCGGGGTTGTCGCCCACGACGACGAAGGAGGTCTTCTTCGACACCGATCCGGTCACCTTCGCGCCTTGGTCGTGGAGTGCCTCCTTGGCTCCGTCCCGGGTGAAGTCCCGCAGGGTGCCGGTCACGACGACGACGAGCCCCTCCAGGGCGTGTGCGCCCTCGGCCTCCCCCTCGCCGCGCTCCTCCAACACCACGCCCGCCGACTTCCACTTGCGGACGATCTCCCTGTGCCACTCCTCCGCGAACCACTCCTTGAGCGAGGCGGCGATGATCGGCCCCACCCCCTCCGTGCTCGCCAACTCCTCCTCGGAGGCCGATTCGATCGCGTCGAGGGAGCGGAATCGCCGTGCGAGATCCCGGGCGGCGACCGGGCCGACGTGGCGGATGGACAGGCCGTTCAAAAAGCGCGCCAGGGGGCGCGTCCTGGCCTCGTCGATGTTCCTCAGGAGTGCGAGGGTGTTCTTCTTCGGCTCGCCCTTCTGGTTGGCGAAGACCGTGACGACCTTCGCCTCGCCGGTGCGGGGGTCCCGCTTGGGCAGCCCGCTGTCCGGGTCGAGGACGTGGGCCTTGATCGGCAGAAGCCGATCCACCGTCAGGTCGAAGAGATCGCCCTCGTCCGCGAGAGGGGGCTCGGCGGGCTCAAGGGGGCGGGTCAGAGCCGCCGCCGCGACGCCGCCGAAGTGCTCGATGTCGAGACACTCCCGGCCGGCCAGATAGGCGACCCGCTCCCGCAACTGGGCCGGACACGCCCGCGCGTTGGGACAGCGCAGATCGATGTCGCCCTCCTTCATCGGGCGCAGCGGTGTGCCGCACTCCGGGCAGGCGGCGGGCATCTCGAACGCCCGCTCGCCACCGTCCCGCAGGTCGGCGACCGGCCCGAGGATCTCCGGGATGACGTCTCCGGCCTTGCGCAGCACCACCGTGTCGCCGATGAGCACCCCCTTGGCCTTGACGACCTCCTGATTGTGCAGGGTGGCGAACTCCACCTCGCTCCCGGCCACGGTGACCGGCTCGACCTGCGCGTACGGGGTGACCCTGCCGGTACGCCCCACACCCACCTTGATGTCGAGGAGCTTGGTGTTGACCTCTTCCGGCGGGTACTTGTGGGCGATGGCCCAGCGAGGGGCACGCGCCGTGGCGCCCAACCTCCCCTGGAGCGGGATCTCGTCCAGCTTGACGACGACCCCGTCGATCTCGTGGTCCACCGAGTGGCGGTTCTCACCGTAGTGGGCGATGAACCCCCTCACGCCGTCGAGCCCGTCGACGACCCTGGCATGCGGGGAGGTGGGCAGGCCCCACGAGCCGAGCAGGTCGTACGCCCGGGACAGCCGGGGCGGGACCGGCGCGCCCTCGACGGCGCCGATGCCGTGGACCACCATGTACAGCGGGCGGGTCGCCGTGACCCTCGGGTCCTTCTGGCGCAGTGAACCGGCCGCGGCGTTGCGCGGGTTGGCGAACGGCTTCTCCCCGGCCTCGGTCAGCCGGCGGTTGAGCCCGTCGAACTTCGCCATCGGGAAGTACACCTCGCCGCGGATCTCCACCAGGCTGGGGAGGTCGTCTCCGGTCAGCCTGTTCGGAACCCCTGCGATGGTCCGGACGTTCGGCGTGATGTCCTCGCCGGTGCGACCGTCGCCGCGGGTCGCGGCGCGGACGAGGCGGCCGTTCTCGTAGGTGAGGTTGACCGCGAGACCGTCGACCTTCAGCTCGCACAGGAAATGGTACTCCTGGTCGCCCAGCTCACGATGGAGCCGCTCCGCCCAGGCGGCCAGCTCCTCGTCGTCGAAGGCGTTGTCCAGGGAGAGCATGCGGGAGCGGTGTTCGACCGCCGTGAACTGGGTGACATAGGAGCCGGCGACGTGCTGGGTCGGCGACTGTGGCGTGCGCAGTTCCGGGTACTCCCCCTCGAGCTCCTCCAGTGAGCGCATGAGCCGGTCGAACTCCGCGTCGCTGACGACGGGGGCGTCCTTCACGTAGTACCGGAAGCGGTGCTCCTCGATGCGCTCGGCCAGCTGTGCGTGCCGCTCCCGCTCCCGGGCGGGCACACTCGCCGCCTCCGCCTGCCTGTCGCCGGCCACCGTGTCGTCCTCTCACTACTCCGGGTCGTCTGCGAGGGATCTCGCCGCCCGGACGCACCGGGCGAGCGCGCGCCGCGCGTACTCGGGGGACGCGCCCGCGAGTCCGCACGCCGGCGTGATGGTGACCGCCTCCGAGAGAAGCCCCGGAGACAGCCCCAGCCTGCGCCAAAGCGTCCTGACGCCCATGACGCTACCGGCAGGGTCCGACAACGGGCCGTCCGTCGCGGGCACGACACCGGCGTAGAGTCGGGTGCCGCCCTCGACGGCCTCGCCGATCGCCTCGTCGTCACGCTCGGTGAGCAGGGAGAAGTCGAAGGAGATTCCCGCGGCGCCGGCGCGCCGCAGCAGGCCGAAGGGGACTTCCGGGGCGCAGGAATGCACCAGGGTGGTGCCTTCGCACGCCCCGAGGACGTCTCGGAGCACCGCCTCGGCCTCCTGCCGGTCGACGGCGCGGTGGGTGCGGTAGCCGCTCGCGGTGCGCACCCTCCCCCGCAGAACGGGGGCGAGGGACGGCTCGTCGAGTTGGAGCACCACCTGCGCGCCGGGCACCCGAGAACCGACCTCGTCGAGATGGAGTCGCAGCCCCTCCGCGAGGGACGCCGCGAGGTCCCGGCGGGCGCCTGCATCGGAGAGCACCGCCTCCCCGTTCCTGAGTTCCAGCGAGGCGGCCAGCGTCCACGGCCCTACCGCCTGCACCTTGAGCGGCCCCCGGTATCCCCGGCCGAACTCCTCCAGGGCGTCGAGGTCCTCGCCGAGCCAGGAACGCGCCCGCCGGGTGTCCCTGCCCGGGTGGTCGCCGAGCCGCCAACCACTGGGTTCCAGACGGGCGTACAACTCGACGAGCAGGCCTGCGCTCCGCCCGATCATGTCGGCGCCGGGGCCCCGGGCGGGCAGTTCCGGCAGGAACGGAAAGTCCTCGAAGGCGCCGATGGCGGTCCTCGCGGCCTCCCGGGCGTCGCTCCCCGGCAGGGAGCCGACGCCGGTGGCGGGACCCGGGCGGATGTCGTCGTTCACGGAGGAAGCGTACGCAAGGGCCGCGAGCGGTTTCTCGCCGCGGTCGGGGCCGCGGGCCCTCCGACGGCGCCCGTCACGGCTCACCTGCCCGTGCGGACCGTGAGGTCGTTGATCTCGGCGTCCCTGGGGAGGTCCAGCGCGGTCAGTACGGTGGTGGCGACCGACTCGGGATCGATCCAGTTCTCCGGCCGGTATTCCTTGCCTTCGTACCGGTGCACCTCGACCTGCATGGGTGTGGCGGTCCGCCCCGGGTAGACGGAGGTCACCCTGACCCCGGCCGAGTGCTCCTCCAGACGCAGCGAGTCCGCCAGGGCCTTCAGGCCGTGCTTGGAGGCCGCGTAGGCGGCCCAGCCGGCGTTCGCCCGCAGTCCGGAACCGGAGTTGAGGAAGACCACGTGTCCTCGGGCGGCCCGGATCTGAGGCAGCAGGAGCCTGGTCAGTTCGGCGGGGGACGCCAGGTTGATGTCGAACTGACGGCGCCACGCCTTCGGCGTCAGCTCGCCGACGTGGCCGAGTTCGACGACGCCCGCGATGTGGAGCAGCGAGTCGACCCGGTCCGGCGGCGTCTGATGGGAGAGTGCCCAGGAGAGCCTGTCCGGCTCGGCCAGGTCTCCCACGAGGGTGCTCGCACCGGGGAAGGCCGCGGCCAGTTCCCTGGCGCGACCGGCGTCGCGGGCGTGCAGCACGAGGTCGTCGCCGCGGGCGTGGAGGCGGCGGGCGACGGCCGCGCCGATGCCGGAACCCGCTCCGGTGATCACATGGGTAGCCATGCGGACATGCTCGCATCGAGTGGGCGGAGGACACACCCGGGCCCGCGGATCTCCCACGCGGCGAGGCTCGGGACCTCGGGGTGGGGCCCTCCCCGCCAGGGCGGGCCCCGCGCAGGCGCGAGATGTCAGACGGCCGGCGCCGCATCCCCCGCTCGCGTGGTCGCGGCGATCGTCGCCGAGCCCACCACACGGGTCCCCGCGTACAGCACGATCGCCTGACCGGGTGCGACGCCCCGGACCGGCTGGGCGAAGGACACCTCCAGACCGTCGCCGACCGGCTCGGCGGTCACCTCCGTCTCTCCCCCGTGGGCGCGCAACTGGGCCGTGTACTCGTCCCGTCCGGTCGGAGCGAGACCGCACCAACGGGGCTTGATCGCGCGCAGCGAGACGACGTCGAGGGCCTCGGCGGGGCCGACCGTGACGGTGTTGTCCACAGGGGAGATGTCCAGCACGTATCGGGGCTTGCCGTCCGCGGCGGGCGTGCCGATCCTCAGCCCCTTGCGCTGGCCGATCGTGAAGCCGTGGGCGCCCTCGTGAGTACCGAGGCGATTGCCCGACTCGTCCAGGATGTCGCCCTCGGAGCGGCCCAGCCGGGCGGCCAGGAAGCCCTGGGTGTCGCCGTCGGCGATGAAGCAGATGTCGTGCGAGTCGGGCTTCTTGGCGACCGCCAGCCCGCGCCGCTCGGCCTCCTCGCGGATCTCGTCCTTGGTGGTGGTGGTGTCGCCGAGCGGGAACATCGCGTGCGCCAGCTGACGGTCGTCGAGGACGCCCAGGACATAGCTCTGGTCCTTGGCCGCGTCGGAGGCGCGGTGCAACTCGCGGGCGCCGTCCGCGCGGGTGACCACCCGCGCGTAGTGGCCGGTGCAGACCGCGTCGAAGCCCAGAGCCAGGGCCTTGTCCAGCAGCGCCGCGAACTTGATCTTCTCGTTGCAGCGCAGACAGGGGTTGGGGGTGCGGCCCGCCCGGTACTCGGCGACGAAGTCCTCGACGACGTCCTCGCGGAACCGGTCGGCGAGGTCCCAGACGTAGAACGGGATGCCGATCACATCCGCGGCCCGACGGGCGTCGCGTGAGTCCTCGATCGTGCAACAGCCTCGGGCGCCGGTGCGGAAGGACTGGGGGTTCGCGGAGAGCGCGAGGTGGACGCCGGTGACCTCGTGCCCCGCCTCCGCCGCGCGGGCGGCGGCGACGGCCGAGTCCACCCCGCCGGACATGGCGGCGAGGACGCGGAGGGGGCGGGGGCGCTGCGGTGAGTCAGTCATAGCCACTCCAGGGTACGGGCTCGGGAACCGGGCCCCGGGGACGGGCGTTACCCGTGGCATGAGCGCGAGCAGTCGACCCCCGCGCGGGTCGGGTCGAGAGGCGGACGGAACGGCCGGTGGCACGGGACGCGTCGGTCGGCGGGCACTGATCGTGGGAGGTGCGGCGGCTGCCGCCGGGGCGGTGGCACTGACCCACGACGGGTGGAGTCGACTGTGGTGGCGGGTGCCCGGCGTGGCGCGGCCGCGGACGCCGGGCGAGGTGGACCACGTCGGGGCGCGATGGATCGCGGCGTCGGAGGCCAACTGGCGGCGCGCGGACCGACCCGACGACTACGGGATCGACCGAGTGGTCGTCCATGTCACCCAGGGCAGCCTCGCGAGCGCCGTCAGCGCCTTCCGAAACCCGGGGCACCGCGCCGCCGCACACTACATCGTCGGCCAGGACGGACGGGTCACGCAGATGATCCGGGAACTGGACGTGGCCTACCACGCGGGCGACCGCGACTACAACGAACACAGCGTGGGAATCGAACACGAGGGGTTCGTGGACCGCCCGGAGGACCTCACCGACGCGATGTACGAGGCGTCGGCCCGGCTGACGGCGGGGATCTGCGCCCGGTACGGCATACCGACGGACCGTGACCACCTCGTCGGCCACGTGGAGGTGCCGGGCACCGACCACACCGACCCGGGGCCGCACTGGGACTGGGACCGCTATCTCGCCCTGGTGCGCCGAGCGCGGACCGCCCCCTCACCGCGCCCGTCCCCCTCGGGGAGCCCCGTCTGAGGGGGACGGAGGCGGCGGACCGACGCGCGCTCCCGGCCCGGCAGGGAATCGGAGCCAGCCGGGTGGCCGGGTCGGGGGCCACGCGTCCCGTGCGACGCGTGGCGCTCAGGACAGCCCGGCCGCCCGTGCGCGTCGGACCGCCGGGCCGATGGCCTCGGCCACCGCCCGGACGTCGGCCTCGGTGGACGTGTGGCCGAGGGAGAAGCGCAGAGTGCCGCGCGCCAGGTCGGGATCGGTGCCGGTGGCCAACAGCACGTGGCTGGGCTGGGCGACGCCCGCCGTGCAGGCCGAGCCGGTGGAGCACTCGATGCCCTGGGCGTCGAGCAACAGCAACAGCGAGTCGCCCTCACAGCCGGGAAACGCGAAGTGCGCGTTGGCCGGGAGCCGACCCGCCGGGGAGGGGTCGCCGCCGAGGACGGCGTCCGGCACCGCGGAGCGGACGGCGTCGACCAGCCCGTCCCGCAGGGCGCCGACGCGAGGGGCGAAGGAGGCGCGCTCATCGTCGGCGATCCGCGCGGCGACGGCGAGTGAGGCGATGGCCGGGACGTCCAGGGTGCCCGACCGGACGTGGCGCTCCTGTCCACCGCCGTGCAGGACGGGGACCGGCGCGTATCCCCTGCCCAGCAGCAGGGCGCCGACGCCGTACGGGCCGCCGATCTTGTGGCCGGACACCGACATCGCGGCGAGCCCCGAGGCCTGAAAGTCGACCGGCAGCTGCCCCACCGCCTGAACCGCGTCCGCGTGCAGAGGGATGTCGAACTCCGCCGCCACCCGCGCCAGTTCGCGCACCGGCTGGACGGTGCCGATCTCGTTGTTCGCCCACATGACGGTCGCGAGCGCGACGCTCCCCGGATCTCGGGCCACGGCCTGACGCAGCGCCTCGGAAGTCACCCGGCCATACCCGTCGACGGGGAGGTACTCGACCGCGGCGCCCTCGTGTTCGCCCAGCCAGTGCACGGCGTCCAGGACGGCGTGGTGCTCCACCGGGCTGGCGAGGACGCGGGTGCGGTTCGGGTCGGCGGCGCGCCTGGCCCAGTACAGGCCCTTGACCGCCAGATTGTCCGCCTCCGTGCCCCCGGAGGTGAAGACCACCTCGCTGGGCCGGGCGCCGAGGGCCTCGGCGAGGGTCTCACGCGCCTCTTCCACGATGCGGCGGGCACGGCGCCCCGCCGAGTGGAGGGAGGAGGCGTTTCCGGTGGCGCCCAGATGCGCGGTGAGCGCCTCGACCGCCTCGGGGAACATCGGGGTGGTCGCGGCGTGGTCGAGGTAAGCCATGGTCCGGCCGATTCTACGGGCCTCTCGTCGGCCCGTCGGCGCCGGCCGCCCGGCGCGGAGCCCCCGCACGGACACGGGGCGTCCGATCCGCCGGGCGCGACGGGCGGACGGCGGCGCGGAGGGGGCGCCGGGCGACGACGCTGTCGGGGGCGGGTCAGGCCAGTCGCACGCGCGCCAGTTGGCGGGACTGGGCGACGAGCCGGTCCGCGCTGTCCCAGACCTCGGCGTCCTCCTCCAGGAAGCCCCCGGCCAGGTTGCGCGTGGCCACGGACACTCGCAGGGGGCCGGGAACGGGACGGCACCGGACGTGCGCGGTGAGTTCGACGGTGGGGACCCATCCCGTCAGTCCCAGCTCGAACGCGGTCGGCGGCAGCGCGTCGACGGCGAGCAGCAGCGAGAACGGGTCGGGGTCGCGTCCGTCGGCGAGACCGAACCACGCCCGCATCTCGCCCCTGCCGGAGGGCTGCCCCAGGGCCCAGCCCAGGGTGGCCGGGTCCAGCTTGAGCCAGAGCCGGTCGGTGATCGCGGAGCTTCCGGAGACCGGCGAGGGGCCGTCCTCGGCGCCGAAGCACTGCTCGGGCGGGGGCATGACGGGGGGACGTGCCGTGGTGCGGACGTCGTCGGGCAAGGCGTCCAGGTCGCCGTAGGAGGCGAGAACCCGGATTCGCTCGACCTCACTGCCGTCCTCCGCGTACTGGTACAGAGAAGCCTGGCCGGTGGAGAGGGTGCGGCCGGTGCGGACGGTCTCGGTGCGTATGACGGCCGGGCCGGGTTGGGACGCCGTCAGGTAGTGCGCCGAGACGGTGAACGGGTCGGAGTGCGGGAGGGCGTCCGCCAGCGCGCGCCCCAGGACGGCGAGGAGATACCCGCCGTTGACGGCACTGATGATCGTCCAACCGGCCGAGAGATCCACGTCGTAGACCCCGGGGGAGCGAGGGACGGGCCTGGTGTCGCGGTCGAACTCGCTGTCGCCGATGGTGGCCCGGACGGCCGGGGCAGGGGATGCGTCGTGCATGCTCCCACGGTACCGCAGGACATTACTAAGCAGTAGCTTTTTCAGGAGAGGTACGGGGTGTGCTCCTCCTCACTCCCCCTCCACCACCGTCGACCTGCGGTTCCACGCCCGCGGCGCGCGCCAGTGGAACCGCAACGCCAACAGGCGCAGGGCGAAGGCGGTCGCCGCCGCGAGGGCGCTGGTCAGGGGGTTCAGCACGTCCAACCGGATACAAAGGGCGACCAACGTGGCCCCCACCACCGCCGGGACGGCGTAGAGATCACGGTCCCAGCGCAGCAGCGAGGGCACTTCGTTGGCGAGCACGTCACGTAGCACGCCCCCGCCGACGGCGGTCGCCAGTCCGAGGCAGGCGGAAGCGGTCAGGCCGAGTCCGAACTCGTAGGCCTTGGTCGTCCCGGTGACGCAGAAGAGCCCGAGTCCGGCGGCGTCGAAGACGTTCACGCCCGCCTGGATTCGCACCACGTGCGGATGCAGGAAGATCACCAGGACGGCGGCGAACAACGGTGTGACGAAGTACCCCAGATCGGTGAATGCCGCCGGCGGCACGGCCCCGATGACCAGGTCCCGGAAGAGTCCGCCGCCCAGCGCCGTGGACTCGGCGAGGACGGCGATGCCGAACACGTCGAAGTTCTTGCGGACCGCCAGCAGCGCGCCGGAGATCGCGAAGACGAAGATGCCGATGAGATCCAGGGTGTGCTGGACGGACGGAGTGAACAGGTTCTGGAGCACCCGGACATTCTGCCCCTCGACCCACCCGCGTCCGCCCGCCCGGCGTGCGGGGCGCGCACCCCTGGGTCCGCGCCCCGCATCACGCGCTAGCGCGTGGTGCCCGGGTCGCCCGGCTTCTCCGGCTTCGTCGCCGTGTCGGACGCCTCGGGCGCGTCCGACACGGCTCGCGCGGGCCCGGCGACCGGCTCCCTCCCGGGCCCCGGCTCCGGCACGGTCGCCCCCTCGGGCGCCGACTCGGAGTCGGAACCGCCCGAGGACGTCTCCCCCTCGTGGGCGTCGTCCTCGGGCGCCGCCTGCGCCGGCTCACGCGCCGGAGGCACCGTGGTCCCGGTGGCCGGCCCGAGCGTCCCGTCGGCGATCTCCGCTGCGAAGTGGCAGGCCACCCGGTGTCCGTCGCCCGTGTCGAGGAGTTCGGGCCGCTCGATCGCGCACCGCTCCCGCGCCCAGGGGCAACGGGTGTGGAAGCGACAACCGGTGGGCGGGTCGGCGGGCGAGGGAAGGTCACCGGCGAGAAGGATGCGCTCGCGTCGGTCCTCGACGTCCGGATCGGGAACCGGCACCGCGGACATGAGCGCCTTGGTGTAGGGGTGGCGAGGCTGCGCGTAGAGCACGTCGCTCGGGGCCTCCTCCACGAGCGCGCCCAGGTACATCACCCCGATCACGTCGGAGATGTGCCGGACCACCGCCAGGTCGTGGGCGATCACCACGTAGGTCAGGCCCAGTTCCTCCTGGAGCTCCGCCAGCAGATTGACGACCTGGGCCTGGATGGAGACGTCGAGCGCCGAGACGGGCTCGTCGCAGATGATCACGTCCGGTTCCAGGACCAGCGCGCGCGCGATGCCGATGCGCTGCCGCTGTCCGCCGGAGAACTCGTGAGGATAGCGAGAGAGCGAGTCGGCCGGGAGGCCCACCCGGGCCAGGATCTTCTTGATCTTCTCCCGGCGTTCCTCCTGCGTGGCCCCGATGCCGTGGGCCAACATCCCCTCGGTGAGTATCGACTCGATGTTCTGCCGCGGGTTGAGCGAGCCCAGCGGGTCCTGGAAGACCATCTGGAGCCGACGCCGAAAGCGACGCATCTCCTCGGGGGGCAGCTTCGCCAGGTCCGTCCCGTCGAGCAGCACCTCACCCTCGGTGATGTCGACCAGCCGCAGCACGGCCCGCCCCAGGGTGGTCTTGCCGCAGCCCGACTCCCCGACCAGTCCGTAGGTCCGGCCCGCCTCGACCTTCAACGAGACACCGTCGACGGCGTGGACGTGCCCGACCACGCGGTCGACCAGGATGCCCTTCTTGACCGGGAAATGGACCTTGACGCCATCCAGTTCGAGCAGGCTCATGCGGGGACCTCCTCGGCCCGTGCGGCGTGGGGTACGGGGTTGGCACAGCGCACCTGGTGCCCGGCCTCGCGGGGCGCAGTGAGGGGCGGCGGACCGCCCAGGCATTCCAGCTCGTAGCGGTCGCACCGGGGGGCGAAGGCGCATCCGTCGACCCAGGAGATGCGGTCGTTGATCGAACCGCGCACCGGCGTGAGCGGCTCGCCGCGCGGGGCGTCCAAGCGGGGTATGGATCCGAGCAGGCCGTGGGCGTAGGGGTGAGTGGGGTCCGCGAACAGGGCACGCCGTTCGGCGGACTCGACCACCTTGCCCGCGTAGAGCACATTGACCTGGTCGCACAGGCCGGCGACCACACCGAGGTCGTGGGTGATCATCAGTAGGGCGGTGCCCTCCTGATCCACCAGTTCCTTGAGCAGGTCCAGGATCTGGGCCTGGATGGTCACGTCGAGGGCGGTGGTGGGCTCGTCGGCGACGAGCAGGGCCGGAGCGCAGGCCACCGCCATGGCGATGAGCGCGCGCTGACGCATGCCGCCCGACATCTGGTGCGGATACTCCCGCAGCCGGCGGGTCGGGTCCGGGATGCCGACGCGGTCCAGCAGGTGCGCCGCCTCCTTGCGGGCCGCCTCCCCCTTCAGACCCCGGTGACGGAGCAGGATCTCCGTGACCTGCACCCCGATGGGGACGACCGGGTTCAGCGAGGACAACGGGTCCTGGAAGATCATGGCGATCCGGCTGCCCCGCAGGTCGCGCAGGGCGCCGCGGTCCATGGTGAGCAGATCGGAGCCGTCGAAGTCGGCTCTTCCCTGGACGCGTACCCCCTTGCGGGGCAGCAGTCCCATCAGCGCCAGCGAGGTGACGGACTTGCCGCAGCCGGACTCGCCGACCAGGCCGACGACCTGGCCCTGGTCGACGGAGAAGGAGACGCCGTCGACCGCGCGGGATTCCTCGCGGCCCTGCCCGCCGAAGGCGACGGTGAGTTCGTCCACTGAGAGAAGTGACATGTTCAGCCTCGCAGCTTCGGGTCGAGGGCTTCCCGCATGGCCTCGCCGAGCAGGGTGAAGCCGAGGGCGGTGATGATGATGCCGACCGCCGGGTAGACCGCCATCAGCGGGGCGTTGTCGAAGAACCGCTGGGCCTGGGCCAGCATGACGCCCCATTCGGGAACCGCCGGGTCGGGGTTGCCGAGACCCAGGTAGGAGAGCGCGGCGGCCTCGATGATGGCGGTGGCCAGGGAGAGGGTCGCCTGGACGATCACCGGGCTCAACGAGTTGGGCATGATCTGGGTGAGGACGATGCGTCGCCTGCGCACCCCCAGGGAACGGGCGGCCAGGACGTAGTCGCTGCCGCCCTGGGCGAGCATCGAGCCGCGCAGCAGCCGAGCGAAGATCGGCACCTGCACGACACCTACCGCGATCATCACCGTGGTCAGGGACTGGCCCAGGACGGCGGCCACGGAGACGGCCAGCAGCAGCGACGGCAGCGCCAGCATCATGTCCGTGACCCGCATGACGACGGAGTCGACACGCCGACCGGTCTCGCCGCCCAAGGTGGCGGCGGCCCCGGAGAGCCCCCCGACGACGAAGCCCACGGTGAGCCCGATCAGCGTCGAGACGACCCCGACCAGCAGGGTCTGCCGGGCCCCCACGAGCATCCGCGAGAACATGTCCCGACCCAGGTGGTCGAGACCCAACCAGTTCTCCCCCCGCGGGCCGACGAACTGGCCCTGGTTGACCAGCACGTCGCCGCGCCAGGTCTGGGCGGTCGGACTGAACGGCGCGACCCACGGGCCGACGACGGCGAGCACCACGAAGACGGCGATGACACCGGCCCCGATGATCGCCATCTTGCTGGACCTCAGTCGACGGAACGCCTCCCGCCACAGGCTGGCCCCGGCGGTGGACTCGTGGTGTGCGGTGAGCTCCGCGAGGCGTTGGATCTTGTCGGTCTTGGTGCTCACGTCAGTGCACCCGCACTCTCGGGTCGATGAGGCTGTACGCCACGTCCACCAGAAGGTTGATCAGGACGTAGGTGATCGCGATGAACATGATGAAGCCGACGAGCACCGGATAGTCGCGGCCGTCGATCGCCCTTCTGATGAAGGAGCCGATGCCGCCGAAGGAGAAGACGGACTCGGTGAGCACCGCTCCCGAGAGCAGCGAGCCGGTGAGAAGACCGACGGCGGTGACCACCGGCAGCATGGCGTTGCGCAGCACGTGCCGACTCCGGACGACCCGGGGGCGCAGACCCTTGGACTCCGCGGTGCGCACGTAGTCCTCGCCCAGGACCTCCAACACGCTGGCCCTGGTCATACGGACGATGACGGCCAGCGGGATCGACGCGAGCGTCACCGCCGGGAGCACCAGGTGCGTCACCGCGTCCCAGGCGGCGTCCAATTCGCCGGTGAGGAGGCCGTCGAGGACGGCGAAACCGGTGACGTTGGTGGCGTCGATGCCGGTGGACTGGCGACCGTAGGTGGGGAAAAGGCCCAACTCGACCGCGAAGACGCCCTTGAGAATGAGCGCCAGGAAGAATACCGGGACGCAGATCCCGACGAGCGACCCGGATACCGCCGTCACGTCCAGCCAGCCGCCCCGGTTGCGGGCGGCGAAGTAGCCCAGCGGCACGCCGACGACGATGGCGATGACCATGGCGGCCAGGGAGAGTTCCACGGTGGCCGGGAAGCGCAACGTGAACTCCTCCCAGACAGGCTGACCCGTCTGGACCGAGGTGCCCAGGTCGAGTTCGCCGATGCGCTTGAGGAAGCGCCAGTACTGGACGTACAGCGGCTGGTCGAGCCCCAGGGCGCGGTTGATCCGCGCGATCTCGGCCTCGGTGGCCTTCTCCCCCAGGATCGCCGAGGCGGGTCCGCCGGGCAGTCGGTTGAGCCAGATGAACAGCAGAACCGACAGGCCGAGCAGGGTGGGAATGAGCTGAAGCAGTCTTCGTACGACGAGACGCAGCACCCCGCATGCCCCTTTCTTACGTGTTTCTCCGCGTACGCGGGTGGTGGTACGCGTGTGCTGTCGTGAACGGGTCCGTCCGGCCGCCGAGTTCGGCGGCCGGACGGACCCGGGGGCCGTGTCCCGGCGCGCGTGGCGCGGAGGCACGGCGGTGCGGTGACCTACTTGAAGGAGACCTCCGCGAAGTACTCCTGTGTCAGCGGGGAGACCTTCGGGGGGTTGACGTTCTTGCCGAAGGCGATGGCGGGCGGCGAGGACGAGATGGGCAGACCGGGCAGGTAGTCCATGATCATCTCGTTGGCCTTCTCGTAGGCCTCGATCCGCTTGACCGGGTCGCCCTCCTGGGAACCGGCGCGCACCGCCTCGAAGAGCTTCTCGTTCTTGAAGCCCCACTGCTTGTCGTACTCGGCGAACCAGGTGCCGATGAAGTTGTAGCCGTCGTTGAAGTCACCGGTCCAGCCGAGCATGTGCAGGGCACAGCCACCCGCCTCGGTGGCGTCCAGGTAGTCCGGGGCCCACTTCATGGGCTTGGGGGTGACCTTGAATCCGGCCTTCTCCAGGTCGGCCTTCATCAGCTCGAAGAGGTCCTGCGGGGCGGGCATGTACGGGCGGGTCACCTCGGTCGGGTAGCAGAACTCGACCTCCAGGCCGCTCTCGCCCGCCTCGCTCAGCAGTTCCTTCGCCTTGGCGGTGTCGTACGCGTAGGTCTTGACCTTGTCCGAGTGGCCGTCGATGGTCTCCGGCATGAACTGGGTGGCGACCTTGCCGCCCTCGGGCAGCTGCGTCTTGACGAGGTTCTCGCGGTCGATGGCGTGCGCGATGGCCTCGCGCACCTCCTTCTTCTCCAGCGCCTCGTTCTTCTCCTGGGTCATCCCGAGGTAGAAGAGGTTGAAGACGCCGCGGGTGGGGACCTGGAAGCCCGCGTTCTCCAGCGTCTTGACGTCGGCCGGGGCGACGAGGTCGTAGCCGTCGATGTCACCGGCCTGCAGCGCCTGGCGACGCGCTTCCTCGGTGTCGATGGTCCGGATGACCAGGTTCTTCACCTTGGCCTTGTCGCCCCAGTAGTCGTCGAATCGCTCCAGGGTGACTTCCTTGTTGCCCTTGTTCCACTTGGCGATCCGGTACGGCCCGGTGCCCGCGACCGTGCCCGCCTCCTGGCTGTACGCGGGGTAGGTGATCGCGTCGCCCTTGGCCGAGGCCTCCTGCTCCTGGTACGCCTCGATGGCCTTCGGCGAGTGAATCGCGAGGGCGTTCAGGGAGAAGCCGCCGGGCAGGTTGGCGGAGGGCTCCTTGACCTCGATGACGGCGGTGTTCGCGTCCTTGGCGGTGCAGGACTTGTAGTTCGCCTCGGGGGTCTCGGGGTCCTCGTTCTTCGCGAAGCCGCCCATGATGGTCTGCCAGTAGTAGGAGACCGCGCTGGACTGGTAGGTGCCCGTCCAGTTGAACCAGTGGTCGTAGTTGGCGCACACGGCGGCGGCGTCGAAGACCTCGCCGTCGTGGAACTTGACGTCCTCGCGGAGGTCGAAGGTCCAGACCGTGCCCTCGTCGTTGCTCTCCCAGCTCTCGGCCAGACCGCCGACCAACTCGGTTCCGCCCGCCTCGTGTTCGATCAGCGCCTCGAACGCCTGGAGGGTCACCCGGAAGGTCTCGCCGTCGCTCGCCAGCGACGGATCCAGCGAACTGGGATCACCGGGGGCGCCGAAGACGAAAGTGTCCTCCGCCGTGTCGCCGCCTTCGGTGTCTCGCTCACTGGCACAGCCGGTAGCGATCAGTCCGACCGCCAACGCGGCCGTGATCGCCCTGGCGGCGCGGGCTCTGGATATTCGCATAGGGAGGCCACTCCGGGTTCCACTGGGAATGCATGGCTGACCGCCAGAACACTACAGACGGGACCCGCACCCGAGAACAGTCCGGATAGCGGTGATACCTAGCTGAGATCTGAACACTCGATAAACCGGAACCATCCGGAACATCGCGGAAGCAATCACCGAACTCCACCGAGTGGCAAAGGAATTCCCCACTTGCGACCAGGATGGGTGAGATGCGGTCAGATCGCCCGCGCCGGGGTGGACTTCGGGGTGGGCGGGACTGCCACCTCCCACCCGGCACCGCGGCGGACCTGACGGCGTGACACCGGGAGAGGCGGCGAGCGGGAAAGCCCCGTCGCGGACCCCCGACACGGCCCGCGGGCGCGAGGGCGCGAGGGCGCGAGGGCGCGAGGGCGCGAGGGCGTCGGCTCAGCCGGGCTGGGGAGCGGCGGCTCCGGGCAGCCTCCCGGGCGCCGCCGGGTAGCCCTGCCCCGCTCCGGCTGCCGGCGCGCCATGGGCCTCACGGTCGTAGAACGGACGGGCGTTGGCGCGCAGCCACATCGCCACCGGGTCGTACGCGTCGGACATCGGTACGGTCGAGAGCGGCAGTCCCTCCGGGAGGGTCCCGACCGACTGACGCATCATCGTGCGTACCGTGTCCAGGGCCGGCGGGGAGGTGTCGTACACCTCCAGACCGATCGCCAGATACGGTCCGCCCAGCGCCGGCTGGACCCACGCGCGACGCAGCGTCCTGACCGCCGGCGTCCGGTGGGCCTGATGGGTCAGCAGGGCATAGAACTGCGGTACCGAGACCGTCGGGTGAGACAGCCTCAACGGACCGGCCGGCCGGCGCTCCAGCCCGGAGGCGACACGGCGCAGATCCGGCCACGGAACGCCCACACCGCCGCCCGGTGCGTGGGGGTTGAGCCAGACGCCGGTCCGGGTGGGAAAGAGAGAGCGGGCCGCCTCCAAGCCGTCGGCGACCTCGTACGAGCGGTCCCAGCCACTGGCGGAAAGCTCACGGGCGGACGTCACGCAGGGGACGTAGTCGCTTCCGGCCACCTCCATCCCGGCGTAGCGCGCGTCGGGTGAACCCTCCTGCCCTTCCCACAGGAGCATCCAGACCCGGCCCGAACCGGGGACGGCGAGCGCGCGCAACAGCGCCTCGTACGCCTCGTAGCGCCCGGGCGTCACCTGGCGCAGCATCTGCTCGACCGATCCGGCCGCGGTGCCGCTGGCGCTCACCTGTATCGCCCCCTTGAGAAGTCGCCCTGAATATGAAACCAGCTTAGGGGCCCTCCCGGACAGCGGGCGTCCCCCGGACGTGGGCCCGCACACGCGCCGCCGCCGTCCGGGCGCCCGTCCCGCCGAGCGCCCCCGGCGAAGGGCGCGGCCCCCACCGGGACTCCTGTCAGGAGTCCCGTCGATAGAACGGGCCGGTCCGCTCTCGCATCCAGTCGCAGACCGGATCGTCTGCCGCGTCCAACAGCACCAGATGGACCGGCCAGGGCGGCGGGGCCGCGGCGAGAGCCCTGCCCAACGCCTCCCGGGGGAGGGCATGGGCATCCCCGACCACGTCCGACACCTCCACACCCACGAACAACACCGGTTCGCCCGCCTCGACCGAGGCCAGGCAACGGCGAGCCGTGCGGACTCCGCCGACGGCGTCGAACTCCGCGCAGGCGGCGCCGAGGAAGGCCACCGGATCGTCACGCCAGTCGGGCTCGGACAGCGTGACCCGCCCGCCCCGAGCCTCCCCGTCGAGCGGATCGCGCCCCACCCTGCACAGCTCGGCGACGGCCGGCGGCGGAAGCGGCAGCCCCACCGCGCCCTCCGGGTTCACCACGACGCCGACCTGGGGTGGCAACCCTCGGGCGAACTCCACAGCGGGTGCGACGGCGAACGACGTGTGCGCGCCGGCCACTCGGCGCAACTGCCCCTCGGAGCTGAACACCGGGACGTAGGCCTGGCCTTCGATCTCCATCGCGGGCAGGTCGAGCGGGGCGCCGCCCGCGCCGCGACCTGCCGGCAGCGGCACCCAGACACGACTCCGTCCCAGCACCTCCACGATCCGCGCGCCCGCCGTCCGCACTCCGAGCGAGGCGGCGAGGGTCTCCTCCAACTCGTTCGCCGGCCAGCCGTCGTAGGGCCCGGGTGGAGTCTGTGACGGGGTGTCCGCGGAATACTCCGGGGAACCCGCTGGGTAGTCCATCTGCGTACCGCCTGCTCGAACCGCTTGCTGTGGCGGAAAGGCTAGCCCCTCGGGGAGTCCGGCACCGCCTCCGTGACCGTTCTCGAGGGGCGCCCGACACCGGACCCGCCGCCGCGGCCCCGAATCGGCGCACCGACACGGCCGCATCGGGGACCGCAGGGGCCGGACGTCGGTCAGCCGGCGGCACGGCGCGCCCGCCGTCGCGGACGGCCGCGGGGCTCCGCCTTCGGCGTGTCCGCGAAGGCGATGCGGCGCACCGCGTCGGCCGACTCGCGGTCCAGCAGCACCGCCGAGGCCGCGCCGACGGGGAGGCTGCCGCTGCCGGCCGAACGCAGCAACCGGGTGGTGGCCGAGCGGTGGCGCGCGAAGGCGTAGCGGGAAACGCCCCGGCCGCGCTCGCGTTGACCCGCCAAGGCCGTCTCGGCGTCGACGTCGATGAGCAACAGGTGCAGGCGGGAGCCGCGCCGGCGGGCCTCACGGGCCAACCACGCACGCACCCAGGCCTGGGTTCCGCAGTCGTGGACCACCACCCCGGTGCCGGAGCGCAACGCGCGGCGCAGCCCCGCGAAGTGGGCGATCCGCACCAGGGGTCGGTAGAGGGCGTACGGGAGGAAGCGCGGCATCCGGCGGTCCCACCGGTCGCGCGTGTCCTGCGAGTCGACGCGGGTGCCACGCGCGGCGCGCCTCATCAGGGTGGACTTGCCGCTGCCGGGGAGGCCGGTGACGACGACCAGGTCGGCGGGGCCGAAGAGCAGGGCACGCGGACCGCGTCCGACGTCGTCGCGGAGGTCGCGGACGACGGGAGCCGGCAGCGTGGCGGACTCCTCCCCCGCGGCGACGGCGGGCTGCCCCGGCAGCGCGAGGCCGGAGGTGGTGGCGTAGGCCGTGGTCCTGTTCACCGTGATCGTCCTCCCCTGGGGCGGTTCACCCGTTCCCGTCCCGTCGAGTGTAAAGAGCCGGCAATCCCCGGGTCTCGCGATTTCGTGCGCGTACTGCCACAGCCCGGTCACCGCGGACCTCCGGGAGAGGCCGGACGTTCGGGCCGGACAGGCACCGGACCGGCGCGCGAACGAGGGGACGACGCCGAATCGCCCCGGGCGATTCGGTGCCGGTCCGAGCGGTGACGTGGGCGGCCGGCGCGAAGGTGACGCGTGCGAACGTGTGGTCGACCCGACCGAGGCGCACCGTGATCCCCCGTCCCTCGGGCCGGGGACGATGTCACGGAAGACGGGTCTGCCCGGACCGGGCGACCCGTGCGATGATGTGGCCGCCAACTGCATACCGGCCGTTCGAATCCGCGCGGGAGAGTTCCCGGTCCTCGGACCGGGGCGCCGAAGGAGCAAGTACCTCCCTTGAATCTCTCAGGCCCCGTTACCGCGCGGGCGAGGCACATCTGAAAAGCGGGCCGCCCCCGTCCGGCGACCCCACCCACGGTGCAAGCCCTGCCCGTCGCGCTCCGACGGTCACGGCGAACCTCTCAGGTTCCGATGACAGATGGGGAGGAACGACCTCGCCGTCACCGCCTTGGGAGACCACCGACCGATGAGCAGTAACGAACCCCGCCGTACCGCGCTCGACGCCGTGCACCGCTCGCTCGGTGCGACCATGACCGACTTCGCCGGCTGGGAGATGCCGTTGCGCTACGGCTCCGAGCGGGACGAGCACGTCGCCGTCCGCACCCGGGCCGGGCTCTTCGACCTCTCGCACATGGGCGAGATCGCCGTCACCGGCGCCTCCGCCGCGGCCCTCTTGGACCACGCGCTGGTGGGCGACCTCGGCGGACTCAAGCCCGGCCGGGCACGCTACACCATGATCTGCCGGGAGGACGGGGGCATCCTGGACGATCTCATCGTGTACCGCCTGGCCGAGACGGAGTACCTGGTCGTCGCCAACGCCGCCAACGCGGAGGTCGTGCTGGACGCGCTGACCCGGCGGGCGGCGGGCTTCGACGCGCGGGTCCGCGACGACCGGGACGCCTACGCCCTGCTGGCGGTACAGGGGCCTCGGGCGGCGGAGATCCTGGGGGGCCTCACCGACGCCGACCTGGAGGGACTGCGGTACTACGCCGGTCTGCCGGGCACCGTGGCGGGTGTGTCGGCTCTGATCGCCCGCACCGGCTACACGGGCGAGGACGGTTTCGAACTGTTCGTCGATCCGGCCGACGCGGTGGCCCTCTGGCAGGCGCTGACCGCGGCGGGCGAGGGGGCCGGTCTGGTCCCGTGCGGTCTGTCCTGTCGGGACACGCTGCGTCTTGAGGCCGGGATGCCGCTGTACGGGCACGAGCTGAGCACGTCTCTGACCCCCTTCGACGCCGGACTGGGTCGGGTGGTGAAGTTCCAGAAGGAGGGGGACTTCGTCGGGCGGACCGCCTTGGAGGCCGCTGCCGCCCGCGCCGAGGGGAACCCGCCCCGCGTCCTGGTCGGCCTGGTGGCCGAGGGCCGTCGGGTGCCGCGCGCCGGCTACCCGGTGGTCGCCGAGGGGATCGTGATCGGCGAAGTCACCTCCGGCGCCCCGTCGCCGACCCTGGGAAGGCCGGTGGCGATGGCCTACGTCGACGCTTCGCACGCGGCGCCGGGCACGACCGGGGTGGCGGTGGACATCCGCGGCGCCCACGAACCCTACGAGGTGGTGGCCCTGCCCTTCTACAAGCGTAGAAAGTAGTCGCGCCGCAGGCCGGAGCCCGCCCGACCCCGTCGCCCGCGCGGCGCGCCGGACCCGGGGCCGCGGCCCGACCGTCACTCCGACGAACCCCCCCTTCGACACCTTTGTCACGCGTACAGGAGAATTCAGGCATGAGCAACCCCCAGCAGCTGCGGTACAGCAAGGAGCACGAGTGGCTGTCGGACGCCGTGGACGGCGTGTCGACGGTCGGCATCACGGCGCACGCGGCCGACGCGCTCGGCGACGTGGTCTTCGTGCAGCTCCCCGAGGTCGGGGACGCCGTCTCCGCCGGCGAGACCTGTGGTGAGCTGGAGTCGACCAAGTCCGTCTCCGACCTGTACTCCCCGGTGTCCGGCGAGATCACGGAGGTCAACCAGGACGTGGTGGACGATCCCTCGCTGGTGAACTCGGCACCATTCGAAAACGGCTGGTTGTTCCGGGTGCGGGTGACCGAGGAGCCGGCCGACCTGCTGTCCGCCGACGAGTACACCGCCCTCTCCGCAGGCTGAGGAGCCCGCCATGTCCGTTCTGAACACTCCCCTGCACGAGCTCGACCCCGAGGTCGCCGCCGCGGTGGACGCCGAGCTGGGCCGCCAGCGGTCCACCCTGGAGATGATCGCCTCGGAGAACTTCGCTCCGACGGCCGTGATGGAGGCACAGGGCTCGGTCCTCACCAACAAGTACGCCGAGGGCTATCCGGGCCGGCGCTACTACGGCGGTTGCGAGCACGTCGACGTCGTGGAGCGGATCGCCATCGATCGGGTGAAGGCCCTGTTCGGTGCCGAGCACGCCAACGTACAGCCGCACTCCGGCGCCCAGGCCAACGCGGCGGCGATGTCCGCCCTGCTGGAACCGGGCGACACGATCATGGGCCTCGATCTCGCCCACGGCGGTCACCTGACCCACGGGATGAGGATCAACTTCTCCGGGAGGCTGTACGACGTGGTCGCCTACCACGTCGGCGAGGACGGCCTGGTGGACATGGCCGAGGTGGAGCGGCTGGCCCGGGAGAAGCGACCCAGGCTGATCGTGGCCGGCTGGTCCGCCTACCCCCGCCGGCTCGACTTCGCGGAGTTCCGGCGGATCGCCGACGAGGTCGGCGCCCACCTGATGGTCGACATGGCGCACTTCGCCGGCTTGGTGGCGGCGGGTCTGCACCCCAACCCCGTCCCGCACGCGCACGTCGTGACCACGACGACCCACAAGACGCTCGGTGGACCGCGCGGTGGCGTGATCCTCAGCACAGCCGACCTCGCCAAGAAGATCAACTCTGCCGTCTTTCCAGGTCAGCAAGGCGGTCCGCTGGAGCACGTCGTCGCCGCGAAGGCGGTGGCCTTCAAGGTGGCGGCCGGTCGTGACTTCGCGGAGCGCCAGCGGCGTACCGTGGAGGGAGCCCGTGCCCTGGCCGACCGGCTGGTGCGGGACGACGCGAAGGCCGCGGGCGTGTCGGTGCTCACCGGGGGTACCGACGTGCACTTGGTCCTCGTGGACCTGCGGAAGTCGGAACTGGACGGCCGGCAGGCCGAGGATCGACTTCACGAGATCGGTATCACGGTCAACCGGAACGCCGTCCCGCACGACCCTCGACCTCCGATGGTCACCTCCGGTCTGCGCGTGGGGACGGCCGCGCTGGCCACCCGCGGCTTCACCGCGGGGGACTTCGCCGAGGTCGCCGACGTGATCGCCGAGGCGTTGAAGCCGTCGTACGACGCGCAGAGCCTGTCGGCCAGGGTCAAGGCCCTGGCCGACACGTACCCGCTCTATCCGACCGTCGGATAGCTCGACCCACACCGCGCGTCCAGCGCACCGCAGGGGGTGTCGTCCCGGCTCCGGGAGGACACCCCCGGCCGCCGCACCCCACCGTCCTGAGGAGTCAACCGTGGCCATCTCGGTCTTCGACCTGTTCTCGATCGGCATCGGCCCGTCGAGTTCGCACACGGTCGGCCCGATGCGGGCGGCCCGCATCTTCGCCCATCGGCTGCGCAACGAGGGGCTGCTCGGGTCGGTGGCCGGGGTACGGGCCGAGTTGTACGGCTCACTCGGCGCGACGGGGCACGGGCACGGCACGCCGAAGGCGGTCCTGCTGGGCCTGGAGGGAGACTCGCCCCGCACGGTCGACGTGGAGACCGCCGACGAACGCGTGGCGAAGATCGCGTCCTCCGGCGTGCTCCGACTCCTCGGCGAGCAGGAGATACGTTTCTCCGTCGACGAGGACCTGGTGTTGCACCGCCGCAAGGCACTTCCGTACCACGCCAACGGGATGACGCTCTGGGCGCACGACTTCGAGGGTGGCGAGCTGCTCTCCCGGACGTACTACTCGGTGGGTGGCGGGTTCGTCGTCGACGAGGACGCCGTGGGCGCCGACCGCATCAAGCTCGACGACACGGTGCTGAAGCACCCCTTCCGCACCGGTGACGAGCTGCTGCGCCTGACCCGCGAGACGGGTCTGTCGATCTCCGCCCTGATGTTGGAGAACGAGCGCGCCTGGCGTTCGGAGGAGGAGATCCGAGCGGGACTGTTGGACATCTGGCGGACCATGAGCGCCTGCGTGTCCAGGGGGATGTCCCGGGAGGGCATCCTGCCGGGCGGCCTGAAGGTGCGTCGCCGCGCGGCCACCACCGCGCGCAAGCTGCGGTCGGAGGGAGACCCGCAGGCACTGGCCATGGAGTGGATCACGCTCTACGCGATGGCGGTGAACGAGGAGAACGCCGCCGGCGGCCGGGTCGTGACGGCTCCGACCAACGGCGCGGCCGGCATCATCCCGGCGGTGCTGCACTACTACACGAACTTCGTCCCCGGAGCCGACGAGGAGGGAGTGGTCCGCTTCCTGCTCGCGGCCGGCGCGATCGGCATGCTGTTCAAGGAGAACGCCTCCATCTCCGGCGCCGAGGTCGGCTGCCAGGGCGAGGTGGGCTCGGCCTGCTCGATGGCGGCGGGTGCACTCGCAGAGGTGCTGGGCGGCAGCCCCGAGCAGGTGGAGAACGCCGCGGAGATCGGCATGGAGCACAACCTCGGGCTGACCTGTGACCCGGTCGGGGGCCTGGTCCAGATCCCGTGCATCGAGCGCAACGGCATGGCGGCGGTCAAGGCGGTCACGGCGGCTCGGATGGCGCTCCGCGGGGACGGCAGCCACAAGGTCTCCCTCGACAAGGTCATCAAGACGATGAAGGAGACCGGCGCCGACATGTCCGTCAAGTACAAGGAGACCGCGCGGGGCGGGCTCGCGGTGAACATCATCGAGTGCTGACCGCCTTCGCGCACGGCGGTGACCACCTCGCGTCCTCCGCACGCCAGGGCGGTCCGGCGCGCCGCGGGCTCGGGGCGGCGGCGCGGGCCGCTCAGCGGTCCGAGACCCGGACCTCGAACCACGTCGTCTTGCCGCGCGGCAACAGGTCCACCCCCCACCGGTCGGAGAGCTTGTCCACCAGGAAGAGTCCACGACCGCTGACGTCCATCTCCTGAACGGGCATCAGGCAGGGCAGCCCTCGGGACGGGTCGCGGACCTCGACGCGGATCCATCCCGGCCGGCGACGCATCCGGAGCCCGAAGACCCGGGCGCCGGTGTGGCGTACGGCGTTGCCGACCAGCTCCGAGACCAGCAGGACGACGTCCTCCGCCACCCGGGGCGAGAGCCCCCACTGACGGAGGATCACCACCTGGGCCAGGCGTCGGGCGGTGGCCGCCGATTCCGGCCGGGAGGGCAACGGCACCTCGACCACGGCCGGATCGCCGTACAGGTCCAGCGCCCTCGCCGCGTGTTCGTCCTCCACCGCCGGCGACCAGCGCGCCGCGGTGGCACGCCCGGATCCCCGCGGCTGCTCCGTACCCTCCAGCCCCGCCATCCCCCCATCATGGCCTTCGCCTGGAACTCCTGCGGCCGTTCCGGGGGAATACCCCTGCCGGAACGCGATGTTCCGGAGCTGGGGGCGAGTCTGTGTCAAGGGCGGGTCGGGGTCCATTTCGACCCGAACGACCTGTGTGTTCGCGTTTCTCGGGCCATCTCCGAGGCCGCGACGCGCGGCGGTCGGCGGGCCGCCGCCGACCGCCGGCCGGTCCGCCCCTTCGGGCGAACCGGAAGCGCCCGGCGACGTGACGGCCTCAACTGAACCGTGCCTTGCCCGGTCCCTCCTCCACGAAGCTCCGCATGCCGCGCTCTCGGTCCTCGGTGGCGAACAGGCCGGCGAACCAGTTGCGTTCGATGGCCAGGCCGGTCTCGATGTCCGTCTCCAGCCCCGCGTCGACCGACTCCTTGGCGGCGCGCAGGGCCATCGCGGGCCCCCGGGCCAGACTCTCCGCCCACGCGTACGCCTGCTCGTAGACCTCGTCGCCGGGCACCACCCGGTCCACGAGGCCGAGAGAGAGCGCCTCCTCGGCGCCGACCTGTCGACCCGTGAAGATCAGGTCCTTGGCCCGGGAGGGGCCGACGAGGCGGGAGAGCCGTTGAGTTCCCCCGGCACCGGGAATCAGGCCCAGCAGGATCTCGGGCTGGCCCAGCCTGGCCCTCTCCCCGGCGATCCGGTAGTCGGCGCACAGCGCCAACTCGCATCCCCCGCCCAGGGCGTAGCCCGTGACCGCGGCCACCACGGGCTTGGGGATCCGGGCCACCGCGGTGAAGGACTCCTGCAGGGCACGGGCGCGCAGGACCATGGCGGAGTGGTCCATCGCCCGCATCTCCTTGATGTCCGCCCCCGCCGCGAACACCTTCTCGCCGCCGTAGAGGACGACCGCGCGCACGTCCGCGCGCGCCCCGACCTCCTCGGCGAGCACTTTGAGCCGGTCCTGGGTGGCGATGTCCAGCGCGTTCATCGGCGGGCGGTCCAGGCGAAGGACACCGACACCGTCCGCGACTTCCAGTTCTACGGTCATGCCCAGCAGGTTAACGCCCACTAACCGGGCCGGTGCCCGAGCGGGGCGGACGGCCGCCCCACGCCGACGGTTTCCCGCCGTCGCCGGCGGTGCGCGGTCACCACCGTTCGGGTATCGCCCGCCCCGCCCCGGCCGGCCCGGGCGGCACACCCGCCTCGGAGGTCGACACACCGAGCGGTTCCGTGCCGTCGACGACGTGAGCACGAGGCCCTCGGTGGGAAGAACCGAGGGGAGGAAAGGCGGCGGCACACCAGGAGGGGCGGCGACGGCCGGGACGCCGTCGGTCGGCCACTCGTGGCCCGTCCGCGCCAGGTCGTTCCCCGAGCCGCGGGAGGCTGAAGGTGTCCAGCGCAGCCGAGCGGGAGGCGGTGGCCGGCGGCCCCGTGGACGACCCTCCGTTCCCCACCGACGTCCACCGGGTGCCCCGTGCCGCGGCGCGATGCTCCCGGCCCGTGTGGCCTGGGGCGCCCGTGCCGCTGGGGGCGCGCTTCCGCGCCGGGCCGGACGGCAGGTCGGGCACCAACTTCGCCCTGTGGGCGGGCGGCGCCGAGGGTGTCGAGCTGTGTCTCTTCGACGACGAGGGCGAGGGAGGCGGGGAACGCCGTGTGCGCCTGACGGAGCTGACCCACGAGATCTGGCACGGATTCGTGCCCGGGGTGATGCCCGGGCGGCGCTACGGCTACCGGGTGCACGGGCGATGGGACCCGTGGACCGGAGCCCGCTGGAACCCGGCGAAGCTGCTGCTCGACCCCTACGCCCGAGCCGTGGACGGGGAGTTCCTGCTGCCGGGCGAGGTGTACGGGCACGTGCGGGACTGGCCGGACCAGCGGGTCGCCGACACGGTACGGGACGAGCGGGACTCCGCGCCGTACGTGCCCAAGGGCGTCGTCGTGCACGACGACGACGACTGGGCGGACGACAGACGGCCCAAGACCCCGTGGGCGGATTCGGTCATCTACGAGTTGCACGTGCGCGGCTTCACCCGTCTCCACCCGGGAGTCCCCCGCGAGCTGCGCGGCACCTTCGCCGGGCTCGCCCACCCCGCTGCCGTCGAACACCTGGTGCGGCTGGGCGTGACGGCCGTGGAGCTGCTCCCGGTGCACCAGTTCGCGCACGAGGACCACCTGCTTCGCCGGGGTCTGCGCAACCACTGGGGCTACAACTCCGTCGGCTACTTCGCCCCACACGCCGGCTACGCCGCGACCGGCACCCGGGGCGAGCAGGTGGGCGAGTTCAAGCGGATGGTGCGGGCGCTTCACGCGGCGGGCATCGAGGTGATCCTCGACGTCGTCTACAACCACACCGCCGAGGCCGGGGAGCTGGGGCCGACACTGTCGTTGAAGGGCATCGACAACCGCGGCTACTACCGCCTCCAGTCGGACCCGCGCCGATACGCCGACTACACCGGCTGCGGCAACACCCTCCACGTCGTCCAGCCACAGGTCCTGCGTCTGATCACCGACTCGCTGCGCTACTGGGTGACCGAGATGGGCGTGGACGGCTTCCGCTTCGACCTGGCGGCGGCTCTGGCACGGTCCATGCACGACGTGGACATGCTGTCGCCGTTCCTGGCGGTGATCGCGCAGGACCCGGTGCTGCGCCGGGTCAAGCTGATCGCGGAACCGTGGGACATCGGCTCCGGCGGCTATCGGGTGGGCGCCTTCCCCCCGCTGTGGACGGAGTGGAACGACCGCTACCGCGACGCCGTGAGGGACTTCTGGCGCCACGCCCTCCCGGACGTCCGGGAGATGGGCTACCGCCTCTCCGGCTCCAGCGACCTCTACGCCTGGGGTGGACGCAGGCCGTACGCGTCCGTCAACTTCGTCACCGCCCACGACGGCTTCACCCTGCGCGACCTGGTGAGCTACGCGCACAAGCACAACGAGGCCAACGGCGAGGGCAACCGGGACGGCACCGACGACAACAGGTCCTGGAACTGCGGAACGGAGGGCGAGACCGACGACGAGCGGATACGCGCGCTGCGCCGGCGCCAACTACGCAACCTGCTGACGACGTTGCTGCTGTCGGCCGGGGTGCCGATGCTGGTCGCCGGCGACGAACTGGGACGCAGCCAACGCGGCAACAACAACGCCTACTGCCAGGACAACGAGATCGGCTGGGTGGACTGGAGCCTGCTCGACGATCCGGGGTGGCGGGCCCTGTGCGACCTGACGGCCCGCCTGATCCGGCTCCGGCACGCGCATCCGGTGCTCCGTCGCCGCGCCTTCTTCTCCGGCCGCGCTCACGCCGAGGACGGGCTCCGCGACCTCGCTTGGTTCACCCCCCGGGGCACGGAGATGACGGAGCGGGACTGGTACGCACCCGCCGCCACTCTCGGCATGTACCTGTCCGGACGGGACATCCCGGGTCGCAACCGGCGGGGCGAGCGCGTCGTCGACGACAGCTTCCTGGCGGTCCTGCACGCGGGCGACCGCCCGGTCGGCTTCGCTCTCCCCGGACCACCCTGGGCGCGACACTACGAGGTGCTGGTGGACACCGACCGCGAAGACCAGAGCGCCGCACCGAGGGAGAAGCACCAAGCCGGGGCCGTCGTCACCGTCCCGCCCCGGACCGCGCTGCTGCTGAAGGCCCTCTGAGGGGACCCGACGCGCCGCAGGCGGGAATCGGGTCGCCCGCTCCTCGATCCGCCGACCGCGGGGCGGCGCGGACCCGGGGCGAGCGAAACTCGGTGGGAAGTGTCGGCGGTCTTCCGTAGGGTCCAAGCCGATGACCACGCCACCCGAATCCCCGCCGCCCGCCTCGGCCCCGACCGACCGGGACGGCACCGTGCGGACACTGCTGCGGTTGTGGCCCTACGTGCGTCCGGTCCGTGCTCGGCTGACGGCAGCGGCGCTGATCGCCGTGGTGGCGTCCTGCACAGGGCTGGTCATCCCCCTCGTCCTGAAGTGGTTGGTCGACGGACCGGTCACCGACGGCGACCCGGGCGGGGTCTGGTGGGGCGCGTTCCTCGTCCTGATCCTCGGCATCGCCGAGGCGCTGCTCTTCGGGGTGCGACGATGGCTGGTGGCCCGCCCGCTGTCGCGGGTGGAGGCGAACCTTCGCGCGGATCTCTACGGGCGTCTCCAGCGCCTGCCGGTCGCGTTCCACGACCGCTGGCCCTCCGGTCAGTTGCTGTCACGCGGGACGACCGATCTGATGCTCCTCCGCATGTTCCTGGCCTTTCCACTGACGTTCCTCCTCGTGAACGGGGTCACCATCGCCGTCGGCATGGCGATCATGCTGGCGCAGGACTGGGCGTTGGGACTCCTCGTCCTCGGGCCCACGGTGCCGCTGATCGCGCTGTGCGTGGTCTTCGAGAGGCGGTACGCGACGGTGGCGCGACGCGCCCAGGACCAGGTCGGCGACCTGACGACGGTGGTCGAGGAGAGCGTCCTCGGGATCAGGATCATCAAGGGCTTCGGCCGGCACCGCAGCCAGGCGCGCGCCTTCCGGGAGCTCTCCCGGACCCTGCGCGGGACCGAACTGCGCAAGGCACGACTCCTGGCCGGGCTCCTCGCCGTCGTCGTGGCGCTGCCGGAGACGGCGATCGGCGCCGCGCTCGTGCTCGGCGTCGTCCGGGTGGCGGACGGAGAGTTGTCCGCCGGGACGCTGGTGGCGTTCCTGTCGACGGCGCTCGCGCTGCTGTGGCCGGTCGAATCCCTCGGTTTCCTGGTGGCGATGAGCCAGGAGGCCGCCGCGGCGACGGCACGGTACTTCGAGGTGATGGACGTCGCACCGGAGTCCGATACGGCCGGGCCACGCTCGTCCGCCAGGACCACGCACCTCGCCCGTCCGACCTCCGCACCGGACGGTGGGGGCGCCGAGTCGCTCCGGCCCGCCCCCCGGGGCGGCCTGCGGTTCGAGGACGTCACCTTCCGCTACCCCGACGCCCCGCCGGGCTCCCCTCCCGTTCTCGACCGCGTGACCCTGCACATCCGTCCCGGCGAGTCCCTGGCCCTGGTGGGGGCCACGGGCAGTGGCAAGACGACGCTCACGGCGCTGATCCCCCGGCTGCACGAGGTGACGTCCGGCCGGATCACCCTGGACGGCGTGGACGTGTCCGCCCTGCCCCGCTCGGAGTTGCGCGCCCGGGTGGCCGTGGCATTCGAGGAGGCCACCCTGTTCTCCACGAGCGTCGGGGACAACATCCTGATGGGGACCGCAGGCGGGCCGACCGACCGGGCGGCGCTGGATCGCGCCCTGTCCGTCGCACAGGCCGACTTCGCCCATAGGCTGCCCGAGGGCACCGCCACCCAGGTCGGCGAACAGGGCCTCAGCCTCTCCGGCGGGCAGCGACAACGACTCGCGCTGGCCCGTGCCGTCGTCGGCGAGCCGGACTTCCTCGTCCTGGACGACCCGTTGTCCGCCTTGGACGTGCACACGGAGGCGGCCGTCGAGGCCGCGCTCCGGCGGGTGCTGGCGGGCACCACGGCCCTGATCGTGGCCCACCGCCCTTCCACGGTCCTGCTGGCCGACCGTGTCGCGCTCCTGGCCGGCGGCCGGATCACCGCGGTCGGCACCCATCAAGAGCTGCTCCGAGACAACGGCGAGTACGCCCGACTCATGTCGGGACGTCAGGAGGAAGGACCTTGACCGTGTCCACGGCCGCTCCCGTCGAGCCCCCGAGGCCGGATCCCCCCGCGAAGCCGCCAGGCGACCCGTTCGACCAGGACCTCCTGCCCTCGCCGCCCGGAGCGACGGCGGCCCTGCTGCGTTCTCTGTTGGCACCTCTGCGGGTCCGCGTCGCCGCCGCCGCGGTGCTCCTCCTCCTGCAACAGGCGGCCGTGCAGGCCGGCCCGCTGCTCGTCGCCTACGCCATCGATCGGGCCGTGCCGGCCCTGCGCGAAGGCCACCAGGGGCCGTTGACCGCGGTGGCCGTCGGATACCTGCTCTGCGCGCTGGCGGGCGGCGCGCTGCAGTACGCGTTCGTCACGATCTCCGCCCGGGTCAACCAGGACGCGCTCCTGGATCTGCGGGGTCGCATCTTCCGGCACGCCCAGGCGCTCAGCGTGGACTTCCACGAGCGCTACACCTCCGGTCGGCTGATCTCCCGTTCGACCACGGACGTGGAGTCGCTGCGCGAACTCCTCGACGACGGGCTCCAGGAACTCGTCACGGTGGTGCTGTCGGTCCTCTACATCGCGGCCCTGCTGCTCTGGTTGGATCTCGGGCTCGGGGCGATCGCGGTGGCCTCCTTCGTCCCCCTGTACGCACACGTGCGCGGCTACCAGCGGCGCGCGCGACGGGTGTACCGCGAGCGTTCCACGGCGATGGCCGCGGTGATCGTCAAGTTCGTGGAGACCATGAACGGCATCCGGCCCGTTCGCGTCTTCCGTCGGGAGACCGCCAACGACGCGGAGTTCGACGGGCTCAACCGACGGCACGAGCGGACCAACGGCGACGCCCTTCTGGAGATGGCCCGCTACGTGGTCGGGTCCCGGCTTCTCGCCAACACGACGGTGGCCGCGGTCGTGCTGTGGGGCGCGTATCGGGTGGCGGACGACACTCTCGCCCTCGGCGTGCTGGCCGCCTCGGTGCTCTACCTGCGCCGGCTCTACGACCCGATCGACCGACTCGGCATGTTCCTGAACTCGGCGCAATCGGCCGGAGCCTCCCTGGAGAAGATCGCCGGCCTGCTCGCCCAGGCTCCGTCGCTGCCGGAACCACAGGCTCCGGTGTCCCTGCCCGCCCGAGCGTCGGAGCGCCCCGGGCGCTCCGCGAAGTTCGAGTCGGTGAGCTTCGGCTACCGGACGGGCGGAGAGATCCTGCCACCCTTCGACCTGGCCATCCCGGCCGGGCAGACCGTCGCCGTGGTCGGCTCGACGGGAGCCGGGAAATCGACCCTGGCCAAGCTTCTGGCCAGGTTCCACGACCCGTCACGGGGGCGGGTGTCGCTGGACGGCGTGGACCTGCGCGAGTTGTCCGTGTCGGAGCTGCGGCGCGGAGTGGTGATGGTGACGCAGGAGGCGTTCCTGTTCTCCGGGACGGTCGCCGACAACATCGCGATCGGCAGGCCGGACGCGACCCGCGAAGAGATCGAGCGCGCCGCCAAGGACATCGGCGCCCACGACTTCATCCAGGCGCTCCCGGACGGGTACGACACGGACGTGCGCAAGCGGGGAGGGCGGATCTCGGCAGGCCAACGGCAGTTGGTGGCGTTCGCCCGAGCACTGCTGGCCGATCCCGCCGTGCTGATCCTGGACGAGGCCACCAGTTCCCTGGACATCCCCGGGGAGAGAGCGGTCCAGCGGGCCATGACGACGGTACTGGCGGGCCGCACCGCGATGGTCGTCGCGCACCGCCTGTCCACGGTCGAGATCGCCGACCGCGTCCTGGTGATGGAGGGGGGACGGATCGTGGAGGACGGTCGCCCCGAGGAACTGATCGCGGGGACGGGCAGGTTCGCCGACCTGCACAGGGCGTGGCGGGACAGCCTCGTCTGAGCGGGTCGACTCCGTCGACACGAAACATCCGGATCCGGCCACATCGACACAGGAGTCCGATGACGACACCGTCGCGCGCGTCTCCGCTGCCGAGGCGGTCCTCCTTCGCAGGGGAACGCCTCACCGACGCATGACAGGGCCCGTCGTGGACAGCGGGGCGACGGGACGGACACCGCGACCGGTCCCTTGAACCGACGCGGCCGGCGCTCACGGCACCCGGATTCCGGCGTCTCCTCAGGGCCCCTGCCAACGATCAAGGTAGTCTGCATCGACCATGGAGGACGACGCGTGATCGACACACAGGCGGATCCTGGCATCCCCGATCGGCGGAGCGGGCCGCGCTACCTGGGGTGGTTGGTACGCGAGCAACTCGGGCGCTCGCTGGTGGGGGCGCTGATCTCCAGTGTGTGGACGGCGCTGCTGGCGGTGGCGCCCTACCTGATGTCCCGCGCGATCGACGACGGTCTCGTCACCGGTGACCTCGGGGCGCTCTCCCTCTGGGTGGGGGCGTTGCTGGCCGCCGGCCTGGCCGGCGCCGGGCTGGGTGTGATGCGGCACCGCATCATGACCCGGGTCCGCATGGACGCCAACTTCCGCACGGTGAAGGTGGTCGTCGGGCACGCCGTCCGCCTCGGCGCCGCACTGCGGCGGCGGGTGAGCGCCGGGGAGGTCGTCACCATCGGCGTGGGCGACGTGGCCACGATCGGCGCCTCGCTGACGGTGGTGGGCCCGGGCACCGGTGCCGTCGTCGCGTATCTGGTCGTGGCGGCCCTGCTCATTCCCCTCTCGGGACAGCTGGCCGCGCTGGTGCTGCTCGGACTTCCCCTGATCGGCCTGGTCGTTGGCCCCCTGCTGGGCAGACTGCTCGGTTCGGAGACGGAGTACCGAGAGCGGCAGAGCAAGCTGACCGCCCGGATCGGGGACATCGCGGCCGGATTGCGGGTACTCAACGGCCTGGGAGGCAAGGGCATCGTGGCCGACGCCTTCCGCCGGGACTCGGGCCGCCTCCGGGAGCAGGGCTACCGGGTCGGTTCGACGACCAGCTGGGTGCAGGCGCTCGGTGTCGGGGCACCGGCGCTGTTCGTGGCGGTCGTCAGCTGGCTGGCCGCCCGTCAGGCGGCCGGCGGGGCCATCACCGTGGGGGAACTTGTCGCCGTGTACGGGTACGTGGCCGTCCTGGTGGGTCCGGTGTCCTTCCTGATCGAGACCGGGTACATGCTCAGTCGGGGGCTGGTCGCGGCACGTCGGGTCGTCGCCTTCCTCGGAATCGAACCCGAACCCGACCGAGGACGGCTGGACGCCCCGACCGGGCCGGCCGAGCTGCACGACCCCACCTCCGGCGTGCGGATACCTCCGGGCCGGTTCACGGCGCTCGCCGGATCACGTTCCGCGGACGCCGTCGCCGTGGTGGACCGGCTGGGACGCTACGCCCCTTCGGAGGCGACCTGGGGCGGGGTCCGCCTGGACGAGGTTCCGCTCGCGCGTGTCCGGGAGCGTGTGCTGGTCGCCGACGCCGACGCCGACATCTTCGCCGGCACCTTCCACGAGGTCCTCGACAGCGCCTTCGCCGGCATCGGCCGCCAGGACGCGCCCCCCTGGGACGCGGGCGTTCGCCCGGTCGCGGGGAAGCACGAGGGCGCGGAGAACCCGGTGGACGTGCCGGCCGGGGCCCAGGACGCCGTCAAACCCGGGACGCCACCGGCTTCCCATCGGACACGGGCCGTCCACGCAGCGGCGGCCGACGACATCGTGCGCGGTCTCCCGGACGGGCCGGACTCCGCCGTGGACGCGGGGGGAGGAAACCTCTCGGGCGGTCAACGACAGCGGCTGCGCCTGGCGCGAGCCCTGGCGGCGGACCCGGAGGTCCTGCTGGCGGTCGAGCCCACGTCGGCACTCGACGCCCACACCGAGGCCACGGTGGCCAGGCGGCTGCGGGAGATCCGCACGGGGCGGACGACCGTGGTCACCACCACCTCTCCGCTGGTACTCGATCGAGCGGATTCGGTGCACTACCTGGTCGACGGCAGGGTCGCGGCCACTGGCACCCACCGGGAGCTGCTGACGACCGAGCCCGGATATCGCGCGCTGATCGAACGGGAAGGGACCGACAGGACCGAGGAGGGCGTGTCTTGACGACGGATCGACTGCCGGTGGCGGGGCCGAGCCAGGTGCGGCGAGCCGCCGCCGGGCTGGTGCGGGCGGAGCGGGGCCCTTTCGCCGGGCTGCTGACGTGGAGCGCGCTCGCCGCGGCGGCGGGTCTGGCGGGGCCCTGGCTGCTGGGCCGAATCGTGGACGAGGTGCGCGCCGGGGGTGGCGTCGACACCGTCGACCGTTTGGCGTCGGCGATCCTGGTGTGCACGGTGGCACAGACGCTGCTCGTCCGTCGCGCGCGGTGGGTGGCGCACCGCTTCGGCGAGCGGACGCTGGCCCGGGTGCGGGAGCGCTTCGTCGACCGGGCCCTCGCGCTGCCCGCCTCGGTGGTGGAGCGCTGCGGTACGGGGGATCTGACGGCACGGGGCACGGGGGACGTCGCCGCCGTCGCCGTCACGCTGCGCGACGCGGGGCCGGACCTGCTGGTCAACGGGGTGCAGTTGCTGTTCCTCGTGGGTGCCGTGCTGCTTGTGGACCCGATGCTCGGCCTCGTCGGCCTGCTGGTGTTGGCGCCGGTGTGGGTGGCGTTGCGTTGGTACCTGCGCCGGGCACGGGACGGCTACCTCGCCGAGGGCGCGGCGGGATCGGACGTGGCGGAGGCATTGGCGTCGACGGTGGCGGGCGCGCGGACGGTGGAGGCGTTCGGTCTGCGGGAGCGGCGGGTCGCGGTGAGTCGCGGGGCGTTGGAGACCGCCCGCCGCGCCCGCCTCCACACCCTGTATCTGCGTACGGTGTTCTTTCTGGCCATCGGGGTCTGCGAGGTGATGCCGGTCGGGGGCGTGCTGGTGGTCGGCGGGTTGCTCCAAGGGCGCGGCGGGCCGTCCCTGGGCGCGGTGGTGGCGGCGGCGCTGTACTTCCAGCAGTTGAGGACCCCGCTGGGGGAGATCCTGGTTCGGGTCGAGGAGATCCAGTCCGGTTCGGCCGCGTTCGCCAGGGTGGAGGGACTGGCGGGGACGCCACGCGCGGAGACGGACCGCCCCGACGCCGTCCCCACGCACGACCGGTTCGACGTGACCGGCGCGCGCTACGCCTACGAGCGGGGCGGCGAGGTGCTCCGGGGGGTCGATCTCACGGTGCGGCCTGGCGAGCGCCTGGCGGTGGTGGGGCCGTCCGGTGCCGGCAAGACCACGCTGAGCAGACTGCTCGCGGGGGTGGACGCCCCCACCGCGGGCTCGGTGACGGTGGGCGGTGTGCCCGTGGCGGATCTGTCGCCGGAGCGGCTGCGGCGCCAGGTCGTGCTCGTCACCCAGGAGCACCACGTATTCCTCGGGACGGTTCGGGACAATCTGCTGATCGCCGATCCTTCGGCGACCGACGAGCGGCTCTGGGCGGCCTTGGCCGCGGTGGGCGCCGACTCCTGGGTGCGGTCGCTGCCCGGCGGTCTCGACGCCGAGCCGAGCCGGGGGGCCGAGGGACCGGACGGCTCCATGGCCCAGCAACTGGCCTTGGCCCGGGTGGTGCTGGCGGATCCGCACACGGTCGTCCTCGACGAGGCGACCGCGCTGCTGGACCCGGCGACGGCCCGGAACACCGAGCGGGCCCTCGCGGCCGTGCTGAAGGGACGCACGGTGATAGCGGTCGCCCACCGGCTGCACACGGCGCACGAGGCGGACCGGGTGGCGGTCATGACGGAGGGGCGGCTGGCGGAGCTGGGTTCGCACGAGGAGCTGGTCGCGGCCGACGGGGCGTACGCCGCGCTGTGGCGTTCCTGGCACGGGGAGCCTCCTGTCACCGCAGGCCACCACAGGTCCGTATAGCGGACGTGAACTCCTGGACAACGGACTCTTTCCGGCCAACATGATGACGCGCCCCTGACAATCGCAGCCCTTCTTTGCCACGCTTCCCTTGGCCGCTTCACCGCCACCCCACCGTGACACGCCGTGCCGCGGCCCCGCTCCCGTTCGTGTTCTGCGTAACGCCCCGTACCGCCCGCGGCCATCCGCCGCAGGCCTCCCCGGTCGCGCACCCCGCGACCACGCAGAAGGAGTCAGCGTTGAGCAGCAGTTCTCCCCACAGACGCACCCCCCACACTCCGGGACGTCGTTCTCGCCGCCCCCGCACCGCGGCCGTCGCCCTGGCCGGCGTCGCCGCCCTGATCGCGGCGGCCGTGCAGACCGGCACGGCGACCGCGGCCCCCTCGGCCGCCCCCGTCCCCGGCGCGGCGCCCGCCGACCTCACCCCGGCGGAGCGCACCGAACTCGTCCGCGAGGCGGACGCCGCCACCGCGGACACCGCCGAGGACCTCGGCCTGGCGGCCGAGGAGCGGCTCGTCGTCCGTGACGTGACCAAGGACCGAGACGGCACGCTGCACACCCGCTACGAGCGCACCGTCAGCGGGCTGCCTGTACTCGGCGGCGATCTCGTCGTCGCCACCTCCGCCGATGGTCGGACGGAGAGCGTCGTCAAGGCCAGTCCCAACCCGGTGCGCCCGGCCACCACCACCCCGAAGATCACCGCGGCCAAGGCCGAGCGACAGGCCGTGTCCGCCGCCGAGGACGCGGGTGCGGAGCAGGCCGCGCCCGAGGGCTCGCCGCGCAAGGTCGTCTGGGCGGCCGAGGGCGAGGCGATCCTGGCCTACGAGACGGTCGTCGGCGGGTTCCAGGAGGACGGCACGCCGAACGAGCTGCACGTCGTCACCGACGCCGCGAGCGGCGAGAAGCTGTACGAGTACCAGGCGGTGCACAACGGCACCGGCCACACCGTCTACAGCGGCACCGTCGACCTGACGTCCACCCGATCCGGCTCGACGTACACGCTGACCGACGGCGATCGGGGCGACCACCGGACGTACAACCTCAACCGGGGCACCTCGGGGACCGGCACGCTGTTCTCCGGCAGCGACGACGTCTGGGGCGACGGCACCACCTCCAACCTGGAGTCCGCGGGCGCCGACGCCCACTACGGCGCCGCGTTGACCTGGGACTACTACAAGGACGTACACGGCCGCGACGGCATCCGCGGCGACGGGGTGGGCGCCTACTCCCGCGTCCACTACGGCAACGCCTACGTCAACGCGTTCTGGTCCGACAGCTGCTTCTGCATGACCTACGGAGACGGGCGCGGCAACGCCAACCCCCTCACCTCGATCGACGTGGCCGCGCACGAGATGACGCACGGTCTGACCTCCAACACCGCCAACCTCCGCTACAGCGGCGAGTCCGGCGGACTGAACGAGGCGACCAGCGACATCTTCGGCGCCACCGTCGAGTTCTACGCGGACAACGCCGAGGACGTGGGCGACTACTTCGTCGGCGAGGAGATCGACATCCGCGGCAACGGCACCCCGCTGCGCTACATGGACAAGCCCAGCAAGGACGGTGCCTCCAAGGACTACTGGTACTCCGGCATCGGCTCGATCGACGTGCACTACTCCTCCGGGCCCGCCAACCACTTCTTCTACCTGCTGAGCGAGGGAAGTGGCACCAAGACCATCAACGGTGTCACCTACGACTCGCCCACCTCGGACGGGCTGCCGGTGACCGGCATCGGACGGGACAAGGCGGAGCAGATCTGGTTCAAGGCGCTGACCACACAGTTCACCTCCACCACCAACTACGCGGGCGCCCGCACCGGCACCCTCGCGGTGGCCGGTGACCTGTACGGCACCGACAGCGCGGAGTACAAGGCCGTGCAGGACGCGTGGGCCGGCGTCAACGTCGGCGACCGCTCGGACGGCGGCGGCACCGGCGGCGACTCCTACGAGAGCACCACCGACGTGGCGATCCCGGACAACGGCGCCGCGGTCACCTCCGCGCTCACCGTCTCCGACCGCGCGGGCAACGCCCCGAGCGACCTGCGGGTGACGGTGGACATCGTGCACACATGGCGCGGTGACCTCCAGATCGACCTGCTGGCCCCGGACGGGACCGCGTACCGGTTGAAGGACACCGACTCCTCCGACTCGGCGGACGACGTCAACGAGACCTACACGGTCGACGCCTCCTCCGAGACCGCCAACGGCACATGGCGGCTCCAGGTACAGGACCGAGCCGACTGGGACACCGGCCACATCAGCGGATTCAAGCTGACGTTCCCGTAGGACACGTCGAGGAACCCGCGCGCCGGGCGGCCCTGGGGACACCGGATCCCCGTGGGCCGCCCTACGCTTGGGCCATGTCTTCGAGGGACTTCACCTACGACGCCGTCGGCGCGACCCGGGAGCCGGGCGCCTGCCCGCCGGGATTCCGCCCACTGCACGTCCGGACCCGGATCGGGGAAGGCGAGGCGGTCTTCCGCCGGGCGGCCGAGGCGGTGGCGACCTGGGAGATGCACCGCGCCCTGGGGCTCACCTTCGACACGGAAGCCGCGCGCGCCGCCCCCGGTGTCGAGGTCACCATCGCGGTCGCCGGACTGCTCCGAGCACCCTGCCGGGTGGTGTGGACCGTCGAGGAACACCGCCTGGCGGGCTGGGCCTACGGCACACTGAGCGGCCATCCGGAGAGCGGCGAGGAAGCCTTCGTGGTCGACCGCACGGGCGACGGCACCGTCTGGCTCACCGTCTCCGGGTTCAGTCGCCCCACGACCTGGTACGCCAAGGCGGGCGGGGCGGCGACCCGCGGTCTTCAGCACGCCTACGCCCGCCGATGCGGCACCGTCCTGCGCCGCATCGCCTCCGACAGCGCGGACGACTGACCCGCCGTTCGCCTCACGGGGCTCGGACCGGGGACGCGCCCACCCAGGCTCCGCGGGCGCGCGTCGCACGCGCCTCGCCGTCCGGGCGGCGGCCCGGCGCACGCGAGGGAGGAAACAGGCCAGGGGACCGACGCGGCACGCCGCGCCCCCTCCAAGCGAGCACTCCACCGGTGTCGACGGCGGCCCGAGGCGCCCCGGTGCGCGGTTCCCCCGTCGCCGACCGCCGGGGCGAAGCGCCGGCACGTCGCCCCGAGACCCTGCCCACCTGGTCGAATGCCGTTCGACACGTTCCGTCCCCGGGGTGCGGTCGAGGGCGCACGGAGACGGGACGGCCGCCCCGGTCCTCCCCCTCGCGGTCTTCGTGCCCCGGGCGCGAAGCCGACGGGCGAGTCACGCCGAGGGACGGGCCGGCGCCCGCGGAACACGGGGCGCCGGACTGGTCGGCCCCCTCGCCCCTCCCCCAGCCCCGCCCCGCCGGGCGAGAAATCCCAGGTGACGAGGGTGAGCCCTCGGCCGCCGAGCCTTCTGCCCCACAGGCTGGGACGCACCGCGCTCCCCCGTCCGACCGACGCGCGCGGCGGGAGCCCGTGCCCGGGAAACCGAGGCGCACACGGCCGGAGTTGCCTGTGGACATTCGCGCGAGGGTCGACGAGGTTCCGGGTTGCCCCCACAAACGGACCGCCGGTCCCGCGGCCCATCGGCCCGGCGGAACCGCCCACACGGTCGACCATCCGACCCCGGACGCGGACAGGAGCGCCCATGCCCGCCTCGTACCAGCCGTCGACGACCCCCGACGAGTTCCCGACGCCTCCAGGCCCCACGCTGCCCGGCACGACGGTCGGGCGTGTGGTGGTGGTGGATGTGGCTCCGGTGGTGTTGGGGGGGCGGCGGCCGGCGAAGGCGGTGGTGGGGGAGGACTTCGAGGTGTCGGCGACGGTGTTTCGGGAGGGTCCGGACGTGGTCGGGGCGGGGGTGGTGTTGACCGATCCGGAGGGTCGGCCGGGTCGGTGGGTTGCGATGCGGGAGGTGGGGGCGGGCTCGGACCGGTTCTCGGCCGGGGTGTCGGCCGGGGTGGTGGGGGACTGGTCGTTTCGGGTGGAGGGGTGGAGTGATCCGGTGGCGTCGTGGTGGCGGTCGGCCGGGGCGCGGTTGGGGGCGTGTCCGGGGGAGGCGTGGTTGGTGTGGGAGGAGGGGGCGCGGTTGTTGGAGCGGGCGGCGGTGGGGGTGCCGGAGGGGGAGGGGCGGGGGCGGGTGCGGGCGGTGGCGGAGGCGTTGCGTGCGAGGGCGGGGGGCGGTGCCGGGGATGGGGGTGGGGTGGGTGGGTGTCTGGAGGCGGTGGAGGAGTTGTTGGTGGGGGTGTTGGGGTCGTATCCGTTGCGGGAGTTGGTGTCGTGTTCGGAGTCGTTGCCGTTGCGGGTGGAGCGGGAGCGGGCGTTGTACGGGGCGTGGTACGAGTTCTTCCCTCGTTCGGAGGGGACGCGGGGTGTGCGCACGGGACGTTGCGTTCGGCGCGTCGGCGTCTGCCGTGGATCGCGCGGATGGGTTTCGACGTGGTGTATCTGCCGCCGATTCATCCGATCGGGCTCACGTGTCGCAAGGGGCGGGGGAACGCGTTGACGGCGGGCGAGGGGGACGTGGGGGTGCCCTGGGCGGTGGGGGGCCTCGAGGGCGGGCACGACGCGGTGCACCCGTCGTTGGGAACTCTGGAGGACTTCGAGGGTTTCGTGGCGTGTGCCGAGAAGTTGGGGTTGGAGGTGGCGTTGGACTTCGCGTTGCAGTGTTCGCCGGACCATCCCTGGGTTCGTCAGCGCCCGGGGTGGTTTCGCAGGCGGGTGGACGGGTCGGTGGCGTTCGCGGAGAATCCGCCGAAGCGGTACGAGGACATTTTTCCGTTGGATTTCGATGCGGATCCGGAAGGGATCGTGGCGGAGTCCTTGCGAGTTCTGCGGTTTTGGATGGCCCGGGGGGTGCGGATCTTTCGGGTGGACAATCCGCATACCAAACCGGTGGTGTTCTGGGAGCGGGTACTGGAGGGGATCCGTCGGACGGATCCCGATGTGGTGTTTCTTGCGGAGGCGTTCACGCGGCCGGCGATGATGCGGATTCTGGCGCAGATCGGTTTTCAGCAGTCGTACACATATTTCACCTGGCGTGACAGCAAGGCGGAGTTGACCGAGTACGCGACGGAGTTGGCTCGCGACAGTGCACACTATCTGCGGCCGAACTTTTTCGCCAACACTCCCGACATTCTTTCGTCGTACTTGCAGCGCGGTGGTCGGCATGCCTTCGAGGTGCGGGCGGTGTTGGCGGCGACATTGTCGCCGAGTTGGGGAATCTACAGTGGTTTCGAACTGTGTGAGAACATTCCCGCCGGGCCGGATTCCGAGGAGTATCTGGACTCGGAGAAGTATCGACTCGTCGCTCGTGATTGGGAGGCCGCCCGTGAGGGGCGGGACATCGTCGACTTGATCGCCCGGTTGAACGCGCTGCGTCGGGCGCATCCGGCTCTGCGTCACCTGCGCAACCTGCGTTTCCATCACACCGACAACGACCGGATCATCGCCTACAGCAAGCGCCGCGGCGACGACACCGTTCTCGTGGTGGTCAACCTCGACCCCCACCACGCCCAGGAGGCCACCCTCGCGCTGGACCTGCCCGCTCTCGGCCTGCCCCACCCCCACCCCCAGCCCGGGCATCGGGAGGCCGGGGCGCCGCACGAGGCGACGTCGGCGAGGGGCTTCACCGTCCACGACCGGCTGACCGAGCAGACCTTCCACTGGCACGGCGACGACTACGTCCGCCTCGACCCGGAGCACACCCCCGCCCACATCCTCCACATCCCCCCACCCACCGACCACGACCACGGCCACGACCACGGCCTCACCGGCCGCCACGACGCCCGGGACGTCACCCCCACCCGCGGCGACACCGCGGGCAGCCAGAGCGGAGCGGAGCGCCCATGACCGTCAACGACCCCGTGCCCGACACCTTCGAGGACACCCCCGCACACGACCGGGACCCGGACTGGTTCAAACGCGCCGTGTTCTACGAAGTCCTGGTCCGTTCCTTCCAGGACAGCGACGGCGACGGTATCGGCGACCTGAAGGGGCTCACCTCCCGCCTGGACTACCTCCAATGGCTGGGGATCGACTGCCTGTGGTTGCCTCCCTTCTTCACCTCCCCCCTGCGCGACGGAGGCTACGACGTCGCCGACCACACCGCCGTCCTGCCCGAGTTCGGTGACCTCGCCGATTTCGTGGACTTCGTCGACGCCGCCCATCAACGCGGCATCCGCGTCATCATCGATTTCGTCATGAACCACACCAGCGACCAACACCCCTGGTTCCAGGAATCACGACGCGATCCGACCGGCCCCTACGGCGACTACTACGTCTGGGCCGACGACGATCACCGCTACCCCGAAGCCCGCGTCATCTTCGTCGACACCGAGGCATCGAACTGGACCTACGACCCCCAACGCGGCCAATACTACTGGCACCGATTCTTCTCCCACCAACCCGACCTCAACTACGACAACCCCGCCGTCAGGGAAGAAATCACCGCCGCACTCAAATTCTGGCTCGACCTCGGCATCGACGGATTCCGCCTCGACGCCGTCCCCTACCTCTACCAACAAGACGGCACCAACTGCGAGAACCTGCCCGCCACCCACCACTTCCTCAAACACATCAGAAAAGAAATCGACACCCACTACCCCGACACCGTCCTCCTCGCCGAGGCCAACCAATGGCCCGAAGACGTCGTCGACTACTTCGGCGACTACCCCAGCGGCGGCGACGAATGCCACATGGCCTTCCACTTCCCCGTCATGCCCCGCATCTTCATGGCCGTCCGTCAGGAATCCCGCCACCCAGTCTCCGAGATCCTCGCCAAGACCCCCACCATCCCCACCCGCTGCCAATGGGGCATCTTCCTCCGCAACCACGACGAACTCACCCTCGAAATGGTCACCGACGAAGAACGCGACTACATGTGGGCCGAATACGCCAAAGACCCCCGCATGCGCGCCAACATCGGAATCCGCCGCCGCCTCGCCCCCCTCCTGGACAACGACCGCAACCAAATCGAACTCTTCACCGCCCTCCTCCTCGCCCTCCCCGGCTCCCCCATCCTCTACTACGGCGACGAGATCGGCATGGGCGACAACATCTGGCTCGGCGACCGCGACGCCGTCCGCACCCCCATGCAATGGACCCCCGACCGCAACGCCGGATTCTCCTCCAGCGACCCCGGCCGACTCTTCCTCCCCACCATCATGGACCCCGTCCACGGCTACCAGGTCACCAACGTCGAAGCCGCCATGTCCTCCCCCGCCTCCCTCCTCCACTGGACCCGCCGGATGATCCAGATCCGCAAACAACACCCCGCCTTCGGCCTCGGCACCTACACCGAACTCCCCTCCACCAACCCCGCCGTCCTCGCCTTCCTCCGCGAACACGACGACGACCTCGTCCTCAGCGTCAACAACTTCTCCCGCTTCGCCCAACCCACCCAACTCGACCTCACCCCCTACACCACCCGCCACCCCATCGAACTCTCCGGCGGCGTCCGCTTCCCCCCCATCGGCGAACTCCCCTACCTCCTCACCCTCGCAGGCCACGGCTTCTACTGGTTCCGGCTCCGCCGTGCCCCCGGCGCCGCGACCGGGTGACCGCCAGGAGAACGCCCCGCCCTCCCTCACGGTCCGCGCGCACCGCCACCGCCCGCACGGCTTCAGGGCAAGGACGTGACACCATGCCGACACCCGCCGCCCCGGCCGACCCCGACGGCCTCATGCTCTCGCTCGCGCCCTCGCTGCGCGCCTGGCTGCCCCGCCAGCGCTGGTTCGCCGGGAAGGACGCACCCCTGGCCGGGCTCGCGCTGGTCGCCGCCACCGAGTTGCCCACTCGGAACGACCGGCACGCCCTCCACCACCTGTTGCTCCGCACCCCTGCCCACGGCTGTCGGGGCAGCGAGGACACCGAGCGCCCCGCGCCGTGCTACCAACTCCTCGTCGCCGTCGACTCCACGCCCCACGGGGAATCCGAGGCGGGCACGATAGGTCGGGTGGAGCGAGGTCCGCTGGCCGGGCGGTTCGTCCACGACGCGCTGTGCCACCCCCACCCCGCCGCGACGTTGTTCAGGGCCCTGCGAACGGGCGCCCGGGTCGGACCGCTGCGGTTCGAGCGGGATCCGCTCCGACCGATCGGCACCGGGCTGCGGCCTCGCCCGCTCTTCGCCGAGCAGTCCAACTCGTCCGTCGTGTACGGCGAATCGCTGATCCTCAAGATGTTCCGGCGGGTGTCCCCCGGCACGCATCCGGACCTCGAACTTCCCCGGGCGCTCGCCCGGACCGGATGCCCTCGGGTGCCCGCGCCCGCCGCGTGGATGACCGCCCACGTCGAGGCGGCCCCCTGGACTCTCGGTGTCCTGCAGCCCTACCTCCGCGACGCCACCGACGGCTGGGACCTCGCTGTGCGCGGGCCCACCGAGGGCGACGACTTCACCGAGGAGGCCCGGGCGCTGGGACGGGCCACCGCCGAGGTGCACCGTTCACTGGCCCGCGCCCTGCCCACGGTCGTCCTGGGACCGGACTCTTTGCGGAGGCTGGCCTCCGGCATGTCGGAGCGCCTGCACGAGGCGGTCCGGACCGTGCCCGCCCTGGAGCCGTACGCGTCCGGACTGCGAGCGGCGTTCACCTCGCTCGACGACCTCGCCCTGTCGGGCGGGTCGCGGACAGCCCAACGCGTCCACGGCGACCTGCATCTCGGGCAGTGCCTGCGGGCCCCCTCGGGCCATTGGTCCCTGATCGACTTCGAGGGCGAACCGGACCGACCGCTGGTCGAGCGGCGCCTCCCCCAGCCCGCCGTGCGGGACGTCGCCGGGATGCTCCGGTCGTTCGACTACGCCCACCACGCCACCGAGGGACGCGCGGCGTCCTGGTCCACGGCCTGCCGCGCGTCCTACTGCGCGGGATACGCCCAGGTGGCCGGGGTCGACCCGCGCGCCGACCCGATACTGCTTCGCGCCTGCGAGGCGGACAAGGCCGTGTACGAGGTGCTGTACGAGGCCCGGCACCGACCCGACTGGCTGCCGGTCCCGATCGCGGCGGCGCGGCGGCTGGCCTCGTGCCGACACCCCGGCTGACCCGCGGGCGGACGGGGGGCCATGCCGCACCCGCACCAAGACGCGGGACCGGCCCGCCGGAGGCGGACGCCGGTCCCGCGCGCGGGGATGCCGGTCCGGGGTTCAGGCCCGGGCCGACTCCTGTGCCCCGTCCCTCACCGGCACCGACGTGCCGGAGTCGTCCCCGGCCCCGCCCGCCACCTTCTGGTGGGCGTCGCCGAGAGGGTCGCCGGTGGCGGCCTCCCGCTCGGTGGACAGCGTCCGCTCGTCGAACGGCAGGCGGCCGGAGAGCACCGCGCCGACCCGATCCCTGTCGATCTCCCGTGTCCAGGTGCCGATCAGGACCGTGGCCACCGCGTTGCCCGCGAAGTTGGTCAACGCCCTGGCCTCGCTCATGAAGCGATCGATGCCGACGACCAGACCCACCCCGTCCACCAGTGCGGGCTTGTGCGACTGCAGACCCCCCGCGAGCGTGGCCAGACCCGCTCCGGTCACGCCCGCGGCACCCTTGGAGGCGACCAGCAGGAAGAGCAACAGCGGGATCTGCTCGGCCGGCGTCATCGGCGCGCCCATGGCGGTCGCGATGAACAGCGAGGTCATGGTCATGTAGATCATGGTGCCGTCGAGGTTGAAGGAGTATCCCGTCGGCACGGTGATGCCGACCACCGACCGCCCGACACCCAGGTGTTCCATCTTGGCGATGAGACGGGGAAGCGCGGACTCCGAGGACGAGGTGGAGAGGATCAGCAGGAACTCCCGGCCCAGGTAGCCGAAGAGGGAGAAGACGCTGATCCCGGCGACGATCCGGAGCAGGGTGCCGAGGACGACGAAGACGAACAGCACGCAGGTCACGTAGAAGCCCAGCATGAGAACGGCGAGGCTCTTGAGCGCGGCCGGCCCGGCGGATCCGGTGACGGCGGCGATCGCGCCGAACGCACCCACCGGGGCCACCCACATGATCATGCCGAGGACTCGGAACACCAGCCGCTGGAGATGCTCCACCCCTCGCAGGACCGGCCGCCCGGTGGGCCCCATGGCCTGGAGGGCGAACCCGCAGAGCAGCGCGACCAGAAGGGTCTGCAGGACCTCCCCCTCGGTGAACGCGGACACGATCGTGGTCGGCACGATGCCGAGCAGGAAGCCGGTGACACCCGACGCCTCGACGTCGGCCTGTGCCCGCCCGGCCTCGCGTACCGCCTCGGTGAGGGCCGGTTGGGTGCCGGGGTCAAGGGCGTTGCCGACGACCAGACCGATACCGAGGGCCACCAGCGACATGACGAGGAAGTAGCCAAGGGCGATCCCACCGACCGCTCCCACCCTGGCCGCCCGTCGTACGGAGCCGATGCCCAGCACGATGGTGCAGAAGATGATCGGCGAGATCATCATCTTGATCAGGGCGACGAAGGCGCCGCCGACCGGCTTCAGTTCCACCGCGAGACCCGGTGCCACGAGCCCCACCACGATGCCGAGGATCACCGCGACGATCACGGCGACGTAGAGGTGGTGGGTACGGTCCCGACCGGTTCGGGGTGCGGCGGAAGCCGGCTCGGCTGCGCTGGTCACGGCCTGTGCCTCCTGGGTCCGCGAGTGGAGCCGCGCGACCCGGTGAGGCCGCGCGAGATCGGGTACGGCGACTGTCCCTGATCCGTGTCGGGTCGTCACCTTTGCGTTCATTGAGTTCGCGAGGCTCTCGCGCGGGGCGGGCCGCGAGGGAGACTGGCCTCATGCGTCTGCGCGTTCCGCTGCCCCGCAGCCTGGCCGGTCAGCTGTTCGCCGTACAGGCGGTGCTGATCGCCGTGCTCGTCGCCGGCCACGCGCTGTTCGACCACCTCGACGATCTTCGGCAGGCCGAGGAGGCGGCGGGGCGTCAGGCCCGCGCCGTGGCCCTGGCACTGGCCCACTCCCCGTCCGTCCGGGCCGCGATCGACTCGGACGACCCCTCGGAGGCGTTGCAGCCCTACGCCCTGGCCGTCTCGGAGGACACCGACGTGGACTTCGTGACCATCATGTCCCCGGAGGGGATCCGCTGGACCCACCCGGATCCCGCGCAGATCGGTCGACGCTTCCGCGGCCACATCGGACCGGCCAGGAACGGCCGCACGTTCACCGAGACCTACGCCGGCACGCTCGGCCCCTCGGTCCGCGTGGTGACCCCGGTCGAGCACGGGGACCGGATCGTGGGTCTCGTCAGTGCCGGCATCAGGGTCGAGGCGATCAGCGCACGCGTGCGGGAGCGCCTGGCGACGCTCGTGGTGGCGGCCGGGGCCACACTGCTGCTGGGCGCGGCCGGCACGTACCTCGTCAACGCCCGGTTGCGGCGACACACCCGAGGGATGGACGCCGGGGCGCTCGCTCGGATGCACGACTACCATCAAGCGGCGCTGCACGCCGTACGGGAGGGGCTGTTGATGCTCGACGGGCGGCACCGGGTGGCTCTGATCAACGACGGCGGCCGGGAACTGCTCGGCGTCCCGGCGGACCGGGACGTGATCGGCACACCCGTCGCGGAGTTGGGTCTGACCGAGGGCATGGAGGAGGCGCTGTCCGCGTCGGAACCGAGGGTGGACGAGGTGCGACTGACGGCGCTGCGGGTTCTGGTGGTCAACACCTCGCCGATCGCGGGAGACCCGGTGCGCGGCACCGTGGTGACCCTGCGCGACGTGACGGAACTACGCTCCCTGATGGGCGAACTGGACTCCGAGCGGGGGCTCAGCGAGGCCCTGCGCGCGCAGGCACACGAAGCCGCCAACCGTCTGCACACGGTCGTCTCCCTGATCGAGCTGGGCCGGGCCGAGGAAGCGGCGGATTTCGCCACGGCGGAGCTGGAGCTGGCGCAGCACCTGACCGACCGGGTGGTCTCGTCGGTTTCGGAGCCGGTGTTGGCGGCGCTCCTGCTCGGCAAGACGGCCCAGGCCAACGAACGGGGCGTGGACCTGGCGCTGTCGACGGACAGCCGCCTGGACGACGGTGTCCTTCCACCGGGGCTTCCGGCACGCGACCTCGTCACGATCCTCGGCAACCTCGTCGACAACGCGGTGGACGCCGCGAGCCACCACGCGTCGGCCGGCGTGCGGCCGACGGGCCGGGCGGCGGTGACGGTCACCGTCCACGCGACCGGCACTCGGCTGGTGCTCCGGGTGGTCGACACCGGCCCCGGTGTCGACCCGGCCGACGCCGACCTGGTCTTCGAACCGGGCTTCACCACCAAGCCGGCGGGGCTCGGCGGGCGCGGTCTGGGGCTCCCCCTGGCGCGCCAGGCGGTGCTTCGCCACGGCGGCTCCCTGACGGTGGCCCGGTCCCCCGAGGGCGGGGCGGCGTTCGAGGCACGGCTTCCGTTGTCCGGGCGCGGAGCCGGCCCGACTCCACCGTCCCCCGAGGGCACGAGGGTGCCGCGCGTACCTCGCCCCGGCGACCGGTGGGGCCGGTCGGGCGGAACCGGCGGCGACGTGATACGGGAGGCCCCCCGGCGTCCGGGGGGCGGTGGGTGCCGGTGACGGGGCGTCCGATCCGGGTCCTGGTGGTGGAGGACGACCCGGTGGCGGCCGACGCCCACCTCGCATACGTCGCGCGGGTGCCCGGGTTCGTCCCCTCGGGGGCCGCCCGCACCGGCGCGGAGGCCCGACGCCTGCTGGCGCGGACCACCGTCGACCTGCTCCTGCTCGACCTGCACCTGCCCGACGGGCACGGTCTGGGGCTGGCACGCGCCCTGCGAGCCGACGGCCACACGGCCGATGTCATCGCGGTGACGTCGGCGCGCGACCTGGCCGTGGTGCGGGAGAGTGTCTCGCTCGGTGTCGTGCAGTACGTGCTGAAGCCCTTCACGTTCGCCGTGCTGCGAGACCGGCTGGAGCGGTACGCGGAGTTCCGTGAGGCCGCCGGGGAGGCCAGCGGGCAGGCGGAGGTCGACCGGGCGCTCGCGGCCCTGCGCGCGCCCGGGCCGGCGGCGCTGCCGAAGGGCCTGAGCCCACCGACACTGGAACGGGTGGCGGGTGTGCTGCGCGACGCGCCGGAGGGTGTCTCGGCCGCGGGGGTCGCCGGGGTCGCGGGCCTGTCCCGGATCACCGCCCGCCGCTATCTGGAACACCTGGTGGAAGCGGGCAGGGCGGCCCGTGCTCCTCGGTACGGGCACGTCGGTCGGCCGGAACTGCTCTACCGTTGGCTCGCGCCGCGCCCCGTACGCGACGGCTAGGGGCGCGGCGGAGCCGGGGGCCGGCGGGCGTCGGCGGGTGGTTCAGAAGACCGACTCGGCCTCCTCCATGCGGTCCTGGGGCACGGTCTTCAGCTCGGTCGTCGCCTCCGCCAACGGCACGGTGACGATCTCCGTGCCCCGCAGAGCGGTCATCATCCCGAACTCTCCCCGGTGCGCCGCCTCCACCGCGTGCCAGCCGAAGCGGGTGGCCAGCACCCGGTCGTAGGCCGTGGGGACCCCGCCCCGCTGCACATGGCCGAGAATGACCGGCTTGGCCTCCTTGCCCAGGCGCCGCTCCAGCTCGTAGGCGAGGGCGGTGCCGATGCCCTGGAACCGCTCGTGGCCGTACTGGTCGATCTCGCCCTTGCCGTAGTCCATGGAGCCCTCGGCCGGGTGGGCCCCCTCGGCGACGCAGACGACGGCGAAACGCTTGCCGCGCGCGAAGCGCGCCTCGACCATCTTGGCCAGGCCCGCGGCGTCGAACCGACGCTCGGGCAGGCAGATTCCGTGCGCGCCGGCGGCCATCCCGGACTCCAGGGCGATCCAACCGGCGTGCCGGCCCATGACCTCCACGACCATCACCCGCTGGTGGGACTCCGCGGTAGTCTTCAGCCGGTCCATGGCCTCGGTGGCGACGCCCACGGCGGTGTCGAAGCCGAAGGTGCGGTCGGTCGAGGAGATGTCGTTGTCGATGGTCTTCGGCACGCCGACCACGGGCAGCCCGGCGTCTCCCAGCATGCGGGCGGCGGTGAGCGTGCCCTCTCCGCCGATCGGGATCAGGGCGTCGATGCCGAAGTCTCGGATCATGTCGGAGGCGTTCTCGGCGGCCTCGCGCAGGCGGTCGCGTTCCAGGCGGGAGGATCCGAGGATGGTGCCGCCGAGAGCGAGGATGCCGCTCACCGCGTTCAGGTCGAGGGTGCGGTAGCGGCCTTCGAGCAGGCCGGCGTAGCCGTCCTCGAAGCCGATGACCTCGTCGCCGTAGTGGTCGACCGCGCGGTGCACGACCGACCGGATCACGGCGTTCAGGCCGGGGCAGTCGCCTCCCGCGGTGAGGACTCCGATACGCATCGTGCTGCTTCTCCTGGTCGCTGTCGAGGCCGGTGGGCCAGCGCCGATTCTTCCATGCCCCACCCGGGGTCGCCGACGGGGCGGCCACGGACTCGGCCTCACCCGGGGGTACCGTCGAGGGGCTCCCTCACCTCGGAGGGTGATGGCGATGGCGGCGGGGTCCGCGACGACCCGAGGGGCGCGGACGAGGAACGGAGAGCACGGGTGACGCGCAGCGTGTACCTGACCGGGGTCGATCGCGGCGACGGTCGTCAGATCGTCGAACTGGGGGTGATGGAACTCCTCACCCGGCAGGTCGACCGGGTCGGCGTCTTCCGGCCTCTGGTCCACGACCGTCCTGATCGCATGTTCGAACTGCTGCGGGCCCGCTACCGGCTCGCGCAGGACCCGGCCACGGTGTATGGGATGGACTACCCGGAGGCGTCCGCGCTCCAGGCCGAGCGAGGCACCGACGCCCTGGTGTCGGCCCTCGTCGACCGCTTCCTCGCGGTGAGCCGCGCCTACGACGTCGTCCTGGTGCTCGGCACCGACTACGCGGCGACCCAGCTGCCGGACGAGTTGGCGCTCAACGCACGGCTGGCGAACGAGTTCGGGGCGTCCGTCCTGGCCGTGGTCGGCGGGCGTGGGCGGGAGGCCGACGTGGTGCGGGCGGACATCCGCAACGCCCACCGCGCCTACGAGGGCCTGGGCTGCGACGTCCTGGCCCTGGTCGCGAACCGGGTGACGCCGTCGTCCCGGGACGAGATCGCCGAGCGACTGGCCGACCTCCCGGTGCCCTGCTGGGTGCTGCCCGACGAACTCGCGCTGTCGGCGCCGACGGTCTCCCAGGTCGCGCGGGCGCTGGGCGCCCGGGTGGTGCTGGGCGACGACTCCGGGCTGGCCAGGGACGCCCTGGACTTCGTCTTCGGTGGCGCCACTCTGCCGAACTTCCTGGCCGCCCTGACCCCCGGAACGATGGTCGTGACCCCCGGTGACCGGGCCGACCTCGTCATCGCGGCCTTGGCCGCGCACAGCGCGGGCACCCCGCCGATAGCGGGCGTGCTGCTCACGCTCGACGAGGTCCCGGGCGAGGCGGTGCTCGCCCTCGCCAGGCGGCTCGCGCCGGGCACACCCGTGCTGTCGGTGCCGGGCAACAGCTTCCACACCGCGGAGCGACTGTCCTGCCTGGAGGGCCGGCTGAGCGCGACCACTCCTCGCAAGGCCGAGACGGCGCTCGGCGTGTTCGAACGCCACGTGGACACGGTCGACCTCAGCCGCCGGGTCTCCACGCCCTCTGGGGATCGGGTCACTCCGATGATGTTCGAGCACATGTTGCTGGAGCGGGCCCGCGCCGACCGGCGTCGGGTGGTGTTGCCGGAGGGAACCGAGGAACGCGTGCTGCGCGCCGCCGAGGTGCTGACGCGCCGGGGGGTCTGCGACCTGACGCTGCTGGGACCCGTCGACACCATCCGCAAGAAGGCGGCGGATCTGGGCGTCGACCTCGGCGACAGTCTGATCGTGGACCCGGCCGGATCGGACCTGCGGGAGGGTTTCGCCGAGCGGTACGCCGCGCTGCGCGCGCACAAGGGCGTCGGACTGGAGTTGGCCCACGACGTGGTGTCCGACGTGAACTACTTCGGGACGCTGATGGTGGAGCGGGGACTGGCCGACGGTATGGTCTCCGGTTCCGCCCACTCCACCGCCGCGACCATCCGCCCCGCCTTCGAGATCATCAAGTCCGAGGGAGCCGTCCGGGCCGTGGTGTCGCAGGAGGGCCGGCAGGCGGGGGGGACGGCTTCCGTCGTCTCCTCGGTCTTCTTCATGTGCCTCGCCGACCGGGTCCTGGTCTACGGGGACTGCGCGGTCAATCCCGACCCGGACGCCGGGCAACTCGCCGACATCGCCGTCCAGTCGGCGGCGACGGCCGCCCGGTTCGGGGTGGAGCCGCGGATCGCGATGCTGTCGTACTCGACGGGCACCTCCGGCACCGGCGCCGACGTGGACAAGGTGCGCGCGGCCACCGAGCTCGTCCGCGCGCGCCGGCCAGACCTGCGGGTCGAGGGACCCATCCAGTACGACGCCGCCGTGGAGCCCTCGGTGGCGGCGACCAAGCTCCCCGGGTCCGACGTGGCGGGCCAGGCCACCGTGTTGATCTTCCCGGACCTCAATACCGGGAACAACACCTACAAGGCGGTGCAGCGCTCGGCGGGGGCGGTCGCCGTCGGGCCCGTCCTCCAGGGCCTGCGCAAACCGGTGAACGACCTCTCCCGGGGCGCGCTCGTCCAGGACATCGTCAACACGGTCGCCATCACGGCGATCCAGGCCCAGGCCGCGGGCCGGAAGGCGGACCGATCGTGACCCACGTCCTCGTCCTCAACTGCGGTTCCTCCTCGCTGAAGTACCGGCTCCTCGACATGGGCGGGGAAACGCGACTGGCTTCCGGACTCGTCGAGCGGATCGGAGAGGGGCGGGGTCGGCTGCGGCACACCCCGGTGGACGGGGGGACCCGGGAGTGGTCGGGGGACGTCCCCGACCATCGGGCAGCGCTCGACGCGGTCGCGGCGGAACTGACCCGGGACGGGTGGGGCCCGGACTCTCCCGACCTGGCCGCGGTGGGCCACCGCGTGGTCCACGGGGGGCGACGCTTCACGGGGCCGACCCGGGTCGACGACGTCGTGCTCGCCGAGATCGAGCGCCTGGCCCCCTTGGCACCACTCCACAACCCCGCCAACCTCACCGGGATCCGGACCGCCCGCGCCCTCCGCCCGGATCTGCCACAGGTCGCCGTCTTCGACACCGCCTTCCACGCGACCATGCCGGAGTCGGCCGCGCGGTACGCCATCGACACGGAGACCGCCGACGCCCACCGGGTGCGGCGCTACGGCTTCCACGGCACCTCGCACGCCTACGTCTCCCGGACGGCCGCGAGGCTGGTGGGCAAGGCGCCGGAGGAGACGAACGTGATCGTGCTGCATCTGGGCAACGGCGCGTCCGCCTCGGCCGTGCGCGCCGGACGCTGCGTGGACACCTCCATGGGGATGACTCCCCTGGAGGGACTGGTCATGGGCACGCGTTCGGGCGACGTCGACCCGGCCGTCGTGTTCCACCTGACCCGGGTCGGCGGGATGTCCGTGGCCGAGGTGGACACCCTCCTGAATCGGCGAAGCGGGCTGCTGGGACTCTGCGGGGACAACGACATGCGGGAGGTTCTGAGGAGAGTCGACGCCGGCGACGAACGGGCCCGACTGGCCTTCGACATCTACGTTCACCGGCTGCGGAAGTACATCGGCGCCTACGCCGCCGTCCTCGGCCGCGTCGACGTCGTGGCGTTCACCGCGGGCGTGGGGGAGAACGCGGCCCCGGTGCGCGAGGCCGCCGTCGCGGGTCTGGAGGGGTGGGGACTGGCCGTGGACGCCGACCTCAACGCCGCCCCGGGGGACCGTCCGCGGCTGATCTCGCCGGCGGGTGCGGGGGTGGCGGTGGCCGTGGTGCCGACCGAAGAGGAATGGGAGATCGCGGCCCAGACCTACGCCCTGGTAATAGGCGACAAAGGGCCGGGAAATCTCACCTGAGCAGCCTCCCGCACCTTTGTTTTTCCCGCCGGCCGGAATATTCCGCGACGAAACTTGCCGATAGGATCGCACCATGCGCCGTTCGAAAATCGTCTGTACTCTCGGCCCCGCGGTCGACTCCCATGATCAACTGGTCGCGCTGATCGATTCCGGCATGAACGTGGCCCGTTTCAACTTCAGCCACGGCACCCACGCCGAGCACCAGGGCCGCTACGACCGGGTCCGCGCCGCCGCCAAGGAGAGCGGACAGGCCATCGGCGTGCTCGCCGACCTCCAGGGGCCCAAGATTCGGCTCGGCACCTTCGCCGAGGGCCCCGTCGAGTTGGTCCGGGGCGACGAGTTCACCATCACCACCGAAGACGTTCCCGGCGACCGGACGAGCTGCGGCACCACGTACAAGGGGCTCCCCGGCGATGTCGCCAAGGGCGACCAGGTGCTGATCAACGACGGGAACGTCGAGCTCAAGGTCACCTCCGTCGAGGGCCCCCGGGTGCGGACGATCGTCATCGAGGGAGGCGTGGTCTCCGACCACAAGGGCATCAACCTCCCCGGCGCCGCCGTCAACGTCCCCGCGCTGTCCGAGAAGGACGTCGACGACCTCCGCTTCGCGCTTCGCATGGGCTGCGACATGGTCGCGCTGTCCTTCGTGCGGGACGCCACGGACGTCGGCGACGTGCACCGCGTCATGGACGAGGAGGGGCGTCGGGTCCCGGTCATCGCCAAGGTGGAGAAGCCCCAGGCGGTCGAGAACATGACCGACGTCGTGATGGCGTTCGACGGGGTCATGGTGGCGCGGGGCGATCTGGCGGTCGAGTACCCGCTGGAGAAGGTCCCGATGGTGCAGAAGCGCCTCATCGAACTGTGCCGCAGGAACGCGAAACCGGTGATCGTGGCGACCCAGATGATGGAATCCATGATCACCAATTCGCGACCGACCCGCGCGGAGGCCTCCGACGTGGCCAACGCGATCCTGGACGGCGCGGACGCGGTCATGCTGTCTGCCGAATCGAGTGTCGGCGCCTACCCGATCGAGACCGTCAAGACGATGTCGAAGATCGTGCAGGCGGCCGAGCAGGAACTCCTGTCGAAGGGCCTGCAACCTCTGGTCCCGGGCAAGAAGCCCCGCACGCAGGGCGGTTCGGTCGCCCGAGCCGCCGCCGAGATCGCCGACTTCCTCGGCGGCAAGGGTCTGGTGGCCTTCACCCAGTCCGGCGACACCGCCCGGCGGCTGTCCCGCTACCGCGCGGCCCAGCCGATCCTCGCCTTCACCACGGACGAGTCCACGCGCAACCAGCTGGCGCTCAGCTGGGGGGTGGAGCCGCACGTGGTGCCGTTCGTGAACAGCACGGACGAGATGGTAGCGCTGGTCGACCAGGAGATGGTGCGGCTGAACCGGTTCAACGACGGCGACATCGTCATCATCACCGCCGGCTCGCCCCCCGGCGTACCCGGCACCACCAACATGGTCCGGGTCCACCACCTGGGCAGCGGCGATCGCGACTGACGGCGCACGGGTGCGCCGCCCCGGGCCTCGGGCCCGAAGGGGCGGCGCCGGTCGGTCGTGGCGCACCGCCGCCTGCCGGGAACGCGCGGGTTCCGACCGGGCCTTCGGGGCCGCCCCGAGGCGTCGCGGGCCGCTCCGTCACCGACCCCTCGACGACCCCGACCCGCACGACGCCCCGGTCGTCGGCGCCCCGCAGGGACAGCCGGGTCGCCCGGGGATTCCGCGGCCCGTCCGGCGGAGGGAGACGGGCGCCCAGGAGAGCGACAGCGCTCCTCCGATCAGGGCCAGGGTGAACCCGATGAGGTACCCGCCGAAGTTGGACACCACGAGGGACACCAGGGCCAGCACGATCGCGGCACCCCCGGCGAACACCCGGACGGCCGGCCGGAACCACATGGTCAGGCCCAACGTGACCAGGAGCACCCCGATGATCAGCGACCCCGCGCCGGCGGGCGTCGCCATGGCGATCGTCAGGTGACCGAGTGTGAGGGCGGTGTACGGGGACCAGGCGATGGGGAGCGCGCCCGACAGGGTGAGGAGACCGGCCCAGAAGGGCCTGCCGCCCCGCCAGTCGCGAAAGCGCTGACGTGGCCGGGTCGGTCGTCCGGTGTTCTGGCGCCGAGTCGGGTCGCTCGACGGGCGACTCGCCGGGTCCGGTGGAGGAACGTCCGGCGCGGCCGAGGCCGTGACGTCGAGGTCCGTGCGAAGGGCCTCGCCGGTCGGGCCGCAAGGGCGGGCGAACCGACGCTCCCCCTGTTCCCGGGCCGGGCGGATGCTCGACCCGGGGGGCGGGGTCACCGGCACTCCGTCGCGGGGTCCCTGCCGAGGCGCGTCGACAGACCGTTCAGCCGGAAGGTCCCGGCGATCGTCGCCCACGCGGTCTGCTCGACGTCGTACAGGTCGGCCGACCCCACCCCGGTGGTGGCGGCGTCGAGCTGAGCCACGTCGATGAACAGGTTCTCGGCGACCACCGGGTCGCGCGCGTCGTCGCCCGCCTCCAGTCGGAGGTAGACGCTCCCCAGGAGCGGCACGTCCACCCGGGCCGACTGACACATCCCGGTGATCGTGGCGTCCTCGAAGGAGGAGATCGCCACCGACACGGCCCTCCGCTCGCCCGCGACGGAGGTCCGGATCGTGTCGACGCCGTCGTACCGGGCCAGGCCGTCACCGCGCAGATGCACGGCGGTGGCCTTGAACCGCTGCCCCGAGACGCTGAACGACGCGGCGAGGGCTCCCTGGGCCAGGCCGACGCAGACCGCGACCGCGGCGGCGAGGCCGGCGACCATCACCACGGCGAACCGATTCCATCTGGTCCCGCCCGGCACCGGGGGCTCCATGCTTCCTCCTTCGGTCGCCCGCCCGCGGGTTCGCGCCCGGTGGGACGGGACAGGCGCGGCGTCTCGGCACGGAAAGCGCCCGCGCACCTCGCACCGGTCGCACACGCGCGACCTCACCTGGGGGAGGATCGCGCCGATGGGTGAACGACCCACCCGGCGCGAAGCGCGATCGCCCTCACTCGCGGGAACCCGGGGTCCGCGGCGCACCGCGACCGCCGTCGTGTGGAGCACCGGGCGTCGCCGATCGTGGTGCATTCCGGCCGCCCGCACAAGAGGTTCGCTACTCGGCGGTAGCCAAGAAAGGGGCAGCGGGGCCGACGACGGCTCGGCGTACCTACGCAGCGTGTCGGTCCGAGCCGGGCCGACTCCGGGGCACATCGGGCAGAATCACACAGAGGATCCGAGCGGAGTCACGGGAAGTAACAGCGGCCGCGATTGCCAAGATTCGGCAAAACGCGGCCGCTTTTCGCCCCTCCGAAGGGTCAGAACAGCGCGCGCGCCAAGGCGCGGCGGGCCGCGATCACCCGGGGGTCCTCCGCTCCCACGACCTCGAACAGCTCCAACAGCCGGACCCGGACGGCGTCCCGCTCCTCGCCCGCCGTGCGCGAGACGGTGTCGATGAGCCGTCCGAAGGCGTCGTCCACGTGACCACCGACCAGATCGAGGTCGGCCGCCGTGATCTGCGCCGCGACGTCGTCCGGACGGTCCGCAGCCTCCTTGCGGACCGCCTGCGGGTCGAGGCCCCGCACCCGCTGGAGCAACTCGGTCTGGGCCAGGCCGAGCTTGGCCTCGGTGTTGCCGGGGTCGTCGGCGAGGACGTTGCGGTAGGCCTGGGCGGCGCCGCCCAGGTCCCCCGCGTCCAACGCCCGCACGGCGGCCTCCAGCGCGGCGTCGTGGGGGCCGGCGGGACGCTCCGCGGCCTCCCCCCCACCCGGGTCGGCGTCGGCGTCGACGGTCAGACCGGTCAGACCGAACCTCTCCTCGGCGACCTGCACCAGCTGGTCCAGCGTCTGCCGGATCTGCGCCTCTCCGGCCGCCCCCTGGAAGAGCGGAAGGGCCTGGCCGGCGACGACCGCGAAGACCGCCGGGATTCCCTGGACGCCGAACTGCTGCATCAGCATCTGGTTGGCGTCGACGTCGATCTTGGCGAGCACGAAACGCCCGGCGTACTCGGCGGCGAGCCGCTCCAGGACCGGACTCAACTGCTTGCACGGCTCGCACCACTCGGCCCAGAAGTCGATGACGACCGGGACCTCCGTGGACCGCTGGAGAACGTCGGTCTCGAAACCCGCCTCGTCGACGTCGATCACGAGGGCGGCGGGCGAGACCGCGCCACCTCCGCCCTGCCGGGCCGCTTCGGCGCGGGCCTGTTCCGCCTTGCTCTTGGCCTCCTGGGCCGCCTTCACCGCGGCGAGGTCGACGGCCCCGCTCATGGACATGTTCCGTGGCTGCATGTGCCCATCCTCCCCTGTCGGGCGCGTGTCCGTGAAAACGGGCCGGGAATGCCCGCCGGCGGGCCGCGACACCGGGAGCGGGCCACCGGGGACCCTCACATCGCCGCCGGGACGCCCCTCGGCGATTCGGACACGCCCGCCGTCCGCCGAGGGCGTGACGCGGGGCTGTTCCGACGCTGGAGGGCGCGGTGGCACCCAGCGCGCGGCGGAGTCGGGGACCCCACCGGAGCTCCGGTGGGGGGCGGGGCACGCCCCGGCCCGGAGCTCCGGCGGGGCGTACCCCCGCCGGAGCCCGGCCGGGGGTGCGGGGTCTCGGGTCAGAAGCCCGCGGGCTCCGTGTAGACCCCCCATTCGTCGCGCAGCGCGTCGCAGATCTCGCCGAGCGTGGCCTCCGCCCGGACCGCCCGCAGCATGGGTTCGATCATGTTGTCGCCCGAGCGGGCCGCCTCGATCATGGCGTCGAGGGCGGAGCGCACCGCGGCGGCGTCCCGGGCGTCCTTGCGCTCGCGCAAGGCCTTCACCTGATCGCGCTCCACCTCGTGGCTGACCCTGAGGATCTCCAGGTCCCCGGTGACGGATCCGGTGTGGGCGTTGACACCGACGACGCGCTTCTCGCCCTTCTCCAACGACTGCTGGTAGCGGAAGGCCGATTCGGCGATCTCGCCGGTGAACCAGCCGTCCTCGATCCCGCGCAGGATGCCCGAGGTCATGGGCCCGATCGGGTGGTGTCCGTCGGGGTGGGCCCGCGCTCCGCGCTCGGTGATCCGCTGGAAGATCTCCTCGGCGTCCGCCTCGATCCGGTCCGTGAGTCGCTCGACGAACCAGGACCCGCCGAGCGGGTCGGCGACGTTGGCGACACCCGTCTCCTCCATGAGGACCTGCTGGGTGCGGAGGGCGATCTCGGCGGCCTGCTCGCTGGGCAGCGCCAGCGTCTCGTCCAGGGCGTTGGTGTGGAGCGAGTTGGTTCCGCCGAGCACCGCCGCCAGGGCCTGCACGGCCGTGCGGACCACGTTGTTGTAGGGCTGCTGCGCGGTCAGCGAGACGCCGGCCGTCTGAGTGTGGAACCGCAACCACTGCGCCTTGTCGCTGGTGGCTCCGTAGACGTCCCGCATCCGGCGCGCCCAGATCCGGCGCGCGGCCCGGAACTTGGCGATTTCCTCGAAGAAGTCCAGGTGGGCGTCGAAGAAGAAGGACAGACCGGGCGCGAAGACGTCCACGTCGAGCCCGCGACTCAACCCCAGCTCCACGTAGCCGAAGCCGTCCGCGAGCGTGTAGGCGAGCTCCTGCGCGGCCGTGGCCCCGGCCTCCCGGATGTGGTACCCGGAGACGGAGAGAGGTTTGTAGGCGGGGACTCCGGCCGCACAGTACTCCATCAGGTCGCCGATCAGGCGCAGGTGCGGCTCGGGCTGGAAGAGCCATTCCTTCTGGGCGATGTACTCCTTGAAGATGTCCGTCTGGAGCGTGCCGTTCAGGACGGCGTGGTCGACGCCCTGCCGCTCGGCGGCGACCAGGTACATGCAGAAGACGGGCACCGCGGGCCCGCTGATCGTCATCGAGGTCGTGACCTCGCCGAGCGGGATGCCCCGGAAGAGCACCTCCATGTCGGCCGCCGAGTCGATGGCGACCCCGCAGTGGCCGACCTCGCCGAGCGAGCGCGGATCGTCGGAGTCCCGACCCATCAGGGTGGGCATGTCGAAGGCCACCGAGAGCCCTCCCCCGCCGTGGCCGAGGATCATCTTGTAGCGCTCGTTGGTCTGCTCGGCGTTCCCGAAGCCGGCGAACTGCCGGATCGTCCAGGTGCGCCCCCGGTATCCGGTCGCGTGCAGGCCCCGGGTGAAGGGGTACTCCCCCGGCCAGCCGATGCGCTCGAACCCCTCGTAGCGGTCCCCGGGCCGTGGCCCGTAGACGGGATCGACGGGATCCCCGGAGAGCGTGGTGAAGTCCGCCTCGCGCTTGCGCGCGGCGTCGTACCGGGCCTGCCAACGGCGGCGGCCCTCCTCGATGGCGTCAGCGTCCATGCCCTCAAATTTACTAGGACGTCCAAGTAAATGTCGATGGGACACCGCCGATCGGGTGGCCGACGCGTCCGGGGCGCCCGCGCGAGGCGCCCCGCGCCGCGCCTGGTCGCGCCCGACGGCGCGGAGTACGGCGGGCTGGGCGCTACGGCGCGGCGACGGCGGAAGTCCGTGTCTCCGGCTCGGCCGCCAGCTCCCTGGTGATGCGACGCTCCACGAAGAAGGCGGCGGCCGGGACGGTGCCGGCGAGCAGCACCCAGAGCTGCTTGGCCACCGGCCACTTCGCCTTGGCCCCCAGGTCGAAGGCGAAGACGAGGTAGACGACGTAGAGCCAGCCGTGCGCGATGCTGACCACACGGGTGAAGTCGGCGGCGCCCTGGACTTCGAGCAGGTACTTGCCGATCATGCCCAGAGTGAGCAGGATCAACAGCACACCGGTGACGTAGGCCATGACCCGGTACCGGGTCAGCACGCTCTTCTTCATGCCCCGAGCCTAGCCACCCCGCCCCGGCGATCTTGCGCGGGGCCGGAGCCCGCACCCCGACCGGCCGGCGAGCCTGGGGAGGGCGCCGGGTGGGGGCACGTCCGGCGGGCGGCTCAGCCCTCGTCGAAGTCGCCCGCCGCGACCCGCAGCGGACGCAGCAGAGCGAAGATCTCGCCGCATTCCTCCGCGTCGTAGGCGCCCAGGCCGAAGTCCATCGCCATCAGGTCGCGCGTGGCGGCGTCCACGACCTCGCGCCCCCGCTCGGTGACCGAGGCCAGCGTGCCGCGCCCGTCGTTCGGGTTGGGGCGTTTGTCGACCAGGCCGGACCGCACCAGGCGGTCGACGGTGTTCGTGACGGACGTGGGGTGCACCATGAGCCGCTCCCCGATCTTGGACATCGGCAGCTCCCCCGCCTTGGAGAAGGTGAGCAGCACCAGCGCCTCGTAGCGGGCGAAGGTCAGACCGTAGGGCTTGACCACCGCGTCGACCTCGGCCAGCAGGATCTGCTGCGCCCGCATGATCGACGTGATCGCCGCCATGGACGGCACGTTCCCCCAGCGCTGCTTCCAGAGCTCGTCGGCGCGGGCGATGGGGTCGAAGGTGAGGTTGAGCGGCTTCGGCACGGCACCAGACCTTACCGGCCGGTCACATGCCGGTCAGCCTCGTCTCGCCCTTCGGTCCTCCGCCACGTCCCCGGTGGACGTCGACCCACGCCCCCCCGGCGTCGGCGACCTCCTCGATCTGGAAGACCGCGGTCCAGCGGTCCTCGTGCAGACAGGCGTTCATCGACTCCACCAAGACCCGGTGCGCGGCGCCCTCCCGCCACCGTCCCACGGCCTCCGCGCCCGCCCACTCGCTGGTGAGAAGCCACCGTTCGGGGTCGTCAAGGCACCGGCAGAGCTCCTCGCCCAGATGGCCCGGGACCCGCTCGGCGCTCTCCCGAACCTCACGGTAGGACCGCAGGAAGTCGGCCTCCCTTCCCGCGCGCACCCGAAGGAGGCGCACCACCCGCACCCTGGCCGGGCTCCCGGTCGCCGTCACGACGGGTCGAGCACCACGGGAAGGGCCGCCAGCCCGCGGAACGCCGGGAAGGGGACCGTCAGCCAGCGCGCCTCCAACGGCGCCGCGGCACGCGCCATCCGGGGGAAGCGCTCGAAGAGCGCCGTGAGCGCCGTGTGCACCTCCAACCGCGCCAACGGCGCACCGACGCAGTAGTGCGGACCGTATCCGAAGGTCAGGTGGGCCGCCTGCGCGTTCGGCCGACGGACGTCGAGGTCGTCGGGGGAGGTGAAGACCTCCGGGTCGCGGTTGGCTCCGGCGATGGCGATCTGTACGAGCGCGCCCTTGGGGATGCGGGTGTCCCGGATGACGAGGTCCTCACGGGCGTAGCGGAAGGTCGCGTTCTCGACGGAGGTCTCGAAGCGGAAGATCTCCTCCACGGCAGCCGCCAGGGTGTCCGCGTCCCGGAGGGCCAGCGCCTTCTGGTCGGGCCGGTCGAGCAGGTGGTGGACGGCGTTGCCGATCTGGTAGGCGGTCGTCTTGTGGCCGGCGAACAGCAGCACCCACGCCGTCGAGACCAGCTCGCTGTCGGTGAGGGAGCCTTCCTGGTCCTTGGCGCTGACCAGGGCGCTCAGCAGTCCGTCGTCGGGCTCGCGGCGCTTGCGCGCGCAGACGTCCACCAGGAAGTCGCGGAGGTTGCCCTCGGCCACCTGAAGCGCCTTGCGCGCCTCGGGGCCGAACCCGGTCTGGGCGACCGTGGCGGACCACTCCTGCGCCTGCCGGCGTTCCTTCTCGGGGATGCCCAACAGTTCGCAGATCACCTGGAGCGGCAGCGGGAAGCAGAACTCCGGGAGCAGATCCACCGGGCCGGAGGCGGGAAGTCGGTCCAGCAGGCTCTCCGTGATCTCCTGGACGCGCGGACGCAGCGCCTCCACCCGCTTGGGGGTGAAGGTGCCCCCGACGATCCTCCTGAGCCGCGTGTGCTTGGGAGGGTCGGAGAAGAGCATGTTGTCGTCAAGCGCCACCGAGGAGTCCCCGAAGATGCGGTGGTAGGCGTCCAGGGCACCGTGCATGTCCTTGCTCAGCCGCGGGTCGGCGAGCGCGGCTCTGGCGTCGTCGTAACGGGTGATCAGGTACGTCTCCACGCCGTGCGGGGGCTTCATGGGGCACACCGGGGCGGTCTCCCGGAGCTTGGCGTACACGGGGTGCGGGTCGGCCCGGAACTCCCGGCCGCAGGACGAGGCCGCGGCGGCGGCCTGCTCGGAGGAGAACGCCTCGGACTCCTCGGGTGCGAACGCTTGCGTCATGGCTGGTCCCCGGGTCGACGTGGATACGGTGGTCGTGCCACGGTTTCCCGGGACGCCGGCCCCCGCAAACAGCACTGGTCCATCCGGGTCGGGTCGTGGCGCGGCGCGTGGCGGACCCGTCCGTCCTGGTAAGCATCGTCTACGTGAGCGGACACGCAGCGGAAAAGGTACCGGTTCTCGTCGTCGGCGGGTCCCTGGTCGGCCTGTCGACGTCGGTCTTCCTGGGGCGGCTGGGCATCGAGCACATGCTCGTCGAGCGGCATGCGGCGACCTCGACGCACCCGCGGGGTCGGGGCAACAACCTTCGCACCATGGAGCTGTTCCGCACGGCGGGGCTGGAGCCCCACATCCGGCGGGCGGCGAGGGTGCTCTCCGGGAACGACGGCATCCTGCAGGTGGACACCCTGACCGGGACCGAGCGTCGCTGGATCATCGGCGACATCTCCGCGGGGGTGGACATCTCCCTGGTCAGCTCCTCGGACTGGTGTCTGTGCAGCCAGAACGACCTGGAGCCGGTGCTCCTGGAACACGCCCGCCGCCAAGGGGCCGACATCCGGTTCGGAGCGGAGCTGGTCTCCTTCGACCAGGACGGGGAGGGGGTGACCGCGCTGGTCCGCCGTCGGGAGACGGGCGAGACCCGTCGAGTGGAGGCCGACTTCCTGGTGGCGGCGGACGGTCCGCGCAGCCCCGTGCGGCAGGCGTTGGGCATCGGCCAGTCGGGTCCGGGGGAACTGTTCCACAACGTCAGCGTCACCTTCCGCAGCAGGGGCCTACAACGCCACGTCGGGGAGAGGCGGTTCGTCGTCTGCTACGTCACCGACCCCCGGGGCGAGGGGGCCCTGTTGCCGGTCGACAACGAGGAACGCTGGGTCATCCACGTGCCCTGGCGCCCGGACGACGGCGAGGTTCTGGAGGACTTCACCGACGAACGGATCGCCAACCACATCCGCGCGGCCGTGGGCGTCGAGGAACTCGACGTCGAGATCACCGGGAAGGCGCCCTGGCACGCTTCCAAGCGAGTGGCCGACCGCTACTCCGTCGGCCGGGTCCTCCTCGCCGGCGACGCTGTGCACGAGATGCCCCCGACCGGGGCGTTCGGCTCCAACACCGGCATCCAGGACGCGCACAACCTCGCGTGGAAACTCGCCGCCGTGCTCCGCGGCTGGGCGGGAACCGGGCTGCTCGACTCCTATGAGCGGGAGCGGCGACCGGTCGCCCTGGCGACCGGGGCCAGGGCCTGCCTGCAGGCCGCGGACGAACAGCACCCGGGCTTCGCCCCCCAGACGGGCCGCAACGACGATCCGGCGGACCTGATGACGGTGGCCCTGTGCTACCGCTACGCCTCCGACGCGGTGGTCGGGGCTCCGCAGGAGCGGCCGGTCCTGCCGGAGTCGTTCCAGTTGGGCGGCGAGCCCGGCAGCCGAGCCCCCCACATGTGGGTGCGGGCCGAGCACGGCAGGATCTCCACCCTTGACCTGTACGAGGACGCCTTCGTCCTGCTCGCCGGATCGGGCGGGCAGAAGTGGAGGACCGCGGTGGAACGGGCGTCGGACAACCTGAACGTCCCGGTCCGCGCCTACCTGGTGGGCACCGGGCCCGACCACGACCTGGTCCCCGATCGGGGGGCCGACTGGGCCGAGTCGCACGGCACGACCGAGGACGGCGCCGTCCTGGTCCGGCCGGACGGGTTCGTGGCCTGGCGGACGGACGCCGCGATGCCCGACGCCGACCGGGTCCTGACGAAGGTGCTGCGGTCCGTGCTCGGCCGCGACTGACACCGGGGGCCGTCCGGGACGAAGACCGGATCCACCGAGGAGGGACCCGATGACCGCAGCGGGACGCGTCGACGTCCACCACCACTTCACCGCTCCGGCCTGGCTGGACTGGGCGGAGGAACGCGGCCTGGTGGATCGCGGGAAGCTGCCCTGGTGGACCCGCTGGGACCGCGACGCCGCACTCGAACTGATGGACAAGACCGGCATCGAGACGGCCGTGATGACCGTGGCGATGCTCGGCCGGTTCCGCGACCGCGACACGCGACGGGAGAGCGCGGCCGTCGCGCTGCGGGCCGCGGCCGACGTCGTCGCCGGCGATCCGGGGCGTTTCGCCTTCTTCACCCCGGTCTTCCTCGACGACCCCGAACTGTCCTCCTGGAGCCTGCGTCACGGCCTGGACGACCTCGGGGCGGTGGGGGTGAGCACCCGCACCAGTGTGGACGGGGTCTTCCTCGGCGACGCGTCCCACGACCGCCTGCTGCGGGAGTTGAACGAGCGACACGCGGTGGTCAGCACGCACCCCATGGAGGTGGCGGCGGGGAAGGACGGCACGGCCGGCCTGCCGGGGACACCGCCTTTCGTCTGCGACTTCCTCATGGACACCACCCGCGCGGCGATCAACCTCATCCGCAACGGAACCCTGGACCGATACCCCCACCTGAGCTTCGTGTTGCCGCACGGCGGCGGGTTCCTCCCCTACATGGCCGCGCGGCTGGAACTGTTCGGCGACCGGATCGAACCCGGTATCGAGCCCGGTCGGGTCCGGGACTACCTGCACCGGTTCTACTTCGACACGGCGGGCCCCATGTCGCCGTCGGCCACACCCACCCTGCTGGCGACGGTCGACCCCGAGCGCATCGTGTTCGGCACGGACTGGCCGCCCACCCCGGCGTGGGTCGTCGCGGACACCGTGGCTCCGGCGTTGGATGCCGACCCGGCGCTGTCGCCTCGACAACTGCGGGCCGTCAACCGTGACAACGCCCTCCGCCTGCTGCCCGCCCTGCCCCGCCCGTCCTAGCCGCCCTCCCCACCCACCGCGCGCGTGCCGCCGCCCGCGACGAGAAGGTCGCGGGCGGCGGCACGAACGCGCGTCGGTTCAGCGGGCGGGGGCCGACTCCCGCCGCCAGTGGTAGAACCGGTCGGCCATCGCGTCCTTCGGTCCGCGCCAGGTCTTCGGGTCGTACGGACTGACGTACGCCTCCAGCCGCTTGCTGACGTCGAGGAACTCCGGGTGGGCGGAGACCCGGGCGATGGCGGGCCCCGGATCCCGTTCGGCCTCGATGAAGTGCATGTAGATGTCGCCGAACCGGAACAGGGAACGCTGGGTCACACCGACGAGGCGCGGCAACTCGCCCCGGTCGGAGTCGGCGAAGACACCGGCGATGTCCGGCGCCGACCCCGGGGCCATCCTGGCGACGATCAGGGCATGATGCATGGGTTCTCCTCGGAAGGCGCCGCTCAGGCGGGGGTGGTGGCGGTCCGCCGCTCCCCCGCGGCCTCCTCGATCCGATCCCGGATCAAGGCGAGTTGGACGGGCGAGTTGCGATTGATGATCTCCGTCATGCCCGCGTCGTCCACCGGGGCGTCGGGCTTCATCGCGAAGTCCTGCCTCCAGTGCATCCGGACACCGGCGGAGGTCTCCTCATACGTCCAGACGATGTTCATGTAGGCGAAGGGGCCGGTCTCGACCCGGCGGGCACGGACGACGAGCGCGTCCCGGTCGGCCACCCGCTCCGACACCCAGCTCCATACCTTGCCGTTCTCGTCCGGATGCATCGTCAGCCGGAAGGTCACGGTGTCGCCCTCCCTGCGCAGCACCTCGCAGGAGGCGTACTCGCTGAACAGGCTCGGCCAACGGGCCAGGTCGTTGGTCATCTCCCAGACGAGGTCGAGAGGGGCGGCGATGGTGATCTCGTTCTCGGTGTGTCCCGCCATGTCAGGCTCCCGTCGTGAGCGCGCCGTTGACCATGTCCAGGAAGTCGCGGGGCGTGCGGCACCGCTCGGCGTCCGTCGGCAACGGCCGTCCGTGCTTGTTCTCCAACTCCCCCACGATGCCCAGGAGCCCGAGCGAGTCCAGGCCGAACTCGCCGAACGGGGCGGCCTCGCGACGCGCCAGCTCCTGCGCGTCGACGACCACCCCAGCGGACTTCTTCATCAGCTCGGCCAGATCCTCGACCGTCAAGCGGGTCACTTCGGTACTCATGCGCGTTCTCCTTCGTCGTACGGGTCGGCGTGCCGGACGGCGTGCCGGATCATGAGCGGCGCAGCAGGAGCGCCGCGTGGGAACCCATGAGTCCCCGGCTGAGGACCAGGGCCGTGCGCGGCTCGGCGACACGCGCGGAGCCGGTCACCAGATCGATGTCGTGACAGACGTCGAAGACGTTCGGGGTGGGCGGGATCTGTCCGTGCTCCATGGACTGGACCGCCGCCACCACGTCCAACAGGGGCGCCCCGCAGTAGGAGCGCCCGATGCCGGTCTTGGGAGCGGTGACGGGAACCCGGGCACCGTGCCCTCCGAGGGCGTCCACCAGTGCACCGGCCTCGGCGGCGTCCGCCTCCGGGGTGCCCAGGGCGTCCGCGAAGACCACGTCGACCTCTTCCGGTGCGCATCCCGCCTCGGTCAGCGCGCCCCGGATCGCCGCCGCCAGCCCCTCCCTGGAGCGGTCCCAGCGCCCAGCGCCGCTGAACGTGGCGGCGTGCCCCGCCACGACGGCGCGGACGTCGGCACCCCGGCGTCGGGCGCGGTTCTCGTCCTCGACCACCAGGACGGCACCACCCTCGGCGGGGACGAACCCGCGGGCCGCCGCGGTGAACGGCCGGTAGGCGCGCGCCGGGTCGTCCTCGGTGCTCAGTTCGGGGTATCCGAGCTGACACACCCCCGAGTAGGGGGCGAGCGGCGCCTCGGCCGCCCCCGCCACCACGACGTCCGTGCCCCGCCGCACGACCCGTTCGGCGTGGGCGACGGCGTCGAGGCCGCCCGCCTCGTCGCTGGCCACCACACCGCAGGGTCCCTTGAAACCGCCGCGGATGGAGATCTGGCCCGTGCTGGCCGCGTAGAACCACGCGATCGACTGGTACGGACCGACGAAACGGGACCCCTGGCCCCACAGCTTCTGGAGCTCGCGCTGGCCGAACTCGCCGCCGCCGGAGCCGGCGGCGGTGACCACGCCCACCGAGTAGGGCGACTCGGCCGCCTCGCCGGCGAGCCCCGCGTTCTGCAGGGCCGCGTCGGCGGCGACGAGCGCGAAGTGGCTGAAGCGGTCGGTCTGGACGAGGAACGTGCTCTCCACGAGAGCGCCGGGGTCGAAGCCGCGAACCTCGCCGGCGACCCGGAGCGGCAGCTCCTGGCAGCCCGCCCGGGTGATCCGGTCCAGTACGCTCGTGCCCTCCTTGACCGACTTCCAGTAGGTCTCGGCGTCCAGTCCGTTGGGCGCCACCACACCGATCCCGGTGATCACGCCGCGGCGGGTCTCCCGGTCGCTCATCGCTTCCTCCCGCCGGGCCCCGTCAGCAGCACCGCGGACTGGAACCCGCCGAAACCGCTCCCCACGGAGAGCACGGTGTCGAGCCTGCGCGGGCGGGCCGTGCGGGGCACGTAGTCCAGGTCGCACTCGGGGTCCGGTGTCTCGTAGTTGGCCGTCGGCGGGACCACTTGGCGAGCCAGCGCGAGCACGCAGGCGACCACCTCGATGGCGCCGATGGCCCCCAGCGAGTGGCCCACCATGGACTTGATCGAACTCATGGGAATGTCGTAGGCGTGCGACCCCAGGGAGCGTTTGACGGCGGCGGTCTCGTGTCGGTCGTTCTGCCGGGTTCCCGAGCCGTGCGCGTTGACGTAGTCGACGTCCTTCGGGTCTAGGCGGGCGTGCGCCAGGGCGTCGTCGACGGCCCGGGCCATCTCCAGGCCCTCGCTGGTCAGTCCGGTCATGTGATAGGCGTTGCCGTAGGTGGCGTAGCCGCTGATCTCGCAGTAGACGTGCGCTCCCCGAGCCCGCGCGTGTCGCAGTTCCTCCAGCACCAGCACGGCCGCGCCCTCGCCCATGACGAAGCCGTCCCGGTCGAGGTCGAAGGGGCGGGAGGCGTGCGCGGGATCGTCGTTGTGGGGGGAGGTGGCCTTGATGGCGTCGAAGCAGGCCATGGTGATCGGGGAGATCGGGGAGTCGGACGCGCCCGCTATGCAGACGTCGGCGCGCCCCTCCTCGATGGTGTGCAGGGCGTATCCCACGGCGTCCAGCCCCGACGTGCAGCCGGTGGAGACGGTCTGGACCGGTCCGCGGGCGCCGAACCACTCCGCCACCTCGGACGCCAGCGTGCTCGGGGAGAACGCGCGGTGGAGCTGGGGCCGCGCGGCCTCGTGGTCCACGTCCCAGCGCCGGCCGCCCTCACTGACCAGGACGTAGTCGTGTTCCAGGCGGGTCGTTCCGCCGACCGCGCTGCCCAGCGACACCGCCACCCGCCAGGGGTCCTGAGCCGCCGGGTCGACGCCACTGTCGTCGACAGCCTCCGCCGCCGCGGCGAGTGCGAACTGTATGTAGCGGTCGCAGCTCGCCACGGTCCGCGGTGTCAGCCCGTGCGCCAGAGGGTCGAAGTCGCACTCCGCGGCGATCCGGGACCGCAGCCCCTCGGGGTCGAAGAGGGTGATCCCGCGGGTCGCGGTGCGCCCCTCGGAGAGGAGGTCCCAGAAGGCGGGCACCCCGATCCCGCCGGGGGCGACGACACCGATCCCGGTGACCGCCACGCGCCGGGTCACGACAGGACCCCTGGCCGGTCGGATCGCGCACCCTCCTCCTGGACGCGGGGGTAGGGCTTGTGGTCGGCGCCGCCCGGGACCGCCTCGGTGTCCACGTGTCCGAGTTTGGGGTCGGGCGCGAGCGGCCCCAGGTGGAAGACCATGCGGGCCTCCTCGTCGCCCACGTTGCGGAAGCGGTGCCGCATGTCGATGGGGATCATGAGGCCTTGGTCGGCTCGGAGGGGAAGGGTCTCACCGTCGAGGTCCACCTCCATGCGGCCCTCGATGACGTACACGAACTCCTCGGAGTACGGGTGGTAGTGCTCGCTGATCCGTTCGCCGGGGCGGATGATGGCGACGCCCATGAACCCGCTCGTGGAGCCCACCGTGACCGGTGTCAGCAGGGTCCGCAGGTCGCCGCCGCGCTTGCGGTTGGGCTCGGCGTCGTCGAGGTCCACGATGCGCGGGCGCATCTTGTCCATGGTCGTCTCCTGGTGGTCCGTGGGGGAGGTGAGTGGGGGGAGCGGCGCGTTCAGTACGGTGCGGCGACGCGGTCGGTGATCAGTGACATCCCGGCGTGGGCCAGCAGCCGGTTCACCCCGCGTGCCCCGGGCGGGGCCGTCTCCACGCCCAGGGCCGCGCGGTCGAGCAACCGGGTCAGCACGGCGGCCTTCCGAGGCCCTCGGACACCCAGCGCGGCGACCGGGTCGGCCTCGGGGTCCCCGACCACGTCGATCAGCCGGACGACGGTGTCCTCGCGTTGGAAGACCGTGCCGCGGAAGACCGGGTCGGCGGGGTCCGCCGCCGCGATCTCGTCCTGCCTGGCGAGCAGCCGCGCCAGCGCCGTCCCGCAACCCGGCCGGGCCGGGTAGTGCAGCGCGTGGCGGGTCAGTCCGGCCGGTTCCGGTCCGCCGCGGGCCACGTGGTGCACCGGCGGCATGGCGGCGCGCGCGAAGAAGTCGCGTGCGGAGTCCGGGTCGGTGAGGTCGCGGTGGCGTTCGAGATAGGGGTTGATCGCCTCCTCGACGGCCCGCACCTCGGGCCGGCGCGAGACGTGGCGCAGCGCCTTCGTCAGGTCGCCCTCCACCTCGACGGTCCGCACGACCCGGTTGCCGTGCATGAACAGGGTGGTGCGGCGCAGTCTGGTGCTCTCGTCGACACGGGCCTCCGGCGGCGCGTAGCCGGCCAGGATCTCCGCGACCTTGGACTCGGAGCCGGGCGTGACCGTGAAGGTCAGGGCGTGTCGGACGACTCCGTCGCCGACCCGGACGGCCGTCTGGAGTCCGCCGGTCTCCGTGTGGGCGACGCCGGTCTCGCGGACGACGCCGTAGCGCGTCGCCCGCAGGTCCCGGACGCACTCCCGCAACGGCCCGACGGTCTCCAGGTGTTCCTCGCTGTTGACCCAGGCGAGGTAGGGCGGTGCGGCGACCCACTCACTGGTGATGAGCCACTGTCGGGGATCGTCGGCGGACTGGCACAGCTGGTCGCCGAGGTGGCCGGGGACCGACGCGACCTGACCGCGCATCCGCTCGTACGCGTCCAGGAACTTATGCTCGGTGCCTTCGTGGAGGTCGACGACGAGGAGGACGCGCACCCTGGACCCGTCGAACGCGGACTGGCAGATGGCGGGCGAAGTGGTCATCCGGCGGACCCTTCCTTCGCGGAGGCTGACGGCCGCCGCCCGAGTCCCGCTGCGCGGACACGGGTTCCGGCCCTGTGCCCTCATCGTGGGTCAGCACCTCGGGGTCCGCGAGCCGCGCGAGCCAAAGGGGGGAGGGCTCGCGAGGTGGTCGCCGGCCCCGGCCGCGACGGCGGCCGAAGGGCCCGCCCTCGGCGCCCCGGCGCCGCCGGACGCGGGGCGCGCCGCCGGCTCCCCGGGCCTGGGGACCGAGGAGATCCCCGGGGAGCCGGCGTCCGATCGGCGGGGAGGGTCTCAGTCGGCTCTACCGTCTTGATCGGGTTGATCGAGCCATTCGTAGGGTTGGGTCGCCCAGGGGTGCCGGGTGTGGCTATCGGTCGGCTGCGAGGAGGCGTTCCACCGTCTCCACCTTGGTCCGCAGCCCGTCCGTGACGCCGGGGCGGATGTCGGCCTTCAGAACCAGGGAGACCCGGGGTGCCCGGGCCTCGACCGCGGCGACGGCCCGGCGCACGACGTCCATGACCTCGTCCCAGGAATCGCCCTCCACGGAGGTGAACATGGCGTCCGTGCGGTGGGGCAGACCGGACTCGCGGACCACCCGTACGGCCTCCGCCACGTACTCCCCCACCTCTTCGCCGACGCCCAGCGGCGTCACGGAGAAGGCGACGATCACGCGCCCACCACCTTCTCCCGCCCCGGCCGGGCGGCGACGACGGCCGCCTCGGCCTCGCGGCGCAGCCGTCGGTCGGCGTAGAAGCCGCCCGCCGGCAGGAGCGAGAGGACGAAGTACCCGGCGGCGGTCGGCAGCGACCACTTGGCACGGTTCCAGGCGTCCGCCCAGAAGAGCACGTAGAGCACGAAGAGCAGGCCGTGCACCATGCCCATCACCGGCACCGCGTCGAACTCGGTGGTGCGGCGGAGCACCGAGCAGACGAGGAGCAGCAGGAAGGAGATCGCCTCGGGCGCCGAGACCAGGCGGAGTCGGCGGAGGGAGCTTGCGGTCTTGAGGTCCACGCGGGCACCTTCGGTGAGAGTCGAGATCTTCTTGTGAACGCGCGCACAAGCGCCCCGTCATTGTGGCAAACACCTCGACGCGCCGGGCGCGGGGGTCGGCAGGCCCTGTCGGGACGGCGTCGCGGCGGATACCTTTCGCTGCGTGGCGATGTTCCGACTTCAGAACAGCAAGGTGCTCGCCGTCGAGATGGCCGGGGATTCCGTGAGAGCGAAGAACGGCTCGATGGTGGCGTACGACGGCGAGATGGACTTCAAGAAGCTGACCGGGGGCGGTGACGGGATCCGCGGCATGGTGACCCGCCGACTGACGGGCGAGCAGATGACGGTCATGGAGGTGAAGGGGAGCGGGACCTGCTGGTTCGCCGACCGGGCGACGGAGATCACCGTGGTGACGCTGGGAGGCGAGAAGCTGTGCGTCGAGGCGGGCAACCTGCTCGCGACGGACGGAGGGCTCCGTACCGGCACCGAGTTCACCGGGCTGCGGGGCGCCTCCCAGGGCAACGGCCTGTTCACCACGACCGTGGAGGGCCGGGGGCAGGTGGCGATCACCTCCGACGGCCCGGCGGTGGTCCTGCGGGTGAGCGACGCCTACCCGCTGACCGTCGACCCGGGCGCGTACGTGGCGCACCAGGGGAGATTGCGGCAGTCCTTCCAGTCGGGCGTGACGTTCCGCACCGTGCTGGGCGAGGGCGGCGGCGAGGCCTTCCAGATCCGCTTCGAGGGCGAGGGCCTGGTGTACGTGCAGCCGAGCGAGCGGCTGACCCCGGCGGGAGACGTGTGAGATGGCCTTCCGAGAGATCAATTCGAAGATGGTGGAAGCGACCGTCGCGCCGGACCGGCGCCTGTTCAGCCAGCGCGGCGCGATGCTGGCCTACACCGGTGAGGTGTCCTTCACCCCGTCCGTGACAGGCGGCCAGGGGGGTCTGATGTCGATGATCGGACGTCGGGTGGCCGACGAGGACACCCCGCTGATGACCGTGGAGGGATCGGGCACCGTGCTCTTCGGGCACGGCGGCCACCATGTACAGGTGATCGAGTTGTCCGGCGACACCCTGTACGTCGAGGCGGATCGCCTGCTGGCCTTCGAGGGGACGCTGGAGCAGGGCACGGTGTTCCTGGGCTCGCAGGGCGGCGTCATGGGCATGGTGCGCGGCCAGGTCAGCGGCCAGGGGCTCTTCACGACCCGCCTGAGGGGCCGCGGTTCGGTGGCGGTGATGGCCCACGGTGGCGTCTTCGAGGTCCCGATCACACCGGGCCGACCGGTCCACGTCGACCCGCAGGCCTACGTCGCCCACCACGGCGACGTGCGCAACCGGCTCTCCACGGCTCTGGGTTGGCGCGACATGGTGGGCCGGGGATCGGGTGAGGCATTCCAACTGGAACTCAGCGGCGACGGGGCGGTCTACGTCCAGGCCTCGGAGGAGAAGCTTTGACATCCTCCCCGCCCTAAAGGACGGGGATTCCTGGCTCACGTTGGCTGGGGACCAGCGGTCCGCCGGCTCTTACACGATCGACACCAGCCGGGTTGAGACCAGCCCGGATGAGCATCACGCGGGCGGAGTTCTTGTCCCTGGGGGATACGACTGCGCACGCGGTGCAGGTGTAGGTACGTTCGGAAAGAGGAAGTGCGTGCTTGGTTCTCGCTCCGCACGCCGCGCAGTCCATCGTGGTGTGTGCGGGATGCACGAGATGGATGTCCCGTGCGTGTTTGCGGCCCATCTCGATCAGGGCCGTCTTGGTGACGCCGATCGCCGCGTCGGCGGCTTTGCGGGCCACGGTGGTCTCGGCGAGGAACTTCGGGCGGAAGTCCTCGACGGCGATCGCGTCGTGGTCGCGGACCACGGACTTGGCCCACTTACGGGCGGTGTCCTGGCGTTGCCGGGCCACCTTCTTGTGCACCTTCGCGGTCTGCCGCCGCGCCTGCCGGTAGCCGTTGGAGGCCGCCTGCCCGCGCGCGGGGCGGCGGCGGGCCGTCATCCGCTGGTAGTGGGCGAGGCGCCGCGCGGCTTTCTCGCCGTGTTCGGCGTGGGGGAGGTCGTGGGCGTCGGACGTGGTGGTGGCGGTCTCCCCGACGCCCCAGTCCACGCCGAGCACCCGGCCCGTTGCCGGGAGCGGCCGCACCTGGGTCGCGACGACGAACGACGCGTACCAGTGCCCCAAGGAGTCCTGGTGGACACGCACCGAGGTGGGTGCGGCCGGGAGATCGCGGGACCAGACGACCGTCAGGACGATGCCGCCCGCCACGTGCAGGCGGCCGTCCTTGAGGCGGAAGCCGCGCTGCGTGTAGTTCAGCGTGGGCAGCGCGTCCCGCTTCCGCTTGATACGGGGCATCCCGGCACGCTGCCGCATCGGCAGCTTCGCCTTGATGTCCTTGAGTGCCTTTGTGCGGGACTTGGCGAAATCGCGGATGGTCTGCTGCTGCGGCACCGACGCGCCCTCACGCAGCCACGACATGGCGTTGCGGGCCTCGGTCAGCATCTTGTCCAGCTGCGCCGGACCGCACGTCACCTTGTCGTCCGGGTTGGCGCGGTTCCCGGCGTGGACCTTGCGGGACACGGCCACGCACTCGTTCCACACCCACCGGCAGCGCGCCCACTCGGCCGCCAGACCAGCGCGGGCGGTCGACGACACACGAAGCCGGTAGGTGTACCGGGCATGCCCGGCATCCCTCTGCCGCACCCCTGGCGTCGTCATGGCATTATCGTAGCATGGAACCTGAGAAGCGGATCTCTCTCCGCCTGCCCGCTGACCCGCATGAACGCCTCGTCGAGAAGGCCCGGACCGACCGACGGTCCCTCAACTCCGAGATCGTCCACCTACTTGAGGCCGCCCTCGACCCGGTGGGTGGAGACAACCAATCGCCCTGACGGCGATTGCTCTATTCCGTGCCCCGCTACGCGGGAGCTTCGATTCCTCCCCGGCCCGAAGACCGGGGCATCCTCGAAGGAGAACCGGTGAGCGGTACCGTCCACGACCCCTCGACCCTGCCGGCCGACGACAACGTCGACGACTACACCTTCTGCGTGGAGCTGTCGGGGAGCCCCTGGTTCCTGCAGAAGGGCAAGATGATCGCCTACTACGGCTCGGTCCGGTTCGACGGCATCGGGTACGGACCGCTGGAGGGGTTGGTCCGCTCGGCCTTCCACTCGCCGTTGCACGCGAGCGACTGGGTGGTGGCCGAGGGCCAGGGCCGGATGCTCCTCGCCGACCGCGCCTTCGACGTGAACTCCTTCGACCTGGAGGACGGGAATCTCACCGTTCGCTCCGGCAACCTGCTCGCCTTTCAGCCAAGTCTGAGACTGAAGCAGTCGATCGTTCCGGGATTCCTCACCCTGCTCGGAACCGGCAAGTTCGTGGCGGCGTCCAACGGTCCGGTGGTGTTCATGGAGCCGCCGATCCGGGTGGACCCGCAGGCACTCGTGGGGTGGGCCGACTGCCCCTCGCCGTGTCATCACTACGACCACGGGTACGCGGCCGGGCTGCTGGGGGGCGTTCGCGCCCTCACTGGCCTGGGCGGGGCCTCCGGAGAGGAGCACCAGTTCGAGTTCTCCGGGGCGGGCACGGTGCTGCTCCAGTCGAGCGAGGCTCGGCTGCCCGAGCGGGTGACGGACGCCGCGCCGCTACGGTCGGGGGCACCCGACGGCACGACGGCGGGAGGGCACGGCGTGCCGAGCGGGGCACCGCGCCTTCCCGGACAGCTGGGAGACCTCCAGCGCCGCTTCGGGCTGTGAGCGGTAGTCTGCGGAGTGTGACATCGAACGCGTGCGCACCGTCACGACAGCAAACCCGTTAGTTCGCCTTTCAACCTCTTAGGTAGACTTCATTCATGGAGACCGAGACAGCCCCCCGCTGGCTGAACGACGCGGAGCAAGGTGCTTGGCGTACCAACCTGGAGGTCAACAGACTGTTGACCTACCAGCTCGAAAGGGACTTGCAGCCGTTCGGTCTGACCTTGAACGACTACGAGATCCTGGTGAACCTCTCCGAGTCGGAGGACTTCCGGATGCGGATGAGCGATCTCGCCTCCGCCACGCTCCAGTCGAAGAGCCGTCTCTCCCACCAGATCACCCGGATGGAGAACGCCGACCTCGTGCGGCGGGAGAACTGCGAGTCCGACCGCCGCGGGCTCTACGCGGTGCTCACCGACCACGGGATGGAGACCGTGCGGACGGTCGCGCCGCACCACGTGGCCTCCGTCCGCAGACACTTCGTCGACCTGCTCTCACCCGACGCGCTGGTCCACCTGGACAAGGCGCTGCGGCCGATCGCCGAACACCTCAGAGGGCAGCGCGGACGCCCCTGACCAGGGCTGTCCGACAGACCGGCGAGCGGACCCGACCAGGGTGCCGCCGACCGACCTCTCGCACCACGCCGCGCCCGACCCGGTCGCGGCGGCCCCGGGGGCGGACGACCCCGTCCCCCGTCCGATCCGCCCCGAGGCGCCGGGAACGCGGGCCCCCGCACGGGAGGCCCGCAGGCCCGTCCGCCCCGCTGGGGGCGGGCCCGAGGCGCCCCACACGGCGCCCGGGCCCGCCCCCAGCGGTCAGTTCGCCGTCAGACCGACGATCAACTCGTCCGCGGCCCGGTAGGGGTCGAGTTCCCCGGCCACGATCCGCTCCGCCAGCGCCTCCAAGCGGCTCTCGCCGGGCAGGTCGCCGATCCGCCGGCGAAGCGAGGTCAACGCGATGGCCTCCACCTCGTGCGCGGCGCGCCTGAGCCGGCGCTCCGCCAGGACCCCGTGCTCCTCCATCCAGGCGCGGTGCTTCTCCAGCGCCTCGACCACCTCGTCGACACCCTCCGCTCGCGCGGCCACCGTGCGGACGATGGGGGGACGCCAGTCTCCTGGGCGTCGGGCCTCGCCGAGCCCCAGCATGTGGTTGAGTTCCCGGGCCGTCGCGTCGGCGCCGTCCCGGTCGGCCTTGTTCACCACGTAGACGTCGCCGATCTCCAGAATCCCGGCCTTGGCCGCCTGGATCCCGTCGCCCATCCCGGGCGCCAGCAACACCACCGAGGTGTCGGCCTGGGAGGCGATCTCCACCTCGGACTGCCCGACGCCGACCGTCTCGACCAGGATCACGTCGCACCCGGCCGCGTCCAGAACCCGGATGGCCTGCGGCGCGGCCCAGGCCAGACCGCCCAGGTGCCCCCGGGTCGCCATGGAACGGATGTACACGCCGGGGTCGGAGGCGTGCTCGGACATCCGCACCCGGTCGCCAAGGAGCGCGCCTCCGGAGAACGGCGAGGACGGGTCGACGGCGAGGACGCCGACCCTCCGCCCCTGCCGTCGGTAGGCGGTCACCAGAGCGGAGGTGGAGGTGGACTTGCCGACGCCCGGCGACCCTGTCAGGCCCACCACGTAGGCTCCGCCGGTCAGCGGGGCGAGGGCCGCCATCACCTCCCTGAGCTGCGGGGACGCCCCCTCCACCAGGGAGATGAGCCGGGCCACCGCCCTCGGCCGGCCCTCCCTGGCACGGGCCACGAGCGAGGAGACGTCCTGCGTCACGACCTTGGTCCTCCGATCCGTTGCTTGTCTCCGACCATGCTCGGGGGCTCAGACCTTCGGGACGCGGAGGACGAGCGCGTCGCCCTGACCGCCACCGCCGCACAGCGCGGCCACGCCCACGCCGCCGCCACGCCGCCTCAGCTCCAGGGCCAGGTGCAGCACCAGCCGGGCGCCGGACATGCCGATGGGGTGTCCGAGAGCGATGGCACCACCGTTCACGTTCACCTTTTCGGTGGAGACCCCGAGATCCTTCATCGACTGCACGGCGACGGCGGCGAACGCCTCGTTGATCTCGATCAGTTCGAGGTCCTCGGTCCCCAGCCCGTCCTTCGCCAAGGCGTGCCGGATCGCGTTCGAAGGCTGCGACTGGAGAGAGTTGTCGGGGCCGGCCACGTTCCCGTGCGCGCCGATCTCGGCGATCCACTCCAGCCCCAGCTCCTGGGCCTTGGCCTTGCTCATGACGACCACGGCCGCGGCGCCGTCGGAGATCTGCGAGGACGAGCCGGCCGTGATCGTGCCGTCCCGGGCGAAGGCGGGCCGCAGCCTGCCCAGGGACTCCGGGGTCGTCTCGCCGCGAATCCCCTCGTCCTTGCTGACCAGCACGGGGTCGCCCTTGCGTTGCGGGACCTCCACCGGGGTGATCTCCGCGTCGAAGATCCCGTTCTTCTGTGCCGCCGCCGCTCGCTGGTGGGAGAGCGCGGCCACGGCGTCCTGTTCTTCGCGGCCAAGGCCGAGCCGCGTGTTGTGCTTCTCGGTGGACTCGCCCATCGCGATGCCCTCGAAGGAGTCGGTCAGGCCGTCGTGCGCCATCGCGTCGAGCATCTGGACCGCGCCGTACTTGTACCCCTCACGTGACCCGGGCAGCAGGTGGGGGGCGTTGGTCATCGACTCCTGGCCGCCGGCGACCACGACGTCGAACTCACCCGCGCGGATCAACTGGTCGGCCAGCGCGATCGCGTCCAGCCCGGAGAGGCACACCTTGTTCACGGTGAGTGCCGGGACGTTCATCGGAATGCCGGCCTTCACGGCCGCCTGTCGTGCCGGGATCTGACCGGCGCCGGCCTGGAGCACCTGCCCCATGATCACGTACTGCACCTGGTCCCCGCCGATGCCGGCCCGGTCCAGGGCCGCCTTGATCGCGAAACCGCCCAGGTCGGCGCCGGAGAAGGACTTCAGCGAGCCGAGCAGCCGACCCATCGGGGTGCGAGCGCCCGCGACGATCACCGAGGTGGTGCCATTCGTTCCGGGAGTTGCGGAGGTTGCGGAAGACATGAGCTGCGATCCCCTTCCGGCCTGTGCGGCCGAGGAGTGAACGAGGGTTTACCTCGAATGTACTGAGGCGCGCTCGGCCCCGTCATCGGGCCGTCAGTGTGATCGCGCGCACGTTGCGTAACCACCCGGGGAGCGCTCCACTGAAACCATGCTGACGCGAATCGACCACATCGGGATCGCCTGCCACGACCTCGACGCCACCGTGGACTTCTACCGGGCCACGTACGGCTTCGAGGTGTTCCACACCGAGGTCAACGAGGAACAGGGCGTACGCGAGGCCATGCTCAAGATCAACGACACGTCGGACGGCGGCGCGTCGTACCTGCAGCTGTTGGAACCCGTCCGCGAGGACTCCACCGTCGCCAAGTGGCTCGCCAAGAACGGCGAGGGCGTCCACCACATCGCCTTCGGCACACAGGACGTGGACGCCGACGCCGCCGCGATCGGGGAGCGGGGCGTACGCGTCCTGTACGACGAGCCACGCCGCGGCTCCATGGGGTCGCGCATCACCTTCCTGCACCCCAAGGACTGCCATGGCGTCCTGACGGAACTCGTCACTTCAGCCGCGATTGAGTCGCCCGAGCGCTGACCACCGTACTGAGGGGCCGGTAGGGTTGGGCGCGGTCGCCGCTCGATCCAGGGCGACCGGTCCTGTCGCGCGCCCGGGTCGACCGGCACGACGGGACCACCGGGGTCCGGAATTCGGGGGACGGGCGACGGAGCGGCGACCCATGCTCCGCCGTCGATCTGACACCATTCCCCGGGGGCCCGTTCGACTGACGGACGGGACCGTGGAGACACCTGCGACCAGGGGACGGATGGACCGCGCAGTGCGGGGCTACGAGAGCCAGGAGCGAGAGCCGGCGGCCGACGTCGACCACCTCTCTCGGTTCGAGGCCGAGATGAAGCGGCTGAGGACCGAGCGGGAGAAGGCGATCCAGCACGCCGAGGACCTCGGCTACCAGGTGGAGGTGCTGCGCGCCAAGCTGCACGAGGCGCGGCGCACCCTCATGTCCCGCCCGGCCTACGACGGCAACGACCTCGGCTACCAGGCCGAGCAACTCCTGCGCAACGCGCAACTCCAGGCCGACCAATTGCGCGCGGACGCCGAGCGCGAGCTAGGCCAGGCGCGGGCCCAGACCCAGCGCATCCTCCAGGAACACGCCGAGCAGGCGGCACGTCTGCAGGCGGAACTCCACCAGGAGGCCGTCACCCGGCGCCGGCAGCTCGACCAGGAACTCGACGAGCGTCGACGCACCGTCGAGACCCACGTCAACGAGAACGTCGCCTGGGCCGAGCAGTTGCGGGCCCGCACCGAGCAGCAGGCCCGCCGGCTCCTCGACGAGTCCCGCGCAGAGGCAGAACAGGCCATGGCGGCGGCCCGGGCGGAGGCCGAGCGCCTCACCGCCGAGGCGCGCCGGCGTTCGCTGGGAGAGGCGGAGGAGGCGCGTGCCGAGGCCGAACAACTCCTGCGCCGCGCGCGCTCGGACGCCGAGCGCCTCCTGAACGCCGCCTCCACCCAGGCGCAGGAGGCCACCGACCACGCCGAGCGGCTGCGCAGCTCGACGGCGAGCGAGACCGAGGAGGCCCGCCGGCGCGCCCAGGAACTGAGCCGGTCCGCTGAGCGCCGGATGACCGAGGCGGAGGAGGCGCTGCGGGCCGCGCGGGCCCGGGCCGAGGAGGTGCTCTCCGAGGCGGAGGAGCGGGCCGCCAAGGCGCTGGCGACCGCCGAGTCGGCCAACGAACAGCGCACCCGCACCGCCAAGGAGCAGGTCGCCCGCCTGGTCGGCGAGGCGACCAAGGACGCCGAGGCCACCCGCGAGGAGGCCGAGCGGCTGGTGGTGGAGGCCCGCGCCGAGGCCGAGAAGATCGCCGCCGAGGCGGCGGAGAAGGCGCGCGCGGCGACCGCGGAGGAGTCCGCCACCCAGCTGGCCAAGGCGGCCAAGACCGCCGAGGACGTGCTGAACAAGGCATCCGAGGAGGCACGCCGGACCACCAAGGGCGCCGCCGAGGAGGCCGAGCGCATCCGCGGCGAGGCCGAGTCGGAGGCGGACCGGCTGCGGGCCGAGGCCCACGACGTCGCCCAGCAGCTCAAGGGCGCGGCGAAGGACGACACCAAGGAGTACCGGGCCAAGACCGTCGAGTTGCAGGAGGAGGCCCGCAGGCTGCGCGGCGAGGCCGAGCAACTGCGCTCCGAGGCCGCCGACCGGGCGGAGGTCATCAGGGCCGAGGCCCGCAAGGAAGCGGTGTCGCAGATCGAGGAGGCGGCGACCTCCGCGGAGGAGCTGCTGACCAAGGCGCGCGCCGACTCCGACGAGCTTCGCCGGACGGCTGCCGCGGACAGCGAGAAGGTCCGCACGGAGGCGATCGAACGCGCCACGACCCTGCGGCGACAGGCCGAGGAGACGCTGGAGCGGGCCAGGGCCGAGGCGGAGCGCCATCGGAACGACGCCCAGGAGGAGGCGGAGGCCACTCGGGCGGAGGCGGAGCGGGAGGGCGCCCGGCTGCGCGAGGAGGCCGAGCGTGCCGCGACGAGCCGTCGCGCGCAGGCCGCCGAGGAGGCGGAACGGCTTCGGGCGGAGGCCGAGGAGCGACTCGGCGGAGCCGAGCGGGCGCTGGCGGAGGCACGGCAGGAAGCCGAGGGAATCCGCCGCGACGCGACCGAGGAGACCGAGCGGCAGCGCACCGAGGTCGCCGAGCGGATCCGCGAACTCCGTCATCAGGCGGAGACCGAGGCCGAACGGCTGCGTTCGGAGGCGGTGGCCGACGCCTCGGCGGCCCGCGCCGAGGGCGAGTCCGTCGCCGTCCGGCTGCGGACGGAGGCGGCGAGCGAGGCCGAGCGGCTCAAGGCGGAGGCGCGTGAGGCCGCCGAGAGGGTGCGCGCGGAGGCCGGTGCCGCGGCCGAGCGGATCGCCGAGGAGGCCTCGGAGGCCCTGGCCGCGGCGCAGGACGAGGCGGCACGGCGCCGGCGCGAGGCGGACGAGCTGCTCACCTCCGCGAGGGAGGAGGCCGACCGGGAGCGCGGATCCGCCCGGGAACGGAGTGAGGAGCTGCTCGCCTCCGCGCGCACCCGTGTCGCGGAGGCCGAGGCGGAGGCGGCCCGGCTGGTCGAGGAGGCCGACCGGCGCGCCGGCGAGTCGGTCTCGGCGGCCGAGGAGCACGCGCGTCAGGTGCGGGAGTCCGTCTCCGGCCTGCACGAGCAGGCGCAGGAGGAGATCGCCGGCCTGCGCAGCGCCGCGGAGCACGCGGCCGAGCGGGTCCGCCGCGAGGCCGGCGAGGAGGCCGACCGGGTCCGCTCCGACGCCCAGGCGGAGCGGGAGCGTGCCGGGGAGGACGCCACGCGGCTGCGCCGGGAGGCCCGGGAGGAGTCGGAGGCCGCCAAGGCGCTGGCCGAACGGACGGTCTCCGAGGCGATCACGGAGGCGGACCGGGTCCGCTCCGACGCGGCCGAGCACGCGCGGCGCGTCCGGACGGAGGCCTCGGCGACGATCGCCGAGGCGGAGCAGGCGGCGGCGCGGACGCGGGCGGATGCCCGGGAGGACGCCAATCGCATCCGCTCGGAGGCCGCGAGCCAGGCGGACAGGCTGGTCACCGAGGCGCGAGCCGAGGCGGATCGACTCGGCGAGGAGACCCGGGCGGAGACCGACCGGCTGCGCGCCGCCGTGTCGGCGGAGGCCCGGGAGCTTCGCGAGACGGCCACGGCCGAGTCCGAGAGGGTTCGCGCGCACGCCACCGAGGAGGCGGAGCGGGTGCGGTCCGAGGCGGCCGCGGCGGCCGAGGAGTCGGTGGCGGATGCCTCCACCCGGGCGGAGAGGCTGCTCGCCGACGCGTCGGCCGAGGCCGAACGGCTGCGGTCCGAGGCGGCGGAGGCGCTGGCCTCGGCGCGCGCCGAGGCGGAGCGGGCCCGTGCCGAGGCGGAGCGGTCGGTCGCCGAGGCCGCGTCGGAGGCGGACCGGCTGGCGACCACCGCCCGCGCGGAGGCGGACCGCACCCTGGACGAGGCGCGCGAGGAGGCCAACAAGCGGCGTTCGGAGGCGGCCGAGCAGGTCGACACCCTCATCAACGAGACGGCGGCGGAGGCGGACACCCTCCTGACCGAGGCGCGGCAGCAGGCCCAGAAGACCACGGCCGAGGCGGAGTCCCAGGCCGACACCATGGTCGGCGCGGCCCGCGAGGAGGCCGAGCGGATCGTCTCGGAGGCCGCGGTCGAGGGCAACTCCCGGGTGGAGAAGGCTCGGACCGACGCCGACGAGCTGCTCGTCGGCGCCCGCAGGGACGCGACCGCCATACGGGAGCGGGCCGAGGAGCTGCGCGACCGGCTCACGGCCGAGATCGAGGAAGTGCATGAGCGGGCGCGCCGCGAGGCCGCCGAGACCATGAAGTCCGCGGGCGACCGATGCGACGCTCTCGTGAAGTCCGCGGAGACACAGCTCGCCAAGGCCGAGGCGAAGGCCCGGGAGATCGTCTCCGAGGCCAACTCCGAGGCGGGCAAGGTCCGAATCGCCGCGGTGAAGAAGGCCGAGGGGCTGCTGAAGGAAGCCGAGCAGAAGAAGGCCACCTTGGTCAAGGAGGCCGAGGGGATCAAGGCGGAGGCGGTGCGGGAGGCTCGGCTGGCCGTCGAGGAGGGCAAGCGCGAGTTGGAGAAGCTGCTGCGCCGCCGCGAGGACATCAACGCCGAGATCTCCCGGGTACAGGACGTCCTGGAGGCCCTGGAGTCGTTCGAGGCTCCGCCGGCCGGCAAGGAGGGCGCGGTCAAGGCGGGGGCCACCGTGGGCGCCCCTCGTTCGGGTGGCAAGTCGTCAGGGCGGTAGCGTGTGAAAGCAATTGCGCTTATACCAGGAGCCTTTGACCCCGCGCCCGGCGAGCCCGCCGCCGACCACCCACCCGAAAGGGGTGTCGTTCTCCAGATCAAACACGTATCCGCTCGATGACTCGCCGTCTTGGCCCCTAGGATTCCCGTATCACCTCACCGGTCTCTTTCGACAGGAACCCCATGAGCGACACTTCCCCCTACGGCTTCGAGCATGTGCGGCGTGGGTACGACCGCGCTCAGGTGGACGAATACATCTCCAAGCTCGTCTCCGACCGCGACAACGCCGTCACCCGCATCACCGCCCTGGAGAAGCGCATCGAGGAGCTGCACCTCGAGACGCAGAACGCCCAGGCCCAGATGAGCGACGCCGAGCCGTCGTACGCGGGCCTCGGGGCGCGGGTGGAGAAGATCCTCCGTCTCGCCGAGGAGGAGGCGAAGGAGCTGCGCGAGGAGGCTCGGCGCGCTTCCGAGCAGCACCGGGAGCTTGCCGAGTCCGCGGCCCAACAGGTGCGCACCGAGGCCGAGTCCTACGCCGTGGACCGCAAGGCCAAGGCCGAGGACGAGGGCGTCCGGATCGTCGAGAAGGCCAAGTCGGACGCGTCCGCCCTGCGGGCCGAGGCGCAGAAGGACGCGCAGTCCAAGCGGGAGGAGGCGGACGCCCTCTTCGAGGAGACCCGCGCCAAGGCCGCGCAGGCCGCCGCGGACTTCGAGACCAACCTCGCCAAGCGCCGCGACCAGTCCGAGCGGGACCTCGCCTCGCGTCAGGCCAAGGCGGAGAAGCGTCTCGCCGAGATCGAGCACCGGGCGGAGCAGCTGCGCCTGGAGGCCGAGAAGCTGCGGACCGACGCCGAGCGCCGGGCCCGTCAGACCGTCGAGACCGCGCAGCGTCAGGCCGAGGACATCGTGGCCGACGCCAACGCCAAGGCGGACCGGGTCCGTTCGGAGTCGGAGCGGGAACTGGCCGCGCTGACCAACCGCCGCGACTCGATCAACGCGCAGCTGACCAACGTGCGGGAGATGCTGGCGACGCTCACGGGGGCGGCGGTGGCCGCGGCCGGCACGCCGGCCGAGGAGGAGTCGTCCTCGCGCGGGGTCCCCGCCCAGCAGACCCGCTAGCGGCGGGCGTGTCGGCGACGAACGCGGCGGATTCCCGGCCACCGGGGTGGCAGAAGGGGCCGCCGCGTTCTAGCGTGGCACCATGATCGAGCTGGCGGGGCTGACCAAGCGGTACGGCGACAAGACGGCCGTGGACAATCTGACCTTCGGCGTCGGGCCGGGCATCATCACCGGCTTCCTCGGCCCGAACGGTGCCGGCAAGTCGACCACCATGCGCATGGTCCTGGGGCTCGACCGTCCCAGCGCGGGCACGGTCCGCATCGACGGCAAGCGCTACGACCAACTCCAGGACCCGCTGACCCATGTCGGTGCCCTCTTGGAGGCCAAGGCGTGGCACGGTGGCCGCAGCGCCTACAACCACCTGCTCTGCCTCGCGCAGAGCAACGGCATCGCCTCCGGACGGGTCCACGAGGTGCTGGAGACGGTCGGCCTGACCGCCGTGGCCAAGAAGAAGACCAAGGGCTTCTCGATGGGTATGGGCCAGCGTCTCGGCATCGCGGCCGCGCTCCTCGGCGACCCGCGTATCCTGATCTTCGACGAGCCGGTCAACGGACTGGATCCCGAGGGAATCCACTGGATCCGTAACCTGATGAAATCCCTCGCCTCCCAGGGGCGGACGGTCTTCGTCTCCTCCCATCTGATGAGCGAGATGGCGCTGACCGCGGATCATCTCGTCGTGATCGGTCAGGGCAGGTTGCTCGCCGACACGTCCATGGCCGACTTCATCGCCGAGAACTCGCGTTCCTACGTCCGGATCCGCACCCCGCAGCGGGAGGAGTTGCTGGACGCCCTGCGAGAGGCCGACATCCCGGTCACGCGAAGCGACACCGAGGTGCTGGAGGTCGAGGGCGAGCTGTCGGAGAGGGTGGGCGAGGCGGCGGCCCGCCGCGGTGTCGTCCTGCACGAGCTGAGCCCGCAGCGGGCCTCGTTGGAGGAGGCGTTCATGCGACTGACGGCCCAGTCCGTGGAATACCACGCCCACGACGGCGCCCCCACCGAGGCCACGCCCGGGCCGAACTGGGGCGGCGACCGGGAGAAGAGTTGACCGGGGAAGGCCGGCCAGCCCGGTCTGCCCCGTCGCATCGAATCGTCCCCTCCCCCACCCTCCCGGCCCGGGCACGGGCTCGGCGCATCTCCAAGGAGACCCCATGAGCATGGCGGCGGCCCAGGTCGTCCGGTCCGAGTGGACCAAGATCCGGTCGGTAGCGTCCACGGTGTGGACGCTCTCGCTCGCCGTGGTGGTCACCATCGGGCTCGGCATGTTGATCTCCGCCCTGACCAGGAGCCAGTTCGACAGTCTGGAGGCCGACGACCGGTTGGCGTTCGACGCGACCTTCATCAGCTTCGCCGGGATGTCCCTGGGCCAGCTGGCGATGATCGTATTCGGGGTTCTGGTGGTGGCGAACGAGTACAGCACCGGCATGATCCGCACCTCGCTGGCCGCCGTGCCCCGGCGTGGCACCTTCCTGTTCAGCAAGATCGCGGTGGCGACCGGACTCGCCTTGGTGGTGGGCATGGTCACCAGCTTCGCCGCCTTCTTCCTGGGCCAGGCCATGCTGGGCGACCTCTCGGTGTCGATCGGCGACGACGGTGTGCTCCGCGCTGTCATCGGCGGCGGGCTCTACATGACGCTGATCACGGTCTTCTCGATGGGGATCGCCACGATGCTGCGCTCCCCCATGCTGTCGCTCGGCATCCTGATGCCGTTCTTCTTCCTGGTCTCGAACATCCTCGGCGCGGTCGACGCGACGAGGGAAGTCGGCCAGTTCCTCCCCGACCAGGCCGGAAGCAAGATCATGCAGGTGGTGGCCCCGATCGGCGACGACACCCCCTACGGCCCCTGGGGCGGCCTCGGCATCATGGTGTTGTGGGTGGTGGCCGCGCTGGCCGGCGGATACCTGGTGCTGCGCGAGCGCGACGCCTGATTCTTGACCGGGTGAGCCCGGATGGCATTCGGGCTTGAACGGAACCGGCCGAGCCTGGTTATCCTCCTCAGACGTACGGGGGGCGTCCGCCCGCTGTCCAGAACCTCTCGACGGGGGCGGAGCATGATCGAGGCAGTCGGCCTGACCAAGCGCTACGGCGACAAGACAGCCGTGGACGACCTTTCCTTCCACGTACGGCCGGGAGCCGTCACGGGCTTCCTCGGGCCGAACGGCTCGGGGAAGTCCACCACGATGCGGATGATCCTCGGTCTGGACAACCCGACCGCCGGGCGGGCGACCATCGGCGGCCTCCCCTACCGGAGTCTGCCCAACGCGCAACGCCAGGTCGGCGCGCTGTTGGACGCCAAGGCCGTGCACGGGGGGCGGAGCGCCCGCAACCACCTCCTGAGTCTCGCCCAGCTCTCCGGCATCCCCACGCGGCGGGTGGACGAGGTCCTGGACGTGGTGGGCCTGCGGGCGGTGGCGGGGAAGCGCTCCAAGGGCTTCTCCCTGGGCATGGGGCAGCGACTGGGGATCGCCGCCGCTCTGCTCGGCGACCCAGGGGTGCTGCTGTTCGACGAGCCCGTCAACGGCCTCGACCCGGAAGGCATCCTCTGGGTGCGGAACCTGATGCGAAGTCTGGCGGCAGAGGGCCGCACCGTCTTCGTCTCCAGCCACCTGATGAGCGAGATGGCGCTGACCGCGGACCATCTCATCGTCATCGGACGCGGTCGGCTGCTCGCCGACATGGGCGTCGCCGACTTCATCGCGGCCAACTCGGCCGACTTCGCCCGCGTCCGCACCCCCGACGACGCCCCGGAACTGCGGGAGAAGCTCTCGACCACGCTGACCGAGGCCGGCGCCGGCGTGCTGCCCGAGCAGGACGGCGCCCTGCGGGTGACCGGGCTGCCCCTGCCCCGGATCAGCGACCTCGCGCACGAGAGCGGTGTCCGACTCTGGGAGCTCTCACCGCACCGAGCCTCCCTGGAGGAGGCGTACATGCGGATGACCCAGGGTGCCGTCGATTACCGGTCGACGGACGACCGACCGTACGGCGACGGACAGCCGTCGTCCGCGCCGGGCGACGGACAGCCCGGCCGGTACGCGCCGCCACCGCCGCGGACGGAGGACCCGGGAGCCGCGAGCCGGCAGGCGTCGACCGCCGCTCCGGGAACGTCCGCCGCCTCCACCGCCACCGACCCGAACCAGCCCGAGGACGCCCGATGAGCACCCCCCAGTCTCCGACGCCCTCCCCGGCGACCCCTCACGCCCCCGCGCCGCGTTCCGCACTCGACGGGCGGCCGACGTCCGGCGAGCCGGCCTCCTCCTACACCTCGCCCATCCCGGTGGCGAGGGCCGGCCTCGGGCAGGCCCTCGCCTCGGAATGGACGAAGATCCGGTCGCTGCGCTCGACGCTGTGGACGCTCGGCCTGCTCGTACTGCTGATCGTCGGCGTCGGGTTGATGACCCTCGGGGTCGTGGTCGCGGCGGGACAGGACCTGGAGGGGGAGAGCCCGCTCGGCCTGGGCTTCTTCGGACTGCTCCTCGGCAGCATGTGCCTCATCACCCTGGGCGTGCTGACGACGGCCTCGGAGTACGGCACCGGCATGATCCGCACGACCGTGACGGCCTGCCCGAACCGCCGCCGGGTGCTCGCGGCCAAGAGCATCGTCTTCTTCCTCGTCGCCTTCCTGGTGACGCTGGTGTCCGCCACCCTGATCGGCGTCGTCCAGGTGGCGGGACTGAGCGGGCAGGGAAGCGGAACCCCGAGCGCCGAGGAATGGCTCCGGGGCACGGTCGGCGTCTCCCTGTACATGGCACTGCTGGGGCTGCTGTCGCTCACCGTCGGCTCGATCGTCCGACACTCGGCCGGGGCCATCACCATCATGATCGGTGCCGTGCTGGCACCGCTGGTCCTGGCGCTGTTCATGTTCGCCGAGTCCCTGAGCGACGTGCGCGAGGCGTTGTTCGAGTACTCCATCCCCAACCAACTGGCCGTGTTCTACGCGAACTCACTGAGCCCTTCGGGGCCGTCCGGATGGGACCCGCTCTGGATCATGCTGGGGGCGACGGCGGTCGCGCAGGTCCTGGCACTGGTCCTGTTGGAGAAGCGGGACGTCTGACCGCCGGGACGATCAAGGCCCCCTCCCCACCTCGGCGGGCCCCCGGACGGACGCCGCGCGGGACGCCGGCCGCGCCCACGCCCTACCGCGACCCAGGACCGCCGCCGGGCCGCCGCACCCTCGCGGTGCGGCGGTCCCTCGCGTTCCAGCACGCCCGGTGCCAGTGCCGGCGATCGTCGACGCCCCCGTGCTCCGGCCACGCCACCACGTGGGGCACGCCGTCCGGGATCGTCTGGTCGCACCCGGGGCAGCGGTAGGCCTTTCCTCTCGCGCTGGCGCCCGCCACATGACGCACGTTCCAGTCCTCGCCCCCGAACCTCGCCGACGTCTGAAGACCGCCGTACCGCCCGGGGCGGTCCTCCTCGGCGCTCCGGCCGGGCGAGCCGGCTCCCTTGGGTCGGTTGCGGCGCGGGGACACGGCACACCTCTCGGGTTCTGTGACGGGCACGGACGGTCACCAGCCTACGACGCGGCCCCCACCCCACCCCGGTGCCCCGGGTCCTGGCGTCCCCGGTGTTCGGGGGCGGCCCGTGGCGGGTCACGGCGACCCCCGACGACATTTTCTGAAGACAATCCGAAAAACTTGGCCGCCGGCCGTGTCCTCGGCACGTGTCGCCCGGTTATGCCGGGTGGGGGAGCTCCGGGTCGGAGCCGAGGAAGCAGGAACACAGCGATGCGCGTCGGAACATTCGTGTTGGCGGCCCAATTCCCGGGCCAGGGGCAAGGGGAGGCACTGCACCGGGCCGTCCGTTCGGCCGAGGTCACCGAGGAGTCCGGCCTGGACTCGGTCTGGCTGGCCGAACACCACTTCGTGCCCTACGGCACCTGTCCGTCGGCGGCCACCCTGGCCGCGCTGCTGCTGGGGCGCACCCGGCGGGTGCGGGTCGGCACGGCCGTCAGCGTCCTGTCCACCACCCATCCCGTCGCCCTGGGCGAACAGGCGGCCCTGTTGCACCTGACCAGCGGCGGACGGTTCTCCCTGGGCGTCGGTCGCGGCGGTCCCTGGGTCGACCTGGAGGTGTTCGGCACCGGTGTGGAGGCGTACGAGAGCGGCTTCCCGGAATCACTCGACCTGTTGCTGCGCTGGCTGAGCGAGCCGTCGGTCGGCGCCCTCGGGGAGCGCTTCCGCTTCCGCGACGTCCCGGTCGTGCCGAGGCCGTCCGAGGCTCTCACGGAGACCGCGGGCCCCGAAGTCGTCGTCGCCTGCACCTCCCCGGGCAGCGTGCGACTGGCGGCCGAGCGCGGCCTCCCGATGCTGCTCGGGATGCACATCGGAGACGAGGAGAAGGCCGAGATGATCGGTCTGTGGCGGCGCCACGCCCACGCCTCGGGCAGGAGCCCGGAGGAAATCCGCGCGGCCGGCCACGTCTCGGCCGGGGTCTGCCAGATCGCCGACCGGGACGCCGACGCGGCGGAAATCCTGCTCAAGTCGATGCCCGGCTGGCTGCGCCAGGGGCTCGGCGCACACGTCACGGTGGACGGCCGCGCACGCGGCATGCGGGATCCGCTGGACTACACCCGACTCCTGTGCGGGCTGCACCCGGTGGGCACCCCGCGCCTGTGCGCGGACCGACTGGCGAAGACCGGCGAGCGCACCGGCATCAGCCGCTTCGCCCTGCTTGTGGAGGGGTCGGGAGACCTCGCCGCCACCGAGGAGACCATCCGCCGCCTCGGCGCGGAGGTACTTCCCCACCTGGGCTGACGGACCCCCGGCGGCGCCTCGCCGCTCCGGTCGGCGGGACTCACGACACGGAGCGGCGAGGCGGGGAGCGGGTCAGCAGTCGCGGAACTCCGGTGACTGGTTCAGCACTTGACTACGGACCGAGGTGAACCGGGTCAACGTCCCCTCGGACGACGGTTCGAGGGGGAACACGGCCACGCGATGACAGTTCTGGAAGGCCAGCCGCACCCCGAAGTGCCGCTGCAGGGCCCCGCGTATGGCGTCGCTGGCTAGGGCGCGGAGCAGTTGACCACGTGCCCCCTCGTCCGGCGGCGGCGTCCGGTTGTCGGCGAACCGCCCACCGTCGGCCTTCAACTGTGCGACCAGGGAGCTGATCGTCTCCCAGGCGTAGGGCAGGGAGGTCCGGACGCAGTCGACGAAGTCAGCTTCGTCGACCTCGCCTCGCTCGGCCTGTTCCAGTAGGGCCGGTGAGACGTCGAGCGACATGGGTACTCCTCTCGCACCCCCGACGCGCGGGGGTTGCCGGACGGTGAAGGAAGGACGCGACGGCGAGCACGCTGCGTACGCGTCCCGCGACCTCCCGTTCACTACCGTAGGCAACGCCCGTTGACCGCACCAGGAGAATGCGCAGATGGGCGATATCCCGTCGGCGCGCGATCGGCCAGTGCTCCGGCGGGGTCCCCGGGGACGGATGAGGCGTGCCCCCGCCACCCGACGAGGCGCGACGAGACACCGGAGAGCGCGCGGCGCACCCGAGCGCCCCGGCTCCACCGCCCGGACCGACCAGGTCCGTCGGCGGCGCCCCGCTTGGCACCCACTGGTAGCGTTGCCGACCATGCGTCTCGTCATCGCCCGTTGCTCGGTGGACTACGCCGGACGGCTCACCGCCCACCTGCCCTCGGCCCCGCGTCTGATCCTGGTGAAGGCGGACGGCAGCGTCTCCATCCACGCCGACGACCGGGCCTACAAGCCCCTCAACTGGATGTCGCCGCCCTGCACGCTGAAGGAGGGGACCGGTGAGGACACGGGCGTGTGGACCGTCGTCAACAAGGCGGGCGAGAAGCTCATCATCACGATGGAGGACGTACTTCACGACTCCTCGCACGAGTTGGGCGTCGATCCCGGTCTGATCAAGGACGGCGTGGAGGCACATCTCCAGGAGCTGCTGGCCGACCGCATCGAGACGCTGGGTGACGGATACACACTGATCCGCCGCGAGTACCCCACCGCCATCGGACCGGTGGACATTCTCTGCCGGGACGCCGACGGGGGGACCGTCGCCGTCGAGATCAAACGACGCGGCGAGATCGACGGCGTCGAACAGCTCACCCGGTACCTGGAGCTGCTCAACCGCGACCCGCGTCTGGCCCCGGTCCGGGGGGTGTTCGCCGCCCAGGAGATCAAGCCACAGGCCAGGGTCCTGGCCACCGACCGCGGTATCGGCTGCCAGGTGCTGGACTACGACGCGCTGCGGGGCATCGAGGACGACAAGCTGCGACTGTTCTGAGACGGGACGGCCGGAGGCACTTCGGAGAGGCCACGCCGGCGACCCGGCGACCCGGCGAGGGAACGACTCAGATGATCTCCGGGGATCCCGCCGCGCCCGGCGTTCCCGTTCCGGAAGCCCCGGTCTCCGATGCGGCGGAACCGCTCGCCTCCACCGGGGTGGTGGTGCCACTCGCCGAGTCCGTGGTGGAGGGGTCCATCGTGGCGGTCTCCGAGGGCGCGGGGTCGTCCTCGACCTCGGTGGGCGACGTCGCGGAAGCGGTGCCGGACGGCCCGGGTTCGGTCTCCTCGCCCTCCGGGTCCGACGGCTCCACCGGCGGTGAGGGAACCCGAGGTGACGGTGTGACGCTCGGGGTCGCCGAGTCCTCGGGGTCGTCCGACGCGTCGGACGCCGTCGCGCGCGCCGGGACGTCGACTTCGGCGGACGACTCGGGGGAGGTGGTCCCGGCGGGGGCGTCCGTGACTCCCGGGACGACCTCCCGGTCGTCGGCCACGGGTTCTCCGGCGGGCACGCCGGGGGCGCCACCGCTCTTGGGCGTGTCGTCCTCGACCGCCCGCTCGGCGCTCAGGTCACCACCACCGAGCCCCTGGCTGGCGGACGGGTCCACCCCGACCCGGTCGGCGGGTACCACGCCTTCGCCGCCGGCGGTCGCGCCGAGCGTCACCACCGTGCCCAGCACCGCGACGAGCAGGGCCCCCGCCCCCGCGGCGACGAGGTTGCGCCGTGCGAGGCCGGCGATCCCGCCTCCCGACCGTCGGGGCCGCGCGTCGGGGACGCCACCTGCGACGAGGGTCGTCTCCGCCGGCGTCGCGGGGAACGCGTCCAGCCGGAGGGGCTCCGGGGGCGATCGGACGGGCTCGACGAGAGCGGCCGGTTCGAGACCGCGAGCCGGCGCCGTGGCAAAGGGCTCCGGTACCACCGGCGGTCCGACGACACCGAGGGCGCCCACCCCGGGGGTGTCCCCGGTACGGTCGGCCACCAGCGCCAGCGCTCGGCGGGCGGCCACGCTCCCCCGTCGGTCCGCGGCGGCCCCACGCAGCCCGATGGCCGTCTCCAGCTCCGCCCGGGCCCGGTCGTAGGAGGACCGGCAGAGGGCGAGGACGCCCAGTTCATGGTGGAAGTAGGCCTGTTCCGCGACCTCGCCGGCGAGCCGGGCGGCTTCGGCACCCGACCGCAACGCCCGCTCCCAGGCTCCCCAACGCGATCCGGCGGCGAAGGCGGGCGCGACCGTGCGGGCCAACCGCACGGCCGGGCCGACCTCGTCCCCGTCCCGTGGCGCCGCGACCGGAGCCAACACGGCGAGCGCGGCCAGGATCGCGTCGGCCTCGGCGCCGACGCGCTCCGGTGTGACGGAGGGGTGCCCGGCCCACCAGGCGTAGTGGCGGGCCGCGTCGCGGGCCCGGGCCGTGGCGTCCTCGCCGTAGCCGTCGGCCGTCAGTCGGGGCAGGACACCGGCCGCCAGCCGGTACCGGGATCCGACCGGGGTGACCAACCCGCAGGCGGTCAACTCGCCCAGGGCGGAGTCGGCGCGGGTGTCGCCGACCAGGGCGGGGAGATGCGCCTGGTGCGGCACCTCGCCACCGAGCGCCACCGCGAACTCCAAGGTGACCCGGGCCGAGCGACTCAGTCGGGACGCCAACAGCGCGGCGGGCGCGGCCACCTCTTGGAGCGCGGGCAGCGGAGTCGCCTCGTCGCCGCCCGTGTCGCAAGGGGCCGCGTCCTCCGGCGTCGCCTCGGCGAACACGCCGAACTCGTCGACGGCCTCGGCCCCGGCACGGGCTCGGTCGCGATGCCGGAGCAGCGCCGAGGCCTGGACGAAGCGCAGCGGCAGGCCTTCGGACTCGAACCACAGGTCGCCGACCCAGCTCGACTCCTCGGCGGTGAGGGACCGGCCCACCGCGTGCTCCGACAACTCCACGCAGGCCGAGCGTTCCAGGCCGCCCAGGACGACCTCCTCCACGGCCGCGGACGTCGACGGAGCGGGCACCTCCGGGGCGGTGGCCAGCAGAAAGGCGCACTCCGGGGCCGCGCCGAGCAGGGTGTCGAGCGCGGCGCCGCCGATCTCGGCGTCGTCCAGGACGACGATCGCGCCGATCTCGGCGACCAGCGCCGGGAGTTCGGCACGATCCGGCCGGTGGCACGGCGCGTGGTGGGTGGCGCGGAACAACTCCTCCAACAGGTCGTCGGCGCCGCGATGGCAGCCGTCGAGACGGACGACGCCGTCCGGGGCGAGGTCCGCGCAGTCCTCCGCGACGATCTCCAGCAGCCGCGTGCGACCGGAGCCCGCCGGACCCGTCAGCCGCACGGAGCGTCCCCGGGCCAGCGTCCGCACCAGGTGTTCCCGCTCCTCCTGCCGGGCGATGAGCGGCGGAGCGGGGCGGGCGTCGGGGCCGGACGGGGCGGGGGGCCGGGCCGCGCGGGCGACCTCGACGCGCTCGGCCGCCGTGAGCTTGCGCGGGGTACCGGGTGCCTCGGCGGGCGGGCACGGTTCGATCTCGCTGCCGTCGACCGGATTGACGGTCACCAGCAGGTCCCCGGAGACGAGTCGCACCACGCGGGACGGGGTGGTCGCGCTTCGTCCCGGGGCGGCGAGCTGGTCCTCGGGCCCGCGCGGGCGCGGCGGGTGGCCGCTCCGGCCATCCCGGCCGTACTCCTCGGCTCCCCGGTCGGTCGCCTCCATGGGTTCACGCCCCCAAACAAGGTCGGGTGCGCTCCGAGCCCCCCAGGCCTTGCCGCACACCGCGCTGTCGCTCCTGGCCCGGGCCACGCCGGACGTCGCGAGGCGACCGGCGGCCGGTACCGAATCCTCACCCAGTATTCCCGACCGGGCGGACACCCCGCAGGCTCACGAGGTCACATTCTCATGAGGATTGGGCCTAGCGGGTGTCTCGCCCGGGATGCCCCGGTCCGTCGTCGCCGTCTCGTACTTCCCGGCGGCGCTCCCCCGCCGGGATGGTCGCGGGCGGGGCGGATCGCGTCACACCCGGGGGAGGTTCTCCACTCCGATGCCGCCCTCGACGGCGAGGATCCGATGGAGACGAGTGGCCACCAGCAGTCGCTGCATCTGGAGGGGCACCCCCCGCAACACGAGCCGCCGACCGCGTCGACCGGCCCTCCGGTGAACCCCCATGATGACGCCGAGTCCGGTGGCGTCCCACGACTCCAGCCCGGAGAGGTCCAGGAGCAGGTCACCCTCGCCCGCGTCCACGGCCTCGTGCAGGATCGTGCGGGCGTCCGCGGCGCTGCGGACGTCGAGGCGCCCCCCGACGACCAGCTCGCTGTGGTCGCCGCTGATGTGCATATGCGTTCCCCGTCCTGCGTCTACGTCTGCCTGGCGTGGTGCGTACCGGCGGCCCGGCGCCGGCCGACGCCGCGGGAGGGGTCGGCCCCCGGGCCGCCGAGGGCCGAGAACCCCGGCGGGCGCGGTGGTCACCGGGGCCCGTCGTCGTCAGTGTCGGTAGAAGCCCTGCCCGCTCTTGCGGCCGATGTCACCGGCGTCCACCATCCGGCGCATCGACTCCGGCGGGGCGAACTTCTCGTCCTGCGTCTCGGCGTAGATGTTCCCGGTGGCGTGCAACAGGATGTCGACGCCCGTCAGGTCGGCGGTGGCCAACGGGCCCATGGCGTGGCCGAAGCCCAGCTTGCAGGCCAGGTCGATGTCCCCGGCGGTGGCGACGCCCGACTCGTGGAGCTTGGCCGCCTCGACCACGAGGGCCGAGATGAGCCGTGTGGTGACGAAACCGGCCACGTCGCGGTTGACGACGACGCAGGTCTTGCCGGTGGACTCGGCGAACTCCCGGGCGGCGGCGAGCGTCTCGTCAGTGGTCTTGTAGCCGCGTACCAGTTCGCACAGTCGCATCATCGGCACCGGGGAGAAGAAGTGCGTGCCCACGACCCGTTCGGGGCTCTCCGTCGCCGCGGCGATCTTGGTGATCGGGATCGCCGACGTGTTGGACGCCAGCACCGCCTCGTCCTTCACCAGCTTGTCCAGGGCACGGAAGATCTCGTGCTTGACCTCCAGCTTCTCGAACACGGCCTCCACGACGACGTCCGCGTCCGCGACGGCTTCCAGGTCGGTGGTGGTGGTGATCCGATCGAGGGCCGCGGCGGCCTCGTCCTCGGTCATCCCGCCCTTGGCGACGAACCGGTCGTACGAGGACCGGATGCCGTCGGTCCCCCGCGTCAGCGCCGCGTCGGTGACGTCGCGCAGCACGACGTCCCAGCCCGCCCGCGCGGATACCTGGGCGATACCGGACCCCATGAGTCCGGCTCCGATGACGGCGAGCTTCCGTGCCACTGTGCGACTCCCCTGATACACGCTGTTCTTCTTCTCGGGGCGGACACTAGCGTTCCGGAGAGCCCCTGTGACCGGTTAGTAACGCGCGTCACGTCTCACATGACGGACATCACACCGCAGAGGGCCATTCCGCGCCACGTACGGCGTAGTTGAGCCCGGCCGGACCGACGCCCGCCCCGCGCGGGATCGCCCGCGACGGGGTGCCGGGCCCCGCCCCGGCGAGGGTCCCGACCGAGGGGCGGCGCGCCTACCCTGGGGACATGGTCAACCTGACGCGCATCTACACGAGGACCGGCGACGACGGCACCACCGCCCTGGGCGACGGGAGCCGGGTGCCCAAGACGGACCCCCGGATCACCGCCTACGCCGACGCCAACGAGGCCAACGCGGCGCTGGGGACCGCCGTGGCCCTGGGCGCCCTGCACGAGGAGGTCGTCTCGGTCCTCGTCCGCGTCCAGAACGACCTCTTCGACGTGGGCGCGGACCTGTGCACACCGGTGGTGGAGGACCCGGAGTTTCCGCCGCTGCGCGTGGAGCAGTTCTACATCGACCGCTTGGAAGAGGACTGCGACCGCTTCAACGCCGGTCTGGAGAAGCTGCGCTCCTTCATCCTTCCGGGCGGCACGCCCGGGGCGGCCCTGCTGCACCAGGCCTGCACCGCGGTCCGCCGGGCCGAGCGCTCGACCTGGCAGGCGCTCGACACCCACGGCGACACGATGAACCCGCTGACCGCCACCTACCTCAACCGCCTGTCCGACCTGTTGTTCATCCTCGCCCGCACGGCCAACAAGTCGGTCGGTGACGTGCTGTGGGTGCCGGGCGGCGAGCGGTAGGACCGGGCGCCTACTCGACGGACCGCAGCCGGCGGTGGCCGGCGAGGGCCAGTTGCAGGGCGCCGACACACATCAGGACCACGCCCACCTTCGCCGGATCGACCAGCGGCAGCGAGACGTCCGGGAGGGCCAGACGCAGGACGAGGCCCAGGGCCAGGGTGCCGGCGCCCTCCAAGGCGTCCTTCCGGTTCCGCGTCACCGTCGTGTCCCCTCGTCGACCGTTCCCGGCCGGGTGTCGGCAGGCGCTTCGGGCGCCCTGCGGGGCCACACCGCGTAGGAGAGGGCGAACAGGCCGTGTGCGACGACGAGGAAGCAAACCTTGGCCTGCCACTCCAGCAGCGTGCCGACACGGGACGGGTCGTTGACGTACAGGATGGCCAGTCGTAGCAGCAGCACCGCGACCGCCCCGCCGACCAGGGTTCCGAGCCACACCCGCGCCTCGTGTCGGGCTCGTGCCGGACCGCGGCGTGGCGGCCGGACCAACGGGCGCCCCTCGAAGCGGTGGGCGGCGTGGCCGTCGAGCCACCGGACCGTGCGATGGCCGTGGCCGACGGTGTAGCCGAGATACAGCGCGGCCACGCCGTGCTCGGCGCGCGGCTCGGCTCCCCGTCCCAGGTCGATCGCCGTGGCCGTCAACAGCACCACCTCCAGAAGTGGTTCCAACAGGAGCAGGGTCAGTCCCACGCGGGGCATCCGCAACACATAACGGGACGTCAGGCCGGCGACCAGCAGCACCCAGAAGCCGACCTCGCAGGCGATGACGAGTTGGACGATCACATGGGGCTCCTCCCGATCCGCCTCCACGGTTCCCTGTCCGACGGCCGAAATCCTCGTCGCGGGGGACGAGTCGGCGGTACGCCGAAGGATGCAGGCCGAATCCGTCCCGCGGCTCTGTCGCCCGCCTCTCGCACCGTGTTGGATGGGCGGATGGTCGCCCTCCCCCGCCCGCACCGGTTCGACGTGTTCCTCGCGGTGGCGGGACTGCTGTGCGGGGCGGTGTTGTGGGGGGTGGGCCTGGTGATGCGCCCCTCCGGCCAACCCATCGTGCTCCTCGAAGGGCGCTGGCCACCGCTCCTGGCGCTGTCGCTGACCGCGGGCTGCGCGGTGTTCCGTCGAAGCGCGCCACGCGCCGCCGTGACCATCGCCACGGCGGCACTCGTGGTGGACACCACGACGGAGGGCAGCCTCGTCACGGTCCTGCTGTACACCGACGTCGTGTACGCCGCCGTCCTGTACGGCCCCCCGGCGACGGCCCGTGCCCTGCCCCGGTACACGGGGCTGATCACGGCCGTCGCGGCCGTGGTGCCCTACGCCGTGTGGCGGGTCCCGGAGGCATTGTTGGTGGGCGTGTACGTCGGGCTCGTCACCTTCGCGCCCGCCTCCACCGGGCTACTGGTCCGCGGGCACCGGGAGCGGGCCGAGGCGGCGGTGTCCCGGGCGGAACAGACCGCGCTGCTGGCCGAGATGGACCGGGTACAGGCGGTGACGGCGGAGCGCGCCCGGATGGCGAGGGAGTGGCACGACCTGGTCGCCAACCGCCTCTCGGCCGTGGCCCTGCACTCCACCGCCGCCCTCTCCCTGCGCGACGAGGCCACCAGCCGCGAGGCACTGTCGGTGATCCGGGAGAACAGTGTGGCGGGGTTGGAGGAGATGCGAAGGCTGATCGCGTTGTCCCGGGACCCCGAGGGCGACGACGGCCCGGGGCCGGCCCCGACTCTGGCGGGTCTGGACTCCCTGGTGGCATCGGCGCGCGCCCACGGGACGGAGGTCCGTCTGGTGGCGGGGCAGGGAGCGGGGCTGTCCACCCCCGTCGAGCTGGCGGCCTACCGGATCGTCCAGGAGTCGCTCACCAACGCGTTGAAACACGCCGGGCCGGGCCCGGTCACGGTGGTGCTGGCCCGTGCCGGGAACGTCCTGCGCGTGGAGGTGACCAGCCCCTACGACGGGGACGGCCCCCGGCCCCCCCGGCTCCCGGGATCCGGGGCGGGGCTGGTCGGCATGCGGGAGCGGGTCGGGTTGCTGGGCGGCGACCTGGAGGTGGGTCCCCGACCGGTCGCCGGAGAGGACGGGCGCGCCGTCTGGTCGGTGCGGGCCCGCCTGCCTGTCGTGGAGAGCGCGACGCGGGGGGTGGTCGCGTGATCCGTGTGCTGGTGGCCGAGGACCAGTCCGCGGTCCGCGCGGGGCTGGTGCTCATCCTCGACAGCGCCCCGGACATCGAAGTGGTCGGACAGGCGGCGGACGGCGAGCGGGCCGTCGCGCTGGCCCGGGAACTCCGCCCCGATCTGGTCGTGATGGATCTGCGGATGCCCTGCCTGGACGGGGTGGCGGCGACCCGCCTGGTGGCGGGCGAGGGAGTCGCCGAGGTCCTGGTGTTGACCACCTTCGATCTCGACGAGTACGTCTTCGGCGCCCTGCGGGCGGGTGCCGCCGGCTTCCTGCTGAAGAGTGCCGAGGCCGCCGACCTGATCGCGGCGGTGCGGGCGGTGGCAGCCGGTGAGGGCGTGCTCGCCCCGGCGGTCACCCGACGGTTGATCGCCGAGTTCGCCCGCAGTCCCGAGAAGCCCGGCCCCGTCCCCCCGCCGCCGGGTCTGGCCGAGCTGACCCGGCGGGAGCGCGAGGTCCTCGCGTGCCTCGGAGAGGGGCTGTCCAACGCCGCCGTGGCGGAACGCCTGACGATGGCGGAGGCCACGGTGAAGACCCACGTTAGCAGGGTGCTGGCCAAGCTGGGGCTGCGCAGTCGCATGGAGGCGGCGGTGCTGGCCCGGAGGGTGGAACGCTGAGGAGGTCCCTCCCGGTGTTCCGTGGACGTTCCCGCCTCGCGCTTCGCCGCTCGACCGGACACGACGAGGCGCGACGGTTCGGACGGTCGGGATTCCCCCGGGAGGGCGAGCCGGGTCAGGCGACGTTGACTCGCTGTCCCGGGGGGGCCGCCTCCAGCCAGGCCAGGAAGCCGGTCAGCGCGTCCTCGCTCATCGCCAGCTCCAGGCGGGTGCCCCGGTGCAGGCAGGCCAGTACGACGGCGTCGGACAGGAGCGCCAGTTCCTCGTCCCCGGCCGGAACCCGTCGTCCGGCGACCTCGATCGCGGCGCGTTCCAGGATCCGTCGGGGGCGTGGGGAGTAGGAGAAGACCCGGTACCACTCGACGCGGTCGCCGTTGTAGCGGGAGACCCCGTAGGCCCAGCCCTTCCCGGTGCCCTCGCCCTCCTGCGGGGCGTCCCAGCGCACCGAGCAGTCGAAGGTGCCGCCGGAACGTTGGATCAGCCGGCGACGCAGCCCGAAGACGAACAGGCCGACCAGCACCAGGGCGACGACGACACCGCTCACGGTCAGAGCGAGGACCACCGAAACCGACCTCCTCGTCTCCTAGGCGACGGGACGCGTGGGACGTCCCCCATCCGGCACAGCCGCGGCCGGGTCCGGATCGCTCCGGTCCCAGCCGCGGCTGAGGCACTCATCGTACGGCTTTCCCAGAGCCTAATGGCCCCGGGCCCGGCCCTCGGGGGTCAGCGCGCCGTCGCGGCTCGCAGCCGGACGTCGGCCCGGCGCTGCGCCGAGGCGTCGGCGTCCGACTTGGCACGCTCCAGTGCCCGCTCGGCGCGCTGGATGTCGATCTCGTCCGACAGCTCGGCGATCTCGGCCAGCACCGACAGCTTGTCGTCGGAGAAGGAGAGGAAACCGCCGTGCACCGCGGCGACGACCGTCCCTCCCTCGCGCGTCCGGATCGTCACCGGGCCCGACTCCAGCACACCGAGCAGCGGCTGGTGACCGGGCATGACGCCGATGTCGCCGGACGTGGTGCGCGCGACGACCAGGGTGGCCTCGCCGGACCAGACCTCTCGGTCGGCCGCGACCAGCGCGACGTGCAGCTCAGCAGCCAAGAGTGGCTCCTCGGGTCACCACCCGGCGGGTGTGCCGGGTGTGGGTTGCAAGTGGCGTACGGGAGGGGGCGGGACGCGCCCGACCCCTCCCGAGGGGAGGCGGGGTCAGGAGACGCCCAGCTCCTTCGCGTTCTTCTTCAGGTCCTCGAGCCCGCCGCACATGAAGAAGGCCTGCTCGGGGAAGTGGTCGTACTCGCCGTCGCAGATCGCGTTGAACGCGGCGATCGATTCGTCCAGTGGCACGTCCGAACCGTCCACGCCGGTGAACTGCTTGGCGGCGTGGGTGTTCTGCGAGAGGAAGCGCTCCACGCGACGGGCGCGGTGGACGACGAGCTTGTCCTCCTCGCCCAGTTCGTCGATGCCGAGGATCGCGATGATGTCCTGGAGGTCCTTGTACTTCTGCAGGATGTTCTTGACGCGCATGGCGGCGTCGTAGTGGTCCTGCGCGATGTAGCGGGGGTCCAGGATCCGGGAGGTGGAGTCCAGCGGGTCCACGGCCGGGTAGATGCCCTTCTCCGAGATCGGACGGGAGAGCACCGTCGTCGCGTCGAGGTGGGCGAAGGTGGTGGCCGGGGCCGGGTCCGTCAGGTCGTCCGCGGGGACGTAGATCGCCTGCATCGAGGTGATCGAGTGACCGCGGGTCGAGGTGATGCGCTCCTGGAGGACACCCATCTCGTCGGCCAGGTTCGGCTGGTAACCCACCGCGGAGGGCATCCGGCCGAGCAGGGTCGAGACCTCGGAGCCGGCCTGGGTGAAGCGGAAGATGTTGTCGATGAAGAACAGCACGTCCTGCTTCTGGACGTCGCGGAAGTACTCCGCCATCGTCAGACCGGACAGCGCCACGCGCAGACGGGTGCCCGGAGGCTCGTCCATCTGCCCGAAGACCAGCGCGGTCTTGTCCAGAACGCCGGCCTCCTCCATCTCGACCATGAGGTCGTTGCCCTCACGGGTGCGCTCGCCCACGCCCGCGAAGACCGACACACCCTCGTGCAGCTTCGCCACACGCATGATCATTTCCTGGATGAGCACGGTCTTGCCGACGCCGGCTCCACCGAACAGACCGATCTTTCCACCCTTGACGTACGGGGTGAGGAGGTCGACGACCTTCAGGCCGGTCTCGAACATCTCGGTCTTCGACTCGAGCTGGTCGAAGGCGGGAGCCGTGCGGTGGATCGCCCAGCGCTCGGCGCCGTCGAGGACCGACGGGTCGTCGTTCAGCACCTGGCCGAGGGTGTTGAACACCCGGCCCTTGGTGACGTCGCCGACCGGGACCGTGATCCCCGCGCCGGTGTCGGTAACCCGGGCCTGGCGGACCAGACCGTCAGTGGGCTCCATCGAGATCGCGCGGACCACGCCGTCGCCCAGGTGCTGGGCGACTTCGAGCGTCAGCGTCTTGTTCTTGCCGTCCTCGGCCGGGTCGGCGACCTCGACGTGCAGCGCGTTGTAGATGTCCGGCATCGCGTCGACGGGGAACTCCACGTCGACGACCGGGCCGATGACCCGCGCGACGCGGCCCGTCGCCGTGGCCGTCTCAGCAGTGGTGGTCATTAGTAGTCACTCCCCGCGGTCGCGTCGGCGAGGGCGCTCGCGCCACCGACGATCTCGCTGATTTCCTGGGTGATGTCGGCCTGTCGGGCCTGGTTGGCAAGCCGGGTGAGGCTCTCGATCAGCTCACCGGCGTTGTCGGTGGCCGACTTCATGGCACGACGCGTGGCGGCGTGCTTCGAAGCGGCCGACTGGAGAAGCGCGTTGTAGATGCGGCTCTCCACGTAGCGCGGCAGCAGCGCGTCGAGGACGTCCTCGGCCGACGGCTCGAAGTCGTACAGCGGCGCGATCTCGCCCTCGCGGGGCTTGTCCGCCACCTCGTCCAGCCGCAGCGGCAGCAGTCGGGCGTCCACGGCGGTCTGGACCATCATCGACACGAACTCGGTGTAGACGATGTGCAGTTCGTCGACGCCACCGTCGGCCGAGTCCGTCTCGATCGCCTCGATCAGCGGGGCGGCGACCTTCTTGGCGTCGGCGTAGGTGGGCTCGTCGGTGAATCCGGTCATCGACCGCGCCACCTTCCGCTCACGGAAGGTGTAGTGCGCGAGACCGCGTCGGCCGACGATGTAGACGTCGACCTCCTTGCCGTCCTTCTCCAGCCGCTCGGTGAGCTGCTCGGCGGCCTTGATGGCGTTGGAGTTGAAGGCTCCGGCCAGGCCCCGGTCGCTCGTGAGGAGCAGGACCGCGGCACGGGTCGGGTTCTCCGCCTCCGTCGTGAGCGGGTGCTGGGTGTTCGAACCCGAACCGACCGCCGTGACCGCGCGGGTCAGTTCCCGCGCGTAGGGCGTGGAGGACGCCACCTTGCGCTGTGCCTTGACGACACGCGAGGCGGCGATCATCTCCATCGCCTTCGTGATCTTCTTGGTCGCGGTGACGGATCGGATGCGACGCTTGTAGACCCGGAGCTGGGCTCCCATGAGTCAGGTCCCTTCCTTACGTCACTTGGCGGCGGCCGGAGCGTCCTCGCCGAGCAGCTTGCCGTCCGAGGTCTCGAACTGCTTCTTGAAGTCGGCGATGGCGTCGCCGATGGCCTGCAGCGTGTCGTCGGACATCTTGCCGCCCTCCTTGATGGAGGTCATCAGGCCCTGCTCGGTGCGGTGCAGGTGGTCCAGGAGCTCCGACTCGAAGCGTCGGATGTCCGCGACCGGGACGTCGTCCATCTTGCCGTTGGTGCCGGCCCAGACGGAGATGACCTGGTCCTCGGTGGCCATCGGCTGGTACTGGCCCTGCTTGAGCAGTTCCACCATCCGCTGACCTCGCTCCAGCTGTGCCTTCGACGCGGCGTCCAGGTCGGAGCCGAAGGCGGCGAACGCCTCCAGTTCGCGGTACTGGGCGAGGTCGACGCGGAGCCGGCCCGAGACCTGGCGGATCGCCTTGTGCTGGGCGCTGCCGCCGACGCGGGAGACCGAGATGCCGACGTTCAGCGCGGGTCGCTGACCGGCGTTGAACAGGTCCGACTCCAGGAAGCACTGGCCGTCGGTGATGGAGATGACGTTGGTCGGGATGAACGCCGAGACGTCGTTGGCCTTGGTCTCGACGATCGGCAGACCGGTCATCGAGCCGGCGCCCAGGTCGTCGGAGAGCTTGGCGCAGCGCTCCAGGAGCCGGGAGTGCAGGTAGAACACGTCGCCCGGGTAGGCCTCGCGACCCGGCGGACGGCGCAGCAGCAGCGAGACGGCACGGTAGGCGTCGGCCTGCTTGGACAGGTCGTCGAAGACGATCAGGACGTGCTTGCCCTGGTACATCCACTGCTGACCGATGGCCGAACCGGTGTAGGGGGCCAGGTACTTGAAGCCCGCAGGGTCGGACGCCGGGGCGGCGACGATGGTCGTGTACTCCAGGGCGCCGTTCTCCTCCAGCGCGCGGCGCACGCCGGCGATGGTGGAGCCCTTCTGGCCGATGGCGACGTAGATGCAGCGGACCTGCTTGTTCGGGTCGCCGGTGCGCCAGTTGTCGCGCTGGTTGATGATCGTGTCGACGGCCAGCGCGGTCTTGCCGGTCTGCCGGTCGCCGATGATCAGCTGTCGCTGGCCGCGGCCGATCGGCGTCATGGCGTCCACGGCCTTGTAGCCGGTCTCCATGGGCTCGTGGACCGACTTGCGCTGCATCACCGTAGGGGCCTGCAGTTCGAGGGCGCGGCGTCCCTCGGTCTCGATCTCGCCGAGGCCGTCGATCGGGTTGCCGAGCGGGTCGACCACGCGGCCGAGGTAGCCCTCGCCGACGGCGACCGACAGGACCTCGCCGGTACGGCTGACCGGCTGGCCCTCCTCGATACCGCTGAACTCGCCGAGGACGATGGCACCGATCTCGCGCTCCTCGAGGTTGAGGGCGAGGCCGAGGGTGCCGTCCTCGAACTTCAGCAGCTCGTTGGCCATGGTCGAGGGGAGGCCCTCCACCTTGGCGATGCCGTCGCCGGCAAAGGTGACCGTGCCGACCTCCTCGCGCGAGGCCGCGTCCGGCTTGTACGCCTGGACAAAGTTCTCCAGCGCGTCCCGGATCTCCTCCGGCCGGATCGTGAGCTCCGCCATCTGGGTTCCCTGCTCTCCTTGTTGGGCCCGAAGTTTCTTGGGGGGGATCTGGGGGCTCCCCCCAGAAACTCTGCATCCTCTGCACGGCCCAACCAGGGCCGTAGGTACTTCCTGCGTATTCAGTTGCCGCGGCGGCCGGTCGGCCGCTCGGGGCCGTCAGCCCGCCAGTCGGCGGCCGGCGGCCTCGATGCGGTCCGCGATGGAACCGTTGATGACCTCGTCGCCGACCCGCACCCGGATTCCGCCGAGGACCTCGGGGTCCACGTCCAGGTTGAGGTGGAGCGGTCGCCCGTAGAGCCCGGCGAGGGCGGCGCCGAGGCGTCGCTTCTGCGGGTCGCTCAGCGGGACCGCCGAGGTGACGACGGCGACCATGCGGTCGCGCCGCTCGGCCGCGAGCCTGGACAGGGACTCGACCCCCGACTCCAGACTACGTCCTCGCGGAGCCGTGACCAGGCGGGTCACCAGGCGCTCCGTGCCCGGCTTGGCCCTGCCCCCGAGCAAGGTGCCCAGCAGCCCGGCCTTGGCCGAGGCGGGCGCCTCGCGGTCGGTCAGCGCGGCGCGGAGCTCGGTGCTGGAGGCGACGATCCGGCCGAAGCGGAAGAGTTCGTCTTCCACATCGTCCAGCGTGCCGTCCCGCTGGGCGGCCGTGAGATCGGCGGTGTCGGCCAGCTGCTCCAGCGCGTCCACCAGGTCACGGCTGCGCGACCACCGGGAGCGCACCAGACCGGACACCAGGTCGGCCGTGTCGCCGCCGATCCGGGTCCCGACCAGGCGCCGCGCCAGGTCCGCCTTGGCCTCCGGGGACTGCGCCGGGTCGGTGAGGACCCGACGCAGCGACACCTCGCGGTCGAGCAGCGCGGTGACGGCGGCCAGCTCGTCGGCGAGCCGCGCCGCGTCGGCGGACGTGGAGTCCGTCAGCGCGTCGAGTCGCTCGCGTCCGGCTGCCAGGGCCTCGCGGCTCGCTCCGTTCATCGCGTGGCCTCGGCCTTCGCCGACTTGTCCTCGAGCTCGTCCAGGAACCGGTCGATGACGCGGCTCTGCCGAGCGTGGTCCTCGAGGGACTCGCCGACCAGCTTGCCGGCCAGTTCCGTCGCGAGCGTGCCGAGGTCCTGGCGCAGCGCGGACGCGGCGGCCTTCCGGTCGGCCTGGATCTGGGCGTGGCCCGCGGCGACGATCTCCTCGCGCTGACGCTGGCCCTCCGCGCGCATCTCGGCGATGAGCGCGGCGCCCTGCTCCTGCGACTCCTGACGCAGCCGCGCGGCCTCGTGGCGTGCCTCGGCGAGCTGTGCCTTGTACTGCTCCAGGACGCTCTGGGCCTCGGTCTGCGCGGCCTCGGCCTTCTCGATACCGCCCTCGATGGCCTCGCGACGCTCCTCCAGAACCTTGTTGATGTTCGGAAGCAGCTTCTTCCAGAAGAAGAAGAACACGATGGCGAAGGCGATGGTGCCCACGAGCAGCTCGGGGCCCGGCGGAATGAGCGGGTTCTGCTCTTCCTCGGCCGCCAGCTGTACGAGCTTGGCGATCACATCAGTGCCTTTCGTCGAAACGTTTGGCTCGTCGGCGTTCGTCAGTTGTAGACGAACGGCATGACGATGCCGATGAGGGCGAGCGCCTCACAGAAGGCGAAGCCGAGGATCTGGTTGGCACGGATCAGACCGGCGGCCTCGGGCTGGCGGGCCAGCGCCTGGGTGCCGTTGCCGAAGATGATGCCGACGCCGACACCGGGGCCGATCGCGGCGAGGCCGTAGCCGATGGAACCGATGTTGCCTTCGACGGCGGCGAGGGTCTCAAGGGCAGCCATGCTGATTCTTCCTTCTCTTTTCCGGACCGGCGGGGGTTGGCCACCGGACGATCATGGGGGTGTGGTGCGGGTCGCTCAGTGGTGCTTGGCGAGAGCGCCCTGGATGTAGGAGCAAGCGAGCAGGACGAAGACGTACGCCTGCACGAGTTGCACGAAGAGCTCGAAGAGGATCATGGCGATGGTCATCGCGAAGGAGACGCCCGCCGCAGGGATCATCCAGCTGTTCAGCAGGTACCAGGAGGCGACGGTGAACATCACCAGCATCAGGTGACCGGCGAACATGTTGGCGAACAGTCGCACCGCGTGGGTGAACGGCCTGACCAGCAGGTTGGAGAAGAACTCGATCACCACGACGAGCGGCAGCACCGGGCCGAGCGACTTGTCGTAGCCCGTGAAGTTCTTGAGGGCGCCGACGAATCCGTGGCGCTTGAAGGTCAGCGACACCCAGACCAGGTAGACGATGACCGCCAGCACGATCGGGTAAGCGATGATCGACGACACCGGGAACTGGGCGAGCGGGATCACCGACCAGATGTTCATGATCCAGATGAAGAAGAACAGCGAGACCATCAGCGGGACGTACTTCTCGCCCTCCCGCTTTCCGAGCGTCTCGTAGACGATGGTGCGGCGGACGAAGTCGTAGCCGGCCTCTCCGACCATCTGCAGCTTGCCCGGCACCACCCGCGCCTTGCCGAAGGCCGCCCAGAAGAAGACCGTGACGACGACGGTGGTGATGAGAGCGAGCAGCATCACCTTGTTGAACTCGAACCCGCCGACGGTGAAGATCGGCTTGAAGAGGAACGAGTGCAGGCCGGGAGCCGGAAAGCCACAGCCGTTGTCGGACATGACCCGACAGCTCCAGTCAAAGGCGAGCTGGGTCTGGTCAGCACTCACCGCGGGCTCCTTCGGCGTGACGCATGGGTACGGCAACCTCGTTGTGTCGGCGCGGCGCGAGGCCGCGGTTCGGCACGGGACTGGTGTTACGGATGTGGGGGCGGTCGTGGGGTGTCCCGCCTCGCGTTCGGGCGGGCCTCAGCTCGGATGCCCGCGCCCACGATGCCGCAGTTGGCACCGGACGATAGCAGGGTCTCTCATGGGCTCTTATCCCGCCCCTACCTCTCACCGCGCCCGCCCCGGCCCACCGGGCCCCCGGCCCGCGACCGGTTCCGGCTCGACGTAGAGGATCTTGGCCTTCATGTGGGCTCGGGTCTGCGCCGCGATCCAGGTCAGGGTGGCCGCGACCAGGGTGAACGCGAAGACCTTCGGGTCGAAGAGCGTGGTGTCCCTGAAGGCCGTCAGGAAGACGAACAACAAGAGGATCTGTGCCATGTAGAGCATCAGCCCCATGGCCTGGAAGAGGTGCGGAAGCGACCGGGCCACGCGCTGCAGGACGTACAGACCGATCCCCATGAAGAGGATCACCACCACCGCGGCGACCAAGGCACCGATCACCCCCCGCCCGCCGACGGCCACCGCGCCGATCACGGCGGCGGTCACCCCGACGGCGGCCGTGGGGACGGCAGCCTGGGACAAGGTCCGGACGTCGTTGGACGGCATGGCGGCATCTCCGCTTTCGCAGGGGGCAGGGGTGTCGTCATGGACGAGCGTAATCCCGGACCGAGCGAGCTCCTGACGCCGAGGAGACCGTCGCGAGGCGACCCTTGGGCTCCATCCCGGAATTCTCGTGAACGGTATCACAAACTATTTGATGAGGTCTTTACCTGAGCGTGTGCTCACTCTCACACATGAGGGTGATGGCGCGCGTTTGAGCCTTGGGGTGACCACTTCGCGTGGTATTAGGGCGATTGCGTTCCCTGCTTCGCACGCCAACACCCCGGACGATTCCCACGAGTTGGCAAACCCGTTCGGCGCCTCCTTGCCGAACGGCACCCTCAGCGGCGGAGCCGGGAGCGAGGGCCCACAGCCGTCGCCCCGTTGAGACTCCCCGCTCCGGAGGCCCCCGCGCGTACCGGGACGCGTTCCCGGACGTCGTCCGCCGTGGCCGCGTCCGCCGCCGGGTCCTCGCCCGGAGGGGAAACGGGCTCGACCGCGACCCGGCGGCGCCGCCGGTAGCGCGGCGGCACCACGCTCTCCGCCCAACGCGGCGCCCGCGGCTCGAAGCGGGGCATCAGGAGCAGCGCGAGACCCACCGCGCTGAGGACGACGACCCCCAACACGATCCACATCGACGCGGAGTTCACCGAGTACGCCAGCGCGCCGAAGGCGATCAACGCCGACCAGAAGTACATGATCAGCACGGCACGACTGTGCGAGTGCCCGACCTCCAACAGCCGATGGTGCAGGTGCCCTCGGTCGGCCGCGAAGGGGGACTGGCCGCGCCAGGTCCGTCGGACGATGGCCAGGACCAGGTCGGCGGCCGGGATCGCGATCACGTTCAGCGGCATCAACAGCGGGATGTACACGGGCACCATCTGGTGCACGGTGTTGCGTTCGGACCCGGAGAACAGACCGATCGCGTCCGGGTCCAGTTGTCCGGTGATCGAGATCGCGCCCGCCGCCAGGACCAGACCGATCAACATCGATCCGGAGTCGCCCATGAAGATCCGGGCCGGGTGGATGTTGTGGGGCAGGAAGCCCAGGCACATGCCCACCAGGATCGCCGCGAACAACGTGGCCGGGGCGGCGGCCTCGATGCCATAGGAGTACCAGATCCGGTAGGCGTACATGAAGAACGCCGCGGCGGCGATGCAGACCATGCCGGCCGCCAGCCCGTCCAGCCCGTCCACGAAGTTGACCGCGTTGATGGTGATCACCACCAGCGCGACCGTCAGCAGCGTCCCCTGACCCTGGGTGAGCGCCACGTTGCCGACCCCGGGGATCGGCAGCCACAGGATGGTCAGACCCTGCACCACCATCACGCCGGCGGCGATCATCTGACCACCCAGCTTGATCAGGGCGTCGAGCTCGAACTTGTCGTCCAGGACGCCGATCAGCCAGATCAGGGCGGCCCCGGACAGCAGGGCCCGAGGCTCGTTGGAACGCTCGAAGAGCCCGCTGAGGTTGGTGAGGTGGTCCGCCACCAACATGCCCGCGCACAGGCCGGCGAACATGGCGATGCCGCCCAGCCTCGGCGTCGGCTCCCGATGGACGTCCCGCGCTCGGATCTGCGGCATGGCCCCCGCGACGATCGCGAACTTGCGCACCGGCCCGGTCAGCAGATACGTCACAGCGGCCGTGACGCAGAGCGTCAGCAGGTATTCACGCACGGGCTTCCCCACAGGTCTCGCTGGCCGTCTCAGCCCCACACCCTAGCGAGGCGCGCTCACCCGTGAGGACTTCCGGGGGGCCACCGCGGTTCCGGAGCGGGTCCTCACCGGGCCCGAGAGCCCCGTTCAGGCCCGGCGGACCGGGAAGGCCAAGGCCAGGTCACGCACCCTCTCCCGGGCGACTGCGAGGGACACGTCGCCGCGGAGCACCCCCGCCAGCAGACCGGCGACGGCGCGCATCTCCGCCTCCCCCATGCCCTGCGTGGTGAGCGCGGCGCTCCCCAGGCGCAGCCCACGTGACCGGCCGTGCGGCAGGGGGCAGCAGTCCAGGACCATGCCGACGGCGCCCAGCCTGTCGCGCGCCGCCCGCCCCTCGGTGCCCGTCGGGGCCGGGTCGACGGCGACCAGGTGGGTGTCGGTCCCGCCGGTGGTGACGGGCAGCCCCTCGTCGGCCAAGGCGACGGCCAGCGCGCGGGCGTTGGCCACCACCCGGCGGGTGTAGTCGGCGAACTCCGCCGTCGCCGCCTCGCCGAAGGCGACGGCCTTCGCCGCGACCACGTGCATCTGCGCGCCACCCTGGGTGAACGGGAACACCGCCCGGTCGACCCGCTCGGCCAGTTCCCCGCCGCACAGCAGCATGCCGCCGTGAGGGCCGCGCAACACCTTGTGGGTGGTGGCGCAGACGATGTCCGCGTATGGGACCGGACTGGGCGCCGCTCCCCCGGCGACCAGTCCGATCGGATGGGCGGCGTCCGCGATCAGGTAGGCGCCGACCTCGTCGGCGACCTCCCGGAAGAAGGCGTGGTCGATGTGGCGGGGATAGGCGGTCGACCCGCACACGATCGCCTTGGGGCGGTGGAGCCGGGCCAGGGTCCGCACCTGCCGATGGTCCACGAGCCCGGTCTCGGCGTCCACGCCATAGGAGTGGAACGAGAACCATCGCCCGGAGAAGTTCGCCGCCGACCCGTGGGTGAGGTGGCCCCCGTGGGACAGGCCGAGCGCCAGCACGGTGTCCCCGGGTCGCAGCAGCGCGGCGTAGGCCGCCAGCACCGCGGAGGAACCCGAGTGCGGCTGCGCGTTGACGTGCTCGGCGCCGAAGAGCGCGCGGGCCCGCTCCGCGGCGAGCCGCTCGACGGCGTCGGCGATCTCGCACCCGCCGTGGTGCCGCGCACCGGGGTAGCCCTCCGCGTACTTGTCGGCCAGGGGCGAGGCGAGCGCCGCCAGCACGGCGGGCGAGGCGAAGTTCTCCGCGGCGGTCAGCTGGAGCGTGGTCGACCTCCGTCGTTCCTCGGCGAACAGCAGGTCGGCCAACTCGGGGTCGCGGCGCGCCAGGACACCCGCGTCGGCCGCTGTGGCGTGGATGACCGACATGATGCGCTCCCGGCTGTCGCGAGGTGGCGTACGTCCAATGTAGGCCGCTCGTGCCTCTCCCGCGCCGTGAGGCGGATCCGGCCCGCCTCGGGCGTGGCCGGGAGAGCCCGCCGAGGACGGACGGCGAGCCGGCCTCGCTCTCGGCGGGGAACGGTCCCAGGGGCCGTGACGGCGCCTCGGGACCCGCGTCCGGAGAGGCGGGCGCCCCCCGGACGCGGGTCCCGGCGGCTGCCGGACGCCGGGGCCTACGGGCGCGGGCCCACCCCGGTCAGCGCCGTCACCACGGGATCGAGCGCCCGGTGTATCTCGTCCCCGATCGATCGGAAGAAGGGCAGTGGCGCGCCGTAGGGGTCGTGGACCTCGTCCGCCTCCGCCGTGGGCGCCAGCAGCCAGCCGCGCAACGCCGCCGCGGCCCTCACCAGGGCACGGGAGCGGGCCACCAGGCCCTCCTCCAGCGCGGGCAGGGTCGCCGGGTCGATGGCGTCCACGAGCCGTGTGAACTCCTTCAGCGTGAAGGTGCGCAGGCCGGCCGAGTGCCCCATGGAGACGACCTGGGCGCGGTGGTCCCGGGTCGCCGTCAGGACCAGGTCCGCGCGGATGACGTGCTCGTCGTGCAGTTCCCGGCCGAGGAACCCGGAGGCGTCGGCGCCGAACTCGGCCAGGACCGTCTCCGCGTTGCTCTCCATGGGCGCGCCCTCGTGCCCCCAGGTCCCGGCGCTCTCCACGATCAGTCCACCGCCGAGCAGGCCCAGTCGTTCCTGGACGAAGTGCCGGGTGAGCCGCTCGGTGATCGGGGAACGGCAGACGTTGCCGGTGCTGACATGGAGGATGCGGAAGCTGTCCCGGGGGAGGCCGAAGGTGCTCGTGCGCTCCGCCGGTCGTTCCTCGTCGGCTGTGCCGCGCCCCGTCTCAGGGGCCGTCAATTCGCCACCTCGAGGTCGGGTACGACCTCCCTGAGCTCGCTCGCCGACAGGGCGCCCGCACGCAGCAGGACCGGCGTGGCGCGAGTGACGTCCACGATCGAGGACGGTTCGATGCCGGGGGTGGGTCCGCCGTCGAGGTACACCGAGACGGAGTCGCCGAGCATCCCCTGGGCGGCGTCGCAGTCCTCGGGTGCCGGGTGGCCGGTGAGGTTGGCGGAGGAGACGGCCATCGGTCCGACCTCGGTGAGCAGCTCGATGGCGACGGGGTGCAGCGGCATGCGCACGGCGACGGTGCCCCGGGTCTCCCCGAGGTCCCATTGCAGCGACGGCTGGTGCCGGGCGACGAGGGTGAGCGCCCCCGGCCAGAAGGCGTCGACCAGCTCCCACGCTCGCTCGGAGAAGTCGGTGACCAGGCCGTGCAGGGTGTTCGGGGACCCGATCAGGACCGGCGAGGGCATGGCGCGACCGCGTCCCTTGGCCGACAGCAGGTCGCCGACGGCCTCGGCGGAGAAGGCGTCGGCTCCGACGCCGTAGACGGTGTCCGTGGGCAGCACCACCAGTTCGCCACGGCGCACCGCCGACGCGGCCTCGCGCAGACCGGTCGCTCGGTCGGTCGCGTCGTTGGTGTCGTATCGCCGTGCCATAGCTAGCGGGCCTCCTCGTGCACGTGCTGCGCAATCGTAGTGCGGCGCTGGTTCACGGCAGCGCCTTCCGGGCGGTGGCGAACCGCGGGCGGTTGTTGAGGTCGGGGTGGTCGGCCGCGTCGGCCCAGCCCCGTTCCTCGGCGAAGATCCACGGAACCAGCCCGCCCTGGGTGTCGGCGTGCTCGACGACGACCACGCCGCCGGGTCGCAGCAGTCGGTGGGCGGTGCGCTCCAGGCCGCGGATCAGGTCGAGTCCGTCCTCCCCGGAGAAGAGCGCCAACTGAGGGTCGTGGTCACGGGCCTCGGGGGCGACGTACTCCCATTCGGTGAGCGGGATGTACGGCGGGTTGGAGACGACGAGGTCGACCTGTCCGTCGAGGTCGGGGAAGGCCGTACGGGCGTCGCCCTGCCGCAGGTCGACCCGCGATCCCGCCATGTTGCGGCGGGTCCACCTGAGCGCGTCCTCGGACAGCTCCACCGCGTGGACCCGCGAGCGCGGGACCTCCTGGGCGAGGGCCAGTGCGATGGCTCCCGAGCCGGTGCACAGGTCGACCACGCACGGCTCGACCACGTCCATGGCGCGGACCGCGTCTATGGCCCATCCGACGACCGACTCCGTCTCCGGTCGGGGCACGAAGACCCCCGGGCCGACCTGGAGCTCCAGGTAGCGGAAGTAGGCGCGTCCGGTGATGTGCTGGAGGGGTTCGCGGGCCTCGCGCCGGGCGACGACCTCCCAGTAGCGGGCGTCGAAGTCGGAGTCGGTGACGGAGTGCAGCTCGCCGCGTTTGACGCCGTGCACGAACGCGGCGAGTTCCTCCGCGTCGGTGCGCGGCGAGGGCACGCCGGCGTCGGCCAGCCGCTGGGCGGCCTGGGCCACCTCCGCGAGCAGCAGGTTCACGCTGGTCCTCCGGGGTCTTCGTGCGGCGTCGGGTCGCGGTGCGTCGGTTACGCCGCGGCGAGCTTGGCGGCCGAGTCCGCGTCGACACAGGCCTGGATCACCGCGCCCAGGTCGCCGTCGAGCACCTGGTCGAGGTTGTAGGCCTTGAAGCCGACGCGATGGTCGGAGATGCGGTTCTCCGGGAAGTTGTAGGTGCGGATCTTCTCGGACCGGTCGACGGTGCGGACCTGGCTGCGGCGGGCGTCCGCGGCCTCCCTCTCCGCCTCCTCCTGCGCCATGGCGAGGAGCCTGGAGCGCAGGATACGCAGCGCCTGCTCCTTGTTCTGCAGCTGGCTCTTCTCGTTCTGGCAGGAGGCGACGACGCCGGTGGGGACGTGCGTGATCCGCACGGCGGAGTCGGTGGTGTTGACGGACTGGCCGCCCGGCCCGGAGGACCGGTAGACGTCGACGCGCAGGTCGTTGGGGTTGATCTCGACGTCGATCTCCTCGGCCTCCGGTGTGACCAGAACACCGGCGGCGGAGGTGTGGATCCGTCCCTGGGACTCGGTCGCCGGGACCCGCTGGACGCGGTGGACGCCGCCCTCGTACTTGAGCCGCGCCCAGACGCCCTGTCCGGGCTCGGGGCTCTGGCCGCCCTTGGTCTTGACGGCGACCTGGACGTCCTTGTACCCGCCCAGCTCGGACTCGGTGGCGTCGATGATCTCGGTCTTCCAGCCGACGCGCTCGGCGTACCGCAGGTACATGCGCAGCAGGTCCCCGGCGAACAAGGCGGACTCGTCGCCGCCCGCCCCGGCCTTGATCTCCAGGATGACGTCCTTGTCGTCGCTGGGGTCGCGCGGAACCAGCAGCAGCCGGAGCCGGTCGGTCAGCTCCTCGCGGAGGTGTTCCAGCTCCTTGACCTCGGCGGCGAAGTCGGGGTCGTCGGCGGCCAGCTCACGGGCGGTGGCGATGTCGTCGCCGGTCCGCTTCCAGGAACGGTAGGCGGTGATGATCGGGGTGAGTTCGGCGTAGCGCTTGTTCAACCGGCGCGCGTTGGCCTGGTCGGCGTGGACCGAGGGGTCGGCGAGCCGGGTCTCCAGGTCGGCGTGCTCGGCGGCGAGATCCTCGACGGCCTCGAACATCTTGGGGCTCCTGTGCTGCGGTGAAGGGGAGGGCGAGCGACCAAAAACGCCGGTCCCGGCGCGCCCTGCGGGACGCGGCCGTGGACCGGCGGTCGGTTGCTCGCTACTTCTTGGAGCCGGCGGCCTTGCCGAAGCGGGCCTCGAAACGGGCCACGCGGCCACCGGTGTCGAGGATCTTCTGCTTGCCCGTGTAGAACGGGTGGCACGCGGAGCAGACCTCGGCCCGGATGGAGCCGGACTCGATGGTGCTTCGGGTGGTGAACGACGCGCCGCAGGTGCAGCTGACCTGCGTCTCGACGTACGCGGGGTGGATGTCGCGCTTCACGGTGTCTCCTTGGTTCAGGGAGGGCGCCGGGTCGCCGTCGCGGGGTGCGAGGGCGTGAACCGGAGCCGACGTACCAGTCTGCCGGCACTGGTGCCGTCTCCCAAAACCGGGGGACGGGCTCGGGTATTCCGCCGGCACCGGCGGGGCCTTCGGCGGCCCCGCTCCCGCCGAACGGGTCACGTCTCAGGGGACGGTGATCACGTCGCCGGCCTCACCGGTGGCGGACCCCTCACGCAGAGTGGTCGGTATCGGCTCGTCCGCCTTGAGCGCGGTCCACAGGCGCTGGGCCTCGTCCTCCTCGGGGGCGACGCGGTTGGGGTCGTCGGGGGCGTAGTGCACCGGCAGCGTGATCATGGTCAGGTCCGAGGCCCCGATCCCGCCGAGATCGGCCGCGAACGACATCAGGGCGTTCACCGAGCCGAGGTCCGAGTCCGTGGTCAGACTCTTCGTGGCGGTGTCGGCGAGGTTGTAGAGGCGGGTGGGGTCGCCGAGCAGCCCGAGGCTGCCGACCTGCTCCGTGAGGGCCTTGACGAAGGCCTGCTGGAGCTGGATGCGACCGAGGTCCGAGCCGTCGCCGACGCCGTGTCGGGTGCGGACCAGGGCGAGCGCCTCCTCGCCGTCCAGTCGGTGGGTGCCGGCTTCGAGGTCGAGGTGGCTGTCCGGGTCGTGGATGTCCTGGGTGGTGGTGATCTCGACTCCGCCGAGGTCGTCGATCAGCCGTTGGAAACCACTGAAGTCGACCTCCAGGTAGTGGTCCATGCGCAGTCCGCTGAGGGTCTCGACGGTCTTCACGGCGCAGGCCGCGCCGCCGACGGAGTACGCGGAGTTGAACATGGAGCCGTCCTCTGCGGGGTGGTCGACGCCTTGGGAGTCGACGCAGTCCGGCCGGTGGACGAGGGTGTCGCGGGGTATGGAGACCACGCTGGCCTCCCGGTGGCCCTCGTGCACGTGGACGATCATGGCGGTGTCGGAGCGCGCGGTGCCGTCGTCGGTGCCGCCACCGACCGACCGGTTGTCCCCCGACCGCGAGTCCGAGCCGATGACCAGGATGTTCTCGGATCCGTCGTCGGCACCCGCGGGCCGGTCGCCGCCCAGCATCCGGTCGATGTCGACGCTGGTGAGGTTGCCGTTGAACTTGACGTACAGGTACCCGGCGCCCGCCCCTCCGAGAAGGACGACCCCCGCGGCGGTCCAGGCGACCAGGCGTATGCCGCGACGGCGCCCGGCGCGCGGTTTGCGGCGGCGCCCCTTGCCTCGACGACGCGGGCCGCGGGGCACGGCCGCCCCGGGTATGTCGGGGCCCGGCGTGCTCTGGGCGGACATGTGATCCTCGGCTCTCGTCTCCGGTCGGGTTCCCCTGCGGACGGGGTCCGGCCATTGGCCGTTTTCTGCCGTTACCGCACCATCGTCCCTCCATCACTCGAACGGCGGAACTCGGGGCAGGGTCGCACGCCCGGCTGTGACCGTGATGTGACCCGCCGGGCCCCGCGGGCGGCCGCGAGGGGACGGAGCACGCCCCAACGTCCGGCGCGAGCAAGGGATTTCGGCCCCAAAAGTGATCGTTGCCCGATCCGTCGGGAGCGAGTCGGATGTGGCGAAGATCGCTCGAAACGGTCGATCGCGCACCGAAACAGGGCCACCCCGTCACCAGAGGTGACGGGGTGGCCCTGTGTGACGCCCGACGGCGCGCTGTGTGGTCAGTCGCCGTTCCCGGGGGTCGGCGTCGTCTTCTGGATCTGCATGAGGAACTCGACGTTGGACTTGGTCTGCTTCATCTTGTCCAAGAGCAGCTCGATCGCCTGCTGCTGGTCGAGTGCGTGCAGCACCCTGCGCAGCTTCCACACGACCCCGAGCTCCTCGGCACCCAGCAGGATCTCCTCCTTGCGGGTGCCCGAGGCGTCGACGTCGACCGCCGGGAAGATGCGCTTGTCGGCGAGCCTCCGATCGAGCTTGAGCTCCATGTTGCCGGTGCCCTTGAACTCCTCGAAGATGACCTCGTCCATGCGGGACCCGGTGTCCACCAGGGCGGTGGCGAGGATGGTCAGCGAGCCGCCGTCCTCGATGTTGCGGGCCGCGCCGAAGAAGCGCTTCGGCGGGTAGAGGGCCGTGGAGTCGACACCACCGGACAGGATGCGCCCGGAGGCCGGGGCGGCCAGGTTGTAGGCGCGGCCCAGGCGGGTGATCGAGTCGAGCAGGACGACGACGTCGTGGCCCAGCTCCACCAGGCGCTTGGCCCGCTCGACGGCCAACTCCGCGACGGTGGTGTGGTCCTCGGCGGGGCGGTCGAAGGTCGAGGAGATGACCTCGCCCTTGACCGACCGCTGCATGTCCGTGACCTCTTCCGGACGCTCGTCGACGAGGACGACCATCAGGTGGCACTCGGGGTTGTTGTGCGTGATGGCGTTGGCGATCGCCTGCATGATCATGGTCTTGCCGGTCTTCGGCGGTGCCACGATGAGCCCGCGCTGACCCTTGCCGATCGGCGAGACGAGGTCGATGATCCGCGTCGTCAGCACACCCGGATCGGTCTCCAGACGGAGGCGGTCCTGCGGGTAGAGCGGAGTCAGCTTGTTGAACTCCGGGCGACCGCGGCCGTGTTCGGGTGCCATCCCGTTGACCGAGTCCAGTCGCACCAGCGCGTTGAACTTCTCGCGACGCTCGCCGTCCTTCGGCTGGCGGACGGCACCGGTGAGGTGGTCGCCCTTGCGCAGACCGTTCTTGCGCACCTGAGCCAGGGAGACGTACACGTCGTTCGGGCCGGGCAGGTAGCCGGAGGTCCGGATGAAGGCGTAGTTGTCGAGGATGTCCAGGATGCCCGCGACGGGGATCAGGACGTCGTCCTCGGCGATCTGCGGCTCGGACACGTCGTCGCGACCGCGCCGGCCCCGCCGGTCCCGGTAGCGACCCCGGCGACCCCGTCGGCCGCCGTCGAAGTCGTCGTCGCCCTGACCGCCGCCGCCCTGCTGGCGCTGCTGACCGCCGCCGCCCTGGGCCTGCTGGTCGTCGCCCTTGCCGCGACGGTCGCGACCGCGTTCGCGGCGGTCACGACGACGGCTCTCCCCGGGGCCCTCGCCGGCCTCGGAGCGGGCGTCCTGCTGCTGCCCCTGCCCCGCCTGCTGCGAGGTCGCGTCGACCCGGGTCTCGCCCTTGGTCTCGGCGACGACGGTGTCGGTGCCGCCCCCGGCCTCGGAGGTGGCGCGCCGGCGGCGACGCTCGACGGGGGCGTCCTCTCCCCCGCGCTCGGCGTCGCCCGCGCGGCCACCGGCGGGCTGGCCGGGGATCTCGATCTGCTGCCCGCCGGACGCGCCCGCGGGAGCGCCGGCGGAGGTCTCCTCCGGCTTCGCGGCGGCCTTGCCGCCCTTGGCGGCCCGGGCGGCCCGGGGCGCCTCCTCCTCGGCCCCCTCCTCGCCCGTGCGGGTGCGGGAGGTGGCGCGACGCTTGGGCTTGGCCTCGGAGGCGCCGTCGGCCTTGGCGGGCGCTCCGCCCGCCGCCTGCGCCTCCTTGATGACCTCGATCAGTTGGCTCTTGCGCATCCGCGCGGTGCCCCTGATGCCCAGGCCGGAGGCGACCTGCTGCAACTCTGCCAGCACCATGCCCTCCAGGCCGGTGCCGCGGCGCCGCCGCGAGCCGGCACCAGTGGCAGGCGCGGAGGCGTCCGTGGAGGGCGCTGCAGCGGTCTCCTCGACACGTGCGCCCATCAGATCGGTGGTGTCGCTCACGAAGGGTCCTTCCCTGGAGCGGACGTCGGCCTGTCTGGCTCGGCGACCGGTTGTGCTGTCCGGCTTCGGTTCTTGCTGTCCGAACCGCGCCGGGGCGGTGGTCCGCCTCTGCGGCGGAAGAGATTTCCGGTGATGGCGCTTCCGTGCGCCGCGGCACCCAGTGTCTGTGTCACGCGGCGTGGTGGCACCGGCTCCGGAGCGTGCCCGGTGGGCCACTCAGTGTCGGTGTAGGCCGTACTGCCCGCGTACGGCATCCACCACACAGGGCGACTTGGGGAGCTCCCGGAAGAATGTCTGTCCCGGAGGGGGACACGAGGCACCTCGCCATGGTGAGGTCGGGTGCGGACTTGAGGTTAACACTACCGGATCCAACAAACATTCCCCCTCTCGTCGTCCGGCAACCGTGTGTCAAGGGGCCAGCGGCAGGACACTGGCCCCGCGTCGGTCCAGGTCCAGTCGATTCGCGGCCCAGTCCCGACCGGCGAGGGCCTCGACCTTGTCGGCGGTGTCCGCGTCGGCCAGGGCCATGACGGTGGGCCCCGCGCCGGAGATCACGGCGGGCACCCCGTCGGCCCTCAGGCGCTCCACGAGCGCGGCGCTCTCCGGCATGGCGGGCGCGCGGTAGTCCTGGTGGAGTCGGTCCTCCGTGGCCGGGAGCAGGAGTTCCGGACGGCGTGTCAGCGCCTCGACGAGCAGGGCGGCGCGACCGGCGTTGGCTGCGGCGTCGACATGCGGGACGGCGCGCGGCAGCAGACCGCGCGCCGTCTCCGTGAGAACGGGCTTGCCGGGGACGAAAACCACCGGAACGACGGAATCGTCGGGGTCCATCCTGATCGCCCGGGCCGTTCCGCCCTCCATCCAGGACAGTGTGAACCCGCCCAGCAGGCAGGCCGCGACGTTGTCGGGGTGCCCCTCGATCTCCGTGGCGAGGTCGAGGGCGGCGGCATCGCCGAGCCGCGTCTCCCCGCCTATCGTCACGGCGCGGGCGGCGACGATGCCGGCGCAGATGGCGGCGGAGGAGGAGCCGAGGCCGCGGCCGTGCGGGACACGGTTGGCGCAGACGATCTCCAATCCGCGCGGTTGGCCGCCGAGGACGTCGAAGGCGGCGCGCAGGGAGCGGACGAGGAGGTGCCGCTCGTCGCGCGGCAGGGTGTCCTCGCCCTCCCCGGCGATGTCGATGTGCAGCCCGGAGTCGGCCACCCGGACGACCACGTCGTCGTACAGACCCAGCGCGAGGCCGAGGGCGTCGAAGCCCGGGCCGAGGTTGGCGCTGGTGGCGGGGACGCGCACCCGGACGGCGGCGGCGCGGAACGCTGGACCGGCCATCGCTCGTTGACTCTCCTTGAGCTGCGTGATGGTCGAATGACTTGCGAGAACGTGCGGTGGGGTACGGGGGGGGACTTCGGGGATCCGGACCACCGCTCGCTCGGGGACGGTCGGCCGTGCCCCGGCCGCCGACCGGGCATGGAGACGGCGAGGCCCGCTCCCGATGCCAGACGGGTACGGCGGACCGTTCGGTACAGCCTATCGAAGGAAAGTTGACGGACGACATAGGGCGCACAGGAGGCGCACGATGCGTGTCGCGAGCCCGGTGTGCAACCCCCACGTGGACCCTCCCCGGTCGGGGGTCTCCCTACGCCTCCCTACGCCCGATCGGGGGACGCGGGGCCGCGCCCCGGGCGTACGGGGAGGGGCACGGCGCCCGTACGACCCGCTCGTTCAGGCCAGGCCGAGGTGCTCGGCCGCCGTCGCCGCGTCGACCGGGACGGCGACCGGCTGGGGGGCTCCGGCGACGGCCCAGTCGGGGTCCTTGAGCCCGTTGCCGGTGACGGTGCAGACGACGGTCTGACCCGGGTCGACCCGGCCCTGTTCGGCCGCCTTCAGCAGCCCGGCCACCGAGGCGGCGGAGGCGGGCTCGACAAACACCCCCTCCTGCGCGGCCAACAGCCGGTAGGCGCGCAGAATCTCACGATCCGTCACCTCGCTGATCGTCCCCCCGGACTCGTCACGAGCCTCCAGGGCCCGCGACCAGGAGGCCGGGTTCCCGATCCGGATGGCGGTGGCCACGGTGGTGGGCTCCTTGACCACCTCGCCCCGCACGATGGGGGCACTGCCGGAGGCCTGGAAGCCCCACATGCGGGGGGTACGGCCGGCGACGCCGTCCGCGGCGTACTCGCGGTATCCCTTCCAGTACGCGGTGATGTTCCCGGCGTTGCCCACCGGCAGGACGTGGATGTCGGGCGCGTCGCCGAGCATGTCCACGATCTCGAAGGCCGCCGTCTTCTGCCCTTCGATGCGCACCGGGTTGACCGAATTGACCAACGACACCGGATAGTCCTCGCTCAGGGCGCGCGCGAGGGCGAGGCAGTCGTCGAAGTTCCCGTCGACCTGGAGGATCTTGGCCCCGTGCACGAGCGCCTGCCCCATCTTGCCGAGAGCGATCTTGCCCTGGGGGACCAGCACCGCGGCGACCATGCCGGCCCGCACCCCGTACGCGGCGGCGCTCGCGGAGGTGTTGCCGGTGGAGGCGCAGATGACGGCCTTGGCCCCCTCCTCCTTCGCCTTGCTGATGGCCATGGTCATGCCCCGGTCCTTGAAGGACCCGGTCGGGTTGGCCCCCTCCACCTTCAGGTGGACCTCGCAGCCCGTGCGAGCGGAGAGCACCCGGGCGGGCACGAGCGGGGTACCGCCCTCGCGCAACGTCACGACCGGCGTGGTGGGGGACACCGGCAGCCGGTCCCGGTACTCCTCGATGATTCCGCGCCACTGGTGGGTCATCGCTCGTTACTCTCCTTCAACCCGCATCATGCCGGCGACACCACGCACGGTGTCGAGCTTGCTGAGCGCCGCCACGGTGGCGGCCAGCGCCGCGTCGGGGGCGCGGTGCGTGACGACGACGAGGGACGCCTCGCCGTCCTTGCCCTGCTGGCGCACCGTGTCGATGGACACGCCGTGCTCGGCGAAGACGGTCGCGACCTGGGCGAGCACACCGGGCTTGTCGGCGACCTCCAGGCTGATGTGGTAGCGCGTGACCGCCTCGCCCATCGTGGAGACGGGCAGCGCGGTGTAGGCGGACTCACCGGGGCCGAGAGCGCCGCCGAGCCGGTTGCGGCAGACGGCGACCAGGTCGCCGAGCACGGCGGAGGCGGTGGGCGATCCGCCCGCGCCGGGACCGTAGAACATCAACTGTCCCGCCGCGTCCGACTCCACGAACACCGCGTTGTAGGCACCGCGGACGCCGGCCAGCGGGTGGTCGAGCGGAATCATCGCGGGGTGGACCCGAGCCGTGACGGAGGCGCCGTCCTCGGCCCGCTCGCAGATGGCGAGCAGCTTGATGGTGCGGCCCGTCTGCCGCGCGGAGACGAAGTCGGCGGCGGTGACCTCGGTCATGCCCTCGCGGTGGACGTCGTCGAGACGCACCCGGGTGTGGAAGGCGATCCCGGCGAGGATGGCGGCCTTCGCCGCCGCGTCGAAGCCCTCCACGTCCGCCGTGGGGTCGGCCTCCGCGTAGCCCAGGGCGGTCGCCTCGTCGAGGGCCTCCTGGTAGCCGGCGCCGGTGGAGTCCATCTTGTCGAGGATGAAGTTGGTGGTGCCGTTGACGATCCCCAGCACACGGTTGACCTTGTCACCGGCCAGGGACTCGCGCAGCGGGCGGACCAGCGGGATCGCGCCGGCCACCGCGGCCTCGTAGTAGAGGTCCCTGCCGTGTTCCTCCGCCGAAGCGTGCAGCGCCGCGCCGTCCTGGGCCAGCAGGGCCTTGTTGGCGGAGACGACCGACGCGCCGTGGGCGAAGGCGGTGGTGATCAACGTCCGGGCCGGCTCGATCCCCCCGATCACCTCGACGACGACGTCCAGGTCACCGCGTTCGACGAGAGCGGTGGCGTCGGTGGTGACCAGCGCGGGGTCGACCCCCTCACGCACGCGGTCGGGTCGCCGCACGGCGACCCCGACCAGTTCCAGCGGGGCACCGACACGGGCGGCGAGGTCGTCGGCGTGCGTCGTCATGATGCGCGCCACCTCTGAGCCGACCACTCCACAGCCCAGCAGCGCCACCTTCAGCGGACGCGTACGCATCATCCGACCTCGTTTCCTCTGACCGTAGACGGTGGAACCAGTCTCACTCACCGGACGGCGTTTTCCGCCGTTGTTCCGGATTGTGAGACGGTTGTTCCATTTTCGTGCGTGCCCGGTGGCACAGGGGTCCACGCCCGCGAAGCCGCCCGTCGGAGCCCGCCACACGCGCTCCCCTCCCGAAGGCGCCGCACCGAACCCGGGGCGACACCAACCGGCGCGGGCCGACCGGACACCGGCAGTATCGCGCCCCCGCCGATGAGCCCGGACACCGGTCCCTCCCGAAGGTCGGGACCGGAGCGGACGGACCGACCGGCGGGCCCGGGGAACGCCCGGCGGACCCGACACGACCCCACGGGGACACCGGACACCGCCGGAGATCAACCGACGTCGAGACGGAGCAGGTCCTCCTCGGTCTCCCGTCGCAGGATCGCGCGCGACTGGCCGTCCCGCACCGCCACCACCGGCGGACGCGGCACCTGGTTGTAGTTGCTGGCCATGGACCGGCAGTACGCCCCCGTCGCCGGCACCGCGAGGAGGTCCCCGGGCGCCAGGTCGTCCGGCAGAAACGCGTCCTTGACCACGATGTCCCCACTCTCGCAGTGCTTGCCCACGACACGGGCGAGCATCGGCCCGGCGTCGGAGGCCCGGGAGGCCAGGGCAACGCTGTACTCGGCGTCGTACAACGCCGTGCGGATGTTGTCGGACATCCCGCCGTCCACGGAGACGTACGTCCGCAGGCCGTCGAGCCGCTTGACGGTGCCCACCTCGTAGAGGGTGAACGCCGTCGGCCCGGCGATGGCCCGACCCGGCTCCACGGAGATCCTCGGCGTCCTCAGCCCCGCCGCCTCGCACTCACGGGTGACGATCTCCCCGAGCGCCTTGGCGATCTCGTGCGGCTCACGGGGATCGTCGTCGCTGGTGTAGGCGATCCCCAGACCACCACCGAGATCGATCTCCGGCAGCTCGACCCCGTGCTCGTCCCGGATCTCCCTCAACAACCCCACCACGCGGTGCGCCGCCACCTCGAAGCCGGACATGTCGAAGATCTGCGATCCGATGTGCGAGTGGATGCCGACCAACTCCAGGCCGTCCAGCCGCAGCGCCCGCCGTACGGCCTCCGCCGCCTGACCGCCGGCCAGCGGGATGCCGAACTTCTGATCCTCATGGGCGGTGGCGATGAACTCGTGGGTGTGCGCCTCGACACCCACGGTGATCCTGATCTGGGCCCGCTGCCTCCTGCCCAGGGACTCGGCCACGTGCGCGACACGGACGATCTCCTGGAACGAGTCCAGGACGACCCGGCCCACACCGGCCCGCACCGCGCGCTCGATCTCCTCGGACGACTTGTTGTTGCCGTGGAACGCGATCCGCTCGGCGGGCATCCCGGCGGACAACGCGGTGGTCAGCTCACCCCCGGAACACACGTCGAGATTGAGCCCCTCCTCGTCCAACCACCGCACCACGGCCCGGGACAGGAAGGCCTTGCCCGCGTAGAACACGTCCGCGTCCTCCCCGAACGCGGCGCGCCAGGCCCGGGCACGGGCGCGGAAGTCGTCCTCGTCGAGGACGTACGCGGGCGTCCCGTACTCCTCGGCGATCTCGGTGACCGTCCGACCCCCGACGGTGACGACGCCATCGGCGTCGCGGGCGACGGTCCGAGCCCAGACCTTGGGGTCGAGGTGGTTCAGATCTGCGGGCGGCGCCGAATAGTGGCCCTCGGGCAGGACGTCTGCGTGGCGGGGCCCGGCGGGGTGGGCGGAACGGCTCATGGCTCTTGGCTTCCCTCGGAGGAACAGGGGGTTCAGAGAATCTGAGGATCAGAGATGGTCGGGTGCGGTGACGCCGAGCAGGGACAGGCCGCCGGCCAGCACCAGCCCGACGGCTTCGGCGAGCGCCAGTCGGGCACGGTGGGCGGCCGAGGGTTTCTCGGCGCCCCGTGGCAAGACGTCGGCGAGGAGTGGCGGCACGGCGTCGGCGACGGTGACGAGATGCCGTGCGAGCCGGTCGGGGGCCTGCCGGCGGGCGGCGGAGGCGAGGACGCGGGGGTGGTCGGCGAGGAGGGCCAGGAGACCGGCGTGGTCGGCGATCACCTCGGCTACGGGCCGGTCCGGTAGCCCCGGGGTCGGGGCGGGCCGGGGGTGTCCCGGGAGACCGGGGCGCGCGGTCGGCCGGTACCCGCGCGGCGGGCCGGAGAGGACGGCCGAGCCGTCGCCGGCCTCCGCTTCGATCGTCTCGCCACGGTCGGGGAGGGACGCTTCTCCAAGGCCTCGACGCCCGGCGCGCGGGTCCGCCACGCGCGCGACGCGGGCCGCGGGGTCGGGTGCCGGCCTCGGGCCGGGTGAGGTGGCGGACTCGGGGATCCCACCGACGTCGGAGTCGGCGTCGGGGCCCGATGCCCGGACGAAACCGAGATCCGGACCGAACCCCAGATCGGCGGCGTTGCGGATCAGGGCGCGTATCCGGGCGTGCGCGTACCGGACGCGGAACAGCGGGTTGGACTCTCGTTGCGCCAGGTGGACGGCGTCCGCTCGGGCTTGGTCGTGCGCCGCGGGGTGCAACAGGGCCCACCGTGCGGCGTCCCGCCCCAGGGGCAGTGGATCCCCGGACACCGGCACCGGCCTGACGACGCGGTCCGTCGGCGCGCCCACGACGTCGACATCGACGCCCAGCACCGTCCGCCACTCCGGCGGCGGAGCCGCCGCGCACCGGGTCAGGACGGACACCCCCTGGGCGCGGAGGAGCCGGGCAACCGAGTCCATGACGACGACCGCCCGGACCTCGCACGGCGCGTGGAGTCCGACGGCGCCGCCGGAACCCCGGAAGGCACCCGCGGAGTCCGTGTCCGGGGTGGGGCGTGCCTCGGGCGCCTCGGGCGTCCGGGCGAAGCCGTACCGCGATCCGTGCAGCAGGATCTCCCGGACGAGCGCGACGGCCGCGGTGTCGTCCAGGCTGATGTTGAGGAAACCCGGTCCGCTGATCCGCACCTCGGCGACACCGGGGGCCTCGACGAGGTGGGCGCGGACCACCTCGGCCACCTCGCGGGCCGATCGGCCGGCCGGACCGGCGAGTTGCAGGGCGACGGCCGTGGCGAAGTCGCCGCTCCCCCCTGGTCCGGGCGTGGTGAGCACGGCCCGCTTCGGCACACTCACGGGGAGCTCTCCCGCCTCGGCGGCACGCCGCACGGCGTCCAGCACGGTTCGGGAGAGCTCGACGGGGGTCACGTGACCAGCGTATGGGAGGAAGGGGACAGGTGTGTCGCCCGGGCCTGGCGGCGGTCCGGCATGTGGACAGAGGCCGACGAAAATCGACCGGCCCTCGCGGGAGAAACGGGACGCCGTCGCTAGCCGGCCCACTCCGCGGGCGGTGCGCTGGACCAGGGAGCGGCCACCCCGCCCGCTTCCCCGGTTCCACGCGAACGAAGCCGCCCGACGAGGCGCACCAGCTCGGCGGGCTCGAAGGGTTTGGGCAGGAACGCGTCCACCCCCGCCTCGACCCCGGCATCGACCTCTCCCGGGGTGCAGGCACTGATCACGGCGAGCGGCAGAGAGCTGGTTCGCGGGTCGGCACGCAGCCGGGCGGCGGTGGTGAGGCCGTCGAGTCGAGGCATGACGACATCGAGAGTCACGACGTGCGGCCGAACACGATGCACGACTTCCAGACACTCGGCACCATCGGCAGCGGTCACCACCTCGAACCCCTCCAGTTCGAGATTGACCCTGATCAACTGCCGGATGACCCTGTTGTCGTCGACCACAAGGATTCGGCCCGCGGCGCCTGGCACAACTAGAGAGTAAGTCCACTCCGGCCGCCGCGTCCCGGTTTTGCCCACTTCCACACCCGGGGGCCCACCGGCCCCTGCCCCGGCCACCGAGCACGCGGTCCTGACCACGCTGATCGAGCTGGTAGTGTTCTACCCGTCGCCGCGAGCAACAGCCCGGGCGACGAGGAAGCCCCCGTAGCTCAGGGGATAGAGCAACGGCCTCCGGAGCCGTGTGCGCAGGTTCGAATCCTGCCGGGGGCACTCGCCCAGGATCAGCAGAAATCAAGCGCTGACCAGGACGGATGCCGACAGAAGAGGGCGGGAGTCAGTCTCACTGACTCCCGCCCTCTCGCTCTCTCAGAGTTCGCGGCGCACCTCCGACACACTGCCGGAGCCACTCCCTCCTGGCAGAGGTGGGCAACCCCGCGTCGCTTCGCGTGTCATCCTCGGGCCACGCTTCGACAGATCATCCAGCTCCCGATTCGCGTCGCGCGCCGTCCCGATGAGGCTCGCAGAGCTTCGAGTCAGAGACGCGAGGCCAATGCGAGGCACCCCCCGAGCCTTCACCAGGCGCCATCTTGGGCTTCACACCAACGCCAAGCAGGTCTTGGCGACCCTTCGCGCAGCCCACGCCGAGCGCGTTGTGGCAGGAGTGTCTCTGTTCGACGAGCGGGGGGGTTCTTCGTGTACGGCGTGTGACTCGCGGCGGGGTAGGGGCAGGCAGCGGATGGCTTGTCGTTGATCGAGGAGGGTACGTGCCGTCGGTGTCGGGGTTGATGTGGTGGCACCGGGCGCCCGCGAGGCAGGAGTTGGAGCCTTGGGCTGAGGTCCTGGGACAGGCTCAGCGGAGCGGATGTCACGCGGGAACGGGTCGAGTGGGCACGGGTGGGGCGTGAGGAACTCGTGTCGGTGCCGACCGCGGAGAGCGTGGTGACGCCGCCGGTTTCCGTACCGTCCGGTGGCCGGACGGCTGTCGCTGACGAAGCCGTCTTGCCCGACCGAGCGCCGCAAAGGCCTCGACCCGGACTCCGTGGCGGGCGAACGCCTTCGCCAGCGCCGGGCCCTGGTCTACGCTTCGACCCACAGCAGCTTCGGCAGCCGGCCCGGCTTGTCCATGAACGTTTCCGGCGGGGAAGGGCGGCCTCGCGGTCGTGGACGTCCGCGATGGTCACCGTCACCTCGAGGAGCGGCCCTCGGTGTCGGTCAGGGTTCGACGCCTGCTCCCGTCGCGTGACTTGCCCACCGGCCAAAGAACCCAGAAAAAGCCCGAATCATGATAGAACCCGGTTGATCTTGACATTTGATGAACATCTGAGCAGGGAATGTGACGCCCGCCACGGCATGGGGCGGTTGGGCCTGATGTGATCATTCGTGACCAGACGGCCACAGCACCTGCGAGCAACGCGAAGTGCTGGGGGATGGCCGCGACAAATGGAGATCACGTGCACAAGCGCTTCATGACCATCACCGCTTCCTGCGGACTCGCGCTGGCGGTCGTGGCGCCCGCCGCCACGGCCCTCGCGGTGGCCGGCGACGACCCGATCGCCGTCGGTGAGGACGGGCAGATGGTCCAGGCGGAGCAGCTGAGCCCGGAACAACTGGCGGCCTTCACCAACCAGCCGGTTGCGGAGGGATTCGACGTCTCGGGGGAGGAAGCCGGAGCCAGTTCGGTGCGGGCCGCCGCCACAACCAGGTACCGGAAGGCACAGTACAAGCGGGGCAGTTCACTGATGTGGACCCGTGACACCGTGTACTTCGGCTACAACGGGAGCAAGGTCACGTCCTCGAAGGGCTGGCAGGAGAGCGGGCACGTCTTCCCGAATATCGCGAAGAACAACGGGATCAAGCGGTACCACACCACCTCGTCGACTCACAAGTGGCGTGCGAAAGACACCATCGGTGCCGGGGTCCCCACGCCTTGGGGCGATGTGAAGGCGTACTCGACGGATTACACGCACTACTTCTCGGGTGGCAAGTCCGGGGCCTGGAACTGGAAGGGCTAAGGTTTCACGTACGAGTGCGGTAAGCGGCCGGGGCGCCTGTGGATACTCCGACGCCCGGTCGTCGCGCCGTACACGGGATGTCACCGATGATCAGTATCAGGAACCTTACGAAGAGCCATGGTGGACACCCGGTTCTGAGCAACGTTTCCGCCGAATTCCGCACGGGCAGGGTCAGCTACCTCTTGGGCCCGAACGGAGCCGGGAAGACTACCCTTTTCACCTGCCTGGTCGGCCTGGAAACACACACCGGAACCGTCGAGTTCGACGGCCGTCCACTGGCGGACGTGCGTGAGCACGTCTTCCCGGTGTTCGACGACTGTGCCCTGTACCCGCACTTGTCCGGCTTCGACAACCTGCACTTCCTCCTTGGCCGGAAGACCCACTGGGAAGATGTCCGCACGGTCGCGGACGGTGTGCTGGAGCGCGCGACGCTGCGCAAGCCGGCCGGGGCGCTTTCCTACGGGCAGCGCAAGAAGCTGTACACCGTGGGCCTGCTGCTGGCGCGGCCCTCGTACGTCGTCCTGGACGAGCTGGCGAACGGCCTGGACTACGACAGCCTGCAGTGGCTGCGCGCCTCGCTGCAGCAGCTCAAGAAGGACAGCGTCGTGGTCGCCTCCGGCCACCAATTCGACTTCTACGACCGTGTCGCGGACGATGTGTTCGCCATATCCGAGAACGGGCTGAGCCAGCTTGATTTCAACCACGCCACCGGTGACCGGCTCGAAGACGCGTACCTGGCCCATCGCGCGCACGGTCCGCGTTGATCTGCGTTACCAGTGGGCGTCGCGATATTTCCTGTACACGCTCGTCTGCTTCATGGCGGTCGCGTCGGCTTTCGCTGTGGGCGCGTACGCCACTGCGCTCAGCGCGGTGAACAGCCTGCGGCAGGAGTGGGCGTTCCTGCGCCAAGAAGGCGGATACACCTTCGAGCGGGCCGTCGGCCTCGGCAGCGATCCCACCGACGATCCTCTCAAGGAGACCTGGGAGAGCGCCGGGCAGGCCGTGGCCAACCTCCACCCCTTGCAAGGCACCGTCAACCTGCTCCAAGTCCTGTGCTTCGTCATCGGTCCGCTCGTCTTCTTCACCTACGGCGCGATCGCACCGACCCGCGACGCGCACTACAAGACCCTGAAGTTCCGCGCGGTCCGCGAAGGACCGCGGAGGCTGTTCCTGTCCCAGGTCGTCGCCCTGACAGCGGCGGTCACCGCTCTGACCGCGGCGGCCTTCGTCGCAACACTGCTCACCAGCACGGCTCTGCACCTGGCCGTGAGCGGACGCGTCGACACCCGGCTACTCGAAGTGCCTGGTGACCTCTCCCCGGCCGACACCCTGCCGACCCTGGCCATGACGCTCGCAACCGGCGGGGTCTTCGCCCTCCTGGGCATGAGCGCGGCGCTCATCGTTCGGCGCCCGCTGTATGTGCTGCCGGTGTTCCTGGTCGGCTTCTTCCTCGTACCCATCCTGGGCCGGTTCGACCCCCGCAACCTCCTGATGGCGATCGCCTACCCACACCTGGAGTTCGTCGGCGGATTCATTCCCCCCGCCCCCGCACGGGTGTCAGAGCTCGTCGCCGCCGCGCTCCTGGCCGTCGGCACGGCAGGGGTGCTGGCCGTCACCTATGCCGTGCACTCGCGCAGATCGCTCTACACCACGTGAACGCGTCAGTCCCTCTCTGTCAGCCTTGGGTGAGACGCCCCGCTTCGGCGGGTTAGCCTGAGAGGGCACGACAGGAGAACCACCCCCTCATGACCAGCACCAAGCCTGCCGGATCCGACCCGGCTCCCCGGCCGAAGCGCCGCACTTTCAGCCCCGAGTACAAGCTGCGGATCGTGGCCGAGTACGACGCCGCGCCCAAGAACGAGAAGGGCGCAATCCTGCGCCGCGAGCGGCTGTACCACTCGCACGTCAAGGAATGGCGGGCCGCGCGGGATGCCGGGGCTCTGGAGAAGCTGGTCGACAAGCGCACCAGCCCGGCGAGGCCGAAGAAGTCTGCTGCCGAGGCGGAGAACGAGAGACTGCGCCGCCAGGTGGAACGGCTGGAGAAGGAACTGGCCCGCAACAAGGCCGCGTTGGAGGTAATGGGAAAAGCTTCCGCGCTCTTGGAAATGATCTCCGAGGGCGCGGACTGAAGGCTGCCGCCGACCCGGTGGTCGACGACGCGTTCACCGGCGTCGAGGGCAGGCTGGGCGTGACGGCCGCGTGCCGGCTGACCGGTCGATCGAGGGCCACCCACTACCGCCGGCTGCAGCCCCCGCCACCGTGCAGGCCCCGCTCGCCGCGGGTCCAGCCCGCGGCTCTGACGGCCGAAGAGCGGGCTGCGGTACTGGAGTTGATGAACCGCGACGAATACGCCGAGCTGCCACCCGCGCAGATCTGGGCCCGCGAGCTGGATGCCGGGCGCTATCACTGCTCCGTCTCCACGATGTACCGGATCCTGCGCGAAAGGGGGCAGTCCGGTGAGCGCCGCCGCCAGGCCACCCATCCCGCCAAGACGGTGCCCGAGCTGGTGGCCACCGCCCCGTCGCAGGTGTTCACCTGGGACATCACCAAGACGGCCGGACCGGCCAAGGGCATCTGGTACCACGCCTACGTCATCATCGACATCTTCAGCCGCTACATCGTCGGCCACACCGTCGAACTCGCCGAATCGGCCGGACGGGCCGAGGAGTTGATCCGCGAGACCATCGCCCGCAACGGGATCGTGCCCGAGACCGTGCACGCGGACCGCGGCACCTCGATGACGAGCAAGAAGGTCTCCCAGCTGCTCATCGATCTCGGAGTGACAAGGTCGCACTCCCGGCCGAAGGTCTCCAACGACAACCCTTACAGCGAGGCACAGTTCAAGACCACGAAGTACATGTCGGACTATCCCGAACGGTTCGACTCACTGGCCCACGCCCGCGAGTGGTTCGACGCGTTCATCGCGTACTACAATCATGAGCATCGGCATTCGGGCATCGGCTGGCACACGCCCGCTTCCGTCCACTTCGGGACCGCCGAGGAGGTCCGCGACCAGCGGGCCGTCACCCTCGCCGAGGCATACGCCCGCCACCCCGAACGCTTCGGCCGCCGCCCCCGACCACCCGAGATACCCCAGACCGCCTGGATCAACGACCCAGCCAAGCGCCGCGAACCCACACCACAAATCTCATAGCGTCACGACCGTCTCACTGGACTTGAAATCTTCCGAGTCACCATCGCGAGGTACCCGATCGGGATGGCGGTGGCTCTCTCCTCCAGGGGATGTCCCCCACTGACGACGCGGCACGGGCCCTGCTGATCCGCCGCCCCACCGTGCCGAACATGAAGAACGAGAACGGTGAACGCGTACGCAAGGCCGCCTACTTCCTGTACTTCTTGTCCGCTGTCGGCCTCGTCCGGTGCAGATCGGCCATCCTCCAACCCACCTTGGGAAGATGGCAGTCCTGAGCGGAACTCCCACGACCTCCGCGGGCCTCAACCGGCGTAGTACATCTCGAGTGCTCGGTCGAAACCACCAACGCGGGACACGGCACCCAGAAGGCTCGCCGCCTGCAACGGGTTGGCGACCACGCGGGAGGAGCCCTCGGGCCGGTGCCCGTCGACCGCGGGCGGGCGTCACGCGGCGCTACCGGCTCGGTGGCCAGGGGATGCCGGCCCGTTCGAGCATGCCGCTGTACCTCGCCCGGCGTCGACGGGCCAGGGCGACACCCAGTGCCCACAGACCCGCCGCGACCGCCCAGGCGCCGGCACACACCGTCACCGAGGTGGCGGTGAAACCGAACTGTGAGAGGGGAATGAGCAACACCAGCGGCAGGATCAGAAGTTGGACGAGCCCACGCTTCCTCTGCGTGCCGCTGTAGTCGACCTCGATGCGCGCGTGGAGGAGACCGACCGCGTGTCGGGCCTCCGGAAGCGGTGTGAGGCGATCGCGGCCGGGACGCATACCGGGCAGCCGTCCCCCGTCGAGTGCGTCCGGGTACCGCTCGGCGGTGCGCTCGGCGCGCCGGGCCGCGTCCGGCATGCGGCGGAAGTCGAAGTAGGGGTTGGGGCTTCCGCCGGGAGACAGCGAGGAGAGGCCGCCGTACTCGTACCCGTACTGCTCCGCGACGTAGGCGAAGGACGCGAACTTCTTCCGTGATCTCAGCAGATTGCGCGCGACGTGGCGCTCCGCGCCGTTCGTTCCGTCACGCGTCAGCGACCGCAGTTGTTGCCGCAAGAACATCGACGCCCTCTCTTCATGGCTCGTGATCGTGGTCCATACGATGGCGGTCGGCACCACGCGCATCGTAGGTCTCGTTCGCACGTCGGCTCCGACCGAGCGGACCTGATGCCTTGTCACGCGCGCAGGGGGATGGATGGGATCGGCGAAGTTTCCGCACCTGGGTTTCGACCCGGCACCGGGCGACCCGGAGGCGGTCGAGCAGTTGGTCACCATGGTCGGCGTCGTCATTCGGGAGAGCGGCGACGCCCGGACCAAACTGAACAGGATCGGCACTGTGGACGGTGTGTGGGTCGGCGATTCGGCGACCGCGTTCGCCGAGTCCGTATCGGTCATCCCGCCGTACCTCGGGAAGTCCCTGAACGCGCTGGAGTCCGCCCACCGTGCGCTCTCCGCGTGGGAGAGCGGCCTGAGCGAATTCCGGTCACGCGCCCGTCGGCTGGAGCGGGAGGCGGCCGAAGCGGCGAGCCGGGTCGATGCCGAGAGGGGCCGGCTCGACGGGCTGCCGAGCGACACGTCGGGCATGACCGACACGGAGAGGGACGAGCACGCTCGGGACGTGAGGCGCGGGCGGCGCGCGTACGACGCGGCGAACGACGAGCTCGAAGCCGTTCGGGCCCGCGCCCGATCCCTGAACGCCGAGTTCACCGCGGTGGCCGACGTCGCGGCCCGGCAGGTGCGTGACGCGGCCGACGACGCTCCACCCGAGCCGGGTCTGTTCGACGGTCTGGTGGAAGAGTTCAGGGAGTTCCTGGGGGACGCGTGGGACACGATCACCGACCCCGACTTCTGGAAGCTCGTCGGTGACGTCCTGGCCGACATCGCCATGGTCATCGGTGTGATATGCCTCGTCGCTCTCCTTCTCGGCACCGGGGTCGGGGCGCTCGGTCTCGTCGGCTTCGCCGTCGGGGTCGGGGCCTTGGCCGCGCACGGCGTGGCGTTGGCGGGCGGTGCGGAGGGGATGACCTGGGAAACCCTGGCATGGGACGTGGGAGGCGTGCTCACCGGCGGTGTGGGTCTCGCGGGTGCCCGTCTCGCCCAGGCGGGCAGGGCCCTCGTCCAGTCCGGGCGGGCGTTGCGCGCCTCACGAGGGCTCATGGCCGCGGTGGGCGAGATGGGTCCGGGCAACCACCTCAAGGGGATCGCGCAGATCCCCAGCGGCGTGACGAACAGTGTCCGGGGGTTCTCCATATCGGCGCGGGGCTGGACACACGTCGCCATCGGCAACACCCTCGACTGGACCGGGGCGTTGACCGGCACCGGCCTCGCGCTCGGCTCGAACGCGAACGACTCCCGGTGGACGGACGGGGAGTGGAACCTCAAGGACGTTCCCCTCGTCGGCCCCTTCGCCGGGCTGTACGCGGACGGGCCGGCCGACGGAGTGACGACCCCGGGCCCCCCTGGGCCGCGGATCGACTCCTCCAGGACCCTGAGGTCGGCGGGCGCGAGCTTCACGTCGGGGCTCGCGCCCTCGCGGTTCGGGACTGTCGCATGACCGCCTTCGTGGGCGACGTCCCGTCGCCCCATGCCGCGTACGCCTTCCGACACCAGGTGCCGGACGAGTTCGTGAGGCTTCCGGACCCCACGACGTCCGACGGATGGCGGAAGGCGATGGGGAGACTCATGCCGGAAGCCGACGACGAGCAACGGGAGGCCGCCGCCGCACGGATGCGGGACTACCTCCCGAGGCTCTCACGGCGAGGCGAGGAGACCACGATCCTCACGGCGATGTGCGTGGGCACCGAGAACGTGGAGGGGGACGAACGGTTGTCGATGGGCCTGCTCGCCGTCTCCGTGCGTCCCAGTGGGCACCAGGACCCGCTCCTGGCCGCCGAGGGGATCTACCAGGCCAAGACGAGGCGGCTCCTCACGGACGCGCGCGACGTGGAGGAGGTGGACTACCCGCTGGGCAAGGGGCTTCAGGGGGAGCAGGACCTGGTTTTGGCGGTCAAGCTGCCGTCGGGGCCGGGGGTGATGTCCACCTCCCTGCGATCGCTCACCCTCCCGGCGGCCGAGGGACGGCCCGCGCCGGGGGTCCCGATGGCGTCACTGCAACTCGTCATCCCGGCGCCGAGGGGCTACGCCGTGTACGTGACGATCGCCACCCCGTCCGTGTTCCTGCTGGACTCCTACTGCCTGCGGCTGGCCCACATCGGCCGGTCGTTCGACTTCGACTCGCCGGCGGGGTCCGGCCCCGTCGAGGCGGGGAGACCGACGAACCGAGCCCGCTGAGAGGAGCGCCGGCCCAAGAGCGCCGACCGTCGCGGGGCGCCGGCGAGCCTCGGCCGTCTCGCGGCCCCCGACGGGTGCTTCGCCTACTTCTCCCCCGCGTCACGGGACATCCGAACCTCGTCGCACAGCCGCCGGTCCAGTTCGAGGAACTCCTCCGACGCCTCGTCCGCGAACCTGGACACGCCCTTGGTCAGCTTCGACAGCCGCCCGAAGCCGTGGTCCCAGGACTCGGCGAACGCGTCGCAGGCGGACCGAAGACCGTCGTGACCCAGCCGGCCGGAGTCCGCGCGAGTCATCGCCTTCGACGCCCTGCGCAAGTCGTCGCCACCGCTCTCCAGCGTCCGAGCCATCTCCTTCACCTCGTCGCTGGAGAACCTCAGAAATGACATGGGGTCCCTGCCTTCCCTTTCCCGCCTCGGCGATCGACGCCCCGCCCGCCCTGACCGGGACCCGCCGACCGACGAGGGGCGGCGAGGGCACCCCCCGCCCGACCGGTGCCGCGAGGCGGGTCAGAGGTCCTGGATCTGGAGGCTCCGGGCGATGTCCTCGTACAGGCGCTCGCCGTTCGGGCGGGCGTCGCCCTCGGCCGGCATGAGCACCCTCAGTCGCCAGAAGGCGCCCTCTTCCTCGTTGGCGTAGAGTCGCTCGATCTGGTGGAAGGTGATGTCGTCCTCGTCGCTGCCGTAGTCGCGAAAGGTGGTGGCGATCTCGGCGGCGGGTCGGCCTCCGCGCGCTCCTCGGCGAGCGGGTGGACGGTCCCGAGCTCGCCGAGGCCGCCGCGCTCGCCCGCCGGGCGGCGGAGTCCGCGCCCGGCGAGGGCCGCCCGCTCGCCGCCGCGAACTCCGCGCTGCCCTGGCCGGAGGAGCCCCATCTGGCCCTGTGGCAGGCCACGACGATCCTGCGCGAGCATCGTGGCGACGGCCACCTGGCCGCCCTCCTCGTGGCGGGGCTCGACCCCGTGGAAGCGCTGGTGTCGTTCGCCGCGATCGGCGCCGCGCCCGGCGCGGTCTTCGCGGGCCGGGGCTGGAGCCCGGCCGAGTGGACGGCCGCCCGCGAACGGCTCGTCGGGCGGGGTCTGCTGGACGCCGACGGCACGGCGACCGACGCGGGTCGCGCCCTGCGCGCCGAGATCGAGCGCGGCACGGACGCGTTGGCCGCCGCCCCCTGGCGGGAGCTGGGGACCGAGGGCACCGCTCGACTCGCCGACCTTCTCGGCCCGCTCTGGCTGGAGGTCCTCGGCTCGGGCATGCTGCCCCGCGAGAACACGCTCGGCATCGGCAAGGTCTGACATCGCCTCTCGTGTGCCCCTCGGACCGGCCCGCCGGCCGAGCCCCGCGCGCCACCCGCCCGCTCAGATCCCTTCCGTGAGGAGGAACGGGCTCGGCTCCCCCGACCAGGACACGTACAGGCCGTCGCGGGCCCGGGTGCAGGCGACGAAGAGCAGGCAGCGCTCCGCCAGGAGATCGGCCTCGTGCTGGAGACGGTCGACGTCCACCGGCGTCAGCGCCTTGGGGTGCGGCACGGCTCCGGCGCGGACGCCGATCACCGCGACGCAGCGGTACTCCAGGCCCTTGAAGGCGTGCATGGTGCCGACGTTCACCGCGTCGGCGGCCGACGGCCGGTCCGCCCGCAGTCGCCGCGCGGGGATGCCCGCCGCCGCGAGGTGCTCGGCCACCTGGTCGCAGATCCGGTTGAACCGGCCGCTCACCCCGATGTCACCGGGCGCGACCCCGTCGTCCAGCCAGCCACGCACACGCTTGACGAGGGCCGCCAGCTCCGCCTCCGGTGAGCCGGCGCCGTGCGTCTCGGGGCCGCTGCCGCGCAGGGCCGAGCGGTAGCCGAGCAGGGTCTCGTGTCGGGCGTCGTCCTCCAGTCGCGCGAAGGGACGGCCCACGAGCAGCGCGGTGGACCAGCTGAGGATCTCGTGGGTGGAGCGGTAGTTCCTGCGCATCTTCGTCGACCGACCCGTCACCTTGATCCCGACCGCCTTGAGCGACACCCGGTTGTCGTAGACGCGCTGGTGCGGGTCGCCCGCGATGAACAGGTCGTCCGGGCGGGCCGGGGCGGCGGCGCGCAACAGCCGCCACTGCGCGGGGTGCAGGTCCTGTGCCTCGTCGACGACGACGTGCCGGTAGCGCGGCCCGGTCCGCTCCAGCAGGTCCGCGGCCTCGGCGCAGGTCCCCAGGTAGGTCCGCAGCCCGTCGGCCGCCAGCCGGGCGCCGAACTCCTGGACGGCGGCCCACACCGGGGGACGGGCCGCCGCCGGCAGCGCGGTGCCGCGCCCCTTGCGTTCGGCGGCCTCGTACTCCTCGTACGTCCGCAGGTTCCGGGCGAGGACGACGTGCTTGTACTCCTGGGCGAGGAACCGCGGGTCCCCGGTGAAGCCGGCGACGCGGGCGGCCTGCTCCCAGCGGGCCTGTTCCTCGTCCGCCCGCAACGGCCGGAGCCGCGTGGACAGCACCCGTCCGGCGAAGGCGTCGACGGTCGTGACGTCCACCCGGTCCCGGAGCGCCTCGTCGTCGACGAGTTCGGCGAGGCCGGAGCGCAGGGCGGCCACCAGGGTGTTGGTGAAGGTGGTGAGCAGGACACGGTCGCCGTCCCGCAGGTGCCCGAGCAGGTGGCGCACGCGGTGCAGGGCCACGACCGTCTTGCCGGTGCCCGGCCCCCCGGTCACCTGGGCGGGCCCGGAGTACGAGGCCCGGTAGGCCACCTTGTGCTGGGACGGGTGGAGGAAGACCCGCCAGGCCGCGAACGGCTTGTCGAGGATCTCGCGGAGTTCGTCCGATCCGGTGGCCTGCGCGATGCGGGCGCGGGTGTGTCGGATCGCCGTCTCGTAGTCGGACGTGTCCACCGGTCCGGCGCTCTCGGCGGCGGCCAGGTGCGCGGCGACGACGTCCCGCCACACCTCCTCCACGCCGAAGCCGGCGGCGAGGTATTCGAGGACCTCGCGTTGATCCTGCGGGAAGAACGGCGCGAACACCTCCAACTGCTCCGCGTTCGTCAGTACGCGGGCCTGCCGCAGCGTCGTCCCGTCGATGCCGAGCGCGGCCAGGTCACCGTCCGAGACGGCGGCGAAGAGTCGCTGCTCGGGGGCGGGGGCGGTGCGCTCGTACGCCGGGGCGAGTTCCTCCAGGACGGCGATGTCGCGGATCTCCACGGCCCGAGTCACCGTGTTGATGGACGCCTTCTGCTTGACCGCCCACGTGTTGGCCTCGTCGTGCGGCAGCACCCGCAACAGGACGTAGGTGTCCCCGCTGTCGGGCGCCAGCACGACCCCCCGGGTGCCGCGGTCGATCCTGATCGTCCGGATGTGCGGGTCACGGGCGTTCTTCAGCGACTCCAGCTTGAGCCCGGGGTCCTTGAACAGCTGCTTCAGGCTGAGCCGTTCGAACTTCTCCCAGGCGTCGAAGACCCCCTTGCGCACCGTTCCCCGGAGCTTGGGGAGCTGGGCGCAGAAGGCGATGTCGAAGGCGAGGTGGGGCATGGCCGTGCGTCTCTCCCGCTTGTTCCGCCGGTCGGTCTTCAGTGCGTCCCGCCGTCGAGGTCCAGCCGGATCAGGGCGAGGACCTCGGCGACCTCGGCGGTCAGCTCGTCCCCGGGGCCGTGCACGGATCGGAGGTCGGCGTGCAGCGGTTCGAGGAGGGCCAGGGCGTCGGCGGCGCGGCCCTGGGCGAGCAGCAGCATGCCGATGTCGCGCCGGAGTTCGACGGCCTCTTCGCAGCCGTCGCCGTCCACCGCCCGGACGACGGCGAGTACCGCCTCCAGCGCCGTGAGCGCCTCCGTCACCTGGCCGAGTTCGGCGCGGCAGCGGGCGGCCTGGGCGCGGCAGGCCCGGGCCTGCCCGCTCGTGGGCCCCGCGACACGCCCGTAGGCGTCGGCGAGCGCCGTGAACTCGGGCAGGGCGGCCCGGTAGTCGCCGCCGAGCAGCCGGATCGCCGCCCGCTGCGTGCGCAGCTCCAGTACCTGCCGGTTCTCGGCACCGAGGGCGCGGGCGGCGGGCTCGACGACCTCGCCGAGCACCTCCGCCGCCTGCGCGAACCGCTCCTCTTCCAGCAGGGCGTCGCAGTGCGCGTACGCGTCCGCGATGTCCGCCCGCAGCTCGTCCGGCAGGGGCGGGGACGCGGCCTCCGGTTCCTCCGAGGACGTGGGGGCCGCCGCCGACGGGGTTCGTGAGCGGGGAGCGTACGGGTGGCGGAACGGCCTGGTCGGGTCGGGGACGCCGGCCGGTCCGGTCTCTCCGGGCGACGGGTCCCGCCCGGCGCGCGGGAGGAGGGGCAGCAGCCGTTCGTACACCTCCCGCACGTCGGCGGGCCTGGCCTCCGGTGCCTTGCGGAGCAGGCGCAGGACGAGTTCCTCCAGCGCGTGCGGGACCTCGGGGCGCAGCCGACGCAGCGGGGTGGGTTCCTCCGTGACGTGCCGGTACATCAGCGCGTACTCGCTGTCGGCCCGGAACAGCGCCCGACCGCAGAGCATCTCGTGCAGCACACAGCCGAGCGCGTACAGATCGGTGCGCGGCGTCACGCGCCCGCCGCGCACCTGCTCGGGCGCCATGTACTGGGAGGTCCCGATCGGGCTCCCGGTGGCGGTCAGCTTGGTGGTGTCGGTGCGCAGGATGGCCGCGATGCCGAAGTCCAGGACCTTCACGGTCCCGTCCCGGGCGACGAGGACGTTGCTCGGCTTGAGGTCCCGGTGGACCACGGGGATCTCGTGGGCGTGGGACAGCACGGTGGCCACCTGCGCGGCCACCGCGACCGCCCAGCTCACCGGCAGCGGCCGGGCCGGGTCCACGTAGGCGGACAGCTGGACTCCGTCGACCAGCTCCATGACGAGGAACAGGTGCGCGTGGGACTCGTCCAGGACGGCGTCGTGGACCTGCGGCACCCCGGGGTGCCGGATACGGGCCGTGATCCGTGCCTCGCGCCGGAACCGCTTGGCGAACTCCTCCGCCGACCGCTGTGAGGTGACGGCCTGGGGCCGGATGAGCTTCACCGCCACGGGCCGGTCCAGCACGGAGTCGTAGCCGCGCCAGACGTCGCCCATGCCACCGTGGCCGAGCTCCTCCAGGAGTTCGTAACGTCCGTCGATGATCCGCTGCGGCACCGTGCCCCCGCCCCGTGGCTGTTGCTGTCGCCGACGCGGCAACCGGGGTGGTGTCGACCGGACCACGCGTCGGAACCAGTGTGGTGGGGGCGGCGATCTTCCGTCCAGAGTGGCGCACGGGGTTCGTCACATCTGGCCGAGAACCGCCCGCGGTGCGTGATCTCGCCGGTCGTACTCGGCCCATACGACCTTTCCGGGTGCCCCTCGGGGCCGCGAGCCCCAGCCCCATCGGTCGGCGACGGCGGCGACCAGGAGCAGGCCGCGCCCGTCGACGCGTTCGGCGCCGGGAAACCCCCGCTCGGGCTCCGGCAGGCGTTCGCCGCGGGCGTCGACCACCTCGACGCGCACGGGGGTTCCGGCCCACGGCGGGACGTCCAGGCGTACCCGGAAGTCCCGCCCCGGGACCCGACCGTGGTGAACGGCGTTCGCCGCGAGCTCGGCCACCAGGAGTGTGACGGCGTCGTGTGCCTCGGTGCCGTACGGGACGCCCCAGGAGTGCAACCGCTCCGCACACAGCCGTCGTGCGAGTCGGGCGCCGCGCGGGGTGGGGCTGAAGCCCATCTCGAAACACCGGGCGAGGCCCGGGGCCGGGGCGGCGGGGCGTGGGGCGCCGGTGAGGTCGTTCGTCATGGTTCCACGGTGGCCCTTGCCGGCACGCCGTGACCATGGGTGATGCGCCGCCGCCTCCCCCCGGTACGCGGGCGGCGGGCGCGTTGTACGCGCGGGGAGGGGTGACGGCGACACGGGGCCTTGACTTGCCTCGGCCACGTCTCGGGGCCGAAGTGGACTGCCGGGGGATCGGCGGATCGCGGCTCCAGGACCTCCGGATGTCTCTCGATGGTTCGACACCAACGAGCGGTTCAGCAGGTCCGGCCGTCGACCCCAAGCATCTGATCTCGACCGCTTGGCAGGGCGGACCCGCGACCGTAGGCCTTCGGACGGAACCCCGGAGGCGAGCCCGCTCTCCTCGCCGCCCGGTTCGGCTTCAGGCGCCTCTCGTTGGCGGCGCGTCGAAGGTCGCGGGCGACCTCCCGCCCCCTGACCACGATCGACGAGTCTCGGCTGTCGCTCACGCGGGCCTCGTACAACTCGCTCGTGTACGCGGCTTTCGCGCACCCCGAGGGTGACCGCGCGACGTCGTGCACGTTCTCCTTACGACGGATCGCCCACCCGACGGCACGACGCGAGGCACGCGGACGGACCAAGGGGTGTGCGCACGGGGAAGGATGGCGACGGTGCGGAACGCTGACGCGACGACCGGGCAGACATCGACGGAACCACCAGGCGCGGCCGAAACCATCGAGCGACCACCGGAGGACCACCCCGGACACGGCGTGGTCACCGCCTTCGGCCGGCAACTGAAGCTCCTCCGCACACGGGCGGGCCTGGAGCGCGCGGAGTTCGGAAAGCTCGTGGGCTACGCGGCGCAGTCCCTCGCCTCGTTCGAGCAGGGACGCCGCATCCCACCCGGCAAGTTCATCGACCGGGCGGACGAGGTTCTTGACGCGGGCGGAGTGCTCAAGGCGCTCAAGGAGGAGGTGGCACGGGCACAGTATCCGGCCTTCTTCCGGGACATGGCGCGGCTGGAGGCGGAGGCGGCAACCCTGAACGTGTACGCGGTCTACGCCGTGCCAGGTCTGATGCAGACCGAGGACTACGCACGTACGGTCTTTCAGATGCAGCGCCCACTGCTTCCAGTCGATGTGATCGAGCAGAGGGTGGAGGCCCGAATGGCCCGGCGGGCGATCTTCGAACGACAGCCGGCCCCGCTGCTGAGCTTCGTCATTGACGAGGGAGTCCTACGCAGGCCGATCGGGGGCGACAACGTGTTGCGCGAGACTCTGGAACAGCTGCTGGTGACTGCACAGTTCCGCAACGTGGAGGTGCAGGTCATGCCGACCGAATGCGCTGATCACGCTGCCTTGGGTGGCCCCTTCACGTTGATCGACACCAATGGAGGCCAGCGCATCGCGTACGCGGAAGTTCAAGACGACAGCCGGTTGTACACTGACTCGGTCAAAGTCCGTGAGCTGGAAGCGCGTTATGGCATCCTGCGATCCCAGGCGCTGACACCAAGCGAGTCGTCGGCGACCATCGTGCAAATGATGGGAGAAGCATGAAGAGTCAAGACATCGCTACGCCCACAACTGAGCCCGCCTGGTTCAAGAGCAGTTACAGCACGGGAGGCGGCGGCGAGTGCATCGAGGTGGCCGCCACCCCCGACACCGTGCACGTACGGGACTCCAAACAGCCCAACGGGCCCATCCTCAATGTCAGCCCCCGGGCATGGACCAGCCTCGTGCAGTCGACGGCCAACCACTCAGCGTGACACCACGGTAGGGGCCTCGCTCACCAGCGCGACGCACGAGGCCCCTACCGGCGTGACACCCAGGGCGACTCGCTCCGTCGTCCGCGTTCTCGCTACCGCCAAGCGTCCGTCGTGCGGATGAACCCCCGGGCGTGGTCCGGGCTGGTGGAGTTGGCGGCCGACCGTACGGCCTGACACGGGAGGGGCACCGTGAGGTGGACGGGGCCCCGTTCCACACCGAGGCCGAACTACGTCCCGTCGTCCACGTTCTCCTCGCGGCGGATCATCCGCCAGGCGGCACGACGGGCGCTGCGGTCCAGACTGGACTTGAACCCTCGGTCCGCCCCGAAGTACTGGCGGCCGAGGCCGGCGACGGAGTCGACGTGGTCGGCCATCTTGTCCTCGAAGACCCGGTCGAAGACCTTGCCGAAGTTGTCCTCGTCGTTGACGACGGCCGCGGCGCGGACCTTGGGGTCCGCCTTGGCCTCCTCGAAGGGCCGGATCACGTCCTGTTCGGTGAAGTCCGTGCCGAACTTGGCGTTGAACTGGTCGATCAGTTCGGACAGAAGGGACTTCTCCGCCTCCTTGGCGCCGCCCCTTCCCTCGCCGAAGCCGGGCATCATCGCGGGCCCTTCCGGGGCCAGGGAGACGTCGTGCTCCCCGGTCCGCTGGACGCGCAGGTGACTGAGGTCGACTTGCCCGATGTCCACGCCTCCGTCCGTGCGCCCGCGCAACCGGCTGAGGAGGTGGCGGCCGTAGAGGTGGAGTCGCTCCAGGTCGGGGTCCTGGTAGGGGACGATCTGGGCGAGGAATCCGTACTTGCGCACGTAGTCCTGTAGGTCGGCGCGGAAGTCCTCGGCGGTCCTGACGTCCTCCTCGTCCTCGTCGTTGTCGCGGAGGGCCTCGTAGCGGGTGACCGCCGGGGAGAGCAGGCGGTACAGCTCCGCGTGCAGCTTCTCCCACTTGGCCGGAGACCCGCCGGCCTTCTCCTTCGCCTCGAACCAGGCGGCGGCGAAGTCGTCCATCTCGGTCTCGGAGACGATCGGCGCGGCCATGACCCGACTCTGTGCGAGGTAGAGAAGGTTCGGATCGGAGGGGAGGGTGTTGGCCTCCTCGAAGTAGGGGCGGAACGCCTCCCTGATGTCCTCGGCCTCGTTGCTGAAATCCAGGACGGCGAGGTCGGCCTGGGCCTTGCGGTCGGCGATGCGGTTGAGCCGCGAGAGGGTCTGGACGGCCGCGATGCCGGTCAGCTTCTTGTTGACGTACATGGTCGTCAACAAGGGCTGGTCGAAGCCGGTCTGGTACTTCTCGGCGACGACCAGGATCCGGTACTCCCGCTGCCCCTTGGCTCCGTCCTTCACCGCCTTGTCATCGGCCCGCGTGTAGCCGAACGCCTTGGGGAGGGCGGTCTCGGACAGGCCGCCGTTCTCCTTGGACTCGGTGGTCTCCTCACCGTCGATGGTGAGAGACCCGGAGAAGGCCACCAGGACCCCCAGGTCCGGGTACCTGGTGTGGTAGTCGCGGTCCTGGATGTAGCTCTTGATGGCGCGGGCCATCTGAACGGCGGACTGCCGGGACGCCGTCACGACCATGGACTTGGCGCGCCCGCCGAGCCGACCCCTGGTGTGGGTGACGAAGTGTTCGACTATCACCTGGGCATGCTGCGAGACGGTCGAGTCGTGGGTGAGGACGTACCGGGCGAGCAGGGAGTTGGCCTTGGCTGGGTCCACCTCGCGTTCGTCCGCGTTCTGGTTCACCAGTTTCCAGTAGGTGCCGTATGTGACGTAGTTGCGCAGGGGGTCGAGGATGAAGCCTTCCTCGATGGCCTGGCGCATGGAGTACGTGTGAAAGGGGCGGTAGGCGGTCTTGCCGTCGACCTGGTCCGGGGTGCCGAAGAGTTCGAGGGTCTTGGGCTTGGGCGTGGCGGTGAAGGCGAAGTAGGAGAGGTTCGCCGCCCGGGACCGCTCCAACGCCTTCTTCTTCAGCTTGTCGGCGACGGCGACGCTGGTCGCGCCCGCCTCCTCGGAGTCGGAGTCGAGACCGAGTTCGCGCAGGACGGCGCGGACGGAGGTGGCCGCCTCGCCGGACTGGGAGGAGTGGGCCTCGTCGACGACGATAGCGAAGGTGGTGCCGTCGATCTCGGTGGGGTTGCGCTTGAGGTAGTCCAGCAGCGCGGGGAACGAGTGCAGGGTGACAGTGACGATTTTTCCGGTGTCGCGCGAGAGGGCGCGGGCGAGCTGCTCGCTCTTGGCCCCGTGCTTCTCGTCGATCTTGACGACCAGGCCGTCCGTCTGGGAGAAGCTGCCGACCGTCTCGCGTAACTGGGCGTCGAGGTTGCGCCGGTCCGTGATGACAACGATCTTGTCGAAGACGGGCGCGCCCGGCTTGATGAACCCCGCGGCCAGTGCCTCGCCGTTCAGCGTCCGGGGGTCGTTGTCCGCGTGCAGATCGGAGAGGCGGTGGACGAGCCATCCGATGGTGTTGGACTTGCCCGACCCGGCCGAGGCCATGATCAGGTAGTTCTGACCGGCCCCGTGGGTGGCGGCGTGCGCGGTCAGCTTCCTGACCGCGTCCCACTGGTGGTAGCGGGGGAAGATCGTGGTGCGGGTGGTGCCGCCGCCGGGGGTGCGGGTCCGCTGCTGGTGCGCGAAGCGCTGGAGCAGGTCCAGCCAGTTGTCCCGCTCCCAGACCTGTTCCCATAGGTAGGAGGTCGCGTACCGGCCGTACGCCGTGGGCGCGGGGTTGCCGGCGCCGCCGGGGCGGCCGGGGCCCTCGGAGCCGGTGTTGAAGGGCAGGAAGCGCGTGTCCTTGCCCTTCAGGGCGGTCGCGACGAAGACCAGGTCGGGGTCAACGGCGAAGTTCGCGATGACCCGGCGGGTGAAGATCGGCTCGGTGGGGTCGCGGTCGGTCCGGTACTGCTCCTTGGCCCGCTCGACACCCTGTCCGGTGAGCGGGTTCTTCAGCTCGGCGGTGGCGACGGGGATGCCGTTGAGGAACAGGGCCAAGTCGAGGCGGTGGCTCCAGTCGAGCTGCTTGGTGGCGTAGCGCAGCTCGCGGGCGACGGTGAGGCGGTTGGCGCGGTAGCCGTCCAGGACGGAGGCGTCGGGTACCAGGTTCGGCCTGAAGTAGGCGACGCGGAGGCGGACGCCTCGGTCCTTGACGCCGTTGCGGAGGACGTGGAGCAGGCCATCGTTGGCGATGGCCTGGTCGAGACGGCGGACGAAGCCGCGCTCGGCCTCGGCGGGGTCGCCGTAGACAGTGCGGAGCTGGTGCCACTCCTCGGCCTGGGTCTCCCGGAGGAACCCGAAGAGCTCACCGGTGTCCAGGGCGAGATCGGGCTGATAGCCGTCGGGACTCACCTCCCGCCACCCCCGCTGGACCATGGCGGCGACTATCGCGTCGCCGAACGCGGACTCACTGTGGACCGGGCCGGGGCTCATGCGCTGATTCCCTCCGTGGTGTTGCGTCCGCTGGCGGTGGAGACGTCGAACTGGCCGGTGACGGCGGCGGTGATGAGGGCTTGGCGACGCTCGGACAGAAGGCCGAGTTGACGTTCGATGCGAGGGCGCAGCTCGTCAAGAGCAGCTCGACTTTCCGACACCCACGCCACGAAGTCTGCTTGCACATCCAGACTGGCCACCGGAATTGGCCACGCCTTGACCTCTTCGAATCGAATGTTCGCCATGGACTGCGAAGCGCCATTCGAACTGGCCGCACACAGGGCGCGGATTCGACGCCCTCGCGCAACGGTTGCCACGAAATCGGCACTAAGCCTGCCGTCCAAACGAACGCGGAAAATCTTATCCGAAAGGAGAAGTTTCCCACGAACACGAGGCACAACAGCGGTTGACCCGACCAACTGAGGAGTGTTCGCCCGAACAATGAGCAAATCCCCTTCACGCACCTCACTTGCCAGCTCGGGTTCAACTTCGGCCGGAAGCCTCTTGTTCTCAGCGGGAATGAACAGGCCAGGCCTTAGACAGCTGACCTTGAGAACCCCCCATTCACCGTCGGCCGCCGGCACCGCCTCACATTGAGGACTGATACCTTGATCAACGCCCAAGAGGAACCGGCGCAGCGACACCACACCGTGACGCCCAACGAGTTCGTCAATACTCGAATCGAGTTGAGCTGCTTCCCGCTCATCCAGCTTTCGAAGGACATTCTGCTGAAGACTGCCGAGTCTATCGATACGCGCGGTCTCGGCGTCGAGGAAGTCGGCGATGCGAAGCTGTTCTTCGATGGATGGTGCTGGGATCGTGATTTCACGAGCTACTTCAAGATTGATTCGCGGCCGCGTCGAGCCGCGTACCATTGTCCGCACCTGCTGCGCCACGAGTGACGAGCTCAATGCCCAGGCGGCATAGCGATGGGTCAGCCGGGACTCGTCCAGACGGGCACGAAAGCAGTCCGCCTTTACGATGGCAGGGCTGATTCCTTCCGGAGCGACGCACGCCCTCCCCACGGGATGATTCTCGTCTCCGAGACCAGCGATGAGCAGATCACCCGGCTTCACTTCATGCCGCTTCAAATCACCAAAATAATCAAGCGAGATGAACGCGGCATCCTCATCACGGAAAGCGGAAGAACCGACATTTCCGAGGCGAATAACACGCGCCCCATCATCTGCGTAGTGGCTACTTGTGAGCGCGCTACCAAATGGGCCATCGACAATCTCATTAATGAACCTTCTGAGTGCCGTCATGCCATGGAGAGAGGCGATTGCACTGGTCACTCCGTCACCTCCCCCAACAGCGCCTGAATCTCCGCTTCCAGCGCCTTCAACTCCGCGTCGATCTCGGCCAGCGGGCGTGGCGGCTCGTACACGTAGAAGTGTCGCGTGAAGGGGATCTCGTACCCGATCTTCGTCTTCGCGTGGTCGATCCAGGCGTCAGGGACGTGTGGGTGGACCTCGCGCTTGAGGTACTCCTCGACGTCCTCGCCGAGCGGGACGTTTTCGTAGTCGCGCAGTTCCGGGTCCGGCTCGAACTCGCCCTTGATTTTCTGCGTCTCGCCCTCGGGGTCGCGGACGCCCACCGCCTCCCGCAGTGCCTTCGCGAACGGCGCGCCCGTGGGCCAGAGCAGGCCGGCCGCCACGACGGCGTCCTTCAGGGCCACCAGCGCTTCGGACTTGGTCACCCACGACGAGCCGAGCAGAGTGCGCACGGCGGTCACGAAGCCCTCCGCGTCCGGCAGCTTCTGGACCGGCTTGGCCGAGGCCAGGGCGGTCAGGGTGTCCTCCGTGACCTCGAAGCGGAGTTTGAGGGGGCGCTCGACCGTGATGCGCTGGTAGCCGAAGGCCGTGTTGTCGAAGACCTTGATCTTGCCGTGGAGTTCGTGTTCCGGGTCGGCCGCGGCCTGGATGGCCTCCCCATAGAGCCCTGTGATGGCCTTGATGTGAGGCGCGCCCAGCTCCTTGCGCTTGTCGCCGAGGGACTTGCGCATCTTCTGGAACTGGTCCCGGGCGTCGAGGAGGACGACCTTGCCCTTGTGGTCGGGGGACTTGCGGTTGGTGAGGATCCAGAAGTAGGTGGAGATGCCGGTGTTGTAGAAGAGCTGGTCGGGGAGCGCGACGATCGCTTCAAGCCAGTCGTTCTCCAGGATCCAGCGCCGGATCTCGGACTCGCCGGATCCGGCGGCGCCGGTGAAGAGCGGGGAGCCGTTGAAGACGATGGCGATGCGGGAGCCGCCACCGCCCTTGGCGTCCACCGGCTTCATCATCGAGATCATGTGCTGGAGGAAGAGGAGCGAGCCGTCGTTGATGCGGGGCAGCCCGGCGGCGAAGCGGCCGGCCTCGCCCATGTGCTTGTGCTCGTACTCGACCTCGTCCTTGACCTTCTTCCACTCCACGCCGAACGGCGGGTTGGCCAGAAGGTAGTCGAACTTGTCGCGGCGGTGCGCGGGGTCGCTGAAGGAGTTGCCGAAGGCGATGTGCTCCGGGTCCTGCCCCTTGATCATCAGGTCGGATCGGCAGATGGCCCAGGACTCGGGGTTGAGTTCCTGCCCGTACACCTCCACCGTGGCCCCCGGGTTCAGGGAGCGGATGTGGTCCTCGGCGGCCGAGAGCATGCCGCCGGTGCCGCACGCCGGGTCCATCACCGTGCGTACCACGCCCGGCACCTGCAACGCGTCCCCGTCGGGGGCGATCAGCAGATTGACCATCAGCTTGATGACCTCGCGGGGGGTGAAGTGCTCGCCCGCCGTCTCGTTGGACTGCTCCGCGAAGCGCCGGATCAACTCCTCGAAGACGTAGCCCATGTTGTGGTTGGGCACGGTCCGCGGGTGCAGGTCCAGGTCCGTGAACCTGCCGATGACCTGGTAGAGCAGGTCCGCGCTGTCGAGACGCTTGATCTGCTGGGCGAACTCGTACTTGTCGAGCACCTCGCGGGCGTTGTCCGAGAACGCCCCCACGTACTTCTGAAGCAGCGTCGCCGCGTTCTGCGGGTCCGCGGCGATCTTCTTGAGGGTCAGGGCACTCCTGTTGTAGAAGGAGTGCCCCGAGGCCTTGCGCAGCCAGTAGCCGGGGTCGATGTCGTCCTCGTCCCGGTAGCGGGCGACGGTCTCGACGACCTTCTCCCGGGTCGGTTCCAGGACGCACTCAAGCCGGCGCAGCACCGTGAACGGCAGGATGACCTTGCCGTAGTCGGACTGCTTGTAGTCGCCGCGCAGGAGGTCGGCGACGGACCAGGCGTGGTTCGCCAACTCCGCGTGCTTACCGCTGTTCAAGGGGTTCCCCCGGTTTCCTTTCGAGCCGTCCCGCCCGACGGGGGCGGGTGTGGACGAGTGTGCCGCACGGGTACGAGGTCCGGGTGCGGTTCGAGCCGCGCACGGCCGGCGACGGCTCCGATCCGGTAGCGGGGCGCCGACGCGCCGGCCGTCGGGCTCGATGCCGGTCGTGAGCCGACGTGTCGGAAGGCCGTCGCCGGTGCCCGACCTCGCGGCGGGCCTCTTCGATGAACAGGGCGATCACGCCGGCCAAGCTACCGCAGGCGTCCGACACCGATCCCGGGCGGCGTGGACCGGCGGCCGGGAGGGGCGGGACGTCACGGCACCTCCCGGTGGTGGCCAGGGCCGGGTCACGCGGCGACCGGCTCCGCCCGGCACTCGGCGCACCGTGCCTCCGGGCCGGGATCATGGCTGCGGAAGGCGCGCTCGCAACCGTCGCAGGTGACGAACGGGGCGGGGCGCGCCCGACGCTCCACCGCGGGCAACGGGGGCGGCAGGAGGTGGGTGAGCCGGTACTCCAGGAACCGGGCCGGGTGGCGGATCTGCTCGGGTTCGGCGGGGAGCCCGGCGGTGAGGGTGCGGGTGATCTGGTCGGCCGTGGCGGATCGGGCGAACCAGGTGTCGACGGCCGGGGCGAGCCGGCGGACGTCGAGGGCGGAGAGCGCCAGGCGGGCGTCGGCGAGCCGGAGCCGGGCGAGGAGGTCGCCGGCCCGGCCGGTGGGGGGCGCGGGCGGCTGTGGGTGCGCCGTGTCGGGCCGAGGGAGGGAGCGGGCGTCGGGTCGGGGCCCGGGGGCGGTGTCAGGAGCGGCGACGGGGCGGGTGTCGGGGGCGGGCCGTTCTGCCGCCGGTCGGTGGTGGTGGTGGTGGCGACCGTCGCTTCCGGGCCGGGGCCGAGGGCGGGGCGGAGGCTCGGCCGGGGGCTGGGCGTGTGCGCGGGCGCGGGTGTCGGAGCGCCGGGCTCGGGGGTCGGGCCGGTCCTGCGGGGGTGGCTCCGGCGCCTTCGACGCGGGCGGGGGCGGGGGCGCGGGGACCGGGCCACGCGGCGGTGACGCCACGCGGCCGGGGTTGTCGTAGGCGAGCGTCCGCGTGGCGAACCTGCCGCCGCCGAGGGGGACGCGGGGGCGGGCGAGGTATCCGAAGCGCTCCAGCTCGTTGAGCGCCCGACGGACGGTCGTCTCGCCCTCGCGGAAGCGGAGGGCGAGGGCCTTCGCGGTGACGGAGACGCCGTCGGGCAGCGACTGGATGAAGACGGCGAGGCCGATCGCGGCGGCGGAGAGGTCGGCGTGCTGGGCGAGGTGGTTGCCGACGACCGTGAAGCGGTCGGTGTGCCGGTGCCGGATATGGATCACCCCGGAGGGCGGGGCGCCTGCGGGGATCTCGGGGTGCGCGGGCGGGGTCGCGTTAGACTGCGGGTCAGCCATCGGGAAGCTTGCTTCTTCCTGATCGGTCAGGCCCTCGTCAGGATTGCCGTCCTGCCGGGGGCCGAATGCGTTGTGGGGGCGGTCGGGGCCGACGGTATCGCAGGCACCCGGGTCCGGGGCGGGCCGTCACCCGAACGGGTGGGGTGAGAAGCCGTGGAGCGATCGCGGGGCTGTGGGTGGGGACCGCGGTCGGGCCCCCGGGTCGGAGCCCGGGGCGGAGCCGGGGTCGGGGATCGCGCGGGCCCGTGGTCGGGGGCGGGGAGGGGTTTGGTCGGTGGGTTCTCACCCGTTTCTCTTACGGGAGGCGCGCCGCACCGGGACGCGGGCGGGCGCGCCCCGGCGAGGGGGGCGGGCGCGCCCGACGGGTCCGCGTCCGGGTGCCTTCGGCGCGCTGGACGCGGGCCGCGGCGTCGGTCAGGCTCGCCCGGCCGTGTCGGGGAGGGGAGTGCGGGCGTCGGCGTGCGCGACCGTGTGCGCGAACCATTCCAGGACCCCTCGGATCTCCTCGCCGTGCTCGGCGAAGACCTCCAGCGGGAAGGAGGGCCGCAGGTCCAGTTTGGCCTCGGCGAGGTCGATGCCGTCGACGCGGTTGAGGCGGGCCATCAGCTCGCGGCGGGACAGCTCGTCGTCGAAGGGCGGGCGACGCTTCAGGTGCTCGAAGGCCACCTCGACGGTGCCGGAGACCGGGTAGAGGCCGAACGGCCACAGCGAGCGGGCCGGGTCGGAGCCCTGGCGCAGGGTCGGGAAGCAACTGGTCTCCGGCTTCCGGCCGTACCTGAGGGTGCCGCCCAGCCCCTCCCAGAACCGGAGGGAGGCGAGCACCCCTTCGGCGGTGTGGGGCGTCTGGTTGCCCCGGAGCAGCGTCTCGAAGCGGTGGGCCGCGGTCTGCCCGTCGTCGGTGTCGGTGTGCCGCGCCGGGGCCTCCCGCTGGTGGTCGTCCTTGCCGACGAGTGCGGCGAGATCCGCCGCGGTGAGCCGGTGGGAGCGCCGGGCTCGGCCTCCCTCGTCGAAGGGGACCCCCTCGCTCTCCAGGGCCTCGCGGGGCCCGGGGAACCCTTCTCGCCCCGCCGGGGGCCGGAAGCCGGGGGACACCTTGCCGTCGGCGAGCAGGACACGGTAGGCCCCGTGCAGGGTGGGCCGGGCGCTCACATGGCTCCCGACGCCCATCGCGGAGGTGCCGATCAGGGCGGCGAGGTCGCCGTAGGTGGTCCAGGTGCCGGCCGGCATGGTCAGCAGCGCCTGTCGGAGTTCGGCCCAACCCGTCCATTCGGCGTCGGTGTACGCGTCGACCGGCCCGTCCACCGGACCCGGCCACAACTTGACCGCCAGGTCGGCGAGTTCTGCGGAGCGGGACAGGATCTCCGCTCTGCCCCAGCGGTGTTGGTCGGCGATGCGCTGGTTCATGCGCAGCGCGCTGGAGTCGAGAATCTGTTGCTTGCGGTGGAAGGGGTGGTTGGAGAGGCGGGCGTTGTCACCGGAGAGGGTGAGGTTGCCGAGGGTGTGGATCAGCCGGCCGTGCAGCTCCTCCGGGCTCTCCGTCTCCCCCGCCTCCTCGGCGAGGAGGTCGAACCACTGCTGGGCGGGACGTTGTGGGAGCACGTGCTCCACGGTGAGGTTGGCCTTGGCGAAGTCCACCGGTTCGCTCGCGCCGTATCCCTCCTCGAACCTGCGGAGAATCTCGAAGCGTTGGCCGGCGCGGCCGGACTTGTAGAACGGGCGGTCGCGGATGGCTTCCCGGACGACGGCGTCGGACGGCCAGAGCCGGGTCCCGGTCTTCGCCGACAGTACGCGTCGGACCGCGTCGGGGAGCCGCCGTCCGGCCTCCAGTTCCCGCTCCACCTCCTTGGGCAGCTCCATGAAGGTGCGGTTGTTGCCGGTGGTGGAGCTGCCGGCGAACAGCCGGCGGACCATGTAGCTCTCCGCATAGGCCATGGCCGTGGCCGCTTCCTCGGGGGCGCAGTCGCCGGCGTCCAAGCGGTCGAGCACGAGCAGTGCCAGAGGGTAGTGCGTCTGGCCGCCCCAGCGGAACAGCCGTTCCAGCACCTCCCGCAGGCCGGCGTGGTGCTCGCGGTGCGGTTCGACGATGCGCATGAGACGGGCGGCGCGGACGTTCAGCCGGGCGATCTCGGCCTCCAGGGCCTTCTCGTCGGAGCTCAACGGCTCCAGGCGCCTCTTCTGGTCGCGGTAGATGTCGCTCTGCTTGGCCCGTCGGTCGCCACCGACGACCAGGTCCAGCCAGACGAGGAGTTCCAGCCGGGCGGGTCCCAACAACTCCTGCATCGGGAGCCACAGGTTCCGGTACACCGCCTCGCCGCGCTTGGGCAGGCACATGAAAAGGTAGTTGCGCAACAGGTCGCTCTGGCTGAGGCCGACACCCGTGTTGTTGATGGACTCGAAGATCCGGTAGACGTTGTCGCCCTCGGCGGCCGTGATCGACACGATGGAGAGGAAGTCACGGAGCACCGACTCGACGGCACCGACCCACTCCTCGCCGCCGCTCTCCTCCCCCACGGTCAAGGCGGCGTGGAAGAACCGGTACGCCCCTCCGACGTTGCCGGGGCCGCCGGCCGTGGGCAGCGACTCCACGCAGGCGACGAACGCGTCGCGGTCGGCCTGTGTCGGCAGGAGCCGGTAGTGGTCCTTCCCCTCCTGGTAGCGGTTGACGAGGATCAGGTCGTGGATGCGGTCCGCCTTCTGGTCCCGTCCCAGGGCCCGGTGGCGGTCGCGCAGGGCGGTGAAGGCGAGCATCAAGGTGGTCAGCCGCTGCTGTCCGTCCACGACGAGCCAACGCTGCATCCCGCCCGCGGCGACCCTCTCCGGCGCCAGCACCACCGACCCAAGGAAGTGGGCCGCGGGGGCCGCGCCCTCCGACCGATCCTCGACGAGTTCCTGGACGTCGTCCCACAACTGCCGCAACTCGTCGCGTTGCCAGGTATAGGTGCGCTGGTACAACGGGACCTGGAACTGAACCTCTCCGTGAACCAGCTTGCTGAACGTCGTCTCCTGGGCGTGCACGTACGTCCCCTCCCGGTCCGTGCCACATGAGCCCGCCATTGTGCCGGACACCGGGGGCGGTGATCGGCGAAACCGCCGACGACCACCCCGACCGCCGCGCACTCCCGGGCAGAGGGCTTCACCGGCCAGGCCGAGAGCGGACTCCTCGGCACCGCTGGCGTCACTCGCCCATCGTGTTCGCGGACGAGGGACCGGACGCGATGACGACTCGCCCGAAGTCGAGGGCGATCCGCTGATCGAGGGGAACCCGGACTCGGCGTCCTCCCGCGCTGCCAGGCGGCGTTCCCGCTGCTCCGACACCACCGGTGAGGGGGCGACAAGACGTCGTGCGGTTCACCCGTCGAGCCGGTGGCCGAGGCGACCGGGCGACCGGGCGGCCGGGAGGTCGGGAGGTCGCGGGAACGCCGGGTGGTGCCTGGCGCCGCCGGCTGGGCCCCGCGTGTCTCAGAACAGGGCGCGCGTCTCAGAACAGGGCGAGGCCGTCCCCGTCGGTGTCCGGCACGACGGGGCGGGGACGGGCGGGAAGGTCGTCCGTGCGCTCGGGGCCCGCCGCCTCGGCGACGGCGGGGGCCGTCTGGGCCAGCCACGCGCCGAACCGCTCGACGGCGTCGCGGTAGCGGACGCGGGCCAGGACGCGGTGCTCGCCCGAGGGGCAGCGGTCGACCACGACCGTGAGCAGGCAGGATCCGGGCGTGTAGTGACTGCCCGTCCAGGACACGCGCAGGGCTCCGCAGGGCTCCCTCCCGCGCGGGGCCCGATGGGTCGGGCGCAGCGGCCGGCAGTCGACGAAAGCCGTCCAGGCGGCGAGGTGCGGGAGGGGGAGCACCGTGCGCGCGCGACAGCCGGTGCAGCGGTGCCAGTGGCGCAGCCAGACCTCGGCGTCGCTGCCGAACAGGCGGGTGTAGCGACCGGCCACGCGGACGTCGGTGGCGTAGAGGTGGTCGGGGCGTTCCCGCGTGTTGCAGGACTGGCAGACCGGGGCGCGGACGTATCCGTGTTCGTGGCAGTGGTCGAGGACGGTGGCGGGCGTCTCCCCGCAGACACCGCACAACCACCCGGCGATCTTCAGGGCGATGCCGGGCTCCCTGCTGAGCACCGAGTACCGCCGGTCCTCCCACTGCCTGGTGTACGGGCGCGGAGTCGGGGTCGCGGGGCGTGCGGGGCCCGCCGCACCGGCGCCGTCGCCGTCCTCCGCCCGCCGTGGGGTGGGTCCGCCCGGGGCCGGTCGGGCGGGCCGTTCGCCGGCCGCCGCCCCACGCACCCGCGCGGTCCGCGGCCACCGCGTCTCGGCGTGCTCGGCGGCGTCGAGCAGCCGCACCAGCGCGCGCGGCAGCCACCACGTCGGCCGCGCCCCGTCACACCCGCGCTCCACGAGCACCCGACGCCACTCGACCCCGGCGAGGTGGCTCGACGGCCCGTCGGAAGCACGGCCCCGGGCGGGGCCGGGAGGGGGCGTCCGCCGCAGCTCCGTCGCGACACGCCGCCGCCAGCTCGGCGCCGTTCCCGTGTCGCGGTCGGGAGCCGACGTTCCGCGAAAGGGCCCGACGCGGACCAGGTCACGCCGGTCCACCCGGAGGGCGTTCAACTCCGCCGCGGCACGCCGCACCTCGGACTCGGCGACGCCCCATCGCCCGTCGTCGATCTCGGTGGTGGGCACCAGGCGCCCCCCGAGCAGGACGTACCCGGACCGGGGGTGGGCGGGAGGGCGGGTCAGGGCTCCGGAGGACGTGGGCAGGGCGGCGCGCGAGGTCAGGGCGGGCCACAGGGCATCGGCCGCCTCCAAGGAGATCAGGCCGTGCGCACGGCCGGGCTTGGCACGCTCCGTCACTCCCCCAGGCTAACGGCGCCGGAGGGTGGTCGGCGCGCCTGCCGGGCGGTGCGAGGACGGACCGCCCTCGGACGCGGGCAAAGGGCACGGACCGGGGCGCGTCTCCGGCGAGCGCGCGTCATGCGGCCGGGCCGCCCGGGAATCCCGGACGGCCCGGCCGCCGCACGTCTCGTCAGGCGTATACGGGCGACTTCGGGTTGGGGCCGTACTTGTTGGGCTCGGAGTCGCCGTCCAGGCAGGTGAAGACCAGCATCACGATCGTGCCGACCAGTGGGACGATCGTGATGAGTACCCACCATCCCGAGCGGCCCGTGTCGTGGAGACGCCGGACGGTGACGCCCAGGCTGGGCAGGAACAGCCCCAGCCACAAGAGCGGGACCAGGATGTTGACGCCGAGGAGAGCGTCCACGATCGACAGCACGATACCGAGGGCCAAGTAGACCAGGAAGTACATCCAGTATTCCTTGCGGCGTGCGCGCCCGCTGAACACGGCGTACTTCTTGACGGCCTCGATGAACCACTGCATGTTTTCCCCAAGAATGGTGCGAAATTCCTACCGGCGAGACCGGCTCGGTGGAAGACCGTACGGATCTGACAAGTGCGCGTCAACGGCAATCGATCTTCGGGTCCACGCTCGGACACCCCGCGACCGGGGGCACCCCAAGCGTCGCAATCCACCCGCTTTCACACATTCACCGAGGAAGCCATGTCCGAATTTCGCGATTTGGGGGCCGAAGAAAGATCATCAATCGGTGATCGAAAGACGTGTGCGCGACCGAATCGACGTTTCTTCGAGGCCGGAACGATCTCGAACCGTTGCGTACTCACGCCCGGGATCGGCGAGCGCTCGGACCTGCCGACGTCGGACCCGCTACGGGCGAAGCGGCGCGTACTCCACCTCACCGTGCTCGTAGCCCTCGCCAGGACTCCGACAGATCGCCGGTCCCCTCGGGCAGGACCGTCAGAGAGAAGGTGACGGGGAAGCCGCCTGGACGGCCGCCCGAATCTCGGGGGCACCGAGCGCCTCCGGCGGATCGACCAGGAAGACCACCCGCGCGTAAGCGGTCAGCAGGGAGTGATCACGTGTGGCCGCCTCCAGGAGCCGGCCCACGTACGCCTGCCGCTCCCGCCACCTCTCGGTGCGCTCGCCCTCGACGACCGGGAAGACGAGGTCGGCGCCGGTCGTCATCGACCACACCGAGTCGACCGCCTCCTTCGCGAGGTCGGCGAAGTACTCCTCGGCTCGCGGCACGCCCGGCCGGGACACGTGGCCGCGCAGCACCATGGCACCGAGTGCTGCGACCGTCATGCCCTGCCCGTACACCGGGTTGAAGCTGCACACCGCGTCGCCGAGGACGAGGAGGCCGGCCGGAAAGGAGGGCATCCGCTCGTAGCGGCGGCGCAGATTGGCAGGGAAGCGGTATGCCACCGGGTCTCCCAGCGGCTCGTGGCCCTTCACCGTGTCGTGGATGTCCGACCCCGACAGCGACTTCAGGAACGTGAGGAACCCCTCCGGGTCACGGGGCGGGTAGTCGCCGAGGAAGCCGCACGCCGTCACCGCCGTGCGTCCGTCCTCGATGGTGGTGCAGATGGCGCCACGCCCGGTCTCCGGCGACGCCACCACGTCGATGGCGACGTCGGCGCCCATCCGGTCCGGCGGCAGCCGGAAGTACTGTGTCGTGTAGCCGACCCCGATCCGCTGCCGGTCCTCCGCGACCTTCGGGAAACCCAGCTCGGTCAGCCATGCCGGGGTCCGCGAGCGCCGCCCGGTGGCGTCCACCACCAGATCGCCCGTGAGCTCGCGTGAGATGCCGTCCCCCACCACCGACACCCCGACGACCGTCCGCCGGTCCCGCGTCGTCAGCAGACCGGTGACGTCGTGCCGGTGGAGAAGCGACACGTTCGGCAGCGCCCGTACCCGGGCCCGTACCCGCTGCTCCAGGTGCTGCCGGCTCATCGACACCAGCAGCATGTCCGAATGGGGCTGCGGCATCCGCCGACCCTCCATGACCCAACGGACATTGCCGGTGACGTCCCCCGTCACGGCCCCGCCGGAGATCAGCTCGTCCGTGATGCCCGGCAGCAGTTCCTCGATGATGTGCCGGCCACGGGTCAGCAGGGCGTGCACGTGATCGCCCTGCGGCACTCCCTTGCGGGGAAGGTCGTCGTCGACGAGTTCGTCCCGGTCCACCACGACCACGTCGTCGTAGGAGTCAGCCAGCACACGCGCGGCCAGCAGACCGGCCATGCTCGCGCCCAGGACGATCACGCGGTTCCGCTCGGCTGTCCCCACGGTGTTCTCTCCTCGGAGGCGTAGATCCGAAGCCACGCGAAGGGGCGCGGCTCACGCGTCGGCCGACGGCGTCATCAGGGCCACCGTCTAGGCGAATTGGGCAGTGTGCATGAGCAACTCTACGTAATGATAGTGCAGTTGTTGTCAGGTGTTCGGCCCTGATGTGTCCGTACCAGGCAGTCGACCGCCACGAGGTCCCGCAGGCGTCGCGCGGCGGCGCCGGAGCGTCGACGCGGTCGGACCGCGCACGCCCCGCCGGGCGTTCCAGGCGAGGACGCCGCCCCTCGACACGTGGTCCGCCGGTACCGTGCGATGCCGGGACGGGCCGCGGCCCCTCCGGCCTGAGCCGACACCCCCTCGACCGCGCCGATGGAATGTCGGACCCCCGGTGCTCCCCGGGCCGGCCGGGCCCGAGGCGACGACCCGCAGGGCTTCCTGCCCGGCCCCGGTGGGCGTCAGGGACCCAGGCAGCAGTCGCCGCACTTGCCGCCGGAGGGGGTGCGGTAGAAGAGGCAGCAGCTACGCCGGCGGAAGGCGAGGTCGCGGCCTGTCAGTCGGCCGGTGTCCGCGAGGCGGCCGGTGGCGAGCAACTCGGCGGTGAGAGCGGTGAGCGGTCGGCGCAGTTCGGGCCGGGCTCGCAGGAGGACCTGGGCCGTGCCGGTCAGGGCGGACGCGGCGTTGCCGTCCAGCAGGCGTGGCGCGAGCCTGCGGCGGAGGGCGGCGGCCAACGGCGCCAGGTGCTCGCCGACCACGACCCGGTACAGCGTTCCGGCGAGTGGCGGGAGGCCCTCGGCGTACCAACCGGTGGGCCGGGGCAGTCGCAGGGCCGGCGCGTGGTCGGCGCGGTGGAGTCCGGACAGGTCCAGGACGATTCCATGACCGAGGGCACAGGCCAGGACCGGCGACCACAGGCGCGCCGCGTGCCCCAGGTGGGCCAGAGAGGCCCCGACACGTGTCTCGCGGGTGTCGTACCGCTCGGCGATGGCGCCGGCGAGATCGCCGAAGCCGCTCGGGTAGGCGTCGGTGACGGGACGCCAGCCCCGCTCGGGGCCGCCGAGCGTGACGGCGAAGAAGCCGCCCAGGGTCGCGGCGTCCTCCAGGGCGGTGGCGACGGCCTTCGCGGGGGCTCGGGCGGACGCGTACGGGGTCACGTCGGCGTGGTCTCCTGTCGTGGTGCGGGCCGCGCGCCCGTCTGGGCGTGGCCGGCGAGAAGGGTCACGGGACTTCCTCTCGTGCGGGTGCGGCGGGGGGCGGAGCGCCGGGCTCAGGGGGCCGCGTGGCGTCGGGGCGGGGTGAAGACGTGCAGGTCGAGGATCTCCGGCCGGGGCGCGATCCCGGGCCCGCCCGCACGCACCCAGGAGGCGACGTCCTCGGTCGCCGCCGGGTCGTTGACGAGGCCGAGCCAGACCGGCCGCGCCCCGGCGGCCCGCCCGGCGGCCGAGGGCCGCACGACGACGACGTTGGCCTGGTCGCAGACGTCCAGGCAGTCCGAGATCCGCACGGGGGCGACCTCCCGAAGGCGGGCGGCCTGGGCGGAGTGGTCCACGCCGGCCATCCGGGGGCTGCCGCAGCAACAGTCCCGGCAGACAACCACCCGACACGGCAACGGTCCCGGACCCGGCCCCGGGGCGGTGGAGCGTCCGGCGCCAGGTCCGCCCGCACCGGCGTGGCCGTCGCCTCGGTCACGCGCTCCGACGCCATCGCGTGCGCCCGCCGCGCCCCGTCCCTTGTCCGCCGCCAAGCTCGGCGGCCTCTCGGCCGACCTCCCAGGCATGCCGAACCACCCTCCTCCGGGGAAATCCGCCCCGGGTTCGTCGAGGAGGCGACCGCGTGAGTCTCCTGGCTCTCGGGTCGAGGCTCGCCCCGCCTTCCCACCCGCCTTCGGGCAGTGGCGTGTTCGGGGTTCGCTCGCCGATCACAGTGGCGGGACCGCGTCGGTTTCGCACCGACTTCCTCGTACCGCCGTCGCCTTGTCGTGGGACATCATGGCATTTTGGACACCCCGCGTCACCAGGTGGTCTCCGGGTCGAGGCCCGGGCGGGCCCACGCCGGTCTCCCGTCGGTCCGCGGCGCGCCCGGCGCCCGCGACGCCTCGACCCCTCCGTACGCCGCGGAGCACCGGCGCGGACTCCGGCGGACGCGGTGTCACCCGCTCCCCGAGGACGGAGACCCTCGGGGAACGAAGCGCGCGCCACACCCGGTACGCCTATCTGAATTGCCCCGAATTGCCGCGTACGTCACCTCGGCGGTGACAGGATCCGCGCAGCGTGCCGCCGTTCGGCGCACGACCCCCCACGAAGGGATTCGCGTGAGACTCAGGACCATGCTCCGCCGGTTCGGGACGGCGGCCGGCGCCGGCATCCTCGCCGCGGTACCGCAGACACCGGCCGCCGCCGTGCCCGCCTCGCCGACCACGGCCCCCGTCTCAAGGGCGGCGACCGCCACCGCTCCCACACTGGTCACCGGTCCGGAGGGCCGGCAGTCCGACGCCACCTGCCCCGCCGGCACGACGGTGATGGGCGGCGGGTACACCGCCACCCGTTTCGCCCGTGCCAACGGCGGCAGCGTCTACGACTACGTCACCGCCAACGGTCCCGTCGCCGAGTCCAACTCCTGGCGCGCCCGGGTTCTGCGGGACGGCAGCACCGTCGTCGCCTACGCCATGTGCGTTCCCGGCGAGCAGGGGTACCGCGTCGTCTCCGGCCCCTCCTCCCGCCAGTCGGACGCCACGTGCCCGACCGGCACCCGCGTGGTCGGCGGCGGATACGGCGTCCAGACCTTCGTGCACGCGCGCGGCGGGACCATCTACGACTACGTGTCGGCGAACGGCCCCGTCGCCGAGTCCAACTCCTGGCGCGCCCGCATGCACCATGACGACGGCAAGGTGATCGCCATCGCCGTCTGCGCGCCGGAGCGCCTCGGCTACCGGATCGCCACCGGCCCCTCCGCGAGAGAATCGGACGCCACCTGCCCGACCGGCACCCGCGTGGTCGGCGGCGGATACGGCGTCCAGACCTTCGTGCACGCGCGCGGCGGCACGCTGTACGACTCCCTGACCGCCAACGGCCCCGTGTCGCAGAGCAACGCCTGGCGGGCCCGGATGCTGCACGAGCAGGGCAGGGTCATCGCCCTCGCCGTCTGCGCGCCGCAGGAACTCGGCCACCAGATCACCGCCGGGGCCTCCGCGCGCGACTCCCAGGCCACCTGCCCGGCGGGCACCAGGGTGGCGGGCGGCGGATACGGCGTGCAGTGGTTCGCCCGGGCCAACGGAGGCGAGATCTACGACTACCCCACCGTCGACGGTCCGACCTCCAACGCCACGGGCTGGCGGGCCCGGATGCTGCACGAGCAGGGCAGGGTCATCGCCCTCGCCGTCTGCGCGCCCACCGGCTGACCGGCGCGGACGCCGCACCCGCTCTCGGCGGGCCTCCGGCCGGTCGCTTCTAGGGTGAGGAGGGGGCCGGACGGGCGTGGCGTGTCGCCGACCGTGCTCCGTGAGACGCTGTTCGGGCATGATCGGCGAGGTTGGCGGTCGTGGTCGTCGTGGGGGGGCGGGGTGGCTGCACGGGGCGACCGCGCCCGGCGGGTGAGTGTGGGGGAATCCATGATCGTCTGGGTGAACGGCGCGTTCGGGAGTGGCAAGACCACGCTGGTGGACGAGGTGCGGAGGCGTTGGCCAGAGGCCCTGGTGTACGACCCGGAGATGGTCGGCTATGTCCTCCGGGAGATCGTGGAGGTGCCGACCGGCGACTTCCAGGATCTGCGACTCTGGCGACGTCAAGTGGCGGATTTGGCCGTGGCGCTGGTCGAGGAGTACCGCCGGCCGGTCCTGGTGCCGATGACGCTCGTCGACCCCGGCTATACGGCGGAGATCTTCGGTGTACTGGAGGGAGCGGGGGTGACGGTGCACCACTTCTTTCTCACCGTGTCGGAGGACGAGCTGGTCCGCCGGATCGACGGGCGGAGCTTCACGCCGGACGACCCCGAGCGGGACGAGCGGGTGCGGCGGTGGTGCAAGTCCAGGATCCGAGTCTGCGTGGCCTCGATGGAGACCCTGCCAGGCGGCACCGTCTTCCTGGACGGCGCTCGGAGTCCGGGTCTCCTGGCGGACGATGTGCTGACTCGGGTCGGTTCGCACCCGTGAGTGCGAGCGATGCTCGCACCTCCGCGGCTCGGGCCGCAGCATCCCGGGTCACCGGGGGGCGGGGATCGGGTGGGGTCAGTGGACGGAGAAACCGCCGTCGACGAAGAGGGTCTGCCCGGTCACGTAGGCGGAGGCGCGGCCTGCCAGGAACACGGCCGCCCCCGCGAAGTCCTCGGGCAGACCGTTGCGCCCGACGAGTGTGCGGTCGGCCAGCGCCGACACCTGCTCGGGGTCGGAGGCCATGCGCGCGTTGAGCGGGGTGGGGACGAAGCCCGGGACGAGCACGTTGCAGGTCACGCCGTGCGGCGACCAGGCCTCCGCCTGGGAGCGGGCGAGGGATTCCAGCGCTCCCTTGGACACCCCGTAGGCGCCACTGCGGGCGAACGCTCGGTGCGCCTGCTGCGAACTCACGTGAATGATCCTGCCGAAGCCGCGCTCGGCCATGCCGGGGCCGAACCTCCGACCGAGCAGGAAGGGTGCCTCCAGGTTGACGGCCATCGTCGCGTCCCACACGTCGTCGCCCAAGTCGCCCATGGGCGGGCGGAGGTTGACGCCCGCGCTGTTGACCAGGATGTCGGGCTCTCCGAAGACCTCGGCGACCCGTTCCGCCGTCTCGCGCGTTCCGTCGCGGGTGCTCAGATCGCCGCCGACCCAGGCCGCCCCGTGGCCCTCGGCGACCAGTTCGTCGGCGACGGTCACCCGCACGGACTCGCCGCGGGCCACGATCACCACCCGGGCCCCGGCGCGCGCGAGCGCCTCCGCGATGCCCCGGCCGATGCCCGAGCTGCCGCCGGTGACCACGGCGACACGGTTGTCCAGGGAGAACAGCTCGGTGAGATAGCCCGACGCGACCATTCTCGAACCCTACCTCCGACCGGGTCGGGCCGGCCGGGCGCGGAGGCGGTCTCGTGGCCGGTCGGGCCGGTCGGGCCGGTCGGTCGGTCAGCGGGAGCCCATGCCGAAGGCGCTGGAGAGGTGGCGGCGGGCGTCCTCGACGGAGGCGGCGATGACGCTCGCGGCCTCCCGGGCCTCCTCGGGTTCGTGGGCCGCCTGCACCTGGAGGCGGAACCGGGCCGAACCGGCCGGGGTGACGGGGAACTCGACCATGAAGGCGAGCACGCCTCGGTCGAAGAGCAGCCGGTTGGCGGTGCGGGCCAGCTTTTCGTTGCCGATCAGCAGGGGGACGATCGGCGAGGGGGATCCCAGGCACTCCAGGCCCCGCGTGGTCAGCGCCTCCCGCAGCGCGTCGATGGCCGCGAAGAGACGCGCCCGCAGCCGGTCCCCTTCCGGGTCGGCCACGATCCGACTCGCCTCCAGGACGACGGCGGTCTGGACCGGCGAGAGGGCGTTGGAGAAGAAGTGGGGACCGCCGAACATCTTGGCGTACTGCTTGACGGCGGGGGTGCGGGAGGCGAGGAACCCCCCGTTGGAGGCGAAGGTCTTGGAGAAGGCCCCCATGACCAGGTCGACCTTGCCGATCAGCCCTTGGAGTCCGAGCACGCCGGAGCCGCCGGGGCCCATCGAGCCGAGGTCGTGGGCGACGTCCACGAGCAGTGTCGCGTCGTGGGCGTGGCATGCCTCCTGGAGCGCGAGGAGATCGGGCCAGTCGGCGTCGACGGAGAACAGGCCGTCGGTGACGACCAGGATGCCGTTCCGGGGGTCGCGGCGCCTGATCTCGCCCAGGTGACGTCGCACCTCCTCGACGTTCAGGTGTTCGTAGCGGATGACGTTCCTGCTGGCCGCGCGGGCTCCCTGCTGGAGACAGGAGTGGGCGAGGCGGTCGATGACCACCCAGTCCTCCTGCCGGACGAGAGCCGTGATGGAACCGAATCCGGCCGACCATCCGGTGGGGAAGAGCGTCACGTGTTCCAGCCCGACGAGCCGGCCCAGGGATTCCTCCAGGGCGTCGGAGAGCCGGGTGTTCCCGAGGACCATGGGGGAGCCGGCGCTGTGCGGGCCGTAGTCGCGCAGGGCGCGGGCGGCGGCCTCCCGGATCGCGGGGTGCGCGTTGAGGGAGAGGTAGTCCTGGGAGTTGAAGTTGACGCCCCGGGCACGTCGACCCACGTCGTTGCTGATCTCGGCGATGCTGCCGGGCGCCGCCTCCAGGAGTCTGGAGTACTGCCAGGTCTCGGTCCGACGACGGGCCTCGACCCAGCCGTGGAACTCCTCGGTGCGACGCAGCAGGTCGCGGCCGGCGGGTCGGTAGAAGTCGTAGGCCTGCTTGTCGAGGGCGTACTCCTCGTCGGGGTCCGCGGTGATACGCAGGTGGGCGGGTTCGACCAGGTCCGCGAGACCGGGCCGCGCCTCGGGATAGACGTCGGTCAGGAACCGACGCAGCGCGTCGGGGTCGGGCGGGTCGCCGAGCGCGAGGTCCGCCAGGTCCTCCCAGGGCACGTGGGTGGCCCAGTTCGTCATCATCTCGGAGACCTCCCCCGCCGCCTCGCCGATCTCCCGCGCGGCCCGGGACAGCCTCCGTCGGGTCTCGGGGTGCGTCGCCGGGTCGGCGGGCGGCGGGTCGGCGAGGTCCTCGAGGGCCCGATCGGCGGTCTCCAGGACGAGGGCGACGAGTTCCTCGTCGGTGCGGGGCAGGGGGGCGCTGTGCATGGCGGAGCTACCTTCGCGGTGGTGAACGGGCCTCAGGAGAAGGGGTTGCGGAGGTAGCCGCGCGAGGTCTCGGCGAAGCCGTCGAAGATCGCGTGCTGCTCCGACGTCTCGCGTGCGGCGTCGTTGATCAGGAAGAGGTTGGACGGCTCGAAGAACCGGGAGACGGGCGCGATGTCCGCGTGGGTGGCGATGTAGCGGTCGGTCTCCTCCTGGTTTCCGCGCAGCGCCGCCATGAGTTGCAGCTCGTCGTGGCGGAGGGGACGCATCTCGGCGAGCGTGCAGACGTAGTCGTAGTAGGCGGCGGCGTTCTGGCTGCGGCGGCGCTCCTGGTACGTCCGAAGGGCGGCGTCCAGGGGCCGGTCTCCCCGAAGCCAGGAACCCACTGCGGCGGCGGCCAACTCGGCGTCCCGGAAGGCGTGGGTCATGCCGGTGGCGGTGCACTGGTCCTTGAAGCTCTCGGCGTCTCCGACCAGGACCCAACCCGGGCCGTACAGGGGGCGGAGGTAGGCGGCCTGGTCCAGGGTGCCGTAGAAACGTTCCTCCTGGCGGCCCTCGGAGCGGACCGTCTCGCCCAGCTCGGGACTGACGAGGGAGAGCGCTCGCTGGAAGTTGCCGGCGACGTCCGAGCGGAAGGCCGACCCCCACTCGCTCGGCCCCCACACCAGGGTCATGTTCTGATCGAAGTTGGTCGGTACCACGGCGGCGGCCAGCCGGCCCCGGCGGTGCAGGTGCAGGCCGCCCGGAGCGAAGCCCGAGTAGTACGTCCAGTAGGCGAAGGTGCACCGGGCCCGCTCGTCGTGCTTGGCCAGGCCGAGGGCCCGGGCGACGAAGGAGTTCCGCCCGTCGGCCCCGACGACGATCCGGGCGCGCTCCTCGAACCGGGCGCCTTCCCTGGTGCGGCCCCGGACCCCCGTCACCCGGCCGTCCTCGAAGACGAGTTCGTCCACGAGGCATCCCTCGCGCACCTCCGCGCCGGCCTCGTCGGCCGCGTCGAGAAGGATCTTGTCCAGGACCCTCCGGCGCACCGAGGCGTGCGCGGTGACGACCCCGGTCCCGTCTCCGTGCAGTTCCTCGAAGTGCGTCCTGAGGAGCTTCTCGGGAACCTCGCCGGTCAGCTCGATGCCCTCGTTCACCAGGTGGACGGCGGTGTGCGAGGGCGTGGTGCGCGACACCTCGTCGAGCAGCCCCCAGCGGTTGAGGTAGGACAGACCGTGGGGCCACAGGAAGTGGGTGGACAACACGTCGCTCGGCAACCGCGAGCGTTCCAGCAGCAGGACACGATGACCCGCTCGGGACAGCAGCATGGCCGTCGCGGACCCCGCGCACCGGGCACCCACGACGATCGCGTCGAACACGGCTCCTCCTCGCCTTGCCCGACCCCTCCCCGGACGGGGAGCCGAAGCGGCCGGTGTCGGCGTCGACGAACGGCTCGTGGACTCGACCGGATCGGGCTTCTCGAAAACCTATCCGGATTCCGTCGTTCTGTCAGCCGGCGTACGTGGCGGGCCGATTGGCGTGCGGCGGAAGCCTCGACGACACGCGTGGCCGGCCGACCGCGAGCGTCCCGTCCACGCGTCAGCCGAAGAACGTCCGCAGCCCGCCGAGCATGAGCTGGATGCCGATGGTGGCGACGAAGAGGCCGCCGAAACGGGTCATGACGGCCATGGTCGAGTCGGCCAGGTTCATCCGGTTGACCAGCACCAGGTGGCCCACGGGGATGAGGAGCACGGTGATGCCCACCGCGATGAGAGCGGCCACGGGCCCGCTCGAGCCGCTTCCCGTGGAAGAGATGGTGATCACGGTGGTGATGGCGCCGGGCCCGGCCATGAACGGGATGGCGTAGGGCACGACGATCGAGCCCTCGGCGGATGCCGGTGTCGCGGGCTCGTGGGCGGCGGCCCCGCCCTGCGCGCGTGGTTGTTGGCCGCCGAAGAGCATCTCGAAGCCCATCAGGGCCAGGACGAGGCCGCCCGCCACCCCGAAGGCCGCGAGGTCGATGCCGACGAGTTCGAGCAACTCCCGGCCGACGAGCGCGGAGACACCGAGGGTGACACCGACGATGGTCATGATCCGGACCACGTACTCGCGCCGGCGCTCGGGCTCGTGCTCGGTGAGCAGGCGGAAGAAGATGGCACGAATGAAGGGATCGACGAGGAGGATCATGGCGATCGTCGCCTGGATCGTGAGTTCGAGTGTGCTCATGCCCCGCCCGCTCCCGTCGCTCACGCCGCCGCTCATCGGCCGGGCCACGTGGTCGATCGACGTTCCGCGCCCACCCGACGGCCGACTCTGACGACGACCGGCCGCTCGTTCATCCGGACGCGCCGGTCGCGGGGCTCGGTCGGCGGGCCACTACGCCGGACGCGACCGCTTGTCGGTCGTGTGCCGGCGGGGGCCCGCCAAGGCGGCGCAGAGGAGGACGTACGCGGCGAGCGCGACGACGGGCATGTGTCCCCCCGGCGCGTCGACGTCGTCGAGGAAGTAGCCGGAGAGTCCCGCCCAGGCGAGTCCCCCGACGGACACGAGGACGGCGTTGCCGACCTCTCCCGTCGTCCGCATGCCGGCCCAGAGCAGGAGGGGCATGAGCGCCCAGGCGGCGGCGGTGGTGAGAAGGAACTCGAAGGACCCCGCGAAGGGGGTGTCCCCGCTCCCGCCGGCGGACTCCCGGGACCACGCGTAGCCGGTGGACATCAGGGCATGACAGGCGGCGGTCGCCGCGGCGGCGGTCAGGGCCGCCTTGGCGGGGCGTGCGTACGGCATGCGGGCCATCCTTCCTCGGCGGCCGGTTCCGCGAGGGTGCGCGGGAACCGGCGGCCGGCGGCGCCACCGGGTGGCGCCGCCGGCCTGGTCCTACAGTGCTCGCTCCAGGGCGTCGGCGTAGAGCCGGGCTCCGGAGATCTTCGGATGGAACGACTTCATCGACGGCTCGGGCGCGTCACTGTCCGCCTCGGACCGGTCGAAGAGGACGATGCCGTGGATCGACTCGGGGTCGCCGCAGATGGCCTTGGACGCGAAGTCGGCGGCGGGGTCCACGAAGGTGGCTCCCGCGGTCGTCGCGGCGGCCAGCATCTCCGCGCTGAGGTGGGGGGCGACCACGTCGTTCAGCCAGGGAGCCTCGGCGGTGCCGATGCCCGGGACACACTGGCCGTTTCCGGAGAACAACGGCGGATAGCCCACGAGGTAGACCTCGGCGTTCGGCGCGCGGTTCCGGATCTGCCCGAGGACCTCGACGATGCGCGGCTTGACCTGATGGGTGACCCAGTCGGGCACGAAGTCCCGGAGAGGCCCACTCATCTCGCCGGTCTTGGCCCCCGTGTCGGGGTCCCGCTTCTCGAACTCGGCGTCCTGGCAGAGCTTCAGGCCGGCCGCGAAGACGCATTCCGCGATCACGTCCGCGAACAGCGCGTCGTTGCCGCCGATGGCGATGGTGACGATGTCGGTGTTCTGGTCGAGGTAGCCGAGGTCGAGTTGCGGCAGGGAGTTCCCGTACTGCCATTCGCCGCCGGAGACCACGTTGTAGGTCCGGGCGCCGGAGCAGGCGACGAAGCTCAGATCGACGTCACCGTGGTCGTCGGAGATCGCCCCGATCGACCGGCTCATGCCGGGCAGGGTCGCCTGCCGAATCCACGCCTGCTCGGAGCGGTGGCACTTGTTGGCCACCTCGCCGCCTCCGATGCTCTCGGTGTAGTCGGTCTCCCGGAAGTAGTCCTTGCCGCCCTCGCTGTCGGCGCCCTCGCCCGAGGCGAAGGAATCGCCCATGCCGACGACGTGGGTCGGGTCGGAGCCGAGCTTCTGGAACGCGACGGCGTCCCAGGCGATGTCGACCCCCACCCGCTCCTCGGTGATGTTGGACAGCGACACCTTCGGTGTCCCGGTGAAGTCGAAGACGCCGAGCGAGCGCCACTCGTTGCCGCGGATGCGCTGGGGCGCGACCCGGTGGGGTGAGGTGGAGTCGGTCCCGGAGACCGTGTAGCGGGCCTGTTGGGACCGCGCGGCGACGCTCGGCATGTGAACCAGCACCCGGGTCCAGCCGGCGACGTCGGAGGGGCCGGTCCAGGTGCCGGTGACCTTCATCCTCGCGGCCTCGTCGGAGCCGGCCTCGCGGGTGGTCGAGAACCAGATGTGGTTGCCGTAGCCCACTCCGAGTTGATGGGTGTCCATCTTCGCGGAGGGCGTGGCGAAGTCGAGGCGGAAGGACCCGGACGACCGCGCGCCGTCCCAGCAGCGTCTGGGATCGGCGCCGGCGAGTTGTTGGCCGGTGTCGACGTTGTCGACGACGGCCGTGCCGGTCGGGAGTCCCGAAGAGCAGCGGGGCGGGTGGGAGTTGCCGTCGGCTTCCTCGGGGTAGGTGTTGTCGAAGCGGAACAGTTCGAAGCCGCAGGTGGCCGCCGCGCAGTTCTTCCACTCCACCTCACTGTGCCACCAGCAGCGGAAGTCCTCGCGCTGGCAGGGCCCCGACGTTGCCGAGTCGTTGGAGGCGCCGTCCTTGATCATGGCGGGGTCGCACTCGTTGGAGCCGTCGCAGAACAGGTCGACCGGCGGCTTGGCCTGGGTTCGGTAGACGGGGTCGATCCACCAGGCGGGGCGGAAGCCGTGCACGAGGGTGCCGGGGGACTCCAGTGCCTCCAGGGGGCGCGCGGCCCAGCCGATGACCTTCTCGGGGTAGGGCCAGTACTGCGGCGTCGCCGCGTGGGAGTAGTCGTCGCCGCCCCAGGCGTTCTCCAGGAACGGGGTGCGGTTCGGCTTGTAGGTGGGGTTCGCCGGGTTGTTGGCCCAGCCCACACCCCACTTGCCGGCGTTCCCGCCCGCGGCGGACTCCGGGTAGAAGCCGGAGTTGTAGGCCCACAGCGCGAAGAACCAGTTCTCGATGGCCTTCGGGTCACCGTTGTTCACGGTGAGCCCGGCGTCTCGGGTCTGGTTCCACTTCTCGGCGAGGATGTTGACGCCCGCGGCCACGTTCGCGGTGTAGTCGAGCGCGACGGCCTCCTGGTAGGCGCGCGGCATGGACGGGCGGACCTCACCGTCCGGGTAGGGCTTGCCGGGCAGCCGCATGCCGTCGGTGACCTGCGTGATGCCGTAACCGCAGTCGGCGGCCGGCCAGTTGATCGCCCACGGGTCGTCGACCTGTCCGTGCGCGTCGTGGACGAGGCCGTAGTAGTTCCCGATCAGGCTGTTGGCGGTGGTGCCCGGGGCGGCGAAACGGGTGGCCTGCCACATGTTGGACTCCTGGGCGGTGATGCCGAGGAAGACCTGGGCCGGGATGCGTCCCCCGCCGGAGAGCGGGGTGAGGCCGCCGACGAGGGCCTGCGGGGCGTAGGCCGCCATGCCCATGTTCTTCCAGTCGGCCGCCCGGTACACGTGGTCGTCGAGGGTACCCTCGATCGCCCGGTCGACGGCCCACTCGATCTGCCGGGGCTTGGGCTGGAAAGCCTGCTTCTCGGGGTTGCCCCGCTCCACGGCGCAGGTGCGCTCCGACTCGGGCTCGGAGATGCCCGACGACGACATCGCCCCCACGCCCGCTCCGCCGGCGGCACCCGCCGTGCCGGCGGGCTTCGACGCCTCGGCGCCGAGGGCCGGGGAGGGCGCGAGGCCCTGGGCCGGATCGGGGGCGACCGGGGACGCCGCCGGGTCGGAGGCGAGGGTCGACTCCCGGCCGGTGGCCAGGTGACTCATCCGGATCCGGGCCGTGCGCGCCGAGTCGTACTCGGCGGGACGCACGCGGGTGTCCTTGCCGTCCGCCCACGCGGAGTTCACGACGGCACGGCCCCGGGTCGAGGCGGTGGCCTCCTTGTCGAGCCCGCCGGGGTTGCGGACCGCGCGGGGCAGGGTCCCGACGTTCTCGGCCTCGCCGGTGATGATCGCCGTGCCGTCGGCGGCGCGCGTGAGGTCCATGGCGGTGAGGTCGCCCTCGGCGAGCGTCCTGGCCTTGGCGTCCTCGCCCTGGACCTGCCCGCCGGTCAGGAACTTGACCTGGGCGACGGCGCCGGCCGAGGCGGCGGCCGAGGCATTCGCCTCGGTGCCGAGCCCTCGCGTCCTCTCGGCGGCCCGGTCGTCGTGACGACGGTCCAGGAACGCCAGGCCGCCGTCCTTGGTGGCGGCCAGACCGAAGGGCGTGTGCTCCGTCCGCGCGACGGTCCGGGGCTTCCCGTCCTCAGGTATCCGCACGATCGCGTTGCCCTGGGCGGCGACGACACCGTCGCGGGTCGGGATCGCGGAGGTGACCTGGCCGGCGACCGTGGTCTTCCGTTGCACCCGGCCGGTCCGGGCGTCGACGGTGATCAGACGGGTCCGGTTCCGGTCGGAGGTGCGCTCGTCGGTGAACTGCGACAGGACCGCCCGGTCGCCGTACCCGCACCCCGGGGAGAAATAGGCCAGGCTGGCCTGGAACGGAAGTTTCGTGACCTCCCCGGTGTCCAGGGCGACGGCGGCGGTGAAGGCACCGCGGGCCATCAGCTCGGGCTTGTTGGTGAAGGTGCGGGGTGCGTAGGCCACCAGTGCGTGATCACCGGAGTCGGTGACACAGGCGTTGCCGATCCAGGTGTCGGTGTCGACGAACCCCGGTTCGGCCAGGGTCGCGGCGGTCCTCCAGCGGTAGCCCTCGGCCTCTTCGGCGATCAGGAGGTGGAAGCCGGTGGCGTCGCCGATCGTCGTCCACGCGGTGTCCCGCGACTCGGCGTGGTCCTCGCCGAGGACCTCCTCGCGTTCCTTTACGGGGAGGCGGTCCGCGTCCTGCTCCTCGCCCTCGGCAGGCGGCGCGGCGGACTCCGACCACCCCCGGGCCGCGCCAGGGGGCGGTGTCGGCGGTGCCGAGGGCGCGGCCTGTGCCGGCGCCGCGGTCCCCCACGCCAACACGGTGGCGAGGGCGAGGGTGACCGGCAGGCGGACGTGCGTGTGTCTGCTGACCCGTCTCAAAGCTATCGGTGTCCTGGTGTGAGAGGCGGTGCGACGCCCGTCCGGGGCGCCGCGCGGGTTCCCGACCGATCCGCCGCGCGTCGCCGGGACCGCGGTTCACGGGGGGCCGGGGTGTGGCGAGGGCTCTTGTCCGGCTCCTCCCGGCGGGCTCGGGCCGATCTCGGAGGGGGGTTCGCCCAGGCGGCACTCGGCGGGCGAGGGCGCGTCGAGGACGCGTGGACGTGGGCGACGAGCGCGACCCGCCGCGCGGAGCGCTCGGTGGGCGCGTGCGTGATGCCCCCTGGGCAACGCCGTCTTCCGACACGAGGTGAAGACCGAATGGCGGAATCCAACCCCCTGATTCCGGGCCTCACTTTAGGCTCGACCGCCACGGGCGAGAAGAAGCGATCGTGCACATGGCGGAAAATCACCGCCCCTCACCAGGTGGTTCGAGTAGTCCGCCGCCCGGCGGACCCGTTGTGGCGCCTGTGTGACGGCTGTGCGCGAGCGGCGAGTACCGGTCGGACGCGTCGCGGACACCTGGCCGATTCACGTCGCCCGCGCGCCGGCCGGAGGAAGGGGAGGAACCGCCCGGACGCCGCCCTCCGAGCCGCGGCGACCTCCCCCGCCGCCGGGACCGGGCCGGACGCCGGCGCGCACCACCGCGGCTCGGGTCCACTCCGGGTGTCTCCCGGGTCGCGGGGTCGCGGGTCGTTCGCTCAACTACGCTGTCGTCATGCTGCTTCCTCTTCCGACCTCCGTCCCCCGGGGCCGTGCGACGTGAACAAGCCGCTCCGACGTATAGCCCTCTTCTGCGGCTTCCTGATGTTGGCGCTGCTGGTCCGCGCCAACTGGTTGCAGTTCGCCCAGGCCGACGCCCTGGCCAACGACGACGCCAACCGCCGCGTGCTGATCACGCAGTACTCCGTACCGCGCGGTGACATCGTCGTCGACGGCCAGTCGATCACCGGTTCCGAGCAGGTGGACGGCGCGGACCTGAAGTACAAGCGCACCTACACCGACGGCGCCATGTACGCCCCGGTCACCGGCTACGCCTCGCAGTCGGTGGGGATGACGCTGCTGGAGAGCACCTACGACGGGATCCTGAGCGGCACCGACGACATCCTGGCCTTCGAACGGTTCACGGACGTCATCACGGGCAACGAGCGACGCGGTGGCGACGTCGTCACGACGATCGACTCCAAGGCCCAGGAGGCCGGCTACCAGGGCCTGGTGGACCTCGGCGCTCGCGGCTCGGTGGTGGCCCTGGAGCCGGACACCGGCAAGGTCCTGGCCCTGGTCTCCGCGCCGTCCTACGACCCGGGGACGTTCGCCGGGAACTCGATCAAGGAGAGCGAGCTGTTCCAGGAGCTCGACAAGGAAGAGGGCAAGCCGCTGGCCAACCGAGCCCTACGGGAGACCTTCCCCCCGGGCTCCACCTTCAAGATCCTCACCGCCGCCGCGGCGCTGGAGCACGGTGTGGTGACCGACGTGAACGCCGAGACCGACGCGGTGTCGCCCTACCCGCTGCCCCTGTCGAACAACACGATCGGCAGTGAGGCAGGGGACGCGGTCTGCGACAGCGCCTCGCTGAAGACCGCGATGCAGCACTCGTGCAACAACGTCTTCCTGGACGCCGCGCTGGAGGTGGGACAGGACCGGATGCGGGAGACCGCCGAGAAGTTCGGGTACAACGAGGACGTGTACGCGGACGCCTTCGGCGATCTGCGCGCCGTGAAGAGCCTCTACCCCGAGGACCTCGACGAGCCCGGCACCGCCCTGACGGGCATGGGACAGGGCAGCCTGACCAGCACCCCGCTGCAGATGGCCATGGTGACCGCCGCACTGGTCAACGACGGCACGGTCATGCAGCCCTACATCGTCGACGAGGTCCGCTCCCCCGACCTGACGACACTGGTCAAGAACGAACCGCGGGCCATGAGCGAGGCGGTCTCGTCCGAGACGGCCCGGAAGGTGCGCGAGATGATGGAGTTCACCGCGGCCGAGGGCAGCGCCAAGCGGGCCCTCATCGACGGGATCACCGTGGGTGGCAAGACCGGCACCGCGCAGCGCGGCGTGGACGTCCGCGAGCAGGTGCCCTACGGCTGGTTCGTGTCGTACGGGCAGAAGCCCGACGGACAGTCCGTGGCCGTGGCCGTCTTCATCGACCCGACCGAGATGGACATCTCGCGCGAGGCCATCTCCGGCGGCAGCCTGGCGGCGCCCATCGCCAAGAGCGTGATGGAGGCCGTGCTCCTGCCCTGAGGCCACACCGCCCGCGCGGGGCGAGCCGCCCCCGTCCCCGTCCCGTCGCGTGAGAGGCGGGCGGCGCCCCCGACGGCGCCGCCCGCCTCCGGTGTCTTCCGGAACTCTCCGGCGGGAGGCGTCAGCGACGCGGGCTGAAGGAGACCACGTCGCCGGCGCGCTCCCGACCAGTGGGCAGCTGACCGTGGCGGTCGGTGCGAATGTAGTTGCGGTGCAGCCAGCGGTCGCGGCCGTCCCAGCGCGGGCTGAAGGGCGTGCGAGCGTGGGTGGTGCGGAAGTTGTCGATGATCAGCAGGTCGCCGGGGGTCAGCGCGACGGCCTCCGTGACCTCGTCCAGAGCGTGGGACAGCTTCGCCACCGCCTCGGTGTCCTTGCCGGGGTTCGGCCGGAGCAGCTCGCGGTCGTAGCCGAGCAGCGGGTCGTCCTTCGGGCCGTACAGCGGCTTGACGTTGGCGATGGCGCCGGGGTCGGGCACCCCGCCGCGGAAGGCGACGTCGACCTCGCAGGGCTGCGGGTTGTCGTAGAGGGTGTCGACGGTGTCCTGGTCGAGGAGGCGCAGGGCCTTGCGGACGGATCCGACCAGGGTCCGCGCCTTCTTCTCGTGGTCGGCGCGGGAGCACGCCAGCATGACGAAGTTCGGCTGGAGGACGTGGTAGGTCATCTCCGTGTGGAACTCCAGCAGGGTCTCGCTGGTCTCCGAGGACAGGTGGTGCGCGCCCGGCGAGGGGTAGACGTCGTGGTAGACGGTCCCGTTGCGCAGCTCCGCGTAGCCGGTGTGCAGTCCGAGGCGGGAGCCGAAGAGGGCGAGCATCGCCTCCATCGTCAGCAGTCGGCGTTCGGTGGGCGCGGGCGTGGAGACGGGGGTGGCGGGCAGGTCGAAATCCCCCTCGACGGGGAGACCTCGGAAGACCAGGTAGCCGTCCTCGTTGCCGTCCGGGTTGAAGGCGTCCAGCGGCCCGGCTATCTCGTGCGGCAGGTCTACCGAGAGCTTCTTGGCGGTCTCCAGGAAGCCGTACAGGTCCCTACGGGGCACCGTGGGCAGTTCCGCGGCGAGGAGCTTCAGGTGGGCGGCGTTGGCGGAGACATCGATGACGGTCACGGGTTCTCCTTCTTCTCGTGGGCGCGGGCGTACTGGTAGAGCAGTTCCGCGCCGATTTCGGTGGCCAGGACCGAGGTGATCCCGGCGTGGTCGTAGAGCGGCGAGACCTCCATCACGTCGAAGCCGACGGGACGCAGATCGCCGACGCAGCGCAGCAGACCGAGGACCTCGCGACTGGTCGGACCGCCGGGAGCCGGGGTGCCGGTGCCCGGCGCGAAGGCGGGGTCGACGACGTCGACGTCGACGGAGACGTAGACCGGTCGACCGGCCGTCTTCTCCCGGATCAGGTCGGCGGTGGCCCGAACACCGCGCTCGCAGAACTCGTCCGTCGTCACCACACGCACGCCCTTGCCCCGTGGCCAGTCCAGGCTGTCCGGCTTCGGATTGTGCCCCCGCATCCCGATCTGGATCATCGCCGTCGGGTCGATGACGCCTTCCTCGATGCCGTGCCGGAAGGGTGTTCCGTGGTGGTACTCCCCGCCGATCATCGCCGGGTTGGTATCGGAGTGGGCGTCCAGGTGCAGCACGGCGAGCGGTCCGTGCTGCTCCGCGACGGCCCGCAGGCCGGCCAGGGTGAGGGAGTGGTCGCCGCCGAGCATGAGGAAGGCCGCGTTGTCCCTGAGCAGACCTCTCAGCCACTGGTGCGCGGTGTCCATCGCCACGTGCTGGTTGAACGGCGTCAGGTCGATGTCGCCGGCGTCGACGACCTTGATCAGGTCGAAGACGCCCGGCCCCCGGTCGATGCCGACCCCGTGGATGAGCCCGGACTCGTGGCGGATGGCCCGAGGGCCGAACCGTGCGCCCGGACGGTAGCTGGTGCCTCCGTCGTAGGGCGCGCCGATCACCACGATGTCGTTGCCCCGGGGCTCCGGGTCGTGCGGGAGCCGCATGAAGGTGGCGATCTGGGCGTAGCGGGGGGAGAAGTGGGAGTCGACGCGTCCGTCCGTCCTCATCGGCCCTCCTGGTCGGTCTCGATCTTGTCGGTCTCGATGGTGATCAGTCCGGCCGCGTGTCGGGCCCTGGCCAATGCCTGGTCCGCGGTGGCGGCGTGGGCGTAGACGAAGCCGACCGAGGCGGAGTTGTCGAGGCGTCCCGCCACACTGTCGCCGGGGACGGCGTGCAGGCGCACCTCGACGCCGTGGTCGCGGGCGGCGTCCACGCCGTCGATGCCGACCAACCACCCCGGGTCGTCGGGGAAGAGCACCACGACAGCCGAGGCGGAGTGCGGTCCTTCGCCGGGTCGGCCGGGCTCGGGGACCTCGCCGAGGGCGAGGAGTTTGCTGTCCAGGTGCGGGTCGGTGCCGCAGGAGTCGGCAACCATGGTGGAGATCATGTGGGCGGGCAGTCGGGGGTTGATCTCCACGATTCGCGGACCGTTCTCGGTGAGCATCACCTCGCTGTGGGCCGGCCCCTGTCGGTAGTCGATCGCCCGCAGGGCCTCGCCGACGCACTCCCGGATCTCCCGCCACACGCGCGGGGGGAGGTCGAGCGGGAAGGAATGCGACTCCTCCAGCAGGGTCCCTCCGTGCAGTGACTTGGAGGTGGCGCCGAAGAAGTGGGTGTCGCCGTCGACGGTGATCGACTCCACGCTGATCTCGGTGCCCCGCAGGAACTCCTCCAGGAGGACGTGCCCGGGACGTTCCTGACCGCGCAACGACCGCCGGATTCCGGAGAGTTCCCGAAACGCCCCGAGCGCCTCGTCGCGGGTGTGGCACTTGCGGACACCGTAGGAGATGGCCTCGGAGGGCGGCTTGGCGATCAGGGGCAGTCCGACGTGGTCGACGGCGGCGTCGAGTTCCTCCGGGGAGGTGACCAGGCGCCAGCGGATCCCGCCGGCGCCGCCGTCGAGCGCCCGGCGCAGCAGATGCTTGTGGTTGGCGGCGCGCACGGCCGCCGACCCCTGGGAGGGCAGGCCGAGGTGCTCGGCGGCGAGGTTGGCCGTCTCCGTGTGGTAGTCGGAGAACGACATCACCCCGTCGACCACGGGGCGGCCTTCGTCGTCGACGAGGGCGGCGGCGACGGCCCGCCAGTCGTGGGTGTCGACGCGCAGGACCCGGTCCACCCGGGCGAGGGGGTGCTCGGCGAAGGGGCGGCCGGCGGTGTACCACTCCTCGCCCCGCACGAGGAGCCAGATCTCGGCGCCGTGCCGGCGCGCCTCGTGGACGCCGTCGTAGAAGGCGTCGTGCAGCATCGACTCCACCAGCGCGAGCCGCTTGCCGGCGAACCGGTGGTACACGCTCACGTCGGGGTCTCCTCCACGGCGTGGGAGACGGCGTCGCCGACCGGCACGTCGTCCGGATGGGCGCCGCCCACCACGACACGGTCGAAGAGGTACCGCACGAACCGGGCCTTGGCGGCCGGGAGTCGCTCCTCGGGCACCCCGGCGTCGGTCAGGAGCAGCGAGAACGACGAGGTCGTGCCGGACCCCTCGTGCACGCCGAGCTTGGGCCGGTTCACCGTCGTCGAGGGGAGCAGGTCGCCCATGGCGGCGCGCAGGACCCACTTGTCCCGGCCGTGGCGACGCTTGAGCCCGGCTTCGAGACCGGTCAGGCAGTCCAGGACGTCACGATCCCAGTAGGGGTGGGTGGACCAGTGGCCGGAGAGGGTCGAGAGCACCGGTGACATCTCGTTCAGTCCGTCGAAGGTGTCCATGTCGTGGGCGACGACGGTGTCGAGGTTGGGGAGCCGGTCCTCCCGGTGCATGCCGCCGAGCGGGATGTCGGCGCCGTAGCCGGTCAGGACCCGCCGGGCGGGGCCGTCCAGTCGCCGGTAGAGCGCGGTGAGCGGCAACAGGTACTCGACGATGTCCGGGTCGAGGGTCTCGGCGGCGTGGACGGTGTGCGGGAGTTGGGCGAGGAGGTCCGCGGTGGGGATCGTGACCTCGCGGTGGTCGGAGGACAGGTGCTCGGCGACGATCCGGGCCTGGGTGAACTCGTCGGCGGTGTCGGTCCCCATGGAGAGGGTGTCGATGCCGGGACGGGAGCGGTCGGCGAGGGCGGCGACGGCGGAGGAGTCGATGCCGCCGGAGAGCACGACCAGTGGCCGGCCGCCCGGCAGTCGACGTTCGACGGCCCTCGCCAGTACCCGGCGGACCTCGTCGACCGCGTGGTCCTCGCCGAGGATCCTTCGGGCGGCGGGCGGCTGCCAGGTGCGATGGGCGGTCGCCGCGGACCCGTCGAGGTCGAACTCCAAAACGGTGCCGGCGGGCACCTGGTAGAGGCCGGGCAGCCGGCGGACCCGACGGGCGCCGGAGACGGGGTGTCCGAGCGAGCCGGCCGGGTTGTCGGCCAGGGCCTTGGCCTCGGTGGCGGCCAGGACGCCGTCGGGCAGGTGACGGGTGTAGAGAGGGACGGATCCGGCGTGGTCGGTGGCCAGGAGCACGGTGTCGCCGGTGAGGACCGCGGCGGCGAACCGGCCGTTGACGAGCCGAAAGGCGTGCAGTCCGTAGCGGTCGACGAGGGCGAGGATCAGCTCGGCGTCGGAGGAGGAGGCGGCGTCGCAGGCGACGGCGGAGGCGATCTCGTCACGGTTGTACAGCTCGCCCGCGAGGACGACGGCGGTGTCCGCGTCGCCGGCGGTGGCTCCGGCGGCCGTACGGTCCGGCTGGACGAGGATCGTGTCGAGGGTCCGCTCTCGCAGCCGCCGACGCGCGGCGGTCTGGTGGCCTCGGGTGGCGAAGGTCGCCCGCGGGGCCTGGCCCGCGCCCGTGTGGGCGAAGGCCAGGAATCCGTAGGCGGCGGGGAGGGCTGCCTGATCGGTCATTTCAGATCTTCAGCGCTCCGAAACCGCCGGAGGTGAAGTCGTAGTTGACCGGTACCTCGATCAGGTAGGGGCGGCCCAGCTCGACGGCCTTGCGGAGGGCGGCCACCAGGGACTCGCGGGTGGCGGCGCGCTCGGCCTCGATGCCGTTGGCGTGGGCGAGCTGCACGAAGTCCACGGCGGGGCCGTCGCCGGTGCCGAACTTGACCGCCGGGTCGTGGGAGCGCTGGTGGCCGAGGTTCTGGTACAGCTCGATGAGGCCGTTGGTGTCGTTGTTGACGACGACGGTGACGATGGGCAGCTTGAGGCGGGCGATGGTCTCCAGGTCGGAGCTGTTGGAGTGGAAGCCGCCGTCGCCGGCGATCAGGAAGGTCGGCTGGTCGGGGCGGGCCATCTGGGCGCCGATCGCGGCGGGGATGCCGTAGCCGAAGCTGGAGCAGCCGGCCGAGGTCAGGAAGCCGAAGGGCTGGTCCGCGCGGGCGAACAGGACGCCGTAGTGGCGGAAGAAGCCGATGTCGGACACGATCGTGCCGCGTCCGGGCCCGGCGGCGTCGGCCATGACGGTGTTCATGGAGTCCATGACCTGGTGGACGCGCATGCCGTCGTCGTACTGGCGGGGGTCGGCGAGGAACTCGGCGATCCGCTCACGCAGCGGGGTGATGTCGTGGCGCCGCTTGGCGGCCACCCCTTCCGTGGTGCGGTCCAGGCGGTCGACGAACGCCAGGACGTCGGTGACGACGTCGACGGTGGGCCGGTAGATCCGGGGCACCGGGTTGAAGGTCGGGGAGACTCGGACCGTCTTCTTCTCGACACCGCGCTGCCACATCGAGGGCCGCAGGTCCTCGGCGTAGTCGTAGCCGAGGGTGAGGACGAGGTCGGCCGGGCCGAACAGGGTCTCCAACGCGGGGTAGGAGAGGATGCCGTCCATGTAGCCGGTGACCGCGCCGTAGTTCAGCTCGTGGTCCTGGGGCAGGACGCCCTTGGCGATGTAGGTGGTGATGACGGGCACGTTCAGCCGCTCGGCCAGCGCGCGGACGCGGTCCACGGCGCCGGACCGGATGGCGGCGGCGCCGACGACGAAGACCGGGTGTTCGGCCCGCGCGAGGAGTTCGGCGGCCTCGTCGGCGTGCTTCTCCCAGCCGGGCTGGACGGCGCCGATCGGCTTCTCGGGGGTGGGGGCCGGGCCGTGGTCGGCAGTGATGTCGACGCCCTCGGAGGACCCGAGCAGGTCGACCGGCAGGGAGATGAAGGAGGGGCCGACCGGCTCGGTCATGGCGTTCAGGACGGCCGAGTCGACCAGGTCGGTGATCTCCTTGGGGCGCTCCAGCTCGACGGCGTACTTGCTCATCGGCTCGGCGATCTTCACCAGGTCCAGACACTGGTGCGTGTCGTTGGGGAAGATGTCGTGGGACTCGGACTGGGCCGCCATGGCGATGACCGGCGAGCGGTCCAGGACGCTGGTGGCCATCCCCGTCGACAGGTTGGTCATGCCGGGACCGAGGGTGGCCCAACAGGCGGTGGGACGGCCGCTGATGCGCGCCAGGACGTCGGCCGCGACACCGGCGGTGAACTCGTGCCGGGTCAGGACGAAGTCCAGGCCCTCCTCCTCGTCGAACAGGATCGACGCGGCCTCACGGCCGACGACGCCGAACACCTTGTCGATGCCGTGCTCCTTGAGGCGCTTGAGCAGGGCGTGAGCGGCCGTCGGGTTCTCGCTGGGGCCGGTGGATACACGAGACATGTGAAACCAGTTCTCCTGTCGAACTCGGGTCCGAATGCTCAACAGATTCGGGGCCGGCTCTCTTGCCGATCTCTCTGCGCGGTATCCGGGCACCGACCGGTCAGGGCGTGCCGGGGCAACCGTCCGGCGTCGCGCGGCGGTTTGCCGGCCGGCTCCGCCGCCCCTCGGCCGGGACGCCGCGGCGAGGACTCCGCCCGTGCCCGACCGATGTGTTCCGCGGCGCCGTTCCTCTCTCTCCGGGCACTCTCCGTCGGCTCTTCGTCTCTTGCGACGCCCCCTGCCCGCACCTAGCGTTGTCGCGCTCCCGACGAAAGCGGACGGGCTTGTTCCGCCGCTTCGCCGCCCCTCTCGTGCCCGCGTGGCCCGGCGCCCGCGGGCCGCCCTCGCGCCCGCGGCGAGGAGGCGACGCCCCGTGGAGGCTCCTCCCCCCCACCCCGGAAAGGCCCCTGTGATGGTCGGACCTCCCCCAACCGCCCCCGGTGGAGGGGAGACCCGGGCCCTGCGCCTGCTGCTCACGGCCCAGTTGCTGAGTCAACTCGGCTTCCGGCTGCTGGGGATCGCGATGCCGATCCTGGCCGCGACCACCCTGGAGGCGTCCGCCTTCGAGGTCAGCGCCGTCGCGGCGGCCCAGACCGCGGCGTACCTCCTCGTCGGACTCCCCGCCGGCGTGTGGGTGGACCGGATGCGCAAGCGATCGGTGATGATCGTCTGTGACGTGGGGCGGGCCGCGGTCCTCGCCGTGATCCCGGTGGCCTGGGGCCTGGGCGTCCTCGACGTGCTGCTCCTGTGCGCCGTGGCCTTCGTCACCGGCCTGCTCACGGTCTTCTTCGACGTCGCCGAGCAGAGCTACCTGCCCCATGTGGTGGGCAAGGATCGCCTCGTCACCGCCAACGCCCGGCTCACGGGAGTGGCCGAGGTGGCGGGCGTGGTCGGCCCCGGCGCGGGTGGGCTGCTCGTGCAGGTGGCGACCGCGCCCCTGGCCGTGCTGGCGACGGCCTTCGGGTACGTCTGGTCGGCGGTGTGCGTGGCCCTCATCCGCCGCCCCGAGACGCCGCCGCCCCGCGAGGAGCGCCCGCGGCTGCTGCGGGGGGTCGCCGAGGGCGTGCGTCTGGTGACCCGGGATGCCCTGCTCAGGCCCATCGTGCTGTGCTCCACGACGATGACGCTGTTCTGGAGCGTGTCGTACGCGATGCTCCTCGTGCTGCTCGCCCGGGATCTGGCGGTCCCCGCGACCACGGTGGGGCTGTTGTTGACCGCCGGCAGTCTCGGCGGGGTCCTGGCCACGGTCGTCGCCGACCGGGTCATCCGCGGGCTGGGGGACGCTCGGGCGGTCAAGTACAGTGTCGCCTTCGGTGCCCCGCTCACGCTGCTTGCCGCGCTGGTCCAACCGGGCTGGCGACTGGGGCTGGTGAGCCTCTCCCTGTTCGGTTTGGGGGCCGCTCTGGTGATCTACAACGTGGCGCAGGTCAGCTACCGCCAGCGGTGCGTGCCGGCCGAGTGCCTGGGCAGGGTCAACGCGACGGTCCGGTTCTTCGCCTGGGGGGCCCGCCCGGTGGGCAGCCTGTGCGGAGGCGTGCTGGCCGAGGTGTTCGGGGCGCGGGGGGCGGTGCTCGCGGGGGCCGTGGGCACCTCGCTGGCCTTCGTATGGCTGGTGTTCTCGCCGCTGCGTCGCATGCGCACCCTGCCGACCGACCACACGGCCGGACACCCCCTGACCACCGGCTGACACCGACACCCGACCGTCCGCGCCCCGCCGGGGGCCGCAGGCGCCCGGACCCGCGGTCGCTCCCCCGGACACGGACGCCCCGACCACCCCGCCACCCCCGCTCCACCACCACCCCCACCCCACCGCGCCGTCAGAGAAGGAACACCGCCGTGAGCGACACTCCTCCCCCCACCTCCACGCCCGCGATCGTCTGGATCACCAACCCGGACAACTACGACCCCAGACGTCAAGTCCTTTTGCGTCAGGCGGGGTCGGATCGCGTCGACCTCTTCGAACGGAACGGGCTGCCGGTCCGGGTCGCACACCTCGGGGACCTGGTGCCCGCGTGGGCCGGCGGGGCTCCCCGGCTGTATCTCGACGACGAGGACCTGCTCGCCGGGGACCACGCGTTCCTGCTGTCGGACTGGACGTGGGACGCGGCGATGGGCCGTCACGTCCAGGCCGTGACACGGACCCTCCGCGCCGCCGGCCGGGTCCTGCTCAACGACGGCGTCCGCGACCCCGAGTCACTGGGCTCGGACAAGCTCGCGATGTGCCACCAGGCGGCGGCGCTCGGGGCTCCCGTCCCACCGACGGTCGCCGTCCCCTTCGGCCGCTACGCCCGTCGGGTGCTGCCCGTGGTCGAGCGAGATCTGGGGCCCGGGCCCTACGTGGTGAAACCGCGCGCCATGGCGATGGGCTTCGGGGTGCTGAAGGCGGACGGGGCGGAGCAGTTGACCGCCGCCCTCGACCTTCTGACACCGGCGGCGTTGGGCGCCGTGGTGCAGCCCTTCCAGGACAACGACGGAGACGCCCGGGTGTACGTGCACCGGGGCGAGGCCGTCGCGGTGCTCCTGCGCCGCCCGCAGGGTTCCTCCTACCTGGCCAACGTCAGCCTCGGCGGCTCGGCCGAGACCTTCGAGGGCGACGACCGGGTGCGGGGGCTCAGCGAGCGCCTGGCGGTCGGGGTGGGCGCGGACTACCTCTGCGTGGACTGGTTGCTGACCGAGGCGGGACCGGTCTTCAACGAGTGGATGACGGTCTCGGCCGCCTACGAGGACCTTCCGGAGCCGGATCGCTCCCGGGTCGCCGAGGCACTCGTGGCGTACGTGCGGGGGCGGATCGCGGCGGGTTCCTGACCCGCCGCGCCCCTCCCGCCGGTCGGTCCGGCTCTCGGGCAGTGCCCCGGGTTCACGCCCCGGGGCACCAGGGCAGAACCGAGGGCGCGCCGACTACGCGGGCGCGTGGACCGGCCGTTGGTTGAGGATCCCCTCCAGTACGGCCGTCAGGCGGCGGCCGGGGAGGATGCCCAGCTCGTCCGCCAGGACTTGTCTGGCCTGGTGGAAGACGGCTATGGCGTCGGCCTGGCGACCGGCCTGCTGGTAGGCCCGCATGAGCCGCTCGTAGAGGTCCTCGCGAAGGGGGTCTCGGGAGACCAGGTGCTCGAACTGCGCCACCGCCTCCTCGAAGTGGCCCAGGCACAGGTCGAGTTCGGCACGGAGTTCCTGGGCCGCCGTCCGCTCCCGGTCGAGCAGGTCGGCACGGAGACGGAGTCGCCCGGACGTGATGTCGGCGAGCGCGGGCCCCTTCCACAGCGCCAGGGCCGCGTCCAGCCGGGCCAACGCCCCGTGGTGGTCGCCGGCGTGGCAGAGTTCCCTGGCGTCCCGAGCCATGTCGCGAAAGGTGAACAGGTCCACCCGGTCGGGTGCGACGCGGAGTTGGTAGCCCACGGCGTGCGAGAGGACGACATGTCGTCCGGCGCCCGCCTGTTCGAAGGCTCTGCGGATCATCCAGGCGCTGTTCTGCACCTGGGCGGAGACCGTCCGGGGAGGATCGGAACCCCAGGAGTCGGCGATGATCGAGTCCTTGGAGACGACCTGGTCCGGACTCAGGGCGAGGGCGGCGAGGAACTTGAGCTGCCGCTGCCCCTGGACGGGAACTCGGGCGCCGGCCTGGGCGGCGGTGATCGGACCTAGCAACTGGATGGCGATCCTGGCGGCGATGATGATTCCTTCCCCCCAGTGTGACCTGCGCGTGGGCAGCTCACCCACTCGCCTTATTCGAACAAGCGTCTTAATGGGTGAGATGAACGTAAGGCTATGCAACGGTCATGGGCCCGGCAACCCGGCCCGGGGAGACCCCCATCACTCCGTAGTCGTACATCCCGAACGCCTGTGACATGCGGACATTGGTGACGTCACGACCGCGCCACACCACCGACTTGACGTACATGTAGGGGCACATCACCGCCTCGTCCATCGCCGCCCGGTCCACCGACGCCCAGATGTCGGACCGCTCGCGGAGGTCGAAGGTGCGGGCCCCCCGGTCGAGCAGCCGGTCCACCTCCGGCGACGCCAGCTCGCCGAGATTCTGGTTCCCCGCCTCCTTGACGGCGCGGGAGTCGGCGATCTGCTGGAGGAACCCGAAGCCGTCGGGGAAGTCGGCCGCCCAGCCGAACATCACGATGCCGATGCCGTGTTCGCGCAGGTACGCCGGCACGCCCGCCGCCTTGGTGAAGTAGTCCCCCGAGGTGAAGGGGACCACCTCGGCGCGGATCCCGACACGCTTGAGCCCCTCGGAGAGGGCCAGCGCCGCGTTCCACTCCTTGCGCCGGTCCTCACGGGCGGCGATCCGGGTGTCGAAGCCGTCCGGCAAACCGGCGAGTTCCAGCTCGGCCCGGGCCGCCTCCAGGTCCCCCCGGCCGTCCTCGCCGACCGGATACCGGTCGCCGGGGGCGTGTCCGGCGACGTTCGGCGGCAACAGCGTGGTGGCGAGGTCGCCGGCCGGCTCGCCGCCGTAGGCGGCGCGCATCGCCAGCTTGTCGGTGGCGTACTGGACGGCGCGCCGGGCGTGCACGTCGGCGAGGGGGCCGATGGCGCGGTTGATGCAGTACAGCCAGACGAAGCCGGTGTGCGGGTTGTCGACCTGCTCGTGGGGGGCGTCGCCGGCGAGCAGCGCCTCCTGTGTCTCCGGCTGCACACCGACGCCCGCGAGGTCGATGTCGGCCTCCCCCGCCAGGAGCATACGGTCCACCTCGGGCCCGGACACCCCGAGCCGCACGCCGATCCGGTCCGGCAGCGCCGTGCGCACCGGGTCCAGCGACGCCTTCCAGTACGGGTTGCGGGTCAATCGCAGCGCATCGCCGGGGGTGTAGGAGTCGATCCGATAGGGGCCGCTGGAGACCGGTCCGAGCCGATAGTCGGGGAAGGTGTCGCGGTCCCGGGGGACCGGGATCGTCAGAGGCAGGGCGGCCAGGTAGTCGAAGCCCGCGAAGGGCTCGGCGAGGTGGAAGACGATGGTGTGCTCGTCCGGGGTGTCGATGCCCTCGGGCCCGGTCAGGTACTGGCGGAAGTACTGCGGGCCGCCCCGGACGGCGCCGGGGTCCCCGTAGACGGTCTCGGGGAAGTTGGCGCGCAGCACCGCGTACGCGACGTCCGCCGAGGTGACCGGCCGGCCGTCCTCGTACCGGACGCCTGGGCGTATGCGGTACGTCCACGTCCGGCCGCCGTCGGCCGCCCCGCCCAGTCCCTCGGCCAGGTCCGGCACGAGCTCGGGTCTGCCGTCCTCGCCGTCACGGTAGCCGCACAGCGGCCGGCCCAGCAGCCGGATGAAGTTCCACGTGTAGGCGTAGTAGGTGTCGGCCGGGTCGAGCGAGTCGAAGTCGTCGGTGCGTACGAACCGCAACTCGCCGCCCGCCCGTGTGGACGGGTTCACGATGCCCCGGGTGACGACGTCGTTGTATGCCATGGCCCTGTCCTTCTGTGTTCCTAGTCCAGACCGCGCAGGAATGCGGCGGCCACCGGTCCGGCGTCCTTGCCACCGGACCCCCCGTCCTCGATCAGAACCGACCACGCGATGTCACTCGTGCCCTGGTAACCGATCATCCATGCGTGTGTCGCCGGCGGGACCGCGTCTCCGTACTCCGCGGTGCCGGTCTTGGCGTGCGGTTCCCCCGGGATGCCCGACAGGGCCTTCCCGGCGCCCTCCGTCACGGTCGCGCGCATCATCGCCCGCAGGCTCGCGGCGACGTCGGCGGGGAGCGGGGGCGCGCTGTGGGCATCCTCCACCTGATCCGGCACCAGGACGGGCTGCTTGAAGGAACCTTCCTTCACCGTGGCCGCCACCGAGGCCATCACCAGCGGCGAGGCCAGAAGTCGCCCCTGACCGATCGTGGAGGCGGCCAGTTCGTTGTCGGTCTCGGGGTCCGGCACCGAGCCGTCGTAGGTCGCCGCGCCGACGTCCCAGACCGCCCCGACGCCGTAGTGGCCGGCGGCCTCCCGCAGGGCCGTCCCGGAGACCTTCTCGCGATTGTCGACGAAGAAGGTGTTGCAGGAGTGGGCGAAGGAATCCCGGAAGGTGGATCCCTCGGGAAGGGTGAACTGGTCCTGGTTCTCGAAGGTCTGGCCGTTCACCCGGGCGAACTTGGGGCATTCCACCACGGTGTCGGGGGCCATCCCCGACTTCAACAGGGCGGTGGAGGTCACCACCTTGAACGTCGATCCGGGCGGGTAGGCGCCCTCGAAGGCCCGGTTCATGCCCCCGGGTCGGCTGGCCGCCGCGAGGATGTCACCGTCGGTGGGATCGATCGCGACGATCGCCCCCCGCTTGTCCCCGATCTCCTCCAGCGCCAGGGCGGCGGCCTGTTGCACCCGGGGGTCGATCGTGGTCCGGATGTCCTCGCCGTTGCGACTCTCGGTCTCGGTGACGTAGGAGGCGATGTCGTTCGACTCGCGGTCCACGATCACCACCGACCTGGTGTTCGTCAACCCGCGGGTGAGCTCCTCCTCGTAGCGGGCCTGGAGCCCGGAGACACCCCGGCCGCCGTCGTCGACCGTTCCGGTCAGGGAGGCCGCCGTCAACTCCTCACCGTCGGCGTCCAGGATGGTCCCCCGGGCGCCGACCGTCTTCAGGGCGAGGGTCTGGCCGGACTCCAGGTCCGGATGGACCACCGGGGAGTCGAAGTCGACCAGCCACTCCCCCTCGCGCTCCACCGCCGTCGCCCGCGAGGCGTACTCCAGCTCGCCGGCCTCGGGGATGCTCATCGACACCTCGAACGGCACGGTGACCCCGGCCTCCGACTCCGACACCCCGGCCTCGTCGACCCGGATGACCGTCCGCTCCGGCCCGAGGTTCGTCATCACCGACTCCACCAGGGACGAGGCCGCCTCCGGGGAGTCGGTCACCCGCCCCGCCTCGGCCGCCGCGTCGGCCGCCCAGGCGTCGAGGAACTCCCGTACCCGCTCGGTGGCGGCCGTGACGTCCCGGTCGGGACCGGAGAGCTTCGTGTAGCCGACGTAGCCACCGCCCGCGAGAACCGCGAGGACCACGGCGGCGCAGCCGATCCGGCGCCCTCGGCCTCCGCCGCGGCGCCCGGCATCGTGCTGCCCGTGATAGTTGTGATCAGACATACACGCGAGCCTAGTTAGACCTGACCGATCGGTCCTGGAGATCCGGCCGGCACCCGGCGCGCCGACCGGGGGCGAGCCGGGACGGGCGGTCCGCCGCCCGGCCGGGAAGGTCCGTTCAGGGTGTGCCCGGATCCCTCCCCGCCCCGTCGGCAACGATCCCAGCCACATCTCTCGGAACGCTCTCTTCCGCTTCCTCGGGCATACGGAGCAGAATCGGCCACACACAACACAGGGCCACGGAGGCGCCGATGACCACGGCGGAGGGACCGAACCGGGAGGCGAGCGCCGAGGCGACTCCGGACCCCAACGGGATCGTCCCCCAGACCAGGAACCGCATCGTCGCGTTCACCCGCCCCAACAGCGGTGTGGGAGTGACGCGTTGACGCATACTGATCTGCGCCACGTTGTAAGAGACCACCCCGACGCCCACGCCGAACAAGGCGACGCCCGTCACCCAGGCCGGCAGCCGGCCGGTCTGTCCGGCCAACAGCGCGAAGGGGGCCGACAGGGCCAGGCCGACCGCGAGGGACCGGCCACGACCGGCCGACGCGGTGAGGCGGCCGGACACCGAGGCTCCCACGACGCCACCGAGACCGAAGCACGCCATCACCGCCCCCGCCGCCGACCCGGACGTACCGGACTCCAACAGCAGCGCGAGGAAGAGCGCCGTCATGGCCGACCAGCACAGGTTGAAGACGCCCGAGGCCACCGCCACGCGCCGCACGGCCCGATGGCCGACGACGAAGCGCAGCCCCTCCACCACCTCGCGCGGCATCGCGCGCCTTCGAACGACCGGTGCCGCGTCGAGGCGCCGCATGGAGACCAGACAGAGCGAGGAGACGGCGTAGGCGAGCGCGGCCAGGATCAGCCCGAGAGCGGGCTCGACCCAGGCGACGGCCCCGGCGACCAGGGGGCCCGCCACCGCCGCGGCCGACTCCGCCCCCGAGAGCCGGGCGTTGCCCCGGACCAGGGCCGACCGGTCGAGCAGCCGTGGCGTCGTCGCGAGCACGGCGACGTCGAAGAAGACGGACCCGGTACCGATCACGAAGGCCACCCCGTAGAGGTGCCACAGGGCCAGCGTGTCGGTCGCCCAGGCCGCCACGAGTGCCAGGACGACCACGGCGCGCACGGCGTCGCAGAGCGTCAGGACGGCGATCTTCGGCCACCGGTCCACCCACGCGCCGGCGGGCAACCCCACCAGCAGGAACCCGACGGTCTGGACGGTCACCAACAACGCCACCTGGGAGGCGGAGCCGCCGAGGGTGGCCAACGCGGTGAGCGGAAGGGCGGTCTGGGCGACCCGAAAGCCCAGTTGCGAGGTGAGGTGGGCGGCGAAGAGCTTCCGGAACTCCGCGTTCATCGAGCGGTGTCCAGCTCCCACACCCACCGCTCGCCCGCGGGGCGGAAGCCGAAGTCCCGGTTGATACGGATCATGTGCTCGTTGCCGGTGGCGTTCCACGTGTCCACGTGGGCCAGCGCGGGCTCGGTCCGCAGGCAGCGCGCCAGGTTGTGCGACTTCACCAGTCGGCCCAGGCCGAGACCCCGGCGGGAGGGGTCGACCACCGTCACCGCCTGGAGGGCGTTGTCCGGGGCGGCACGGGTCATCGACAGGGCCGTCCAGGCCACCAGACGTCCGCTCGCGGTATCCAGGAGGGCGCACTGGTGGGCCCGGCGCCCGCGGGCGAGGCGCATCCGCTCGAAGTCGCGGATCCTCTCCACCGCCGCCGGTTGCGGCTCCTGTCGCAGATCCCCGGTCGGGGCGTCCTGGGAGAGGGTGGCCTCCAACCGGGCCGCCTCGGCCACCAGGTCCTCGGGGACCCGGCTGCCCCAGAAGCGAGCCGTCAGACCGGCCGGAACGGCCGCCGGGGGCGGGGCGTCGCCGACCAGGAGTCGGAGATGGGTCAGGGTCATGACCCGCTTGGCGCCCGCTGCCTCGGCGAACCCCGGCCCCGTCGACGGTCGACCGTCGGCGGTGGAGTCCGCGACCGTCAGGATCCGGCCGCGGCGCGCGGCGGCGGCTCGGTCCCGGGCGAAGTCGAGGACCCGTCTCCCCACGCCCCGCCGGCGCGAGGCGGGGTGCACCACGAGCACGGACGCGGTCACGGTGTCCAGGTTCTCCTCCCGGGGGAACTCCAGGCGCAGCGAGGCCACGGGCGTGTCCCGCTCGTCGTGGGCGACCCACTCCTCCACCTCGGTGGCCGGCGGCGGGACCCGTACCGAGCCCTCGAAATCCGCCGGACACGGCGGCGGCAGGTGACCGGTGTCCACACGGCTCGCCTCGACCCGCAGGTCGTACACCGCGTCCAGGCGCGCCCTGTCGTTCGGGTCGAGGGGGTGGAAGAGGACGTTCACCGGGCGACTCCCATGGCTTGCACGTCGTAGAGGCCGAAGGCGGGATGGACGTAGACGTTCGTGAGGTCCGGGTGGCGGTAGTGGAGGGTGCGGTCGTGGGCCATCGGCAGAATGACGGCCCGGTCCATGACCGTGCGCTCCACACCCCGCCACAGGGCCTTGCGGTGCTCCGGGTCGGTGGTCCGCCGAGCCGAGTCGATCAGCTCTCGCACCCGGGGGTCGTCGAGCTCGGCGAAGTTGAAGTTCCCCCCCTCCGGCTTGATCTGCCGCCCGTCGACCAGCGGCGCCAGGAAGCCGTACTCGGTCGGGTAGTCGGCGCCCCAGTCGGTGACGCCGAGCCCGAGCCCCTCCTCGCGCACGGTGCCCGGGTGGCCGAGGCCGGTTCGGTAATAGGAAGCGGTGTCGAGCACCCGGACCTCCGCCTCGATCCCCACCCGGCCCAGGGAGCGGGCGAGGGTCCGGGCGACCAGCTCGAACTTGCCCGGCTGGGTGGCGATCGCCGTCGCGAACCCTCCGGGAAGCCCGGCTGCGGCCAACTCCGCCCGAGCGGCGTCCAGATCACCGGTCAGGTCGGGCCCCGAGGGGTAGCGGTCGAAGGCGCTGTGGGCCGGCAGATGGGGCGGGAACAGGCCGGTCGCGAGTTCGCCGCCGACCCCGACCCCGCCACGCGCCTCCAGCAGAGCCGCCTTGTCAGCCGCGTAGAACACGGCACGCCGGGCGTGCAGGTCGTCGAAGGGCGGCACACGGGTCTGCACGGTCACGTACTGGAGGAACCCGGTGGCCGGGTTGTCGCACCGGGCCCGCAGCCCGGGATCGGCGAGGATGGCGTCGCGGGCGGCGTGCTGGATGCCCCGCCCCTCCACGTCCAGGTGGAACTCCCCTGCCAGCAGCCGGGCGTCCATCTCGTCGACCTCCACGCCGAAGGTGACGCTCATCCGGTCCACGAGGGCCGGTCGCACCGGGTCGGTCTCGGCCCGCCACGCGGGGTTGCGCACCAACTCCAGCGAGCCGCCCGGCTCGTAGTGGGCGATGCGGTACGGACCGGAGCACACCGGATGCCGCCAGTAGTCCTCGCGGGAATCCGACTCGGGCGGCACGGGGGCGGTGTTGGGCTGCGCCATCAGGTAGTCGAAGTCGGCGAAGGGGCGCGCCAGCCGGAAGACCAGGGTGTGGTCGTCCGGGCGTCCGATCGCGCGGCAGGGCTCGCCGCCGTAGGGGCCGCGGTAGCCGCCGTGGTCCAGGACGTCCAGCAGGTAGGTGGGTCCGCCGGGCAGCGCGTCGCGGGCGAAGACACGCTCGATCCCGTGGGCGACGTCGGCGGCCCGGATCTCCCGGCCGTTCTCGAAGCGCGCACCCCGCCGGATCCGGTATGTCCAGGTCAGGCCGTCGGCGGACACCTCGGCCGGCCCCTCGGCCAGATCGGGCACCGTGCGTGTCCCCGTGGGGGACGACTCGAAGGCGGTCAGTGTCCGGTGCATCGCCCGTTGCAGGAGCCACGACCACACGTAGTACGTGCGCGCCGGGTCGAGGGAGTCCACGTCGGCCGAGGCCACGAGACGCAGTGCCCCTCCCCGCCGCGCGGAGGGCGCGACCACCGCGCCGACGCCCGCGTTCCAACCGGCCATGCCTCAGAGCTCCTTCACGTACAGGTACTGCCGGGACAGCCGACAGCCGCGGGACACCTTCGCGTCGACGGAACCGATGCCGTAGTGCACGCGCCGCACACCGTGCTCGGGGGCGTGGTCGGCGAGGGTGTAGTACAACAGCTCGTAGTAGAGCGGGAGTTTGCCTTGGGCCGCGTAGTCGAACCCCGCCCGGTGCGCGAACCAGTCCTCGCCGTGCGCGAGCACCAAGCCAAAGCCGACGATCTCCCCCTCCAGGACCGCCCGCGCCACCAACGCCCGCTCCCCCAGCCACCGGTGAGCGGCCTCCAGCACCGCCTCGGAGCGGCGTGGATCCCAGCCGGACATGCCGTACTTGGCGAACAACTCGGTCTCCAGCGCCGCCAGTCGCGGTACGTCCTCGAGCCGCAGCGGCCCCAGGTCGATCCGGACGTCGGAGGCCTCGACGCGGCGCCGCTCGGCACGGACCCGGCGGGAGCGGCGCGCGGGCAGGCTCATGGCGTAGTCGGCGAAGCCCGACCCGTGCAGCGTCAGCGAGGCGAACTCCCCCGACACACAGTGCGCGTAGCCCGACCCATCCAAGACCGAACGGACCGTCCCGTCCGAATCATCCGCGTAGGGCAGGCAGAGCGAGACGCAACCGGCGGCCCTCGCCGCCTCCTCGGCGCCCGCGAGCGCCGCCTCGGCCGCCTCCGCGGGCGCCCCCTCGGCGAGCAGCAGCCGCGTCCGACCCAGGTGGCGTCCGCCAAGCATCATCGACGGCACCAGACGCCCGACCTCGCCCAACTCCCCCACCAACGCCGACGCGCCGTCCATACCCTCACGGTCGCAGTGCGCCAGGAGCAGATCGGTCCGGCCGAGCGCCCACGGCGACTTCTCGGTCGCCCGGACCAAGGCGAGTCCGGCCAGCAGACGCCCTCCCGACCGTACGGTCACATAGCCGTGCTCCGCACCCGACGAGTCCTGCAGCACCCTCATCCACTCCGGGGTGAGGAAGAAGTCCTCCCCGCCCAGCAGGCTCTCCCACCCGACGGCCCGGGCCTGCTCGGGGGTGCGCCAGTGCTCGATTACCAGCCGATCATCCACCCCCCGACCCTCGCTCCGCCGGGTCTCCTGTCTCTCTCCGTCGACTATCCGGCGTGATCGCCGCCGGCCGCTCGCCCGGGGAAGGGGGCGTGGGTTCGGCAGGCCCGGGGCGGACGGGGCACCGGGAGGGGACGGTTCGGGTCCGGGCCGCGGCGGGCCCGCACCCGGAGCCCGCGTTTCCCGGGCCGGGAACCTCGTGGTAAAGACGGGTCGGGTGCCCGAACCCGACACCCGGTCACGGGGCACGATGAGCGACGGAGGCGACGACGATGACGGAAGAAGAGACGCGGGAGCCGAGGGGGTTCGCCGTCCACACGGCGCCGGTCGGGCTGGCGGACGACGGGCGCGACGACCTGACCTTGCTGTACTCCAGGACACCGGCCACGGTCAGCGCGGTCTTCACCCGTTCCCGGTTCGTGGGCCCCAGCGTCACCCTGAGTCGGGAGACCGCCGCGGACCGGCTCGCCAGGGGTGTCGTGGTCCTGGCCCGAAACGCGAACGTGGCCACCGGACCGCAGGGCGAGAAGAACGCCCGCGAGATCCGGGCCGCCGCCGCGCGCGCCGTCGGACTGGCCGAGGAGGAACTGCTGATCGCCTCGACAGGCGTGATCGGCCGCCAGTACCCCATGGAGGGCATCCGCCACCACCTCTCGGCACTGACACCCCCGAGCGAGGACGGCGGCTTCGACGCCGCGGCCGGTGCCATCATGACCACCGACACCCACCCGAAGATCGCGCACCGCCGGATCGGCGCGGCGCGGCTGGTCGGCGTCGCCAAGGGGGTCGGCATGCTGGAACCGGACATGGCGACCCTGTTGACCTTCTTCGCGACCGACGCCCGCCTGGACCCGGAGGTACAGGACCGGATCTTCCGGCGGGTCATGGACCGGACGTTCAACGCCGTCAGCATCGACACGGACACCTCCACCAGCGACACCGCGGCCCTCTTCGCCAACGGCCTCGCGGGCGACGTGGACCCGGACGTCTTCGAGGAGGCACTCCACGAGGTCGCCCTCACCCTGGTCAAGCAGATCGCCTGCGACGGGGAGGGAGCGAGCAAGCTGATCGAGGTACGGGTCACCGGCGCGCGCGACGACGCCCAGGCCAAGCGAGTGGGCAAGGCGGTCGTCAACTCCCCGCTGGTCAAGACGGCCGTCCACGGCGGGGATCCCAACTGGGGTCGGGTGGCGATGGCGATCGGCAAGTGCTCCGAGGACACCGACATCGACCAGACCTCGGTGCGGATCCGCTTCGGCGACATCGAGGTGTACCCGCCGGTCGAGGACCCGACGGCCGAGGACCGGGTACGGGCGTCCGTCGCCGAGGCGATGCGCGGCGAGGAGGTCGTCATCGGAGCCGACCTCGGCATCGCCGACGGCGCGTTCACCGTGTACGGCTGCGACCTGACCGAGGGCTACGTACGGCTGAACGCCGACTACTCGACCTGAGCCCCGACCGGGCGCGGGCGCCCCACGTCGGCGCCTCGGGTGTCGGGGCGAGGGTCCGGACACCCGTCGCGACGGGTGGCGGGTGTCCGCGTCGCGGGGCCGGGGCCGCGTACGGCAGATGCCGGGCCCTGAGTCGACCCGTCCGCCGCCCGGTCCACCACGGGGTGGGCACGAGGTCTCCAGGGCCTCCAGCCAGAGGCATCAGTCGGGAAAGTGCGAGCAACCCCTTGATCGGTTGCGAGAGACGGGAAGCGGGCAAGGACGATCCGATGAGTGAAGACGCAGATGGTGTGGCCGAGGCGATCGCGGGCGAGCTGAAGTTGATGAGCCCCCGCGTTCGGGCGTCCAGGGAACTTGCGGGACAGCTCCTCGATCCCGACTTCGTCGAAGTGGGTGCTTCTGGCCGCCGGTGGGACCGGCAGACCATGCTGGCAGAGCTGCCGGACAAGCCCGGGGCGTCTGATGACGGCCCGATCTATCAGCCTGTCGGTATGGCTGGGACAGTGCTGGCGCCTGGCGTCGTACATCTGACGTATGAGGCTGTCCTCGGCGAACGGCGGTCGCGGCATAGTTCGATCTGGCGGAAGTTGGATGAGGACTTCGGGTGGCGGATGTTCCACCACCAAGGCACCCTCGTTCCGGCCGATCAGAGCCAGTAGTCATGATCGGCCGGCCACCTCTGCCGCGTAGGCGAAGAGCCGTTCGGCACCGGGTTCACGGCGGGCAGCTGCCGCGGGCCGTCGCACCCGCGGGTCATCGTGGCGGCCGGCGCCGACCGGCGACGGTGGTCAGCCAGGCGGTGACACGGCTGATGTCGGCGGTGGTGACGATGCCCACCAGTCGACCGTTCTCCAGGACGAGCACCCGGCGCACGGAGCCCGCGTCCAACTCCGGCACCAGTCGGGTCAGCGGGTCGTCCGGACCGGCCATGGGCAGTTCGCGAGCCGGCACCATGACCCGCGTGACGGGTGTTCCCTCCCGGTCGGGCACCGGGACTGCGTCGGCGCCCCGCACCGTGAGCAGACCGACCGCGGCGTCGTCACGGTCGAGGACCGGGAACGCCGAGTGGCGGTAACGCAGTCCGGGGTCGGCGAGGAACTCCGCCACCGACGCGGTGTCCCGCACGGTCGTCGGATCCGCCGTCATCGCGTCGCGCGCCGGGATGCCCGCGAGGAGTTCGCGCAGTCGCGCCTGACCTCCCTCGGCGCCGGCCATCGCGACGACGAACCAGCCGACGACCACGAGCCAGATGCCGCCGAAGGCGGAGCCGACGAGCACGAGGTAGAGCCCCACACCCACCAGGGCCCACCCCAGGAAGCGCCCCGCCGACGTGGCCACGGCGGTGGCGCGCAGCGGACTGCCGGTCTTCCACCACACCAGCGCCCGCAGCAACCGGCCCCCGTCAAGCGGAGCGGCGGGAAGCGCGTTGAAGACCGCCAGCAGGATGTTGATCCCGGCCAGCCAGGCCAGGGCCTCCACCATCAGACCGCTGCCGGCGAGCGCCGCCGGCACGGCCGCGGCCAGCGCGAACAGCACCCCCAGGACCAGACTCACCAACGGCCCGACACCGGCGATCCGCAGCTCCGCTCCCGGCGTCCTCGCCTCGCTGCGCAGCCGGGCCAACCCGCCGAGCAACCACAGGGTGATGTCCTCCACGGCCACGCCGTTGCGACGCGCCACCAGGGCGTGACTCATCTCGTGGGCCAACAGGGAGACGAGGAAGACCGCGGCGGTGACCGCCGAGGCGAACCAGTACTGCCACATCGGTCGCCCCGGCACCGATTCGGGGAAGCCGCCCCGGGCGAGTCCCACCACGATCAAAGCGAAGATGACCAGGACACTCCAGTGGACGCCGACCCGTATCCCGGCCACCCGACCGAGAGAAAAGGTGGCTCGCACGTCAGTCGCCTCCGTTCCCGCCGAGGTCTCCGGGATCCGCCCGGTCGAGGGCACGCGTTCGTGTCCGCCCGGTCCGGCGTCTCGCGCCCCCGCGCCACCTCCGCGCCGTGATCGCGTTCCCGCGCAGGCGCCGCCTGGCGCAGGCGCGCCGGTCCGACCCAGCGTCAGCGATCCCCGCCGACCTCCGGCTCCGGCGGGGCCGGAGGTGCCGGCGGAGCCGGAGGCGCCGTCGTCCTGGACCGCAGCAGCCTGCGGACCCTTCGGTGGTATCGCACCCCCGCGACCAGCAACGCCAACCCGAGACAGAAGATCAACGCCAACGCCACACCGGAGAGGAAGATCCCGGGAGCGCTCAGGGTCACGATCCGGTTCCCGAAGATCTCCACGGCGAACTCCGGCCCACCGGAGAAGTTCTCCACGACCACCAAGGCCGCGAAGGCGCCCGCGGCCAGTACCAGCACGAGCCCCAACACGATCACTGTTCTCACCTCCGCGCCCGGAAAACACCTCCGTGTCCGGACTTTCCCGACCGACTACCCGCAGCGGGCGAGGCGACACCGGCACCGCTCCGACGAGGCGGGAGCCTCCCCGCCCGGCGCGGGTCCGACGGTCGGCGACGTCTGCGGTCGACACCCGGGCGAACCCGGGTGGATGCTGGAAGCGCGGGGACGTGGAGACGAGCGCGCGGAGAGGCGTCGAGATGGAATGGTGGATATGGCTCATCATCGCTCTGGCGATCCTCGCCGCGGCCATCGCGGCGACGGTCGCCCTCCAGACGCGTCGCAGGGCCGGGGGTGTCATCGCACGCGGCAGCCCGCCCCGACCACCGGGGAGCGGCGGCGGGGACGGCTGATCCCGGCCCCCGCGCCGGCCGCGCCGGCCGCCTCGTCACCGCCTCGCCGCTCCGGACGGGGCGCCCAGAGCGAAGGAAGGGCCCGATGACCGAGTACATGCGAGCGGGCGCCATCTCCAAGCAGCCCGTCGTCACTCTCGCCGGCGAGGACGTCGCCCAGGTCAAGGACATCGTCTTCGACGCCGCCACCGGTGGCATCCGGTGCTTCACGCTCTCCGGACGCGGCCTGTTGGCGGGGCCGCTCCACCGCGCGCTGCTCTGGCGGAACGTGCACGCCCTCGGCCCGGACGCGGTGGTGGTACGCGACGCGAGCGTGCTGGAGGACGACGACACCGCCGCCGACCCGGCGCCGGCCGAGCAGTCCGGTGGCGACGTGCTCGGTGTCACGATCACCACCCGGGGTGGCACCCGCCTGGGAAAGGTCACCGACGCCGTCGTGGCCCTCGGCAGGATCCCGGTGGTCGCCGGCTACGAGGCGGAGACCACCGACGGCAGGCGAGTCCTGCTCCCGGTCGCCGGTCCTGTGACCGTCTCCGGCGAGAGAGTCCTCGTACCGGACGTGACCGCCGAGCACAGCGCGGGTGATCTGGAGGGCTTCGACGCCGCCCGGGAGCGACTGCGCGCAGCCCAGCGGGAGGAGTGACCATGCTGTTCAGCGAGGCCCACGGTCGGGCCGTCATGGATCTCGGCACGGCCGAGACGGTGGGCACCGTCTCGGCGTGCACGGTGACGCCGTCGCCCGCCCGTGTCGCCGGATTCCGCCTGAAGACCCGTGGGCGCGGTCACCACACGCTGGAGTGGGAGGACATCGAGTCGTTCGGCTCCGACGAGGTGGCCGTCGACGGCCCCGCGCGGATCCGCGACGAGAAGGGCATCGAACCGGACCGCCCCTCGCACGCGGTCCACGACCCGCTCGGAAAGCCGGTCCTGACCGAGAGCGGGGCCAGGCACGGCACCGTCGTCGACGTCGAGTTCGACGAGAAGTCGGGCCGGGTCGGCCACCTGCTGACGGCCGAGGGCCAAATCTCCGGCGAGGAACTGCTGGGCGTCGGCTCCTACGCCGTCGTGGTCGCCGACCGGTGAGGTCCGACCGACGGCGCGGGTGCCCGTTGGCCCGCTCGGAGTAAGCGAAGCGCGCCGATCCACCGATCGGCCTCAAGACGGCCGCCAGTGGATGCCTGCGGCCCGGTGACGAGTCAAGGTCGTTCCATCAGATCTCTTTCTCGGCATCCAGGCACGTAGGAGTGTGGCCAGTGAGCGGTGGAGGTCAAGGACGCACAGTGTTGGGCCCGTTGGCGCGATCCGGCGGACTCAGAGCGGTCGTGTTGGCCTCTCTGGCGCTGGCCGTGACGGCGGGCGTGGCAAACCCGGCCCTCGCGACGACACGGCAGGCGACGCATCACGAAGCCCCGGCGGGCCCTCGTGGCGGCGACCCCGAGTGCGTCGAGCAGCGAAATCGGAAGGCTCCCACGGCCCACACCGCGCCCTCGGGAGGCCGCGACCGGGACAAGCACCGCTGCCAGGGCGCCACGGGCCCGACCGGTCCTACCGGCCCCACAGGACCTCAAGGACCCACAGGAGCCACCGGGCCAGCAGGCGCAGACGGACCCACCGGACCCGAAGGACCCACCGGAGCCGACGGACCCACCGGACCCACAGGCGCAGACGGCGCCACCGGACCGGAAGGACCTCAAGGACCCACCGGAGCCGACGGAGCCACCGGACCCCAAGGACCCACCGGACCCACAGGAGCCGACGGCGCAGACGGACCCACCGGACCCGAAGGACCCACCGGAGCCGACGGACCCACCGGACCCACAGGCGCAGACGGCGCCACCGGACCGGAAGGACCTCAAGGACCCACCGGAGCCGACGGAGCCACCGGACCCCAAGGACCCACCGGACCCACAGGAGCCGACGGCGCAGACGGACCCACCGGACCCGAAGGACCCACCGGAGCCGACGGACCCACCGGACCCACAGGCGCAGACGGCGCCACCGGACCGGAAGGACCTCAAGGACCCACCGGAGCCGACGGAGCCACCGGACCCCAAGGACCCACCGGACCCACAGGAGCCGACGGCGCAGACGGACCCACCGGACCCGAAGGACCCACCGGAGCCGACGGACCCACCGGACCCACAGGCGCAGACGGCGCCACCGGACCGGAAGGACCTCAGGGACCCACCGGAGCCGACGGAGCCACCGGACCCCAAGGACCCACCGGACCCACAGGAGCCGACGGCGCAGACGGACCCACCGGGCCAACCGGGCCAGCAGGCGCAGACGGCGCCACCGGACCAACCGGACTCCAAGGACCCACAGGAGCCGACGGACCCACCGGACCCCAAGGACCCACCGGACCCACAGGAGCCGACGGCGCAGACGGACCCACCGGGCCAACCGGGCCAGCAGGCGCAGACGGACCCACCGGACCCGAAGGACCCCAAGGACCCACCGGCGCAGACGGCGCAGACGGACCCACCGGACCAACCGGACTCCAAGGACCCACAGGAGCCGACGGACCCACCGGACCCGAAGGACCTCAAGGACCCACCGGAGCCGACGGACCCACCGGACCCCAAGGACCTCAAGGACCCACCGGAGCCGACGGACCCACCGGACCCACAGGCGCAGACGGCGCCACCGGACCCGAAGGACCCCAAGGACCCACAGGAGCCGACGGACCCACCGGACCCACAGGCGCAGACGGCGCCACCGGACCAACCGGACCCACAGGCGCAGACGGCGCCACCGGACCAACCGGACCCACAGGCGCAGACGGACCCACCGGACCCGAAGGACCCCAAGGACCCACCGGAGCCGACGGACCCACCGGACCAACCGGACCCACAGGCGCAGACGGACCCACCGGACCCGAAGGACCCCAAGGACCCACCGGAGCCGACGGACCCACCGGACCAACCGGACCCACAGGCGCAGACGGACCCACCGGACCCGAAGGACCCCAAGGACCCACCGGAGCCGACGGACCCACCGGACCAACCGGACCCACAGGCGCAGACGGACCCACCGGACCCGAAGGACCCCAAGGACCCACAGGCGCAGACGGCGCAGACGGACCCACCGGGCCAACCGGACCCACAGGCGCAGACGGACCCACCGGGCCAACCGGACCCACCGGAGCCGACGGACCCACCGGACCCGAAGGACCCCAAGGACCCACCGGAGCCGACGGACCCACCGGACCCACAGGCGCAGACGGCGCCACCGGACCAACCGGACCCACAGGCGCAGACGGACCCACCGGACCCGAAGGACCCCAAGGACCCACCGGAGCCGACGGACCCACCGGGCCAACCGGACCCACCGGAGCCGACGGACCCACCGGACCCGAAGGACCCCAAGGACCCACCGGAGCCGACGGACCCACCGGACCCCAAGGACCCACCGGACCCACGGGACCCGGCGGTCAGTGCTCCGATTTCGACACTGTCGTGTCCGGTGGCGCGCAGTACAGCGCGGTGGTCACGAACGGTGTCACCTCCGTGGGCCGGCAGGACCTCACGCCCCTGGGCCCGTACGCCTGGGTGGACCTCAGCGGCAACATCGACTATCCAGGGGAGTCCGCCTGCAGCGTCGGCATCTCCAGTCGAAACAATGACCTCCTGGTGCAGGTTCTGACGTCCGACGGCGAGGTATGGCAGACGCTGTGCACCACTCCGGGCGCGCTTCTCCTGTGCGTGGCCCCCTGGGTGCAGCAGACGACGCCCCCGTCGCTGCTCGTGTCCCCGGAGGAGGTCAACGACCCGACCCGGATCGGCGAACCGTTGCGGCGGGCGGGCTTCGGGGCCGCCGCGGTCCGGGCGGAGAAGGCGACCTCGCATCGGGTGTCGCGCGCCTGACGGGCGCGAGTTCCGCCGGTGCCCGGTCCTCCCGACCGGGCACCGGCGTGTGCGAACGCTCCCGGGAGGGGTGGCGCGACCTCGCCCCAGATCCCCTCGCCCCGCGTCCCGTCCGCCGTAGGACCAGGCCCGGGCCCCGGGCTCCTCGGCGTCCCTGGCCCTCGGGTGGAGGGGATTCGGCGAGGAAATCGCCCGAACATTGATCGATTCGCCGTCCGCGTCCGTATCCCCCGGGAGGAACCGCACCGTCGCCCAGGGAGTGCCCCATGACCGTGTCCCGCCAAAGGATCGGCGTGCTGGTCCTGTTCGGCGTGTTGAGCCTGACCCTCACCGCACTGGCCTTCCCGGCCATGGTGGGCCTGGAGGACAAGCCCGACGAGCAGAACAGAGTGGTCGCCGCCACCGAGTGGGGCCCCCTGACCGAGGCCGACCGGGACTTCGTGGTCAAGGTGCGCTCGGCCGGGCTGTGGGAGTACCCGCTGGGCGAACTGGTCATGGAGCGCGGCACCTCCCCGGAGATGAAGGAGGCCGGCGAGCACCTGGTCGTGGGCCACGCCGGGCTGGACGCGGCCTGCCGGGACATCGCGCCGAAGCTGGGCATCACGCTGCCCAACGTTGCCAGCCCGCAGCAGGTCGAGTTCGTGGAAACAGTGGACTCCAAGAACGGCGAGGACTTCGACGTCGCCGCCGTCACCATCATGCGCGTGACCCACGGGCAGATCTTCCCGGCCATCGCCGACATCCGCGCCAGCACCAAGAACACCCTGGTGCGCCAGCTCGCCGACCTGGCCAACGACACGGTACTCGACCACATCACCGTGCTGGAGAACACCGACCTGGTCGACTACGACGAGGTGTCCTTCATGCAGACCGCCCCGGCGAAGAACCGCCAGGACTTCGTGACCCCCCCGCCCCCCGGGCCCGGAGAACCGACCGTGGTGCTCACCCCGCGCCCGGACCTGGACGTGAACACCGGAGGTCCGACGCCGCCGCTGCCTTCGGCCACCTCCTCCCCTCCGCCCTCGGGGGCGGACGTCGAGGCCACGCCGTCGGCGACGCCTCCGGCCGACGGCGGCAACGGCTGATCACGGCGTCGTCGCCCGGCGCGCGCTCCGGCACACGCCATGGTCACGGGCGCACACCGGAGCACTCGCACCCCTTCCGGGCGCCTTCGCCTCCGTAGCCCGGCCGCGGGACGCGAAAGAGACCGGCGCCCACTCCCGCGGGCCTGTCGGCCGTGCGAGGGTGGGCCCCAGGGACCCCGACCGGGAGGCGACCATGGCGCGAACCGAGACCGACCGGCGCCGCCCCCCTCTCCCCACCGGCCTCAGGCGTCTCGCGGTGCGCCTGCCGATCCTCCTCTTCCGCGCCGGCCTGGGGCCTCTGCTCGGCCGGCGCGTGCTGCTGCTGCACCACACCGGCCGGGCCAGCGGCCTGCACCGACGCGTGGTCCTGGAAGTGGTCGCCTACGACCCCGCCGGGCCCGAGTGGATCGTCGCCTCCGGCTTCGGCCCCCGGGCGGACTGGTACCGCAACCTCAAGGCGTGCCCGAAGACGGTGCTCCAGTTCGGTGACCGGCATCACGCGGTGACCGCGCGCTTCCTGGGCTCCGAGGCGGGTGCCGACATCATGGCCGCCTACGCGCGCCGGCATCCCAGGACGGCGCGCCGCCTCTGCTCCTTCATGGGGTTCGACACGGACGGCGGTGCCCCCTCGTTCCGGGCCGCGGGGCGAGCCGTGCCCTTCGTACGGCTCGCCGCCTCGCCGAAGGGCGGCGGACGCCCCTGAGCGCGTCACGGCGCTCCCCCGCACCCGAATCCCGCCGCGCCCCGCCCCACCGCCCATCGAGCCCGTACCCATCCCGGGATGCGATCAGCCCGGGGTGGGGGTGACATGGGGACACAGGAGGTGGAGGTCATGGCCCGTGCGGTCTGGAGCGGTGCTCTCTCGTTCGGGCTTGTCGCCCTGCCGGTGCAGTTGTTCACGGCCACGGAGAGCCACACGATCCGGTTCCACCAACTCCAACGGGGGACGTCCGACCGGGTGCGCAACAGGCGGGTCAACGAGCGCACCGGAGAGGAGGTCCCGCCGGAGGAGATCGTCAAGGGCTACGACATGGGCGACGAGTACGTGGTGGTCGAGCGCGAGGAGCTGGACGAGATCGCCCCCGGTCGGTCCAGGTCCCTGGAGATCACCGGTTTCGTCGACCTCGACCAGGTACGACCGGTGTACTTCGACAAGACCTACTACCTGGCCCCCAAGGGCCGGGAGTACGGGAAGGTGTACGCGCTGCTGCTCCGCGCTCTGACCCGGGCCGACAAGATCGGCATCGCCTCGGTGGTGATGCGCAACCGGGAGTACCTGGTCGCGGTGAAGGCGGAGGACGGCGTCCTGGCCCTGCATACCCTCCACTGGGCGGACGAGGTCCGCGACCCGCGCCGCGAGATCGGCGACCTGCCCGACGAGACCCCGGTGTCGGACAAGGAACTGAGCGCGGCGGTGAGGCTCGTCGAGGCACTGAGCGTGGAGTGGGATCCGGAGGACTACCGCGACACCTACCGGGAGAAGGTGCTCGGGCTCGTGGCGGACAAGCGCGCCGGGCGGACCGTCGAGAAGGGGGAACCGCCGCCCCGCTCGACCAACGTGATCGACCTGATGGCGGCCTTGCAGGCCAGCGTGGAGCAGGCCGACGCCCAGGACGGGGGCGAGCCGCCGCCGGCACGGCGGACCACCGGCGGCGGTTCCGACGGCCGGAAGCGATCGGGTGGGTCGAGGGGATCGGGCGGATCGGGGGGGCGCCGGGGAGGGGATCGGGCGAAGTCCACTCCACGCGCCCGGGAGCTGGAGGGGCTGAGCAAGGCACAGCTGTATCGGCGTGCCACGGAGGCCGACGTCGCCGGACGGTCGTCGATGAACCGGGACCAATTGATCCACGCCCTCGCCGAGCGAGGCGGGAGGCAGCGCGCCGGCCGCGCTTCGTGAGCGTGCTCGCCACCGTGTGGCGCGCGGTGCGCGAGCCCGGCTCGGCGGGGCGAGCGGGCACGCGGTGCGAGGCCGGCGGGCGAACGCCCCCTCAGAGTGTCACGACGACCTTGCCCCGCGCGTGCCCGGTCTCCAGGTGGCCGACCGCTTCGGAGATCTCGGCCAAGGGGTAGGTCCGGTCGACGACCGGTGCCACCTTTCCGGATTCGAGGAGTTCGCGCACCTTCTCCAAGTCCTCTTTGGCGGGACTGGTGATGAAGAAGACCAGTCGTTGCCGGGTGAATCGCGACAGCACGAGCGCGCGGGCCATCCGACCCAGGGGGCCGAAGACCCGGCCTCCCTCGCCGCTGACCAGGACGAGGGTCCCACGCGGGGCGAGCACCCGCCGGTGGGCCGAGAGCGGCCGGTTGCCCACGTTGTCGACGATGACGTCGTAGCGCCGGGTGCCGGTGGTGAAGTCCTCCCGGGTGTAGTCGACGACGCGCTGGGCGCCGAGGGATCGGACCATCTCGACGTTGGCGGTGCCGCACACGCCGGTCACGTCGGCACCCGCCGCACGGGCGATCTGCACCGCGAACGTGCCGACGCCGCCGGCCGCGCCGTTCACCAGCACCGACTGCCCCTCGCGCACACGCCCGTGGCGGTGCAACGCGAGGTGGGCGGTGAGCGCGGCCACCGGCACGGCCGCGGCCTGGGTGAAGGTCAGGTCGACCGGCTTCGTGAGCACCCCGGCGTCGTGGCGGATCGCGACGTACTCGGCGAACGTTCCCAGGCGGTCCAGTCCCTGGCAACCGAACACCTCGTCGCCCACCTGGAGCGTGGTGACGTTCTTGCCGACCGCTTCGACACGCCCCGCCAGGTCGGCGCCGATTCGGCCGGCCTTGGGGCGGGTCAGCCCGCCCTGTGCCCGTCCGACGTAGGGGGTGCCCCGCATGGTGTGCCAGTCCAGCGGGTTGACCGAGGCGGCCCGGACGCGGACGAGCACGTCGTCGTCGCCGACGGCGGGCATGTCGAGGTCCTCGATCTCGAGAACCTCGGGAGGGCCGTATGTCTGGAACCGCACGCCTCGCATAGTGGTGCCTCTCCTTCTCCGCTCCGCGGCATCCGTTCGGTGTCCCGTTCCGTCCGATCGATCTCAGGGCGCCTCCGGCCGGCGGTGGTGGCCGATCGCGGCCGGGCCGCGCCGGGGCACGCCCGCCCTTCGACAACCGGCGAGCGCCGGCCTCGCCGTCGCTCTCCACGACCGGTCGGCGATGGCGCCACCGTCCATCGTGTCCTGATGTGCCCTCGGATAACCATGCGAAAAACGGACTTGCCGGCATCTCCCCGACTTCCGACGATCGGAACGCTCCGGGGCGCGGGCGCGCGGTGAACGTCTCCCCGAGGCCGGGGCCGTGAGACGCTGCGGCCATGGCGCCCATCACGGAAGTGGCAGGCCGGCGGGTGACCCTGAGCAACCTGGAGAAGGTCCTCTATCCCGCCTCCGGTTTCACCAAGGCGGAGGTCCTGCGCTACTACGCCACGGTCGCCCCGGCCCTGCTGCCCCATCTCCGGGATCGACCGGTGTCGTTCCTGCGTTACCCGGACGGTCCGGAAGGGCAGGTCTTCTTCACCAAGAACGTCCCCGCCGGTGCGCCGGACTGGGTGGCGACGGCGCGGGTGACCCGATCGGACGGCTCCGCGCGGATGGTGTTGGTGCAGGATCTGCCGAGCCTGGTCTGGGCGGCGAATTTGGTGGCCGAGTTCCACACCCCGCAGTGGACGGCGCGGGCGCCGGCGGAGGCGGACCGACTGGTGCTGGATCTCGACCCGGGGCCGCCGGCCACGATCGTGCAGTGTTGCGAGGTGGCCCTCTGGCTTCGCGAACGCCTCGCGTCGGACGGCGTCGTCGTCCACCCGAAGACCTCCGGGGCGAAGGGGCTGCATCTGCTGGCGGGGGTACGGGGGGCTTCGCCGGCGCGGGTGTCCCGGTATGCGAGGGCGCTGGCGGCGGAGGCGGAACGGGCCCTGCCACGCCTGGTGGTGCGTCGGATGGCGCGGCATCTGAGGCCGGGGAAGGTCTTCCTGGACTGGAGTCAGAACGCGGCGGGCAAGACCACCGCCGCCCCCTACACGCTGCGGGCGCGACCGGAACCGACCGTGTCGGCTCCGGTGACCTGGGAGGAGGTGGCCCGTTGTGCCTCGCCCGAGGAGTTGTCGTTCGACGCCGACGCCGTCCCGCCGCGTCTGGAGGCTCTCGGCGACCTCCTGGCACCGGTGGCGGACCGGCGGGCGGCGGCGACCCTGCCGCCGGAGTGATCGCGACGCGTCGGCTCCACCGGGGCTCTCCCCCCGCTCGCACCCGTGCACGCGAAAGGGACGTCCGTGCGAATAGGGTGACGGGGTCGATGGCCGACGAAGAGACGACGGGAGTGCCGTGGCCCACAGCCGCCCCAGGGGCGCCGCCCAGCGTTCCTGCGTCGCCGCCCTGCTGGTGATGGCCGTGGCGGGCTGTTCCGGCACCGGTGAGCCGCTGAGCGCGGGGGCGACACCGACGGCCACGGGTCCGGTCCGACTCTGGCCGGACCTCCCGGTGGCCTCCAGCCCGGCGTGGGATTTCGGCGAGGCGGAGACGGAGACCGTCGAGGGTGTCCGGGTGCCGGGCGACGACATTCGCGAGGTGGACCCGGTGACCGTGGTCAAGGCGGAGATCGCCGCCCATCCCGACGACTACACACGGGGCGGGGCGACCTACGACGAGACGCCCGCCCGGCTGGACGACTGCGAAGGCGAGGAGGCCGCGACCCTCGACGGCCGGGAGGCCGCCGAGCGGACCGGCGACGAGGCCGGCTGCCCCCTGCTCCCCCCGTTCTACCGGGATCTGACGGGCGACGGGCGGGCCGATCTCGCCCTGGGGTTCCGACTGCCCCCGACCGATCTGACCGCCGTCCGTGTCTACACCGTCGTCGATCACCGACTGGTACGGGTGATGGCCCACGACGACGCGGTGAGCGACGTGGAACTGGCCCAGCGGTCGGTGATCATCCGCTCGCCCTCCGAGGTGACCGGCTACGAGTACCGTCTGCGGTGGACCTGGGACACCGGCGAGGGCGCGATGCTGCTCACCCACGACGAGATGCTGCGGACCGGCCATCACGGCCGCGGGGCCCCGGGCGACTCGGGTGCGGCGGCTCGCCGCTCCACCGCCGGGGAGCACCCGTGACGAGGTTCCGATGAAGTGGGCGCTTCCCCGATGGTCGGGGACTCTGGCGGTGAAGTCGGCGGTCTTCATCACCGTGATGTGCTGCGCGCTGGCGGCGATGCTGGGCGTGCTGGTGCACGTCTCGGTGACCCGCCAGACCGTGGAGCAGGACCGCGACCGCGCGCTGGCCCGGCTCTCCGAGGCCACGGCCGCCTACCAGGCCGGCGAGCCGTTGCCCCGGTGGGCCGCGATCGACCCGCCGGAGTTGCCCGCCTCGCTGCGCGAGCTGGCCGCCGGGGGGCGGCGGGGGACGATGCTCGACGAGCGGGGCGGGCACCCCGTGATGTGGGCGGCCGGGCCCGCCGACCGGGGGCGGGTCCTGGCGGTGGAGGTCGACCACGAGCCCAGCCGCGACACGATCGACGGGCTTCGGCGAGCGATCGTCTGGTCCTCGGCGTTGGCCATCGGCGTCACCCTGCTGGTGGGGGCGTTCGCGGTGACCCGTGTCACCGGCAGGCTGCACGCCACCGCGAGAGTGGCCCGGCGGATCAGCGGCGGGGACCTGGACGCCCGCGTGGACGATCCGCGAACTCGCGACCCGGGCCGTCCTCAGGACGAGGTCGCCGCGGTGGCGGCGGCGCTCGACTCCATGGCGGCCTCCCTCCAGGGCAAGCTCCTGGCCGAACAGCGTTTCACGGCCGACGTGGCGCACGAGCTGCGCACCCCGCTGACGGGTCTGCTCGCCGCGGCCGAGCTGCTGCCGCCGGGCCGGCCGACGGAGCTGGTCCGGGACCGGGTGGCCGCCCTGCGCACCCTCACCGAGGATCTGCTGGAGATCTCACGTCTGGACAGCGGGCGGGAGCGGCTGGAGACCGACGCCGAGGATCTGGGCGCCCTGGTCCGGCGGGTGGTCGGGGCCTCGCACACCGACACCCGGGTGGAGGTGGTCCGCGACGCGCGCGTGGAGACCGACCGCCGACGGCTGGAGCGGGTGCTGGGCAACCTGGTCGCCAACGCCCACCGACACGGCAGGGGTCCGGTCGTGCTCACGGTGGACGGGCATCGGGTGACGGTGCGGGACCACGGCCCCGGCTACCCGGACTACGTGCTGGAGCACGGTCCGCAGCGCTTCCGCACCGAGGGCGGGGCGAAGGGGCACGGCCTCGGGCTGACCATCGCCCTGGGGCAGGCCGAGGTCCTCGGAGCGCGGCTGGAGTTCACCGACGCGGAGGACGGGGGCGCGATGGCCACGCTGACACTGCCCCACCCGTCCTGAGGGGCCGCCGACCGCGCCCGCTCCCCGATGGCTCAGTGCGACGGGCACTTCCCGCACACCACTCCTAATGTGGCGATTGATCACTTCTGCGTGTTTCGCCCCCCCATGGAGGATTTCATGTCCCTGACGCCACCGCGTTCCGTCCTCGCCCGCCGCCTCGCGTTGGCGGCCGTCGCCGGGGCCCTCACCGGAGCGGTCGCCGTCTCCCCGGTCGCCGCCTACGACGACCGGGGGGACCACTCGATCGTCGGCGAGCACGCCGAGGGCTACTCCTCTGAGGGGTACGACTCGGAGAGCGACACCTCCGAGGGGTACGGCCACGGCGAGTACGACCACGGCGGGCACGGCCTGGGCGACGGCCAGGAGGCGAACGGCGAGGACACGGACGCCTACGGCACCGACGAGGCTGCCTCCGAGGGGGCGAGCGAAGAGGGCTCCGGACACGGCCGGGACCACGGGAAGGGGTACGGGAAGGGCCACGGGCACGGCCACGGGAAGGGCCACGGGCACGGGCACCGAGGCGAGGAACGTTACCTGGGCGAGGTCACGGCCGAGACCCTCGTCTTCCGCGAGGGGCCCTCGGTCGCCTCGAAGGCCGTCGGGTTCGCCTCCCGCGGCGACTTCGTCCGCATCACGTGCAAGGTCCCCGGCGACGAGGTCGCCGGCAACCCGCGCTGGTACCGCCTGACCGACGGCACCGGCGGCTGGGCCGCCGCCCGTTACATCGAGAACGTGGGCGAGGAGCCGCGCTGGTGCTGACCCCACCGACGGCCGCCGATCGGGGCCCACTGGGACCATGACAAGGCCCGGGACCGGCTTTCCCGCGACCGCGGGGGCGGGCGCTCCCGCCCCCGCGGTCGACCCGCCCCGGCGGCGCGGAAGCGAACTGGCGCTGATCGTGCTGGCCGTCCTGGTCTCCGTCCTCGGCTACTGCGCGGTGGGCCTCGCCCGCCACGGCACGCTTCCCCCCGACGCGGCCGGCTACGGGGCCGGGCTGGGCGGGCTCGCGCTGCTCGCGCACCTCGCCGTGCGGCTGCGCGCCCCCCACGCCGATCCGCTGCCGCTCCCGATCGGCGTCCTCCTCAACGGACTCGGGCTGGTCCTGATCTACCGCCTCGACCTGGAGACCCCCGGCGAGGCGGCGGCCCCGACCCAACTGGTCTGGTCGGCGCTGGGCATCGTCCTGTTCACCGCGGTCGTGTCGGCGCTGCGGGACCACGACACCCTCCGGCGCCACACCCACCTCTGCGCGGCTGCGGCCCTGGCGCTGCTCATCGCCCCGATCCTCTTCCCCCCGGTCAACGGCGCCCGGATCTGGATCCGCTTCGGCGACTTCTCCATCCAGCCGGGCGAGTTCGCCAAGGTGCTGCTGGCGGTGTTCTTCGCCGCCTACCTCGCGGCCAACCGCGACGCCCTCGCCCACTCCGGCCGACGCCTGTGGCGGACGAGGGTGCCGACCGGCCGGGTGCTGGGCCCGATCGTCGGCGTCTGGCTGGCCAGCGTGGGGGTGCTGGTGTTGGAACGGGACCTCGGCACCTCCCTGCTCTTCTTCGGCCTGTTCGTGGTGATGCTGTACGTGGCGACCGGCCGGACCGGCTGGATCGCGCTGGGGTTGGTGCTTGCCGCCCTGGGCGCGCTCGCCGTGGGGGCGCTTGAGCCCCATGTGCACTCCCGAGTCCAGGACTGGCTCGACCCCTTCCACTCCATCGAGGCGGGTCCGGGGCCCAACCAACTGGCCCAGTCCCTGTTCGCGTTCGCGGCGGGCGGCCTGACCGGCACCGGACTGGGGTTGGGGGACTCCGTACTCATCGGCTTCGCCGTGAAGTCCGACTTCGTCCTGGCGACCGCCGGCGAGGAGCTGGGGTTCCTCGGACTGACGGCCGTGTTCCTGCTGTACGCGCTGCTGGTCGACCGCGGATACCGCGCGGGGCTGGCCCTGCCCGACCCCTTCGGCCGGCTGCTCGCCGTCGGCCTGTCCTCGATCCTGGCGCTCCAGGTGTTCGTGATCGCCGGAGGCGTCACCGGACTGATCCCGCTGACCGGCATGGCGATGCCCTTCCTTGCTCAGGGAGGCTCGTCCGTCGTCACCAACTGGGTGATCGTGGCGCTGCTGATCCGGGTCAGCGACTCGGCCCGCTCCCAGGCGGGTGCCGGGTGAACCGGAACATCCGGCACGCCCGGATCTTCTCTCTGCTGCTGCTGGTCGCGCTGATCGTCAACGCGGCTCGGGTGCAGTTGGTCCGGGGTCCCGAGTACGACGCCAACCCGGCCAATCGTCGCCCCGCCATCGCGCGGTACGAGCAGCCACGGGGCGACATCCTGGTCGGCGGGGTGCCGGTCACCGGCTCCGTGGACACCGGCGAGCACCTCCGTTTCGAACGGACCTACAGCGAGGGTCCGATGTACGCGCCGGTCACCGGATTCGCCTCGCAGGAGTACGGGACCTCGCTGCTGGAGCACGCCGAGGACGGCGTGCTGTCGGGCTCGGATCCGCTGTTGGCGCCGCTGCCGCTGTGGAACGACGTCACGGGCGGCCGGAACCCCGGAGGCGATGTCGTCACGACGATCGACCCGGAGGCCCAACGCGCCGCGTACGAGGGGCTGGCGGGCCGCAAGGGCGCGGTCGCCGCGGTGGAACCGGGGACGGGACGCGTCCTGGCCCTGGTCTCCACACCGTCGTACGAACCGGGCGACCTCTCGGGCAACGGCGCTTCGGTGGGCCGCGCCTGGCGCCGGCTGAACACGGACCCCGACCGCCCCATGCTCAACCGGGCGGTGAGCCGGACCTACCCACCGGGGTCGACCTTCAAGGTCGTCACCGCGGCGGCGGCCCTGGAGACCGGCGTGGTCCGCGACCTGGACGCCCCCACCGGCTCCCCCGACCCGTACACCCTGCCGGGCACCCGCACCCGGCTGACCAACGCCGTCGCCGGCTGCGCGAACGCCTCGCTGCGCGAGGCGTTCGAATGGTCCTGCAACACGGTCTTCGCGAGGCTGGGCGTGGCCGTCGGGGTCCACGGCCTGGCGGCGACCGCGAGGGCCCTGGGGTTCAACGACGACGGGCTGCGCGTGCCCTTCCCGGTCGCCCGCAGCACCTTCGACACCTCCGTCGACGACGCTCAGCTCGCCCTGTCGGCGATCGGCCAGTACAACACGCGGGCCACGCCCCTGCAGATGGCGGTGGTCGCCGGGGCCGTCGCCAACGGGGGCCAGGTGCACCCGCCCTACCTGGTGGAACGGACCACGCGGGCGAGTGGCGTCGTCGTCGCCACCGCCGGATCGCGGCCGGTGCGACAGGCGTTGCGCCCCTCGACGGCGGCTCGGCTGGCCTCCTTGATGAGAGACGTGGTGGACAGCGGGACCGGAGGCAACGCGGCGATCCCCGGCGCCGTGGTGGGCGGCAAGACCGGCACCGCCCAGCACGGCGTCGGCAACTCCGAGACGCCCTACGCGTGGTTCGTCTCCTGGGCGCGGGGCGAGGCGGAGGTCGAGCCCCGGGTGGCCGTGGCGGTGGTCGTGGAGGACGCCGCGGACCGGGCGCACGTCAGCGGCGGCGGGGTGGCCGCGCCGATCGCCCGCGCCGTGATGGCGGCCGTACTCTCCGACGGGAGCCGGTGGTGACCGCACCGGCCCGCCACCGAGCCCCGGCGCCACGCGTGGCACGACGTCCGGATCGCGCGGAGCCGGGTCAACCGTCGCGCTTCTCCGAGGCGCCGGCCCGGACGGCCTCGGCCACCTCCGTCACCCGGGCCCGCTCCTCCTCGGCGAACCGCTCCGCGTCGAGCCGCTCCGCGATCTCCTCGTCCTGGGTCATCAGCAGATCCAGATTGGCGTCGCCGAGGTCGAAGACCCCCATGTCGAGATAGGCCTGTTGCAGCCGCTTCCCCCACAGGCCGATGTCCTTGACGCAGGGGACGATCCGGCTGAACAGCAACCTGCGGAAGAGGGCGAGGGGGGCGGACGCCTCGGTGAGCCGCTCCGCCTCGGCCCGGGGGATGCCGAAGTTCTCCAGGACCTCCACCCCGCGCAACCGGTCGCGCATCAGGTGGCAGCCCTCGATCACGAACTCCTCGCGCTCGCGCAACTCCGCGTCGGTGAGCTGTCGGTAGTAGTCGCGCAGGGCCATCCGACCGAAGGCCACGTGGCGGGCCTCGTCCTGCATGACGTAGGCCAGGATCTGCCGGGGCAGCGGTCGGGTCGTCGTGTCCCGGATCATGCCGAAGGCGGCCAGCGCCAGACCCTCGATCAGCACCTGCATGCCGAGGTAGGGCATGTCCCACCGGCTGTCCCGCAACGTGTCGCCGAGCAGGGAGCGCAGGTTGTCGTCGATCGGGTAGAGCATGCCGATCTTGTCGCGCAGGAAACGACCGTAGATCTCGGCGTGCCGGGCCTCGTCCATCACCTGGGTCGCGGAATAGAACTTGGCGTCCAGATCGGGGACCGACTCCACGATGCGGGCGGCGCACACCATCGCGCCCTGCTCACCGTGGAGGAACTGGCTGAACTGCCAGGAGACGGTGTGCCGGCGCAACTCGGCCCTGTTCCGGTCGGACATGGCGGCCCAGTACCGCGTGCCGTACAGGGCCATCGACTCGTCGGGGGTGCCCAGAGGGTCGCCGGGGTCCACCGGCTGGTCCCAGTCGATGCGGGTGCTGCCGTCCCACTGCTTGTCCTTGCCTCTCTGGTAGAGGGCGAGGAGGCGCTCACGGCCGTCGTCGTACTCCCAGCCGAAGCGGGCGGCGCCGGTGGCGGGGACGGCCCAGTGGCGTTCCCCGGGGTCGGTGACGTACTGGTCGAAGCTCGGCATGTCCGGCAGGCTCACACGTAGTAGACGAGGTGTCAACAAGGCGAGCCCGATCCGGCACGTGGCACGGCGCCCGAGGCCCCCGTCCGGAACCGCCACGTCGGGCGTTACGCTGCGCCCCTGGCATCCGCCCTCCCGGGCGGCGAGGGACACCGCCGTGGCCCGCCGCGGCCCGCCGAGAGAGGTAGGAAGCGATGACCCCGCAGGCCGCCACCCCCTCCTACCGACGGCTCGGCGTGGAGGCGCGTCGCGGGCAGCTCCTCGACGCCGCCCTCGCTCTCTTCGCCCGCCACCCACCGGAGGACGTCTCGCTGGACGACGTGGCACGACGCGCCGGGGTGTCCCGGCCACTGGTGTACCGGTACTTCCCCGGCGGCAAGCAACAGCTGTACGAGGCGGCGCTGCGCTCGGCGGCGGACGAGCTGGGACTGTGCTTCGACGGGCCCGGGCAGGGGCCGCCGGCCGCCAGGCTCGGGCGGGCCCTGGACCGCTATCTGGCGTTCGTCGACCGCAACGACGCCGGCTTCAGCGCCCTGCTGCGAGGCGGCAGCGTGGCGGCGACCTCCCGGACCTGCGCCATCGTGGACGGGGTGCGCAGGGCGGCGGCCGAGCACGTCCTGACCCTGCTGGAGGTGGCCCAGGCCGGCCCCCGACTGCGGACGACGGTCCGGTTGTGGCTGACGACGGTGGAGGCCGCCTCGCTTATCTGGCTGGACGAGGGCAAGCGCCCGCCGGCCGCCGAGGTGCGGGACTGGCTGGTGGAACAGTTCCTGGCGGCGCTGACGGTCACGGCGCGCCGCGACGCGCGCACCGCGGCCCTCACCGAGATGCTGGCGGCGGAGGCCCGGGACGCATGACGCATGCCCGACACTGATTCCGTGAGAAGCGAAGACACCCCCTTCGAGGGCGGGCCGATGGACGGCCGGGTCCTCCCCGTGCTGGTGGGGATGACCGGTCACCCGCCGAAGGTCTACCGCATCCCGGTGCCGGACCCGGCCGGCGGGCCGGCCACCGTGCTGGTGTACCGCAGGGTGCCCCGGGACCCCCGCCGCGTACTGGGCGCGGCCCGTTGGAAGTACGCCTACGCCCCCGAGGGCGCGCCCCGGAACCGGCCGCGATGGCCGTGGTCGAAGCCGCGCCCGACGGAGGGTGGCGAAGGAACGGGCGGGGCCGGCGACGCCCGAGGGTGACCGGGTTGCGCCGAACCGCGTACCCGGCGCGCGGGGCGCCCCGGGCCGCCCGATGCTCGCCCTGCGGAGCGGGCCCGCCGCCCCGCCGAGGAGGTGCGGTGTCGTGTCGGCGAGATCCCTGTCCCTGCTCCGGACGGCGGCGTTGGTGGCCGGAATGGCACTGGCGCCCCTGCCGGCACCGCCGGCGTTCGCGGCGGACGCCCCGGGAACCGGCGTCGGGAGCGCGGCGGGTGGACACGGGACGTCCGCCGCCCCCGACACGGGCGCGCCGGCCCTGGGTACCGCGCTGGCGGAGCTGCGGAGACTCCACCGGGAGGCCCGGGAGGCCACGACCCGTCACCGGGCCACCGAGGAGGCGCTGGGGCGGGAGCGCGCCCGGGCCAGGCGTCTCGACGACGAGCTGGCACGGGCCCGACTGGCGCTGGTCGACAGCCGCGAGGCGGCCGGCCGACTGGCCAGGCAGCAGTACCAGAGCCGGTCCGGGCTGTCGCCGTATCTCGGGTTGCTCCTGGCACGCGACCCTCGGCACGTCCTCGAACAGGGCCGGATGATCGAGCGGATGGCCCGGGAACGGGCGGCGACGGTCCGTCGGCTGGGCGTCGCCGAGCGGCGGGCCGCCGACCTGGCCGGCCAGGCCCGGGAGGCCCTGGACCGGCGGCTCACCCTCGCCGAGCGCGCGGAGCGGGAACGGGATGCCGCGCGGCTCCGGCTCGACGCCGTGGAGGAGGCGCTCGCCGCGCTCGCCCCGACGCCCGGCGACGCCTCGAACCTCGCCGGGCGCGACGGCGTCGCGCGGGCGCGTCGGCCGGTCGCGGCCTCGGGCTCCTCGGGCACGAAAGAGTCCCCGCCCTCCGTCGCGGGGGAGCGCGCGCTGCGGTTCGCGGTGGAACAGCTCGGCAAGCCCTACGAGTGGGGCGCCGATGGGCCCGCCCGGTTCGACTGCTCCGGACTCACCCACCGGGCCTGGGAGCGGGCGGGGACGGTGATTCCGCGCACCAGTCAGGCCCAATGGGCGGAGCTGGAGCGGGTGCCCTTGGACCGGCTGCGCCCCGGCGACCTGGTGGTGTACTTCCCTCGGGCCACACACGTGGCGCTCTATCTGGGTGGGGGCGAGGTGGTGCACGCTCCCCGCCCCGGATCGACGGTGCGGATCTCCCCCGTCGGCGCCAATCCGATCCTCGGCGCGGTCCGTCCGGACCCGGGCGGACGGTCCTCGGCCCGCTACGTCCCGCCGGCGCTCCCCGAAGAGAGGGCGCCGGGCTCGCACGTCGCGTACTCCGCCGCCGGGCCACATCCTCCGGGGTCGCGCGGGGACGCGGGTGCGGTCAGCTCCGGCTGACCGAGGCCAGGTAGGCGTCGGTCAGCTCGGGCTCGAAGAAGAAGTGTTCCAGGTCGGCGGGGTCGCTGAAGGCGTTGGCGAACCGGTCCGCGACCGGCTGGAGTTCCCCGGCCGCGCCGAGGAGGCGCATGACGTGCTCGGGCGGCGGGGCGAGCATGGCGTTCGTCCACTTGGTGACGTGTCGAGCGGTCTCCCAGTACCGGTCGAAGGTCCGGCGCATCCAGGCCTCGTCGAAGGGCCGGTCGCCCTGTTCGAGGATGGACGCCAGGTAGGTGGCGGCGCATTTCGCGGCCGAATTGGCGCCCTGTCCGGTGAGCGGGTCGTTGGCGACGACCACGTCGGCGACGCCCAGTACCAGGCCCCCGCCGGGGAGCCGTCCGACCGGATGGCGCACGGTGGGGGCGTAGCGGCCGGACAGGGTTCCGCCCGCGTCGGTCAGCTCCACCTTGGTGGCCCGCGCGTACTCCCAGGGGAGGAACCGCTCCATGAGTTCCAGGGTCAGGGCGAGGTGCGCGGCGGGGTCCTTGACACCCGTGAACACGTCGAGCGGACCGCCCGGGACGCCTTCCCAGAAGAGGATGTCGGCCCGGCCGGAGGTGGTGAGCGTGGGCATCACGAACATCTCGCCCACGCCGGGCACCAGGTTGCACCGGACCGCGTCGAGGTCCGGGTGTTCCGGGCGCGGCCCGAGACCGTGCACGTAGGCGACGGCGAGCGCACGCTGGGGCCGGGCGTAGGGGGACCGGGCCGCGTCCCGGTCGAACATCCGGACCAGCTCGCCCTTGCCGGCGGCGATCAGGACCAGGTCGTAGGCGCGCGCGAAGTAGTCGAGGTCTCCGACGGCGGCGCCGTGGACGACGAGTTGGCCGCCGCGCTCGACGAAGGTCTCCATCCAACCGGACATCTTCACCCGCTGGTCCACGGACTGGGCGTGCCCGTCGAGCCTGCCCAGCCAGTCCACGGCGCGCCCGGTGGGCCCGGGGTCGTGGGAGCCGGGGACGGCGATCGAGACGCCGAGACCGTCGATCCGCGGTGCCCGGGACTCCCAGAAGTTCAGTCCGAGGTCACGCTCGTGCTGGAGCGCCCGGTCGAACATGCACTGGGTGGACATGACCCGGCCGGTGCGGATCTCCTCCGCGGTCCGGTCGGACATCAGGGTGACCTCGTACCCGTGCGACCGCAGGCCGAGGGCGAGTTGGAGGCCGGACTGACCGGCTCCGACGACGAGTATCTTCCGCATGCGGGGCTGACTCCTAGGTGGGGCTACTCGGGTGTCTCGTCGAACGCGTGGCCGACGAGCGTCAGCAGGGTCTCGATCACGGAGATCCGGCGACGCGCGTCCATGATCATCACAGGTACGCGCGAGGGTACCGACAGCGCCTCCCGCACGTCCTCCGGCTCGTAGCGCTCGCTGCCCTCGAAGTGGTTCACCGCGACCACGTACGGCAGTCCGCAGCTCTCGAAGTAGTCCAGCGCCGGGAAGCAGTCCCGGAGCCGACGGGTGTCCGCCATGACCACGGCCCCGATCGCCCCCCGGACCAGGTCGTCCCACATGAACCAGAACCGCTGTTGCCCCGGCGTCCCGAACAGGTAGAGGACGAGGTCGTCGTCGAGGGTGAGCCGCCCGAAGTCCATGGCCACGGTGGTGGTGACCTTCTCCGGGGTGGCGGAGAGGTCGTCGGTGTCCTCGCCGGCCTCGGTCATCAACGCCTCGGTCCTCAGCGGAGTGATCTCCGAGACCGACCTGACCAGCGTGGTCTTGCCGACGCCGAACCCGCCCGCCACCACGATCTTGGTCGCGACCGGGGCACGGGTGGGGTTCGCCTGCCACGGCTGTGACGGCTCGTCCGCCTCCGCGGACGCGAAAACGCCGGGGGCGGCGTCAGAGACGACGGAGTCCACTCATCACCCTTTCCAACAGAGCCCGGTCCGGACGGCCCGCCCCGTGGCCGGTTCCCGTTCCGTGGACTCGGATCCTTCCCTGGTCGGCGAGGTCGCTCAGGAGCACCCTGACCACACCGAGGGGCATCCTGAGCAGCGCGGAGATCTCCGCGACCGTGCGCATCCGCCGGCACAACTCGACGATCGCCGCCATCTCGGGCATCACCCGGCCCGCCGGCGCGCCGGTCAGCTCCCGGCGTTCCTCGGGGCCTTCGAGCGCCGGCGTGGCCGCCACGAACGTCTCCACGAGGAGAACATGACCGAAGCGGGTCCGACCACCGGTCAGCGAGTAGGGGCGCACCCGGGCCGGTTTGCGGTCGCCGCCGCGCACCGGGAGGTCCTCGCGAGGGGTAGCGGTCATCGGGGGCTCCCCCCGGGCCGGGACTCCAGGGACTGGCGCAGTTCGCCGCGGAGCTCCGGGGTCAGGACGTGGCCGGCGCGTCCGACGAACAGGGCCATGTGGTAGGCGACGACGCTCATGTCGCAGTCCCCCGAACCGTGCACGCCGAGCAGCGAGCCGTCGCTGATCGACATCACGAAGAGGCTGCCGTCCTCCATGGCGACCATGGTGTGCTTGACGACGCCGAACTCCATCAGCCCGGCGGCACCCACGGTGAGGCTGCCGATGCCCGAGACCACGGTGGCGAGGTCGGCGGACGAGCCGCGCGGACCGGTCCCGGACTCCTCGCCCGCGTCGCGGGCGGACTCGTTGTGCTCCGGGTCGGAGGAGAGGAGCAGCAGTCCGTCGGAGGAGACCACGGCGACCGACAGGATGCCGGGCACCTCCTCCACCAGGTTGGTCAACAGCCAGTGGAGATTGCGGGCCTCACGGCTCAGTCCGAAGGTACTGGACGCGGTCAACGGCGTTCCTCCTCGACAGTGCCCCCCGTTGCTTCCTCGGTCGTGCCCTCCCGCGTCCCCGTCGCGGCGATCTCCTCGGCCACGTCACGGCGACCGGCTTCCGCCCCCCGGTGGAAGCCGCCCAGACGGCGCCGCAGTTCCTCGGCGTCGACCGAGGCGGTGCGCGCGCGGGTGGTCGGTGCGGGCGCTCTGACCTTCGGGGTCCGCTTGGGCAGCCCCTTGCCGGTGATCCGCCCGTCCCCCGGGTCGGACTCCCGGTCCGGTGCCCGGTCGTGGGCGGGTTCCGGCTCGGGGTCGGCCGGCCGGGCGGGTTCGTCGGGACGGGGCAGTCCTCCCGCCGGCGACCGCGGGTTCCGGGGGGAGACCACTTCGGCGGCCGGCGGGGCGGTCTCCGAGGCGGGGTTCGGGACGAGCAGCTCCATCGTGGTCTCCGACAGCCCCTCCCCGGGGCTCGGAGCGGCGGCCGTGGGCGCCGACTCCACCGCTCGGGTGCGCACCTCGCCCGGGTCGGCCGGCCCGACCGCGTCGGGGGCCCACGCCGGATGGTCGGCCTCCTCCGGGTCGGGCCCGGCGGCCGGGCTCGCCGCGGCGGTCTCGCGCTCCTCCTCGGGCTCGGGCGCTCCGCCGGGCTCGTGTACGACCTCGGGCCCGAGGTCGTCGTCGGAGGCCCGGTCCTTGCCGGGCCCAGCGGGCTCGCCCTCGCCGTCGGGTCGCCGTGCCGGGGCGGGCCCGGCGGTGCTTCGTGTCGCGGCCGGCGCCTCGCCCACGTCGCCCTCGCCGGATCGCTCGGACGGGTCGGAGGGAGCCCGGCGGGCCGTCACCGAGTCACCGGTCGTCCCGCCGGTCCTCTCGGCCTCCTCCGCGCGGCGCAGCGCCCGCTCCGCCGCCTCCACCACCGGGTCGGCGTCGTCGCCCCGACCCGGCAGCACGGAGGTTCCGGGCTCGGAGCCCGAGAGGACGACTGTGCCCTCGTCCTCGGAAGCCGCGGGAGGCGAGACCTCGGCCATGGCCGGCTCGGGGGCGAGGAGGGAGGTCGGCAGGACCACCACCGCCGTCGCCCCGCCCTGCTTCTCCCTGCGCAGGCGCACCCGCGCGCCGTGTCGGTGGGCGAGGCGGGCGACGACGTACAGGCCCAGACCGAGCCCCTGCTCCCCCTCCCGCTCGAAGGGCGCGTCCGGGTCGACCTCCGCCAGACGGGCGTTGAGCCGCTCCAGCCGCTCGGCGTCGACGCCGATGCCGCCGTCCTGGACGGAGAGCATCACCTCGCCGCTCTCCAACAGCCAGCCCGAGACCTCCACCGGCAGGTCCGGAGGCGAGAACGAGGTGGCGTTCTCCATCAGTTCGGCCAGAAGGTGGGAGAGGTCGTCGGCGGCGAAGCCCACGACGTGCGCGCGGGGCGGCAGCCCGGCGATCCGGACCCGCTCGTACCGCTCGATCTCGCTCACCGCCGCCCGGACCACGTCGACCAGCGGCACCGGGGCGGCGCTGTGCTGGACGTGCTCGGACCCGGCGAGCACGAGCAGGTTCTCGCTGTGCCGGCGCATCACCGTGGCGAAGTGGTCGAGCTTGAACAACGTGGCCAGCCGCTCGGGATCCTGCTCCCGCTCCTCCAGCCCCTCGATGACCGTCAGCTGACGCTCGACCAGGCCGAGGGTGCGCAACGAGAGATTGACGAAAGTGCCGCCGATGCTCTTGCGGAGGGCCTGGAGTCGGGCGGTGGCGGCGTCGAGCTCGTCGCGCAGCTCCTCCCGGGCGTCGGCCATCCGCTGCCGCTGCGCCACCAGGTGCTTGCGGTCCGACTCCAGGGTGCCGATCCGCTCGGCCAGCGCCACCGTGCGGGCGTGCAAGGAGTTGACGGACCGGATCGTCCGGGCGAACTCGTCGTCGCGGCCGGTGAAGGAGACCGGCTCCTCCGCCACCGGGTTCTCGGCCTCGGCCAGCCGGGCGGAGCCCCGGCGGAGCACCGCGAGCGGTCGGGTGAGGGTCCGGGCCATCGCCGCGGTGACCCCGACCGCCACCAGCACCAGCACGCCGAGGGCGGCGGCGTGCAGCTCCAGCGCGGTGACGTCGTCGTCGCGCAGCTCCTCCAGGGCGGCCGTCCGGCGCTCGAACAGGGCGGACTCCGCTCCTCGCATCGCGTCCAGACGGGCGGTCAGCGCGCCCTCCAGCTCGCGCGTCGCGGTGTCGAGTTCGTCGTCGGCGAGGGTGGGGGCGTCGGTCAGCCTCGCGAGCCGCTCCTCCGCCTCGTCGATCTCGGGGCCGGCGACGGTCGCGGTGTATCCGTCCCGGGCCTCCCCGGTGGCACCGTCGAGGAAGCCCTCCAGTGCCGCGTCCGAGCGGACCCGGGCCCGCTGCGCGGCGGCGGTGAGCGCGTCGCGCAGCTCGCCGTCCGCCTCGGAGGACGTGGTGATCTCGACCGGCAGCCCGGTGACGGGATCGAGAACGGTCTCCGTGGCGGTCGGCACGCTCAGGGCGGCCAGCAGCAGACCCCGGGTGGCGGCGGCCTGCTGTACCGCGGTGTCCAGCTCGGCGAGGGCGTGCGCGCCCCCTCCGGCGCGCGGGGTCATCTCCTCGGCCAGCCGGTCGGCGAGGGCGTGGAGACCGGCGACCGTCTCGGAGTAGGCGCGGTGCGCCTCCAGGGCGGTGCTCTCTCCGGTGAGGGCGGCACGACGCACGGCGGCGATGCCGTCCAGGTCCGAGCGGAGCGAGGACGGGACCCCGGCGTCCCGACGGAACTCCTCGACCTGACGGTCCACCCGGTCGCTGTGCTGCTCGGAGGGCGCCATCGACTCGGGACGACCGGCCGACACATAGGGGGTCACCTGGTCGCGCTCGTCGGCCAGCGCGTGCGCCAGGGTCAGCGCGTCCTGGGTACGGCCGGCGAGGACGACCAGCTCCTGGGAGTCGTGCAACCGCCCCGAGGCGGCGACCACCGAGGGGGCCCCGGCCGCGGCGACGGTCGCGGCCACCACGGCCACGGCGACGAGGAGACGGTTGCGGACCCGGGTGGGCCGACCCTTGCCGACCGGGGTCTCGGAGCGCCCCGAGGGACCGCCGGGGCCGGTGGCGTCCGTGGTGCCTGGGGTGGGTCCGACGTCCCCCGCGGGGGCCTTCTGCTTGCCTGTGCGACGAGGCCGCGTCTTCTGCACCGGTGCTCGCATTCTTGAACTCGTGTACCCGTGGGCCCGGATGGCGCTCCGTCAACGGACCGGTCGGTGTGCGCACACGCCCCGGGCACTCGGCCGGATCCGGGCCGGCCCCCACCGGTCCCCGACCCTCCCAGCGCCGGTCGGCGGTGCAGGCGCATCACCTCGCCCGCCACCCGAAGGAGTGAACCCCGGAGGGGAGTTGGTGGGCAAGTTCCCCTGGCGCGTGCGCGCGGCCCGGCGAGCGCGCCGGTTGGACGTCCGGGGCGGACGGTGGGAAGATGCCCCGCCCCACGCCCCCGGAGTGGCTCATTCCGCCGGAAACCCGGCGATCGTCCACCGGTTTCCCGGGGAGGTGCGCGCCGTTCGCCGGGCGTCGGGGGCACGTGTGCGCGACTCGTGCAGACTGGCGCGATGCGTACGGAACTCATCTCGCGCCCGGGACACCCCGAGCGACCCGACGAGGACTTCGCGAGCATCACCCTTCCCGGCGCCGGACACGGCGGGACACTGGTCGTCCTGGACGGGGTGACCGCGCCGGCGGGCGACACCGGGTGTCTGCATTCCGTCCCCTGGTTCACCGCGCGCCTGGGGGGCGCGCTCACCGAGCTGGCCCTCTCGCTCGCCGACGCCCCCCTGGGCGAGGCGCTCTCCCACGCCGTCGCCCGCACCGCCGCGGCCCACGCGGACACTTGTGACCTTTCTCACGCACGCACCCCACAGGCCACGGTGGTCTGCGCCCGCTGGTCCCGGGAGACGGTCGAGTACCTGGTCCTCTGCGACTCCGTCCTGCTCGTCGAGGCCCCGGACGGCACCGTGACGACCGTCCGCGACGACCGGCTCGCCAGGTCGGGAATCACCGCCCGCACCACCGAGGAGGAGATCGACACACGACTGCGCAACCGCGAGGGAGGCTTCTTCACCGCCGCCGCGGACCCGGGGGTGGCCTCCCGGGCCGTCACCGGCGCCCTGCCCCGACGCGAGGTGCGCTCGCTGACCGCGCTGACGGACGGCGCGGCGCGCCTCGTGGAGGTCTTCGGCGAGGGGAGCTGGGCCGCGTGTCCGGGCCTGGTGCGGAGCGAGGGAGCGCGGGCGCTGGTGGACCGGGTTCGGGACCTGGAACGCGCCGCCGCGTCGCGTGGCGCGCCCGGGCCCGGCAAGACTCACGACGACGCGACCGTGGTGTACGCCGAGGTGTGACGGGCGCCGGATCACCGCTCCAGGCCGCGGTTGAGCTCGCGCAGCAGCCGGGCCAGTTCCTCCACCGCCGTCGGTTCCCAGTCGGCGAGCCTCCGCGCGTATCCCGCCCGGCGCGCCTCGCGGACCCGACCGACCCGGTCGCGTCCCTCGGCGGTCAAGGTGACCAGCCAGGCGCGGCCGTCCGCCGGATCCCGCTCACGGGCGACGAGTCCGAGCCCCTCCAGGGCGCGGAGCTGACGGGACATGGTGGCCTTGCCCACCCCGATGTAGCCGGCCAGGTCCGTGGCCCGTTGGGGACCGCGCTCCCCCAACCGGACCAGCAGCCCGTAGGCGGCCGACTCCAGGTCCGGGTGCACCTCTCGGGCCATCTCCGCCTGGCCGGCCCGCGCGCGCCGGAACAGCACCGTCAGCTCGCGTTCCAGGGCGAGGAACTGCGGCCGGTCCGCCTCGGGCCCGAGACCCTCACCCGGAGGGGTGACCCCGTTTCCTGCTCGCGTTCCCCCGTCGTTCCCGCGTTCACACACGTCAGCCCCTGTCTGAAGGTTCCCGGTCAGAGGAGCCCGCCGCCGTGGCCGGCGCGCGGGCGGGGCAAGTATTCCGCAGGTCGTCGGAGGTCGGCGAACGGACCGGGGCGGCCGGTCCCCCGAGGTCCGGGGTCCGGCCGCCCCGGTGTCAGGCGGCCACCGGGACCCGGGGGTCGGCCGACTCGGTCGCCGGCGCCAGCGCCAGCTCCAGGACCTGTCGGACGTCGGACACCGTGTGGACTTCCAGCGCCCGGAGGACCTCGACCGGCACGTCGTCGAGGTCGGGTTCGTTGCGCTTGGGGATGATCACCGTGGTGATCCCCGCCCGGTGCGCGGCCAGCAGCTTCTGCTTCACCCCGCCGATCGGCAGCACTCGCCCGGTCAGCGAGACCTCACCCGTCATCGCCACGTCCGGCCGGACCGGTCGCCCGGACAGCAGCGAGGCGAGGGCGGTCGTCATGGTGACGCCCGCGCTCGGGCCGTCCTTGGGCACCGCGCCCGCCGGGAAGTGGATGTGCACGGCACGCTCCTTCAACCCGGTCACCGGCAACTCCAGCTCCGCCCCGTGGGAGCGCAGGAAGCCGAGGGCGATCCGCGCCGACTCCTGCATCACGTCGCCGAGCTGGCCGGTCAGGGTGAGACCGGCCGCCCCCGTCTCCGGGTCGGCGAGGGAGGCCTCGACGTAGAGCACGTCCCCGCCGGCCCCGGTCACGGCGAGACCGGTGGCCACACCGGGCACCGAGGTGCGGCGCTCGGCGGGGTCCTGGGCGGACTCGGGGGTGTGGTGCGGCCGGCCGATCAGGCCCCGTAGGTCGCCCCGGGTGACGGTGAACGGCAGTTCCCGCTCGCCCAGCTCGTGCAGCGCCGCGATCTTCCGCAGCAACCGCGCCGCGGCCCGCTCCAGGTTGCGGACGCCCGCCTCGCGGGTGTACTCGCCGGCGAGGGCGCGCAGGGCGTCCTCGCCGACGACGACCTCATCCGGTGCCAGGCCCGCGCGTTCCATCTGCCGGGGCACCAGGTGGTCGCGGGCGATGACCACCTTCTCGTCCTCGGTGTACCCGTCTAGGCGGACCAGCTCCATGCGGTCGAGCAGGGCCTCGGGGATGGCCTCCAGGACGTTGGCGGTGGCGAGGAAGACCACGTCGGACAGGTCCAGCTCCACCTCCAGGTAGTGGTCCCGGAAGGTGTGGTTCTGGGCCGGGTCCAGGACCTCCAGGAGCGCGGCGGCCGGGTCGCCCCGGAAGTCGGAGCCGACCTTGTCGATCTCGTCGAGCAGCACCACCGGGTTCATCGAACCGGCTTCCTTGATCGCCCGTACGATGCGGCCGGGCAACGCGCCCACGTAGGTGCGGCGGTGGCCCCGGATCTCCGCCTCGTCCCGGACGCCGCCGAGGGCGACCCGGACGAACTCGCGTCCCATGGCGTGCGCGACCGAGGCCCCGAGGCTGGTCTTGCCGACCCCCGGAGGGCCGACCAGGGCCAGGACCGCGCCGCCGCGTCGGCCGCCGACGACGCCCAGCCCCCGGTCGACCCGCCGCTTGCGTACGGCCAGATATTCGGTGATCCGCTCCTTGACGTCGTCCAGTCCGGCGTGTTCCGCGTCCAGGACCGCCTTGGCGCCCCGGATGTCGTAGGCGTCCTCGGTGCGCTCGTTCCAGGGGAGTTCGAGGACGGTGTCGAGCCATGTGCGGATCCAGGAGCCCTCCGGCGAGGCGTCGGAGGCCCGCTCCAGCTTGTCGACCTCCTTCAGCGCGGCCTGCCTGACGTTCTCGGGCAGGTCGGCGGCGTCCACGCGGGCCCGGTAGTCGTCGCTCTCCTCCTCGGGGTCCTTGCCGTCCTGGCCGTTCAGCTCCCGCAGCTCCTTGCGCACCGCCTCCAGCTGGCGACGGAGCAGGAACTCCCGCTGCTGACGGTCGACGCCCTCCTGTACGTCCTTCGCGATGGTCCGGGCCACGTCCTGTTCGGCGAGGTGGTCGCGGAGCCGGCGGGTGGCCAGCCGCAGTCGGGCCACCGGATCGGTCGTCTCCAGCAACTCGACCTTCTGCTCGGTCGTCAGGAAAGGCGAGTAGCCCGAGTTGTCGGCGAGGGCGGAGACGTCGTCGATGGCCTGGACCCGGTCGACGACCTGCCAGGCGCCCCGCTCGCGCAACCAGGAGGTGACGAGGGCCTTGTATTCCCTCATCAGCTCGGCGACCTGGCCGGGCGGCGAATCGGGGACGCCGTCGGCCGTCGGCGTTCCCTCGACCCAGAGCGCCGCCCCGGGCCCGGTCGTGCCGGCGCCGATGCGCACCCGCGATCGACCCCGTACCAGGGCCCCGGGGTCGCCGTCGGCCAGTCGGCCGACCTGCTCCACCGTGCCCAGCACGCCGGTCCTCGCGTAGGTCCCGTCCAGGCGTGGGACCAGCAGCAGCCTGGGCTTGCCCGTCCCCGCCCGCGCCGCGGCCCGCGCGGCCTCCACCGCGGCCCGCACCTCGGCGTCGTTCAGGTCGAGCGGGACCACCATCCCGGGCAGCACGACGTCGTCGTCGATCGGCAGCACGGGCAGGGTGAGCGGTGTGATCTCCGCGGACTCAGCAGCCATGATCTCCCCTTCGGCAGTCAAGTTGAGTTACCTGGGCTCAATGCGAAGCGCGGCGCGTTTGTTCCCCGGCCCGTTCCCGTTCGCCGTGGGCGATCGGAGGTCCCCGCGGCGAGCCCTCGCTCACTCGATCGGGTCGGATGTCCCCACCTCACCTGGGGGGCTGCGTCCGGGGTCGAAAACCCCGCGACGGAAGGCGGAACCGGCTGCCACGATGAGCCGATGACACATGTCGACGGCTCCCCAGAGGTCCTGGACCGCCGCGTCGGCCCGTACGGCGAGGTGGCCCTGCGCCGACACGGCGCGCTGCTGCAGATCATCGCCAACGGCTCCTTCCTGATGGACACCTCCGACGGCCGGTCCGAACGCCTCCTGGTGGACGCGGCGCTGGCCGCGCTCGATCCCGCCCGAACCACGCCCCGGCTGCTCCTGGGGGGACTGGGGGTCGGCTTCTCCCTGGCCCACGCCTCCGCCGACCCTCGGTGGGGAAGGATCACCGTCGTCGAGCGCGAACCCGCCGTCGTCGCGTGGCACCGTGAGGGGCCGCTGGCTCCGCTGACCCGGGACGCCTTCGCCGACCCGCGCACCGAACTCGTCCGGGCGGACCTGACGGACCACCTCCGCGACACCCCCGACACCTACGACGCGCTCTGCCTCGACATCGACAACGGTCCCGGGTGGACGGTCACCGAGAGCAACCGGACGCTTTACGCGCCCGAGGGGCTCCGCGCCTGCGCCCGCCGCCTGCGCCCCGGCGGCGTCCTCGCGGTCTGGTCCGCGCGCCCCTCCCCGACCTTCGAGGACGCCCTGCGCGAGGCCGGGTTCGAAGGGGTCCACTCCGAGGAGATCGCCGTGGACCGGGGCGTTCCCGACGTCGTCCACCTCGGCCTCCAACCGGTATGGCGGGGCCGTGGTCACTCCCCGTACTCTGCTGACCGGACGCCGTCCTTCCGGCGTCGGGCGCAGTCCTGCGCGGACGAGGGATCACCCCACGGATTCCGGTAAGCACACTCAGGGGCGGGCGATGGACCACACGCAGACCTCCCACGACGGCACGACGGTGACCCCGGGCGCCCAGCGTCGGGTCCTGCTGGTCGAGGACGACCAGACGATCGTCGACGCCGTCGCCACCCGCCTGCGTTCCGAGGGGTTCGTGGTCCGCACCGCGGCCGACGGCCCCTCCGCGGTCGCCACGGCCGAGGCGTGGCGACCGGACCTCCTCGTCCTCGACGTCATGCTCCCCGGCTTCGACGGCCTTGAGGTCTGTCGACGGGTGCAGGCCACCCGACCGGTGCCGGTCCTGATGCTCACCGCGCGTGACGACGAGACGGACATGCTGGTCGGGCTGGGGGTCGGTGCCGACGACTACATGACCAAGCCGTTCTCCCTGCGGGAGCTGGCCGCCCGGGTCCACGTCCTGCTGAGACGCGTGGAACGCGCCGCGCTCGCCGCGGCCACGCCGCGCGGCGACACCCTGCGCCTGGGCGAGCTGGAGATCGACCAGGCGCAACGGCGGGTCCGGGTGCGCGGCACGGACGTGCATCTGACCCCCACCGAGTTCGAGCTGTTGCTGTGCCTGGCCAACACCCCGCGGGCGGTGCTCTCCCGCGAGCAGCTGCTGGCCGAGGTCTGGGACTGGGCGGACGCCTCCGGCACCCGCACCGTCGACAGTCACGTCAAGGCGCTCCGCCGCAAGATCGGCGCGGAGCGGATCCGCACCGTCCACGGCGTGGGCTACGCGCTGGAGAGCCCGCCCTCGTGATCCGAGGACGGGAGGGACACCGGCGGAGCAGGCCGGACCCCTGGGCGGGCGTGCGCCCCTTCTCGGTCAAGACCAAGCTGGCCGCCCTCGTGGTGGCCTCCGTGCTGATCACCACCGGCCTCTCGGTGATCGCCGTCCACACCAAGACCGAGCTGCGCGTGATCACCGTGTTCTCCATGATCGCCACGTTGCTCATCACCCAGATCGTGGCCCACGGCCTCAGCGCTCCGCTGGACGAGATGAACGCCGTGGCGCGCGCCATATCGCACGGCGACTACACCCGCCGGGTGCGCGAGAACCGCCGCGACGAACTCGGCGACCTCGCCGTCACCATCAACCGTATGGCCGACGACCTGGAGGCCCAGGACCGGCGGCGCAAGGAACTCGTGGCCAACGTCTCGCACGAGCTGCGCACCCCGATAGCCGGCCTGCGCGCGGTCCTGGAGAACATCGTCGACGGCGTCACGGACGCCGACCCGGAGACCATGCGAACGGCGCTGGGACAGACCGAGCGTCTGGGCAGGCTGGTCGAGACCCTGCTCGACCTGTCCCGCCTGGACGACGGCGTCGTCCCCCTCGACCGGCGGCGCTTCGAAGTGTGGCCGTACCTCTCGGGGGTGTTGAAGGAGGCCGCGATGGGCGGCTGCGCGCACACGGGCGTACCGGCGTGCGCGTCGGGCGGCCACACGCGCGCCGACGTGCATCTGCACCTCGACGTCACCCCTCCGGAGCTGACCGCGCGGGCCGACCCCGAGCGGCTCCACCAGGTGGTGGCCAACCTCGTGGACAACGCGATCAAGCACAGCCCGCCCCACGGCCGGGTCACGGTCACGGCACGCCCCGGGGCACTCAGGGACTCCCTGGAGCTGGAGGTGACGGACGAGGGTTCGGGCATCCCTCCGTCGGAGTGGCACCGGGTGTTCGAGAGGTTCGACCGGGGCGCGGTCTCCCGTCCGCACGGTCCCGGCAGCGACGGCGGCACGGGGCTGGGGCTGGCCATCGCGCGCTGGGCCGTGGAACTGCACGGCGGCGGGATACGCGTGGCGGAGTCCGAGCGGGGGTGCCGGATAGTCGTGACCCTGCCGGGTCTGCCTCCTATGCCCCATTGACGTAGAGTGCGCAACGGGGCCCGGGTCCGCCCGATGCCCGAACCGCAGGTCGATCCCGACGGGACCGACGTCCCGGCCTCGACCGCGCGGGAGGGCGCGTCGCGACCGGTCGACCCGGAACCCCACTTGTTTCCCGTCGTTTCCGGAACCAAAACGCGCTTCACGATGTGACATACGCGACGAAGAGCGGGCCCGGCCTGACCTTCCCGGCCGATGAGGCGTAGCCTCTATTTCCGCTGTCCATCACCTTGTGAAGCGGAAGAGGGCGGTTGCCGCCGTGTCGCCACAGTCCCCCAGTAACGCATCGAGCATCTCGACCGACGCAGACCAAGCGGGCCGGAACCCCGCCGCGGCGTTCGGCCCGAACGAATGGCTCGTCGACGAGATCTACCAGCAGTACCTCCAGGATCCGAACTCCGTAGACCGCGCCTGGTGGGACTTCTTCGCCGACTACCAGCCCGGGGCGGCCACGCAGACGTCGACGCCCGAGGCGGCCCCGGAGCGGACTGCACCGGCCGCGCCCGCCGAGCCGGCCACGCCCACGCCGGCCGCGGCGGCCCCGAGCACGCCTGCCGCGCCGAGCCCCCCCGCGGCACCTCCGGCCGCCAAGCCGCGAGCCGCAGCCCCGCCCCCCGCGCGGGAGCCGGCCGCGGCGTCCTCGGAGGGACCCGAGTTGGTCACCCTGCGCGGCCCCGCCGCGGCCGTGGCGCGGAACATGGACGCCTCGCTGGAGCTGCCGACGGCCACCTCGGTCCGCGCGGTGCCGGTGAAGTTGCTTTTCGACAACCGCATCGTCATCAACAACCACCTCAAGCGCGCCCGCGGCGGGAAGATCTCCTTCACGCACCTCATCGGGTACGCGATGGTTCAGGCGATCAAGGCCATGCCCGCCATGAACTGGTCCTACCAGCTCAAGGACGGCAAGCCCACCCTGGTCAAGCCCGAGCACGTCAACTTCGGTCTCGCCATCGACCTGGTGAAGCCCAACGGCGACCGGCAGTTGGTCGTCGCGGGGATCAAGAAGGCCGAGACGCTGAACTTCTTCGAGTTCTGGCAGGCCTACGAGGACATCGTCCGCCGCGCCCGTGACGGCAAGCTGACCATGGACGACTTCAGCGGAGTCACGGTCTCGCTGACCAACCCGGGCGGCCTGGGCACCGTCCACTCGGTGCCGCGTCTGATGCCGGGACAGTCGGTGATCATGGGCGTCGGTTCCATGGACTACCCGGCGGAGTTCCAGGGCACCTCCCAGGACACGCTGAACAAGCTGGGCATCTCCAAGGTCATGACGCTGACGTCGACCTACGACCACCGGGTCATCCAGGGCGCCGCCTCCGGCGAGTTCCTGCGCGTCGTGGCCAACCTCCTGCTCGGGGAGAACGGCTTCTACGACGAGATCTTCGAAGCGCTGCGCATCCCCTACGAGCCGGTCCGCTGGCTCAAGGACATCGACGCCAGTCACGACGACGACGTCACCAAGGCCGCGCGCGTCTTCGAGCTGATCCACTCCTACCGGGTGCGCGGGCATGTCATGGCCGACACCGACCCGCTGGAGTACCAGCAGCGCAAGCACCCCGACCTGGACATCACCGAGCACGGGCTCACCCTCTGGGACCTGGAGCGCGAGTTCGCCGTCGGAGGCTTCTCCGGCAAGTCGATGATGCGGCTCCGCGACATCCTCGGCGTCCTGCGCGACTCGTACTGCCGGACCACCGGCATCGAGTTCATGCACATCCAGGACCCCAAGCAGCGCAAGTGGATCCAGGACCGGGTGGAGCGCCCGCACACCAAGCCCGAGCGCGAGGAGCAGCTGCGCATCCTGCGACGGCTGAACTCGGCGGAGGCCTTCGAGACCTTCCTCCAGACCAAGTACGTCGGCCAGAAGCGGTTCTCGCTGGAGGGCGGCGAGTCCGTCATCCCGCTGCTCGACGCGGTGCTGGACTCCGCGGCCGAGTCCCGCCTGGACGAGGTCGTCATCGGCATGGCCCACCGCGGCCGGCTGAACGTGCTGGCCAACATCGTCGGCAAGTCGTACGCGCAGATCTTCCGCGAGTTCGAGGGCAACCTCGACCCGAAGTCCATGCACGGCTCCGGCGATGTCAAGTACCACCTGGGCGCCGAGGGCACCTTCACCGGGCTGGACGGGGAGCAGATCGACGTCAGTCTGGTGGCGAACCCCTCCCATCTGGAGGCCGTCGACCCGGTCCTGGAGGGTGTCGCGCGCGCCAAGCAGGACATCATCGGCAAGGGCGGCACCGACTTCACGGTGCTCCCTGTCGCGATTCACGGCGACGCGGCCTTCGCGGGCCAGGGCGTGGTCGCCGAGACGCTCAACATGTCGCAGCTGCGCGGCTACCGCACCGGCGGCACGGTCCACATCGTCATCAACAACCAGGTCGGCTTCACCGCCGCGCCCGAGTCCTCGCGCTCCTCGATGTACGCGACGGACGTGGCGCGGATGATCGAGGCACCGATCTTCCACGTGAACGGCGACGACCCCGAGGCGTGTGTCCGCGTCGCGCGGCTGGCCTTCGAATTCCGGCAGGCCTTCAACAAGGACGTGGTGATCGACCTCCTGTGCTACCGCCGGCGCGGGCACAACGAGACCGACAACCCGGCGTTCACGCAGCCGTTGATGTACGACCTGATCGACAAGAAGCGCTCGGTGCGCAAGCTCTACACCGAGTCCCTGATCGGCCGGGGCGACATCACGCTGGAGGAGGCCGAGCAGGCGCTCCAGGACTACCAGGGACAGCTGGAGAAGGTCTTCACCGAGGTCCGCGAGGCATCCTCCCAGCCCGGGTCCGCCGAGCACCCGGAGCCGCAGGCGGAGTTCCCGGCGGCCGTGAACACGGCGGTGTCCGCCGAGGTGGTCAAGCGGATCGCCGAGTCCCAGGTGTCGCTCCCCGACCGCGTCACGGTGCATCCGCGACTGCTGCCGCAGCTCCAGCGCCGCGCCGCCATGATCGAGGACGGCACCATCGACTGGGGCATGGGCGAGACTCTCGCCGTCGGCTCCCTGCTGCTGGAGGGGGTGCCCGTCCGACTGTCCGGACAGGACTCCCAGCGAGGCACCTTCGGCCAGCGTCACGCGGTACTGATCAACCGCGAGACGGGCGAGGAGTTCACCCCGCTGCTGTACCTGTCCGAGGACCAGGCACGGTACAACGTCTACAACTCCCTGCTCTCCGAGTACGCGGTGATGGGCTTCGAGTACGGCTACTCGCTGGCCCGCCCGAACGCGCTGGTGATGTGGGAGGCGCAGTTCGGCGACTTCGTCAACGGCGCGCAGACCGTCGTGGACGAGTTCATCTCGTCCGCCGAGCAGAAGTGGGCACAGACGTCGGGCGTCGTCCTGCTTCTCCCCCACGGCTACGAGGGCCAGGGGCCGGACCACTCGTCGGCCCGTCCGGAGCGGTTCCTCCAGCTCTGCGCGCAGAACAGCATGACGGTCGCGATGCCGACGCTGCCGTCGAACTACTTCCACCTCCTGCGGTGGCAGGTGCACAACCCGCACCACAAGCCGCTGGTCGTCTTCACCCCGAAGTCGATGCTGCGCCTGAAGGCGGCGGCGTCGAAGGCCGAGGAGTTCACGACGGGCCGGTTCCGGCCCGTCATCGGGGACGACTCGGTGGACCCGGCGGCGGTGAAGAAGGTCGTCTTCTGCGCCGGGAAGGTCTACTACGACCTGGACGCCGAGCGCCGCAAGCGCGGCGCGACGGACACAGCGATCATCCGTATCGAGCGGCTCTACCCGCTTCCGGGCGCCGAGCTGCAGGCGGAGATCGCCAAGTACCCGAACGCCGAGAAGTACCTGTGGGCCCAGGAGGAGCCTGCAAACCAGGGCGCCTGGCCGTTCATCGCGCTCAACCTGATCGACCACTTGGACCTGGCGGTCGGCGCCGACATCCCGCACGGCGAGCGTCTGCGGCGCATCTCGCGTCCGCACGGCTCGTCCCCGGCCGTCGGCTCCGCCAAGCGGCACCAGGCCGAACAGGAACAGCTGGTGCGCGAGGTGTTCGAGGCGTGATCGACGGGTCCGGCTCGGCGCGATCGGCCGAGTCGGACCCGCCCCGCCCCGTGGGGCCTCTCCCGAGCCGGAGCCCGGGAGGGGCCCCCGCTCGTCTTCGCCGGGCGGGGAGGCGGCGGGCCCCACGACCCGGGATAGCCTGGACCTGTTCGACCACCCGACTTCCGTGCGGAGCATCCGTGTACTTCACCGACCGCGGCATCGAGGAACTCGCCAAGCGACGTGGCGAGGAGGAGATCACCTTCGAGTGGCTCGCCGAGCAGTTGCGCGCGTTCGTCGACCTCAACCCCGATTTCGAGGTCCCGGTGGAACGCCTCGCCACCTGGCTGGCACGGCTGGACGACGAGGACTAGGCGCGTTTCCGACACCGGGCCACTCCCGCGCGACGGGCGCGGCCCACCGGCCGGGGAGCGGGGTTCGACTCGTGTCGACTGGCGGCCTCGCGGCGCCGGCCTTCAGGAGGCGGTCAGCACGATCTTCCCGAAGTGATCGCCGGAGGCCAGTCGCTCGAAGCCCTCCCGGGCCCTTTCCAGGGGCAGCAGCTCGTCGACGACCGGCCGTACGCCCGTCGTCGCGCAGAACGCCAGCAGGTCCTCCAGCTCGTCCTTGGTGCCCATGGTGGAGCCGACCACCCGCAGCTCCAGGAAGAAGATCCTGGTCAGCTCCGCGTGCGAAGGGCGGTCGCCGCTGGTGGCGCCGGAGATCACCAGGGTGCCTCCGGGGCGCAGCGACTTCACCGAGTGGGACCAGGTCGCCGCCCCGACGGTCTCGATCACCGCGTCCACCCGTGTCGGCAGCCGCTCGCCGGGGGCCACGGCCTCCAATGCGCCCAGCTCCACGGCGCGACGGCGTTTGGCCTCGTCCCGGCTGGTGGCGAAGACGCGCAGTCCGGCGGCGCGGCCCAGCACGATGGCGGCCGTCGCCACGCCGCCGCCCGCCCCCTGCACCAGCACCGAGTCGCCGGGGCGCACCCCGGCCTGGGTGAAGAGCATCCGGTAGGCCGTCAGCCAAGCCGTGGGCAGGCAGGCGGCCTCGGCGAAGGAGAGTTCCCTGGGCTTGGGAAGGACGTTCCAGGTCGGGACGGCGACCCGCTCGGCGAAGGTGCCCTGGTAGCGCTCGGTGAGGATGGACCGGGGCTCCTCGGGGCCAACCCCGTGGCCACTCTGGCCGATCACCGAATGCAGCACGACCTCGTTGCCGTCCGCGTCGACACCCGCGGCGTCACAGCCCAGGATCATCGGCAGGCGGTCGGGCGTCAGGCCGACGCCGCGCAGGGACCACAGGTCGTGGTGGTTGAGGGAGGCGGCCCGTACGTCGACGACGCTCCAACCGGGGCGAGCCCGGGGAGCGGGACGCTCTCCCGACTCCAGCCCGGAGAGCGGTCGGTCGCGGTCGATTCTGGCGGCGTAGACGGCGAACATGACCTTGACGATAGGGTCAGCGCGCGCCCACCGAAACCGCCTAACCCTGTGACACACGCCCTCTTTCGCGCGAGCGAGGGGTGATCCCGGGAGGGACCACCCCCGACGCCTCACCGCGGGGCGGGGCGGCTCACCGACGCGCGACGCCCTCGGCCCGCGCCGCCGCCGCGACCGCGTCGGTGACGGCGGGCGCCACCCGCTGGTCGAACGGCGACGGGATCACGTAGTCCGCCGCCAGGTCGTCGCCCACGACGGAGGCGAGCGCCTCGGCCGCCGCGAGCTTCATGCCCTCGGTGATCCTCGAGGCCCGCACCCGCAGTGCTCCGGCGAAGATTCCCGGAAAGGCCAGCACGTTGTTGATCTGGTTGGGGAAGTCCGATCGCCCCGTGGCGACGACGGCCGCGTACTTGTGCGCGATCTCCGGGCGCACCTCGGGGTTCGGGTTGGCCATCGCGAAGACGAAGGCGCCCTCGGCCATGGAGGCGACGGCCTCCTCCCCCACGGTGCCGCCGGAGACGCCGATGAACACGTCGGCGCCTTCGAGGGCGGACTCCAGGGAGCCGGAGATCCCCCCCTTGTTGGTGAACTCCGCCAGTTCCCGCTTGACCGGGGTCAGGTCGCTCCGCTCCCGGGAGACGACACCCTTGCGGTCCGCGACCGCGACGTCGCCGATCCCGGCCCCGACCAGGGTCCTGGCGATGGCGACTCCCGCGGCGCCCGCGCCGGAGATGACCGCCCGCAGCTCGCCCAGGGACCGGCCGCTCAGCCGGGCGGCGTTGCGCAGCGCCGCGAGGGTGACCACCGCGGTCCCGTGCTGGTCGTCGTGGAAGACCGGGATGTCAAGGCGCTCCTCCAGACGTCGCTCGATCTCGAAGCATCGGGGCGCGGAGATGTCCTCCAGGTTCACCCCGCCGAAGGAGGGAGCCAGGCGCGCCACCGTCTCCACGACCTCGTCCACGTCCGTGCAGTCCAGGGCGATCGGCACGGCGTCCACGCCGCCGAACTGCTTGAAGAGGATGGCCTTGCCCTCCATCACCGGGAGGGAGGCTTCCGGGCCGATGTCGCCGAGGCCGAGGACGGCCGTGCCGTCGGTGACGACGGCGACCACCGACGACTTCCAGGTGTAGTCGTGCACGAGTTCGGGCCGCTCGGCGATGGCGCTGCACACCCGCGCCACGCCGGGTGTGTACGCCAGGGACAAATCGTCCTTGTCCCGGACCGGCACGGTGGCCCGCACGGCCATCTTGCCGCCGCGGTGCAGCGCGAAGGCGGGCTCGACGGAATCGAGGGGCTCGGCCCCCGTCTCCCACGTCGTACCGGCGTCGCCGTCGCTGCGAGGGTTGACGATCTCCGCTGCCACTGTGTTGTACCCCTTACGTATTCATGGATTGAGGGTTTGTCCACTCCTGGGTGAGGGGTGGGACGGGACCGCGCGGGCATGGTCACCGATACGTGGGAGCCCCGCGCTTCGGGCGCGCCGCACACGCGCCCCGCGCCCCGGATGAGGGGTGTGAAGAACCTTCTTACCGGACGTCCTCCCTTGGCGACGAGTCCATTCAGTACAAGCTCACATCCCGGACCAGGAACGCCGCACGTCGGTGACATGACTCATAGTCCAACTTCCCGGGAAGCGGCCGACACCTTCTTGACAGTCTTTTGAGCTTCGCGCCAGAGCGGCGCCGACGGTCGGAGATGCCCGCCACACGCCGAGTACACCGAAGATTTTTCGGCCGGAAGGGTGGATTCCCGGAAGCCCCCGGGCGGGATGTACCGAGCTGGTCCGCTTCGCACGGTCGCCCGTTATCCGATTTTGACATCACGAGCCCCCTGAGGGGGGTCGTCCGAATGGCAAGATGCCCTAATCGCACGGGGTCGCGACGCCCGAAGACGCGTGTCCGACCGCCGATCCCGTGTGTCCCGTCGAAGGTCGCCGCGCGCGCCCGTCGGCAGGTCCAGACGCCCGTCGACCCCGACGGGTGTCCGTCCCATCGGCTCCACGCAACCGCCGGAGGAACCCACCATGACCGCAAGCTCCCCCCGTCGCTCGATCGCGCGTACCCGGACCGCCGCGGTCGGCGCGATCGCGGTCGCAGGCGCCCTGCTGCTGACCGGGTGCGGTGACCAGACCGAGAGCGGTGGCGCGGACGGCGGCGACAAGTCCGGCGCGGCGGCGCCGCTCGCCGACCTGTTGCCGGCGTCGATCCGCGACAAGGGGGTCGTCCGGGTGGGCTCCGACATCGCGTACGCGCCGGTCGAGTTCAAGGACGATTCCGGAGAGGTCGTGGGGATCGACCCCGACCTCGCGGCGGCCATGGGCGAGCAGCTCGGCGTGACCTTCGAGTTCCAGAACGGCACCTTCGACACGCTGATCACCGGGCTGCGCTCCAAGCGCTACGACGTCGCCATGTCCGCGATGACCGACACCAAGGACCGGCAGGAGGGTGTGGACCCCGCCACCGGCAAGAAGGTCGGCGAGGGCGTCGACTTCGTCGACTACTTCACCGCCGGTGTCTCGATCTATACCGACAAGGGTGACGACCAGGGCATCGAGACCTGGTCCGACCTGTGCGGAAAGAAGATCGTGGTGCAGCGCGGCACCGTGTCGGAGGACCTGGCCAAGGCCGAGGCCGAGAAGTGCCCGGCGGGCGAGCCGCTGTCCATCGAGGCTTTCGACAACGACCAGCAGGCCCGGATCCGGCTGCGCGCGGGCGGCGCCGACGCCGGATCCTCCGACTTCCCGGTCGCCGCCTACGCGGTGCAGACCTCCGGTGGCGGCGAACACTTCCAGCTCGTCGGCGAGCAGGTGGAGGCGGCCCCGTACGGCATCGCCGTCTCCAAGGAGAACACCGAGCTGCGGGACGCCCTGAAGGCCGCGTTGGACGCCATCATCGCCAACGGCGAGTACCAGAAGGTCCTCGACAAGTGGGGCGTGTCCGAGGGCGCGGTCACCGAGGCCACCGTCAACGGCGGCGCGTGAACACCCCGCGGGCAAGGAAGGGCTACACCCCGTGACTGACGTCGACACGTCGGGCTCCGGTCCGGCCGACACACCGCCCGCCGGACCGGAGGCGATCAAGGCCGTCCCGGTCCGGCACTACGGGCGGTACGTGACCGCAGCGGTGGCCATCGCGCTGCTGGCCGCGGTGGTCTACGCGTTCTCCCAGGGCCGGATCAACTGGGGCGCGATCCCCGACTACTTCTTCGACGACCGGGTGCTGGCCGGCGTGGGCAGAACCTTGCTGATCACCGTGCTGGCGATGGCGATCGGCGTCTTCGGCGGCGTCCTGCTCGCGGTGATGCGCCTCTCCAAGAACCCGGTGACCTCCTCCATCGCCTGGTTCTACATCTGGTTCTTCCGCGGCACGCCCGTCCTGGTGCAGCTCGTGGTGTGGTTCAACCTCGGCCTGGTCTTCCAGTACATCGACCTCGGGCCGGTCTACCGCGACGAGTGGTCCCAGTTCATGACCCCGTTCCTGACCGCGCTCCTCGGCCTGGGTCTGAACGAGGCGGCGTACATGGCGGAGATCTGCCGCGCGGGACTGCTCGCGGTCGACGAGGGGCAGACCGAGGCGTCGCACGCGCTCGGCATCAGCCACGCCAAGACCCTGCGCCGGGTCGTGATCCCGCAGGCGATGCGGGTCATCGTGCCGCCCACGGGCAACGAGGTCATCAACATGCTGAAGACGACCTCCCTGGTCTCGGTCGTGCAGTATTCCGAACTCTTCCGCGTCGCGCAGGACATCGGCCAAACGTCCGGCGCCCCGGCCGAGATGCTGTTCCTGGCGGCGGCCTGGTACCTGCTGTTGACCTCGGTCTTCAGCGTCGGCCAGTACTACCTGGAGCGCCACTACGCCCGCGGCTCCAGCCGCAGCCTGCCGCCCACCCCGCTGCAGAAGATCCGGGCGAACCTGTTCTCGTTGTCCAACCGCACCGGCACGACGGGAGGTGGCACGGCATGACGGCCATGGTCAGGGCGGAGGGCGTCCACAAGTCCTTCGGGCATGTCGAGGTTCTCAAGGGGATCGACCTGGAGGTCGCGCGAGGCGAGGTGTTCTGCCTCATCGGCCCGTCGGGCTCCGGCAAGTCGACGTTCCTCCGGTGCATCAACCACCTGGAGAAGATCAATTCCGGCCGGCTCCACGTCGACGGAGAGCTGGTGGGCTACCGCCAGAAGGGCGAAAAGCTCTACGAGCTCAGGGACAGCGAAGTCGCCCGCAAGCGCCGGGACATCGGCATGGTGTTCCAGCGGTTCAACCTCTTCCCGCACATGACGGCCGTCGAGAACGTCATGGAGGCACCGGTACAGGTCCGGGGCGTCGGCCGGACGGAGGCTAGGGAGCGCGCCATGGGGCTCCTGGAGCGGGTGGGGCTGGGCGACAAGTCCGGGAACTACCCCTCCCAGCTCTCCGGCGGTCAGCAGCAGCGCGTCGCCATCGCCCGGGCCCTCGCCATGGACCCGAAGCTGATGCTCTTCGACGAGCCCACCTCGGCCCTCGACCCCGAGCTGGTCGGCGACGTCCTGGACGTCATGCGCGACCTGGCCGAGTCAGGGATGACGATGGTGGTGGTCACCCACGAGATGGGGTTCGCCCGCGAGGTCGGCGACAGCCTGGTCTTCATGGACGGGGGCGTGGTGGTGGAGTCCGGCAACCCCCGGGACGTGTTGACCGACCCGCGGCACGATCGGACGAAGGCGTTCCTCTCCAAGGTTCTCTGAGCCTCTCGGGGTGTGGGTGGGGGGCGTGGGCCAGTCGTCCCACGCCCCCACCCACACCCCGACCCGAGCCACGCGGTGCGTCCCGGGACGCACGGGCCGCGTCGGCGATCCGGGGCGTCGGGGGCCTCGCCCTCCGCCCCGGGCCCTCGGGCGTCATACCTCGACGCGGGTCACAGCCGTTACGGTGGACCCTCCGTCCGTGCCGCCCGAGCGCGATCCCGCGCCACTCCACGAGGACACCGAGTGCAACTGGACCACTACGCGGACTACGCCGTGCGTCTCGTCAACACCGAGGAGCCGGAGCGGGGCAGGGACACCCTGACGAGCGTCGCCGCCGTCCGCGATCTCTTCCCAGGGAGCCGCACCGCGGCCCGACGCGCCACCGAGGCCGACGTCACCCGCTTCCGCTCGGTCCGCGGCAGGCTGCGGAAGGTGTTCGAGGCCGCCGAGCGCGGTGAGGAGGCCCTCGCCGTGGACCTCCTGAACGCCCTGCTCATGGAGTACCCGGTGAGCCCCCAGGTCTCCGGGCACGATCCACGCGAGGAGGACGGCCGACCGCGGTGGCACATGCACCTCGCCGACCACCCGTCCAACGCCACCGCCGGGTACGCGGCCGTCGCCGCCATGGGGCTGGCCTTCCACCTCACCCGACACGGCGTCGAGCGGCTCGGTGTGTGCGAGGCGTCCCCCTGCCGGAACGCCTACCTCGACACCTCCACCAACCGCTCCCGGCGCTACTGCTCCGACCGGTGCGCCACCCGGGCCAACGTGGCCGCTTACCGGGCCCGCAAACGCGAGGCCGCCGGTCGCGTCGGAGACAGGGGCCGCACTGCCGACAGCGCCCACCCCAACCAGGCCGACGGCGAGCGCTGATCCGTCCTGGGCCGGAACCTCAACCGCGCTCTGCCCAGGACCAGCTCGCGCGGCACGACCCCGTAGTCGGTGCTGTCGCCCCCGGCGTAGGGGTTGTCCGCAAGCACCCACCACCCCGCGCCCCGGCGTTCGACGGCCCGCTTCACGACCAGCAGGTCCTGCTGGAAGGGGTGACGCAGGACCACGATGTCGCCCGGCCGCACCCTGGCTCCCCAGTGCACCAGAAGCAGATCCCCGTGGCGCAGGGTGGGAACCATCGACGGCCCGGTCACCTCGGCGGGTCCGAGGGGAAGCGGCCCGCCGGCCGCCCCGGGCCCCCGCGACGGCTCCGGCATCTCACGCCACCTCCCCGGTCTTCCTCCACAGGTCCGAGTCCGACCCGGACTTTTGTCGTCACCCATTGGGGGCACTCGCGAAAACGACCCTTCCAGAGAGTAGTGTCCCCCCTGAGAAGACGATCACGAGGAAGGACCGCTGCATGCTTTCCCGCCTGTTCGCCCCGAAGGTCACGGTCAGCGCCCACTGCGACCTGCCCTGCGGCGTGTACGACCCCGCCCAGGCCCGCATCGAGGCGGAGTCGGTCAAGGCCATCCAGGAGAAGATGGCCGGCAACGACGACCCGCACTTCCAGGCCCGCGCCATCACCATCAAGGAGCAGCGCGCGGAGCTGGCCAAGCACCACGTGTCGGTGCTCTGGAGCGACTACTTCAAGCCGCCGCACTTCGAGAAGTACCCCGAGCTGCACCAGCTGGTGAACGACACGCTCAAGTCCCTCTCCGCCGCCAAGGGCTCGTCGGACCCCGCGACCGGCCAGAAGGCGCTGGACCACATCGCCCAGATCGACAAGATCTTCTGGGAGACCAAGAAGGCTTGATCTTTGATCAACCCCTTTGACCTGCGGTTTCCTTGATCGCCTGGTCTTGCAGTCCGCACCCGGTCCGCAGTCCGCCGAGAACGGCGCCCATGGCGGACCGGGTGCGGTCATCTTCGCTCGACCAGAGATGGGCGTTGATCCGCAGCGTGACGACAGCGGAGGCGTGGCCGAGGACGAGCTGGACCTGCTCGACGCTCGCTCCGCGAGGACGTCGCCCGCCGCCCGCCGCCACAAGTCGTCGAGTTCGGCCTTGTCCCGGTCGCTGTTGGTGGAGACGATCACCGCCCCGTCACAGGCCACGACCCGGGACAACTCCCTGACCGCCCGCGGGATGCCCGGGACGTGGTACAGCGTGTGTGGCGCCGGGGCCGCGTCCACACTCGCCGTGGCCAACGGCAGACGGGTGGCATTCGCCACGGCGACCGGGCCGGTCACGCCGTCGAGGATGCCGGGGGCGATGTCCAGTCCGAGCAGGGCCGGCTCGGGCCGATCGTCGCGAAGCCACTGGTTGAATTCACCCTTGCCGCAGCCGATATCGACCGCACGCCCGCGTAGGCACGTCTTGCTCCCGGCGGAACGACGGGCGTCGGTCAGCTCGGCGAGTCGCAGGGGTCCCGCCACATCGGCCACATCAACGGCCCGTCCGGGAGCCGCAGTGGGCCGCCGACGAGATGGAACCCGAGACGCGCGTACAGGTCACGGCTGCGCGTGGTGCTCGCCTCCAGGTAGGCGGGGAGCCCACCCCGGTCGCAGCGGTCGAGGGCCGACTCGACCAGTGCCGTGCCGAGGCCCGCGCCCTGCCGACCCGGCTCGACACCGAGCATCCACAGATAGGCGTGCGGGCGATCGTCGGGATGGACCTCGGCTGTCAACCGACCGATCAACTCGACGCGTTCGTTGTCCGGATCGACGGCCTGACGGATCCGGGAAGGCCCCTCGTCGGGAATGACCTCCTCACGGTCCTCGACGGTCATCTGCAACCAGAGAGCGCAGGCGGACCCGTCCGCGGTGAGATCGACACGACCCTCGGCGAGAGCGACGTCGGTGAGCGCGGCCATCAGCCGGTGATGCGTCGCACGCCGATGGACCTCGTCAGGGAAGACCCAACCGCTGACCGGGTCGTCCAGGAAGGCGCGGTCCAGCAGTCGCACGACCACGTCGCGATCGTCCCCGCCGGCCGTGCGTATCGCCGCTCCCATGTTCCGCCCCATCTCCTCAACTGCCCCCAGAATGGTGGTCGTTGCCAGCCTATCCGGATGCCGGGGCGAGGAGGCGGGCCCCGCACACCGTGGGGAAGTGCGGGGCCCGCCGATACCCGGTGCGTTTCGGCCGGCCCCGAGAGGAGGCCGTGCCGGACGCGTCGGGTGGTCAGATATCGCGCCGGGTGACGAATTCGGCCAAGGCGAGCAGGCCGTCGGCGGCCTCGGGCACGGGCACCGCCCGGGACAGCTCGTCCACCGCCCGAGCCATGCGATCCGCCGCCTGGGTCTGGGCCCAGTCCCTCCCGCCGGCGCGTTCCACGAGCGACGCCATGTGTTCCAGGTCCTCCTCCTGTCGGTGGGGGCGGCCGTAGGACTCGGCGAGTTCGCGCCCCGCCGGGGTCCCGGAGGTGAGCGCGGCCACCACGGGAAGCGACTTCTTGCGAGCGGCGAGATCCGCACCCGCCGGCTTGCCGGTCCTGCGCGGGTCCCCCCATATCCCGATGACGTCGTCGATCAGCTGGAAGGCCAGCCCGGCCTCACGGCCGAACGCGTCCAGGGCGTCCACGTCCTCCTCCGTCGCCCCGGTGTAGAGCGCGCCGAGGGCACAGGCACAGCCGAGCAGCGCCCCGGTCTTGGCCTCCGCCATCGCCAGCGTCTCGTCGAGCGTGACCTCGCGCGGGTCCCGGCGCTCCATGGCCGTGTCGGCCTGTTGTCCAGCGCACAACTCGATGACGCAGTCGGCCAGCCGCACGGCCGCCACCCGTGACACCGGGTGCGAATCCGCCGTGAGCAGCCTCTGGGCCAACGCCTGGAGGGCGTCGCCGGCGAGAATGGCGTCGGCGTCACCGAACACCGTCCACGCCGTGGGCCGGTGTCGACGGGTGGTGTCACGGTCCATGACATCGTCGTGGAGCAGGGTGAAGTTGTGCACGAGCTCCACCGCGACGGCCGCCGGCACGGCGGACTCCCTGGCTTCGCCGCCGCCGAGCGCCTCGGCCGAGGCGAGAACCAGCGCGGGCCTGATGGCCTTGCCGGATCCCCCACCGCTCGCGGAGCCGTCCGCCTCCCGCCAACCGAAGTGGTGCCGGGCCACGCGCCGGAGCCCCGCGGGCAGCGAGTCGACCGCGGCGCGCAGACGAGGATCCACCGCCGCCCGAGCTCTGTGGAGCAGGGTCCCCGCCCCGCTCTCCTCGGGCGCGTCCCGCCCCGTCGCCCGTGGGCGAGCGAAGCCGCCCTCGCGGTCGAGGGTGCCCACGAGACCCGGCGGGCCGTCGGCGCGCGACGGGTCGGTGGCGCGGTGCCGAGTCTCCGTCATGGACTCACCTCACCCGTCGGGCCGCCTCGGTATCCCGGGGTGTACCCGCCCGGACGGGCGGGGACACCGGGTACGCGACGAAAGGTCACCGCCAGCGGCCGATCTCGACGTTCTCCAGCACGCCCAGCGCGTCCGGCACCAGGACCGCCGCCGAGTAGTACGTCGTCACCAGGTATTTGATGACGGCCTGCTCGTTGATGCCCATGAAGCGCACCGACAGACTCGGCTCGATCTCGTCGGGGATGCCGGTGGCACGCAGCCCGATGACGCCCTGCTCGCTCTCGCCGGTACGCATCGCGATGATCGAGGAGGTGCGGGCCTCGGTCACCGGGATCTTGTTGCAGGGGAAGAACGGCACACCCCGCCAGGTCGGAATGCGGCTGCCGCCGACGTCGATGGTCTCCGGGACGAGACCGCGCCGGTTCAGCTCACGACCGAAGGCGGCGATGGCCCGGGGGTGGGCCAGGAAGAGTTTGGTGCCGCGCCTTCGGCTGAGCAGTTCGTCCATGTCGTCGGGGCCGGGCACCCCGTCGTGGGGCTGGATTCGCTGGTCGTACTCGCAGTTGTGGAGCAGACCGAAGTCGCGGTTGTTGATCAGCTCGTGCTCCTGGCGCTCCTTCAGCGCCTCCACCGTGAGCCGGATCTGCTGCTCCGTCTGGTTCATGGGCTGGTTGTAGAGATCCGCCACACGCGTGTGGATACGCAGCACCGTCTGGGCGACGCTCAGCTCGTACTCGCGCGGACGGGCCTCGTAGTCGACGAAGGTGTGCGGGATGTCCGGCTCTCCCGTGTGGCCGGCGGCGAGATCGATCTCCTTCTCACCGTGCTTGTTGGTGCGCTGCTCCGGGATCGCGCGCTGAGATCCGAGGTGCGCGCTCAGGGTCTCCGAGGCGTCGGCGACGCGGTCCACCTCGGCACGGGAGAGCACCAGCACCGTGCAGGCCGTCGCCGCCCGGGCGGTGTACTCCCAGATCGCGTCCCCGTCCAGGAGAGCACGCTCCCCGAAGTAGGAGCCGTCCGCGAGAACCCCCAGGACGGCGTCGTCGCCGTAGGGCCCCGTGCCGATCTTCTCCACCCTGCCGTGGGCCAGCAGGTAGACGCAGTCGGTACGGCCACCGAAGGAGGCGATCACCTCGCCCGGCCCGAACGTCCGCTGCTCGCAGCGGCCGGCGAGCTCGGACAGGACCTCCTCGTCGTCGTACGTGCGCAGCGCGGGCAACTCGCCCAGCTCCGCGGGGATCACCTCGACGCGATCGCCCGTCTTCACGAACGTGACCCGGCCGTCCCCCACGGCGAAGGTCAGTCGCCGGTTGACCCGGTACGTACCGCCCTGGATGTCCGTCCACGGCAGCATGCGGAGCAGCCAACGGGAGCTGATCTCCTGCATCTGCGGCACGGACTTGGTGGTGGTGGCCAGGTTCCGCGCCGCGGCCGTGCCCAGGCTCTGCTGCGCCGAGGTCTGCTCGGTGCGGATCTCTTCGCCTACCGACATATGGAATTGCCCTCCCGCTCATGCCGGAACGCGTCCGCGTCCGGCATTCGATGTGCAGGGACAGCCTTTCTCACGGAGCGTGCCGGTGCTATTACCCGAAAGAGGGGGAATGGATCACGGCCGTCCTGGGCATGAGGCATACCCGCGCGGCTACCGCGGCGCCCGGCGAGGCGGGCGAACGCGCGCCACGAGCGCGCCGGGGGGAGAGCGAGCCCGACGACACCCGAGAATGGTCCGATGGTCACACCGCACTTCTCGCACCCGCGGCTGCCCTCACCTCTGCGGGAGGTGCGGGACCCGCGCTTCGAGCGGCACGGTGTCCGCCTGCTCCTCAAGCGTGACGACCTGATCCACCCCGAGCTGATCGGCAACAAGTGGCGCAAGCTCGCCCCGAACCTGGACGAGGCGGCCGGCCGGCCGATCCTCACCTTCGGCGGCGCGTACTCCAACCACCTGCGCGCCACGGCGACGGCGGGACGCTTGCTGGGGGTACCGACCATCGGCGTGGTCCGCGGCGACGAACTGGCGAACCGCCCTCCCAACGCCTCCCTGGCACGCTGCCTCGACGACGGGATGCGGCTGCGCTACCTCGACCGGACGACCTACCGACGCAAGACCGACCCCGACGTGCTGGCGGCGATCGTGGACTCCTGCGGCGTCGCCGACGCCTTCGTCCTGCCCGAGGGGGGTAGCAACACCGCCGCCGTGCGGGGTTGCCGGACGCTGGGCGAGGAGCTGAGGGGCCTGGCGGACGTCGCGGCCGTGGCGTGCGGGACCGGCGGCACCCTGGCCGGGCTCGCCGCCGGACTCGCGCCGGACCAGCGGGCCCTCGGCGTCTCCGTGCTCCGGGGAGGCTTCCTGACCGGCGAGGTGGAACGCCTCCAGCGGGAGGCCTTCGGCGGGCCACGCGGGCGTTGGAGCGTCTCCGACCGCTTCCACGATGGCGGATACGGACGCCTCCCGCCCCGGCTCGACGCCTTCGCCGAGGACTTCGCCCGGCGCCACGGCACGCCGGTGGAGCGGGTCTACGTGGCCAAGACGCTCCACGCGTTGCTCCGTCTCACGGAGGAGGGGGCGTTCACGCCCGGTACCACCCTGGCCGCGATCATCACGGGACGTCCCTTCCCCTGACGCCCGTCGGGCCGGGTGCCGAGGGGTCGAGCCACCGGCCGCCCGGCACTCAGCCGACCTCCCGGTACACCGCCGCCTCCTCCAGGTCCAGCCGTCGCAGCAGGGTGCGGAGCATCTCGTCGTCGATGCGGCGTTCGTCCCGGAGTCGGACGAACACCTCGCGCTCGGTGCCGATCATCTCGCGCGACAGCCGCCGATAGGTGTCGTCGGCGGACTCCCCGGTGACCGGGTTCGACCGGCCGAACCGTTCCCAGACCGAGTCGCGGCGGCGCTCCACCACCTTCCGGAGGCGGTCGGCGAGCGGGCCCGGCAGGGCGTTCCGCTCGTCGCCGAGGAGTTCCTCCAGACGCCGCTCGGCGGCGCGCGACGCCTGGGCCTGGGCGTCGGCCTCCGCCAACGTGCGGGCGTCCTCGTCGCGCCCCGGGAGCCGCAGCAGCCGGATCAACGTCGGCAGGGTGACCCCCTGGACGACCAGCGTGCCGATGACGGTGGTGAACGCCAGGAACAGGACGAGGTCGCGCTGCGGGAAGGGCGCGCCGTCGTGCACGGTGAGCGGGATCGAGAAGGCGATGGCGAGCGACACCACGCCGCGCATGCCGGCCCAGGCCACGACGAAGGGGCCCTTCCACGTCGGGTTCGGCTCCCTGGCCCGGACCCCGGCCGACAACGCCCTGGGCAGGAAGGTCGCCGGGTAGACCCAGACGAACCGGGCGACCACCACCGCGAGGAAGAGGGCGAGCGCGTACCACGCGGCGGCGCCGACGCCGTAGCGGGCGCCGAGACCCTCGACGACGACCGGGAGTTGCAGGCCGATGAGGGCGAAGACGGACGACTCCAACACGAACGCCACCATCCTCCACACCGCCTCCTCCTGGAGCCGGAGGGCGAAGTCCACCTCCCACGCCCGGTGGGCGAGGTAGAGCGCGACCACGACCACCGCCAGCACCCCCGAGGCATGCACCCGTTCGGCGGCGGCGTAGGCGACGAACGGGACGAGCAGGGAGAAGGTGTTCTGGAGCAGCGGCTCTTTCACATGGGTGCGCAACCAGTGCAAGGGGACCATCAGCACCAGTCCGACGCCGACCCCACCGACGGCGGCCACCAGGAACTCCGCGATCCCACCCGCCCAGGTGGCCCCCTCGCCGACGGCGGCGGCCACGGCCACCCGGTAGGCGGTGATGGCGGTGGCGTCGTTCACCAGGGACTCGCCCTGGAGGATCGTGACGATCCGGGGCGGCAGCCCCACACGCCGGGCGACGGCCGTCGCGGCGACCGCGTCCGGCGGGGCCACCACGGCCCCGAAGACGAGTGCGGCGGCCAGGGGCAGTCCCGGCACGATCAGGTGCGCCGCCCAGCCGACGGCGAGGGTCGCGAAGAGCACGTAGCCCACGGAGAGCAGGGCGACCGGCCGCAGCTGGGCGCGGAGATCGAGGTAGGAGCTGTCGGTCGCGGCGGTGTGCAGCAAAGGGGGCAGCAGCAGTGGCAGCACGATGTCCGGGTCGAGGTCGTACGCCGGCACCCCGGGGACGTAGCTGACCGCCAGCCCGGCGGCGACCAGCGACAGTGGGGGCGGCACGCGGGTGCGTCGGGCCGCCACGGCGATGGCGGTGCTTCCGGCCACCAGGAGGAGCAGCGGCATCACGTCCATCGCCCTCGACCGCCTCGCTGTCCGCGCCGTCTTCCGCCCACCCGTCGTAACCTGGCACGCATGGAACAGTGCACGCACGTCGACGCGCTGCCGCGGCCGGAACCGGCGCCCCGGACGGGCACCTGCCCGGAGTGCCTGGCGGAGGGCACCGAGCCCGTCCAACTGAGGTTGTGCCTCACCTGCGGTCATGTGGGCTGCTGCGACTCGTCGCCGGGGCGACACGCCACACGCCACCACGTGGAGACCGCGCATCCGGTGATGCGCAGCCACGAACCCGGCGATCGGTGGCGGTGGTGCTATCCGGATCACAGGCTCGTATGACCCGTGTTCCGGACGGTTCGACCCCTCGACGGCTGGGTACGTCAACCCGGCGCGCGCTCTTCCGATTTGAGCCCGCCCACCCCCTAGCCACTGTACGTGTTCAGGTGTTTACTATGCGTGACGGCAAGGGGTTGGGGTCTCGGGGACAGGAAGTTCGGAGCGCGGTAACGTCACGGTTGAACCACCTATCGCGCCACCGCGTTACCCGAGGGGCGACCCTCGACCTTGACATGCTTGTACCACCTTGGAGGTGAGGGTGTCCCAGATCGCAGGCGAGCCCGCGACCCAGGACTTCGTGGAAGTCCGGCTGCCGGCCGCGGGTGCCTACCTGTCGGTGCTGCGTACGGCGACGGCCGGCCTCGCGGCCCGTTTGGACTTCACCCTCGACGAGATCGAGGATCTTCGCATCGCGGTCGACGAGGCCTGCGCGATCCTGTTGCAGCAGGCCGTGCCCGGCTCGGTCCTGAGCTGCGTCTTCCGCCTCATCGACGACTCGCTCGAGGTCACCGTCTCGGCTCCGACCACGGACGGCCACGCCCCCTCGCGGGACACCTTCGCCTGGACGGTCCTCTCCGCGCTGGCGGGGAAGGTCTCCTCGGCCGTGGACGAGGACCGGACCGTGTCGATAAGCCTCTACAAGCAGCGCGGCGCGGGACCCGGGCCGGCGTGAGGGACGGGGGACGGTCCGGTGCGTGACGAAGAGCGCGGCGCACGCGGGACGCCCGCCGAGGGCAGCCGCCCGCGAGGCGGGGCCGGGCGGGCTCCGGACGGCTTCGACGCCATCCCCGAGCAGGCCCGGCCACACCCCGAGGACTCCTCGGAGTCGCCGCCGGGGGCGGAGGAGCCCCGCGTCGACGGCGGACCCCCGTCCACTCGGCCCGACCGGCCGGAGGCCAGGGCCCCGGGAAGGCGTACGGGCGACAGGACGGCCGAGCACGAGAGGAACCCGGAGGAGCGCGGGCCGCGCGCGCGGTTCTCCCCCGCCTCCCGCCACGACCCGCGAGAGCGCGGCAACGCCCGCGCCCTCTTCACGGAACTGCGCGGGTTGCCCAAGGACAGTCCCGAGTACGCGCGACTGCGCAACCGGCTGGTGCGCATGCACCTGCCGCTCGTGGAGCACCTCGCCCGCCGCTTCCGCAACCGCGGCGAGCCCTTGGACGACCTCACCCAGGTCGCCACGATCGGGCTGATCAAGTCGGTCGACCGTTTCGACCCGGACCGGGGTGTGGAGTTCTCCACGTACGCGACACCGACCGTCGTGGGCGAGATCAAGCGACACTTCCGGGACAAGGGCTGGGCGGTCCGGGTGCCGCGCCGGCTGCAGGAGCTTCGGCTCGCGCTGACGACGGCGACCGCGGAGCTCTCGCAGTTGCACGGCCGCTCCCCCACGGTCCACGAGCTGGCGGAGCGGCTCGGGATCTCCGAGGAGGAGGTCTTGGAGGGCCTGGAGTCGGCCAACGCCTACTCCACGCTGTCCCTGGACGTGCCCGACACCGACGACGAGTCGCCGGCCGTCGCCGACACGCTGGGCGCGGAGGACGAGGCGCTGGAAGGAGTGGAGTACCGGGAGTCGCTCAAGCCACTGCTGGAGGATCTCCCTCCCCGGGAGAAGCGCATCCTGCTGCTGCGGTTCTTCGGCAACATGACCCAGTCCCAGATCGCGCAGGAGGTCGGGATCTCCCAGATGCACGTGTCTCGCCTGCTGGCCCGCACCCTGGCCCAGCTCCGGGAGAAGCTGCTGGTCGAGGAGTAGCCGCGGGAGGGTGTCGGGTCCCCGCCCGGTCCGCGCCTCGTCGAGGTGGGGCGCCCGGCGCGTCGGGGGAGGCGTCGCACCGCGGCGGCGGAAGACAGACGGGCCCCCCTCGGGCGGCCGACGCGACCGCCGAGCCCCGCCCCTAGCCTCGCTCCCGGCCCGGACCCCGGATGTCGAGAGCCCGGGTGGTCTCCGGATTGACCAGGAGCACCAGGGCCGTCACGGCGACGACACCGAGCACGATCCCCGCCGGGATGGCGACGCTGTCGGCCTGGAGGAGGTTGTAGGCCACGGGCAGCGCGAGGAGCTGGGTGATCACCGCGGGGCCCCGGCTCCAGCCCCGTCGAGCCAGCAGGCCGCGCGCGGCGAGCAGCGGAAGCAACGCGAGGACGATCAGGGTGACCCCTCCGGTGACGGCGGCCGTTGCGTCGTCGGCGTGATCGCCGAACACCGTGGCGAGCATCCACCCGCCGCCGACCAGGAGCGCCAGCCCCTCCAGTCCGGCGAGCGCGGCGACCGCCGTGAGCCGTCCCGGGCGGGGTTCGGGGAGCGCGGTGGGGGAGTCGTCGCGCTCGTGGGCGGAGGTCTGCTCGCTGGTCACCTCTGCAGGGTAGCCCGGGCGGGCTTGGGACCGGACCGGCGCCCGATGGAGCGGAATATCCGATTCCCGGCCTCGCCCGGGATCGAGTACCGCCCGGTAGGTACCCTGCAACCCATGCGCGCTCTCCTCGTGATCAATCCCGCCGCCACCACCACGAGTGCGCGTACCCGAGACGTCCTGGTCCACGCCTTGGCCAGCGAGATGAAGCTGGAGGCGGTGACGACCCAGTACCGGGGGCACGCGCGGGACCTCGGCCGGCGGGCGGCGGAGGCGGCCGACGTCGACCTGGTGGTGGCCCTGGGGGGCGACGGCACGGTCAACGAGGTGGTGAACGGCCTCCTGCACGCCGGCCCTGCGCCCGCACGCCTGCCCGGGCTCGCGGTGGTCCCCGGGGGTTCCACCAACGTCTTCGCCCGGGCCCTGGGGCTTCCCAATCACGCGGTCGAGGCCACCGGCGCCCTTCTGGACGCGCTGCGCGAGGGGCGAGAACGGACCGTGGGACTGGGGTTGGCCTCCGGAACGCCGGGCTCGCGGGACGAGAACGTCCCAGCGCGCTGGTTCACCTTCAACGCGGGTCTGGGATTCGACGCCGGCGTGGTGGGTCGGGTCGAACAGCACCGCGAGCGTGGCACGAAGTCGACGCACGCCCTCTACGTGCGCCAGGTGATGCGGCAGTTGCTGGGCGAGCCACACCGCCGGGGCGGGACCATCACGCTGGAACGCGCGGGCGCGGAGCCGGTGGCGGATCTGGTGGTGTCCATAGTCTCCAACACCTCCCCGTGGACCTTCCTGGGAAACCGACCGATCTACGCCTCCCCCGCCGCCGACTTCGACACCGGCCTCGACCTGTTCGGCCTCAGCCGGCTGTCCACGGCCGCGGTCGCCCGCTACGGCGCGCAGTTGCTCGCTTCGTCCCCCTCGCGCGGCCCGCGCGGCAGGCATGCCGTCTCCCTGCACGACCTGGACGAGTTCACCTTGCATTCCAAGGCCCCGCTCCCCCTTCAGATGGACGGCGACCACCTGGGGCTGCGAACCAGCGTGACGTTCACAGGCGTTCGCCGTGCACTGCGTGTGATTGTGTGAGTAGAAGAGGCGAAAGACCTTTCAGTCGAACGTTTAGGCCAGGGTCCACCCCATGGAATTACGGCTGTGACCTACCCGACACCGAAGAATCAAAAAAAACTTTCCGGAAGGGGTTGTATCCGCCGCCGAGGTTTGCGAGTCTCTACGTGGCGATCGGGACGGCCCGCGGGATCGGCCTCCACAGATCACCAGAATCCCTCTCATGTCACAGGACTACGCCGGTTACCGGCAGTAGCCCCTTCCCTTGTTGGGGGATTCGTGAAAGCGTTCACATTCACAAGCAGTTGCACGTAACACCAAGGAGAGGTAGCAGCCATGGACTGGCGTCACCGCGCCGTTTGCCGCGAGGAAGACCCCGAGCTCTTCTTCCCCATCGGCAACACCGGTCCTGCGCTGCTGCAGATCGAGGAAGCCAAGGCCGTCTGCCGTCGCTGCCCGGTTGTCGAGCAGTGCCTGCAGTGGGCGCTCGAATCCGGTCAGGACTCGGGCGTCTGGGGTGGTCTCAGCGAGGACGAGCGTCGCGCCATGAAGCGCCGCGCCGCCCGCAACCGGGCCCGTCAGGCTTCGGCCTGACCCACCCCGCCGCCCCTAAGGCAGCCTGAGCTTGGCGGCGCGTCAGCCTCCCCACGCCGGTCCGCGGACCATGTGAGGCCGCCCCCGCCCCCGTGTCGCAGCGCGCAGTACCCTCAACGCGCAGCTTGAAGCAGCGAGCATCGGCCCCGGATCACCCCAGATCCGGGGCCCTTTGCTGCCCGGAGGCGGGCACGGGCCCTTCACGGGGATTGGGACCCCGCGGCCCGCGTCCCCGCTCCCGGCTACTCGCGCGCGGGGATCGGGATGTCCAGGATGACGCGGGTCCCGGCCCCCGGCGCCGGGATCATGTCGAAGCTCCCGCCCAGCTCCCCTTCCACCAGGGTCCGCACGATCTGCAGACCGAGGTTGCCGGCGCGGCGCGGATCGAAGTCCTCGGGCAACCCCGAGCCGTCGTCCTGCACCGTCACCAGCAGGCGCGCCTCCTTCGCCGTCCCGCCGCGGACCGCGGAGACCTCGACCGTGCCGGTGTCACCGCCCCGGAACCCGTGCTCCATGGCGTTCTGCAGGACCTCGGTCAGGACCATCGACAGCGGGGTGGCCACCTCGGCGTCCAGGATTCCGAAGCGGCCCGCGCGCCGGGTGTCGACCGCGCCCGGCGCGATCTCCGCGACCATGGCCAGCACCCGGTCGGCGATGACGTCGAACTCCACGCGCTCGTCGAGGTTCTGGGAGAGCGTCTCGTGCACGATGGCGATCGAACCCACCCGGCGCACCGCCTCCTCCAGGGCCTCTCGGCCGCGCTCGGATCCGATGCGACGGGCCTGGAGGCGCAACAGGGCCGCCACCGTCTGCAGATTGTTCTTGACTCGGTGGTGGATCTCCCGGATCGTGGCGTCCTTGGTGATCAACTCACGTTCTCGGCGGCGCAGTTCGGTCACGTCTCGCAGCAGGACCAGCGCCCCGATCCGCGTGCTCTTCGGCTTCAGGGGGATCGCCCGGAACTGGATCACCCCGTCGTTGGCCTCGATCTCGAACTCGCGCGGCGCCCAGCCGCTGGCGAGCTTGGCCAACGCCTCGTCCACCGGGCCTCGGCTCGGCGCCAGTTCGGCGGTGGTGGCCCCGAGGTGGTGGCCGACCAGATCGGCCGCGAGCCCCATACGGTGATAGGCGGACAAGGCGTTCGGCGAGGCGTACTGGACGAGACCGTCGGCGTCCACTCGGATCAGGCCGTCCCCGACGCGAGGGGACGCCCCCATGTCGAGTTGCTGGTTCTCGAACGGGAACGCGCCGGCCGCGATCATCTGGGCCAGATCCGAGGCGCTCTGCAGATAGGTCAGTTCGAGGCGGCTGGGCGTTCGCACGGTGAGCAGGTTGGTGTTCCTGGCGATCACACCGAGCACCCTCCCCTGGCGCCTCACGGGGATGGACTCGACGCGCACCGGAACCTCCTCACGCCACTCGGGATCTCCCTCGCGCACGATTCGCCCCTCGTCGAGCGCCACGTCCAACATCGGTCGCCGGCCTCGGGGCACCAGGTGGCCGACCATGTCGTCCTGGTAGGAGGTGGGGCCGGTGTTGGGGCGCATCTGGGCGATGGAGACGTAGCGAGCGCCGTCACGGGTGGGAACCCACAGGACGAGGTCCGCGAAGGAGAGGTCGGAGAGGAGCTGCCACTCCGACACCAGCAGGTGGAGCCACTCGAGGTCGGAGGCGTCGAGGGCGGTGTGCTGGCGGACCAGTTCGTTCATGGAGGGCACGGGGGGGAGCGTACCCGCAGGCCCCGACGGTGCCCGGAGGCCGAGACGCCCGCCGACCCCGACCCGCGAGCGGGGACGGGACACCCGCGGGCCGCGGCGCCGTGGAGGGACCCTCGACCCTCGCGACACCGCGACCCGGAGCGGCACGGCCGACGGTGTGCGGTGCCGGTCGGCCGAAGGTCGAGGAACCGGGACGCCGGGACGGGCCCCGTTCCTCGTCCGCCTTCCCTCGCGGGGAGGGCGGAGGTCTTTGACGGCCTTCGCACCGCACATTGTGAACCGGACCCGGACCGCTGTCCATGCCGCGGAGGCTCGGGGGCGGCCGGACACCGGGGAGACCCCGCGCGATCCCGTGGGAAGGTGCCCCGTGGAGCCGCCCGACCGCGTCGACGAGCCCCGGGGTGTGAGCGACGCGCCGGGCGGCCGAGCGAGCCCGGGCGTTCCTCGGGCGACAGGCCGGAACCCGGACCGTCGCCGGCGGATTCGCCGCTCGCCACGCCGCTGGTAAATTGGTCTACACCACACACCCGCCGGTCTTCCCGGCCCCGATCGGAAGGGGCGGTCCCCCGTGGAAGTCGTCATCGTCGCGGACGCACGGTCCGGCGGCGACCTGGTCGCCGAGGCCGTCGCGAGCCTGATCGACCGCAGACCCGACGCGCTGCTCGGGGTGGCGACCGGATCGACCCCCGCGCCCGTCTACGAGGCGCTGGCCGCCCGGGCGCGATCCGGAAGGGTGGACACCAAGGCCCTCCGCATCGCCCAACTCGACGAGTACGTGGGCCTGCCGCCCGAGCATCCGGAGTCCTACCGCGCGGTGATCCGGCGTGAGGTGCTGGAGCCCCTCGGGCTCGACGACGACGCCTTCCTCGGCCCCGACGGCATGGCAGCCGACCTGTCCGAGGCCTGCTCGGCCTACGACCGGGCGCTGGCCGCGGCCGGCGGCGTCGATCTCCAACTGCTCGGCATCGGCACCGACGGTCACATCGGCTTCAACGAACCCTGTTCCTCACTGGCGTCCCGGACCAGGATCAAGACCCTGACCCGCCGGACCCGACGGGACAACGCGCGCTTCTTCGACGACGACGAGGAACGGGTGCCGCGCCACGTGATCACCCAGGGCGTCGGCACCATACTGGAGGCGCGGCACCTGGTGCTGTTCGCCACGGGCGAGGGCAAGGCGGAGGCCGTCGCGGCCGCGGTGGAGGGCCCGGTGTCCGCGGCCTGCCCCGCTTCCGCGCTCCAACTGCATCCGCACGCCACCATCGTCGTCGACGAGGCGGCGGCCTCCGCGCTGACACGCGCCGACTACTTCCGGCAGGCCTACGCGGCCAAACCCGACTGGCAGGGACTCTGAGCCCGCGACCGCGGGCGGCCGACGCCCTCGTGTCGTGCCGGGGGCGTCGGCCGCCGGCGCACGGACCGGCCGTCGGGCGCCGGTCCCGGCCGACCGGCCTCACCCGCCCGACGCGGGTCCACCCCACCCCACGGCCTCGACCGGGGGTCTCCTCGGAGGTGAACGTTGAGCACCGAGCCCAAGGACGAGGAGGGCGCGCGGGAAGACCGAACGGCCCGCGTCCCCAAGTACTACCGACTCAAGGAGCACGTGGTCCGGCTGACCGAGTCCCAGGCGCCGGACACGCCCGTTCCGCCCGAGCGCGCTCTCGCCGCGGCGTTCGGCACCTCCCGCACGACGGTCCGGCAGGCGCTGCGGGAACTGGTGGTCGAGGGGCGCCTCCGACGGGTCCAGGGCAAGGGCACGTTCGTCGCCAGGCCCAAGGTCTCGCAGACACTGGGCCTCACGTCCTCCACCGATGACATGCGCGCCCAGGGGCGGGAACCCGCGGTCCGGCTGCTCACCGCGGAACACGTGGCGGCCGACGAGCGGTTGGCCGCGTTGCTGGACCTCCCCCCGGGGGGCCGGGTGCTCCGTGTCGAGCGCCTGCGGTCGGTCGACGGTGAACCGATGGCCGTCGAGGTCACCCACCTGGGCGCGGAGCGGTTCCCCTCGCTGCGAGACGAACTGGCCCGGGGCGCCTCGCTCTACACGGCGCTGCGCGAGGTGCACGGGGTCCGGCTCACCGACGCCGAGGAGACGATCGAGACGGCACCGGCGAGCCCGCGCGAGGCGGGCCTCCTCGGCACCGACGTGGGTCTGCCGATGCTGTCGCTCTCCCGCCACTCCTTCGACGAACGAGGACGAGCCGTGGAGTGGACGCGATCGGTCTACCGCGGGGACCGCTACAGGCTGGTGGCACGGCTGCGAGTCCCCACGCCGGAACCCTCCCGTCCCAAGAGCCCGGGTGGCGGGCACCGCGACGGCTGACGAGCCGGGGCCCGGGGCAGGCGCCCGGCGGGGGCGAGCCGGCGCGACGCGGCACCACCGGGCCCGCGCGCTCCCCCGACCCTCGGCGACGCCAACCCCGACGACGCACGGAGGCGGGAACTGTACCGGTATGCGGACAAGGGGTTCCGCTCCGCCGGCGCCATCCCCTACATTTCCCTGCGCATCGCACCCGGCGATCACCTAGGGGACGGAGAGCCGTCAGATGTCGCACACCCCGGGGGCCGACAGAGGGCCGACGGTGACGCCGACACGCGTCGTCGTCGGTGTCTGTCTCGCCGCACCGTTCGTGGCCATGTTGTGGGTGGGTTCGTACGCCAGGGTCGACCCCCGCTTCGCCGGAATCCCGTTCTTCTACTGGTACCAGATGGCCTGGGTGGTCGTCTCCACCGCACTGACGATGGTCGCGTACCGACTCTGGCAGCGTGACCAGCGCGCCCGTCGCGGAGGTGCGCCGAAGTGAACGACGGCGTGAACGGCGTCGCGCTCGGCGTCTTCGTGTTCTTCTTCGTCCTCGTCACCGTCCTGGGCTTCCTCGCGGCTCGTTGGCGGCGCGCGGCCGACGAGAACAGTCTGGACGAGTGGGGGCTCGGCGGCCGTTCCTTCGGCACCTGGGTCACCTGGTTCCTGCTGGGTGGCGACCTGTACACCGCGTACACGTTCGTGGCCGTACCCGCGGCGATCTACGCGGCCGGCGCGGCCGGTTTCTTCGCCGTGCCGTACACCATCCTCGTCTATCCGTTGATCTTCACCTTCCTGCCGCGCCTCTGGTCGGTCTCGCATCGCCACGGATACGTGACGACCTCGGACTTCGTACGCGGCAGGTTCGGCTCCAGAGGGCTCTCCCTCGCGGTCGCGGTGACCGGGATCCTGGCGACGATGCCCTACATCGCGCTGCAACTCGTCGGCATCCAGGCCGTCCTCGACGTGATGGGGGTCGGTGGCGGGGAGGACACCCACTGGTTCGTCAAGGACCTGCCGCTGCTTGTCGCCTTCGGGGTCCTGGCGGCCTACACCTACTCGTCCGGCCTGCGCGCCCCGGCGCTGATCGCGTTCGTGAAGGACACGCTGATCTACGTCGTGATCGCGGTGGCCATCATCTACATCCCCATCAAGCTGGGCGGGTTCGGCGAGATCTTCGCGGCGGCCGAGGACAAGTTCGCCACCTCGGGCTCGGGCGGCCTCGTCCCGAGCGAGGCGGGCCAGTGGACGTACGCCACACTGGCGCTGGGTTCCGCGCTCGCGCTGTTCATGTATCCGCACTCGATCACCGCCACGCTGTCCTCCCGCAGCCGGGAGGTGATCCGTCGCAACACCACGATCCTGCCGCTGTACTCGGTGATGCTGGGCCTCCTCGCCCTGCTCGGCTTCATGGCCATCGCGGCCGGCGTCTCCGTGGACAACGGCCAGTTGGCGATCCCTCAGCTCTTCGAGAACATGTTCCCGTCCTGGTTCGCCGGCGTGGCCTTCGCCGCCATCGGGATCGGCGCGTTGGTGCCGGCCGCCATCATGTCGATCGCCGCGGCCAACCTCTTCACCCGCAACATCTACAAGGAGTTCGTCCGTCCCGACGCCGACGCGGCGGCCGAGACGCGGGTCTCCAAACTGGTGTCCCTCCTGGTCAAGGTGGGGGCGCTGGTGTTCGTCCTCGGTATGGACAAGACGGTCGCGATCAATTTCCAGTTGCTCGGCGGCATCTGGATCCTCCAGACCTTCCCCGCCCTGGTCGGTGGGTTGTTCACCCGTTGGTTCCACCGGTGGGCGCTGCTGGCCGGCTGGGCCGTCGGCATGCTGTACGGCACACTCGCCGCCTACGGGGTCTCCTCCCCCACGCGGGCCCACTTCGCCGGCTCGTCGGACCGTATCCCGGGGATCGGGGAGATCGGCTACATCGGACTCACGGCGTTCGCCCTGAACGCGGCGGTCACCGTGGCCCTGACACTGGTGTTCCGCGCCGTCAACGCCCCGGACGGCCACGACGAGACCCGCCCGGAGGACTACACGGCGGACGCGGGGGACCCGGGCGTCCGGGTCGAGTCGCCGCCGGCCACCGCGGGCTCCGCCCACTGACCGATCGCCGCCCGCGGAAAACCGGGTGCCCGCGGGCGGCGGCTCGGGCACACTGCCGCGATGGACATCGACATCCGGCGGGCATCGCCGGCCGAACACCTCGCTCTCGGCGAGATCACCACCCAGGCCTACCTGGTCGACGGACACCTCGATTTCGGTTCCGAGGACCCGTACCTGAGCAAGCTTCGGGACGTGGCCGGGCGGGCGGACTCCGCCGAGGTCCTCGTCGCCGTGGACGGGGCCGAACTGCTCGGCGGGGTGACCCTCGCCCTCGCCGGAGGACCGATGGCTGAGCTGGCGACCGAGGGCGAGGCCGAGATCCGCATGCTCGCCACCACCCCGGCGGCCCGCCGCCGCGGCGTCGGCGAGGCGCTCGTGCGCGCCTGCCTGGAGTCGGCCCGGGAGTCGGGCCGACTCCGCGTCGTCCTGTCGACCCAGCCGTCGATGCACGCCGCCCACCGGCTCTACGAACGACTGGGCTTCGTCCGCGCGCCGGGGCGGGACTGGAACCCGCTCCCGGAGCGCGACGGTTTTCGCCTGATCGTCTACGAGACGTCCGTGTGAGGGCGTGCGAGGCTCCACGCCGGCGGGCCGGAAGGCGGATCCAGGGCCCGTACACCGCGCCGGGACCGGGGCACGGGCCCCGCACGACCGGTCTCAATCGGCCTCCCGACGCGGGCCACCGCGACCCTCGTGGACACAACATCTGGGTGTGCCGTCGAGGCCCGACACAAGATGTATGCTCGTGCTCGCTGTCGCCGCAGGGGAATCCGGTGCGATTCCGGAGCTGTCCCGCAACGGTGTACCGGCGTGTCACCCGCGTCCCGGGATGCGCGCCCGGTCCAGTCCGAGGACCTGCCGACAGCACACCCGGTCGTCCCGACCGGGTGTCGAGACGACCGGGCCTCGTGGAGTGGGCCGGTGGACGCGGCGCCCCGCCGCGCCCGTGCCGCCGCGCTCCCCTTCGGGCCCCGTGCCGAGCGAGGGAGAGCCCCCACGTGACCATCGCGCCAGCCGACCCGGCTTCAGCGGCCCCGGCGACCGAGGAAGGCGACGGGCCCGGCACCGTGCTCCTCCGGACGCTGACCCGGCTGACGGCCGACCTCCCCGACGCCGACCCGGGGCGAGTGGCCGCCGCCGCGCTGCGCGGCCGGTCCGCCCGCGCCGACGAGGCCGAACTGCGCGAACTCGCCACCGAGGCGGCGGCCGGCCTGATCTCCGAGGATCCCGCCTACTCCCGGCTCGCCGCCCGGCTGCTCGTCATCGGCATCCGTGCCGAGGCCGCGTCCCAGGGCGTGGTCACCTTCACCGACTCCGTGGAGGTCGGGCACCGCGAGGGTCTGATCGGCGACCGGACCGCGGCGTTCGCCCGGCTGCACGCGGCGCGCCTGAACGACCTGGTCGACCCGGAGGCCGACGACCGCTTCGGCTACTTCGGCCTGCGCACCCTGTACAGCCGCTACCTGCTCCGGCATCCGGTCACCCGGAGCGTCGTCGAGACGCCACAGCACTTCCTGTTGCGGGTTGCCGCAGGCCTCGCCGAGGACGACAGCGCGCGCTCGGTGGAAGAGGTCGGTTCGCTCTACGGCCTGATGAGCCGATTGGACTACCTGCCCTCCTCCCCCACCCTCTTCAACTCGGGGACCCGGCATCCGCAGATGTCGTCCTGCTACCTCCTGGACTCCCCCAAGGACGAGCTGGACTCGATCTACGACCGGTATCACCAGGTGGCGCGCCTCTCCAAGCACGCCGGGGGCATCGGGCTCTCCTACTCCCGGATCCGCTCCCGAGGCTCGCTGATCCGGGGCACCAACGGGCATTCCAACGGCATCGTCCCGTTCCTGAAGACCCTGGACGCCTCCGTGGCCGCGGTGAACCAGGGCGGCCGGCGGAAGGGGGCCGCGGCGGTCTACCTGGAGACCTGGCACTCGGACATCGAGGAGTTCCTGGAGCTTCGCGACAACACCGGCGAGGACGCGCGCCGGACCCACAATCTCAACCTCGCGCACTGGATCCCGGACGAGTTCATGCGGCGGGTCGCCTCGGACGGCACCTGGTCGCTCTTCTCGCCCTCGGACGTGCCCGAGCTCGTCGATCTGTGGGGCGAGGAGTTCGACGCCGCCTACCGGGCGGCCGAGGCCGCCGGTTCGGCCCGCCGCACGCTGCCCGCCCGGGAGCTGTACGGGCGGATGATGCGGACCCTCGCGCAGACCGGCAACGGCTGGATGACCTTCAAGGACGCCGCCAACCGCACCGCCAACCAGACCGCCCGACCGGGACGTGTCGTCCACTCCTCCAACCTCTGCACGGAGATCCTGGAGGTCACCGACGACGACGAGACGGCCGTCTGCAACCTCGGCTCCGTCAATCTGGGCGCGTTCGTCGACGAGGCGGCCGGGGACATCGACTGGGAACGGCTCGACGCGACCGTCCGGACCGCCGTGACGTTCCTGGACCGCGTGGTCGACATCAACTTCTACCCGACCGAGCAGGCGGGCCGCTCGAACTCGCGCTGGAGGCCGGTGGGCCTGGGCGCCATGGGACTGCAGGACGTGTTCTTCCGACTGCGGCTCCCCTTCGACTCGCCGGAGGCGAAGGCACTGTCCACCCGGATCGCCGAGCGGGTCATGCTCGCCGCCTACGAGGCCTCCGCCGACCTGGCGGAACGCCACGGCCCCCTGCCCGCCTGGGAGGAGACGCGCACCGCGGACGGCGTGCTGCACCCCGACCACTACGACGTCGAGCGGGCCTGGCCCGATCGGTGGGCGGAGCTGCGCGAGCGGATCGCCTCCGTCGGGATGCGCAACTCGCTGTTGCTGGCGATCGCCCCGACCGCGACGATCGCGTCCATCGCCGGGGCCTACGAGTGTGTCGAGCCGCAGGTCTCGAACCTGTTCAAGCGCGAGACGCTCTCGGGCGAGTTCCTCCAGGTCAACTCCTACCTGGTGCGGGACCTCAAGCGGCTCGGGGTGTGGGACGCCCGGACCCGGGAGGCACTGCGCGAGGCGAACGGCTCGGTGCGGGAGTTCGCGTGGATCCCCGAGGAGGTGCGGGCGCTGTACCGCACGGCGTGGGAGATCCCCCAGCGCGCGCTGATCGACATGGCCGCCGAGCGAACGGCGTTCCTCGACCAGGCGCAGTCGCTCAACCTCTTCCTGGAGACGCCGACCATCGGCAAACTCTCCTCGATGTACGCCCACGCCTGGAAGTCGGGGCTGAAGACCACGTACTACCTGCGGTCTCGGCCCGCCACCCGGATCGCCCGCGCGGCCGGGGGCAGCGCCGGGGCCGCCGTCCCCGCGCCCACCAGGCGGGAGCCCGACCCCGAGGCCCTCGCCTGCTCCCTTGAGAACCCCGAGTCCTGCGAGGCATGCCAGTAATGAGCGACCGTCACCACCTGCTGGACCCGGGCTTCGAGCTGACGCTGAGGCCCATGCGCTACCCGGACTTCTACGAGCGCTACCGGGACGCCATCAAGAACACCTGGACGGTGGAGGAGGTCGACCTCCACTCGGACGTGGCGGACCTCGCGAAGCTGTCCGACGAGGAGAAGCACCTGATCGGCCGCCTCGTCGCCTTTTTCGCGACGGGGGACTCGATCGTCGCGAACAACCTGGTGCTGACGCTGTACAAGCACATCAACTCCCCGGAGGCGCGGCTCTACCTGAGCCGCCAACTGTTCGAGGAGGCCGTACACGTCCAGTTCTACCTGACACTGCTGGACACCTACCTCCCCGATCCGGAGGACCGGACCGCGGCCTTCGCCGCCGTGGAGAACATCCCCTCGATCCGGGAGAAGGCGGAGTTCTGCTTCCGCTGGATGGACTCGGTCGAGCGCCTGGACCGCCTGGAGAGCCGGGAGGACCGGCGTCGCTTCCTGCTGAACCTGATCTGCTTCGCCGCCTGCATCGAGGGCCTGTTCTTCTACGGCGCCTTCGCCTATGTGTACTGGTTCCGCGGCCGGGGGCTGCTGCACGGTCTGGCCACGGGCACCAACTGGGTGTTCCGGGACGAGTCCATGCACATGTCCTTCGCCTTCGACGTGGTCGACACCGTCCGCAAGGAGGAGCCGGACCTCTTCGACGACCGGCTCCGTGAGCAGGTCGTCGACATGCTGCGGGAAGCCGTGGAGGCGGAGTTGCAGTTCGCCCGCGACCTGTGCGGGGACGGCCTGCCGGGGATGAACACCGAGTCGATGCGGCAGTACCTGGAGTGCGTGGCCGACCAGCGGTTGACGCGGCTCGGCTTCGCCCCGGTGTACGGCTCGGAGAACCCGTTCTCCTTCATGGAACTCCAGGGTGTCCAGGAGCTGACCAACTTCTTCGAGCGGCGTCCGTCGGCCTACCAGGTGGCGGTGGAGGGCACCGTCGACCTGGACGAGGACTTCTGACCGGGAAGGTCGCGGAACCGCCCCCGTGCGGCGCGTGTCGCGGCGGGGGTCGCCCCCGCCGCACCCGCCGTGCGGTCTCCGCGCTCAGCGAGGCGACGGACGCAACAGCAGTCGACGCGGGCGCAGGGTGATCCCGATCCGCATGCGGGGATCGGATCCGGGTGCGTGCTCGAAACGGTAGGCGGCGGCCACCACGGCGGTGACGAGCGTGAGTTCCGCCATGGAGAAGTGATCGCTCGGACACTTGCGGTTGCCCAGACCGAACGGGCGCATCGCGTACTTGGGGATCTCCCGGGCCCGCTCCGGTGTCCACCGTCCGGGGTCGAAGACCTCACTCCGGTCGTACGACCGCGGGTCGCGCTGGATCGCGTACGGACTGTAGATGACGTCCGCGCCGGCCGGGAGGTGGTATCCGCCGAGGTCGGTGCCGGTCGTCGCCCGCCGGGTGAGGACCCAGACGGCCGGATGCAACCGCATGGTCTCCACGACGACGCTCGCCGTGTACGCCAGCCGGGGAACGTCCCCGATGGTCAGGGGCCGATCCCCCACCACCGAGGCGACCTCGTCGCGGATGCCGTCGCCGATCTCGGGATGCTCCGTGAGGACGAGCATCAGCGACATGAGCGTGGCGCCCATCGTCTCGCTTCCGGGGGTGAGGACGGCGACGACCTGGTCGTGGATCTCCTGTTCGCCGATCGGTTCCCCGTCCTCGCCTCTCGCCTCCAGCAGGGCGGTGAGCAGGTCGTCCGGGCGGCGCCCGCTCGCGCGACGGTCGGCGACGATCTCGTCCGCCAGCCGGTGCAGGTCGTTCAGGGCGCGGTCGAACTCGCGGTTGCCGGGCAGCGGGACGCGATGGAGCGGCCCCAGCGGGAGGACCATGCGTCGGTACATGCCGCGGAAGAGCGTGGTGAACGCGGCGCAGATCCGATCGGCCTGCGCGTCCATGCCACCTCCCCGCATCAGGCAGCGCGCCGCCACCCGGACGGCCAGTCTGAAGGACTCCGAGGTCATGTCGACGACCGTCGCGGAACGCCACCGCTCCACCAGAGCGTAGGCCTCCTCCACCATCACCGGACCGTACCCGGGGATGGCGTCCAGCCGGAAGGCGGGCTGCATGGTGCGTCGCTGCCGACGGTGGAGCGGGCCGTTGGCGGTGGCGACGCCCTCCTTGCCCAGCAGCCCCTCCAGCGACTCCCAGAGCGGTCCGGCGATGGCGTAGTGCGGGCTGAGCGCGACCTCTCCCGTCAGCTGCGGCGTGGTGACGGCGTAGACGGTCTTGGGGCCGAGGCGGAGGCGGACGACCTCGCCGTCGTCGCGCAGCCGGGTCATGAAGGCCAGTGGGTCACGGGCCAGCCTCCAGCCGTGGCCCAGCAGGGGAACGGCCCCGGCGGCCGGCGGCGGTTCGCGGAGTTCGGCCCCGGGGCCGCGGTGGCGTTCGGTCGCGGGTTCGACGGTCATCGGGAACTCCCTGGGATCGGTCGGTGGTCCGGAGGGTATGGACACGCCTGGGGAATCACTGCCCACCCGGCGCCTCGTCGACCACATAGGGGGGCGTGGAACGATCCGCCCACGCGTCGACCGCGTATCGGCCGGACTCGTGGTGGAACCAGTACACGGAGCTGAACCAGTTCCGCATATCGGCCACACAGGCGCGCACGGCGGCGCCCAGTTCCCTTTCGCGCGCGGTTCCGTCACGGAGTTCGTCGGCGAAGGCCAATGTCGCGCGTTCCGCGTCCATGAACGCGAACACGCATCTCTCGACCCGGCGCCGCACTTCGGCGACGGCCTCGGGCAGGGTCAACCCCTCGTGCACGATGAGGCTGATGCCGAGATTGTGGACCTCTCCACCCGCCAACTCCTTCGGGAGCGAGCAGAGGTCGTTGTACCAGGCGGCGAATTCCTGACTCAGGAGCGCGGCGCGACGGTACGCGGGGTGTTTTCGCACGGCGTCGGGGAGTTCGTGACCCGCGCTCTGTTCCAGGAGGTCGTTCCAGATCGAGTGGGCGAAAGTGAGCCTGCGGAGCGCGAGGTACTCGGCCACGCGGGGGACCCGGCCCAGGGTGCGGTTGTGGAACTCGCGGTCGTAGGCGCCTATCACCTCGACGAAGTGACGGGCGAAGCGGGCGTTCCAGGCCCCTGGCAGGAAGGAGTAGAGCCGACGGACGCCGTCGGCGAACGCCGCCACCAGCGGGTCCTCGTGGTCCAGGTGTTCCTGTGGGGCGTCGAGCACCTGCCCGAGCCGGTCGCGAAGCCGCTGCCAGGCGACGGGGCGCCGGTGGACGACGTCGCGGTCGTGACGGTCGTCCCAGACGAAGAACCAGGCGCTGTAGTCCGCGATGGCCTGGAGAACCTCGTCGGAGGCGCCCAGATAGTAGCCCGCCATGAGATCGGTGTAGCGGAGCCGGTCGGCGTGTTGGGACACCGTGTCCGGCGGCATCAGACGCTTTTCGAGCAGCCAGCCTCGGGTCTCCTCGCGAAGCGTTGGCCAGTATTCGTGGAGTCGTCGGGGAAAGGTGGTCTCGATCACCGGCAACCGAAGTGCGCGCGGCACCGAGACACGCGTCGATGTGGCCGCGGTGTCGGGTGGGAATGAATGCACGAACGAACCCCTCTCATCCGCCGGTGACACACGCCTCGGACGGGAAGAAGCGCGCGCCGTCGGGTATGTCCGCTCACTCCATACAGCACCACGGCGCGGGCTCCGGGAACGGATTCGCTCCCTTCACCACCCCGGGGTGCCGCGTTCTTCTAGGGTGTCGTCCGACGATCTGCAACCGGCGCGCGCGACCTCTCCGAGGGCGGCGGGAAGCACGACGGCGCCCACTCGAAAGACGAGCGGGCGCCGTTACGGCACACGAAAGGGGCGAGGGACGCGGGGAGGTCAGTCGTTGGCGACGACGGGGTAGCGAGGCTCGTTCTCCGCCATCTGACGAAGGGCGTCCTTGCGATCACGCTTGGAGAGCCGATCGATGTAGAGATAGCCGTAGAGATGGTCGGTCTCGTGCTGAAGGCACCGGGCGAAGTAGCCGGTACCGCGCACCTTGATCGGATTGCCCCGCTCGTCCTGCCCGGTCACCTCGGCGTAGTCGGGCCGGGGCAGCGACGCGTACGCCGTCGGCACCGACAGACACCCCTCGTTGCTGTCGTCCAGCCGACGCCGCTCCGCGGGCAGTTCGACGAGTCGAGGGTTGCAGACCACACCGACGTGCCGGGCGCCCTCGTCGTCGGGGCAGTCGTAGACGAAGACCTTCCGGTCCACCCCGATCTGGTTGGCGGCCAACCCCACGCCCTCGGCGGTGCGCTGGCTGGCGAACATGTCCGCGACGAGCTGCCGGAGCTCGTCCCCGAAGTCGGTGACGTCCGCGCACTCCTTGTGCAACACCGGGTTGCCGACCACGGTGATCGGCCGGGACGTGCCGCGCTCACGCCAGTCCGCCTCTCGTCGCTCGCAGTCCTGGGTGTCGACGACGTAGCCGTCGTCGTCCACGGGGAGCACGCCCGCCTCCTGCTGACCGGTGTCCTGCTGCGCCATGACCGACGTACGCCTTCCTCGGGGGATAACGGGGGTGACCTGAATGCTGCAAGGGTACGGGCCGCCGTGCGCCCGCGAGGGCGCGGGACCGTCGTCGGAAGCCGGGCGCGGGCGCGCGACCGCCGTTCGAAGCCCCGGGCGCCCGTCAGCAGACCTCTTCCAGATCCCTCCAGTCCCGGGAATCGGGGCTGTCCGCCACCCAGCTCTCCAGCAACCCCCGGACCAGGGCCGACGGCGCTGCCAGGCCGCATTCCCGCTCCGGGACCCAGAACCGGCCGTCGGTACGGTGGCCCAGCGGTCCCGGATGCCCGGGCTCGCTGTGGTCGTGCGGGTCGAGGTGCTCCCCGTCCCCCTCGTCGGAGGGCATCCGGGACTCCGAGCAGGTCCGGCAGAGCAGGCGCACCGAGGACGACCAGTCCTCGGCGGCGTACCCCGCCTCGGACGCGAGCCGCTCCAGTGCGTCCCGGTCGGCCTCGGTGGCCGCCTCCAGCAGGACCACCCAGGTGGGCACGGGCGAGGGAGCCCACAACTCGATCTCGTCGAAGACGGGGAAGGTCCGCCCCGCCGCCGTGGTGCGCTCGCCGTGCGGCACCCCGTCGTGCAGGACCACCTCGCCCCAGCGTCGGCCGGAGGACGGCAGCGGGATCGAGAGCACCTCGACGCGGGCGGGATCCAGCCGCCTTCCCCAGACCACCTCGGCCTCGCCCTCGGGGGAGAGCCGCACGGCCGCGCTGCCCAGTTCCATGCCGACCGGCTCGCCCGAGTCCTTCCGGGCGCCCGGGGTCCGCAGCCCGTAGGCCTGCCAGGCCCGCCTGGCCAGCGGCCAGTCCTGCAACGCCGTGGCGGCGATGCCCACGTTCCACCAGTCCGGCGCGCCCGCGTCCCGATCCAGCAGCGCCACGGCCCGCAGTCCCGCCGTCCGCGCCTGTTCCCAGTCGTGCCGGAACTTGTACAACAGGGCCAGGTTGAACCAGGACTCCGACAGCCAGGGCTCCAGGTCCGCGGCGCGGGTGAGCAGGGCCCCCGCGTCCTCGTAGCGCCCGTCCCCGATCAGGGTGAAGGCGCGGTCGGTGGCTTTCCGCCAGGAGGCGGACGGCCGATGTCGTCCCTTGCCGAAGATCCTCACGATTCCCGCCTGCCAGTTCCGTCGGTGGGCTGGCCGTGCCGTCCCGCGCCCCCGTACACCCTCTCTCGCGCATCAAACCACGTGCGGCTTGAGGGGCGCTCATTACCCATGGGTTACCCCACCAGGCGGGCGGTAAGACAGGCGAGCCGGGAGCGGCCGTCTCCGGCCCGGGACGCGCGCCGCCCCGCCGGACGGCGGCGGGGACCGCGAAGGGCCGCCGCCCTCGAACGGTCGGGGCGTCGGGGTCCGGCCCCGCCGGGAGCCGTGCGTGGGGCGGCGGCTCAGGACTCCTGAGGCGTCGCGGGCGGGGCCGCGACGTCGTGCTCGGGCACGGACTGTCCGGACCGGATCAGCTCGATCCGCCCCATGACCTTGGCCCGCAGGTCGCCCGGAACGTCGTCGTGTCCGCAGCAGCGCTTGACGAGCTTCTTCACGGCCTGCTCCAGGCCGTACTTCTCCAGGCAGGGCGAGCACTCGTCGATGTGGTGCCGGAACTTCTCGCGATCGGCGTCCGGCATCTCGCTGTCGAGGAACTCGTACAGGTGGTCGAGGATCTCGCCACAGTCCGTCTCGTGCGGGTCGCCGCAACTCATGAGCCCGAGCCCTTCGCCTCGTTCGACTCCCCCGCACCGGCCGGAACCAGTCCGCGCTCGCGCGCGTAGTCCTCCAACATGCCGCGCAGCTGCCGGCGGCCCCGGTGGAGCCTGGACATCACGGTGCCGATCGGCGTCCCCATGATGTCCGCGATCTCCTTGTACGCGAAACCCTCGACGTCCGCCAGGTAGACGGCGATGCGGAACTCCTCGGGGATCGCCTGGAGCGCTTCCTTCACGTCCGAGTCGGGGAGGTGGTCGAGCGCCTGCGACTCGGCCGAGCGCAGCCCGGTCGACATGTGCGACTCCGCGCGGGCGAGCTGCCAGTCCTCGATCTCCTCCGCGGCGCTGCGCTGGGGCTCCCGCTGCTTCTTGCGGTAGGAGTTGATGAAGGTGTTGGTGAGAATCCGGTAGAGCCACGCCTTGAGGTTGGTGCCCTCGCGGAACTGGTGGAAGGAGGCGTACGCCTTGGCGTAGGTCTCCTGCACCAGGTCCTCGGCGTCCGCGGGGTTGCGCGTCATGCGGAGGCCCGCCGAGTACATCTGGTCGAGGAACTCCAACGCGTCGCGCTCGAAGCGCGCGCTGCGCTCCGCGCTCGTCTCCGCGTCGGACCCGCGGCCCTCGGCGTGCTCCGCCTGGCCGTCGGTCCCTCCGTCGGTGCCGGTGACCGGACCCACCTCCTCCAGTGGCGTCGCGAGACCGCCTCCGGCCTCGCCCGAATCGGAGGATAGACGACGATCCGGCCGCGCGCCGGTCCGGGGCGCGTGCAGCACCGTCCAGTCCAGCTCCGGCCTGCCATCCCGGCCCACGCCCGACTCCGACGAGCCCGCGCCGGGCGCCGGGGCCGTCCGGGCGCCGGCGGCGGGCGGGCAAGAGATCGCACCCATGCGGCGGACTTCCTCTCCTACGACTGTGTCCCCTTCGTACGGGGCCGATCACGGCGCCGTACGTCCGCCTCAACAGTGGCCGAACGCGCGGCATTCCCGGGGGCCGGCGCCAGAGTCCCGGTCCATGCCACGACGGCGTCGGTGATCACGGCAAGAGCCTCGCCCTGAGTGACCGGGGCTCTGGCCGGCACCGCGAAGCCGTGGTCGGCATGGGCCACCTCGACCAGCTCGTGGGGTCCCGGCGGGAACTCCTCCGGCTTCCCGAAGGCGTCCCTACCCCCCTGCACGACCAGACACCGCACGTCCGCGCCGGGCAGTTCCTCCGCCCGCGAACGCTCGGGTCGCCCCGGCGGGTGCAACGGGAAGGCGAGCGCCAGCACGGCCCGGGCGCCCAGCGCGGCGGCGGTGCGGCACGCGACGCGGGCCCCCGCGCTGCGCCCGCCGGCGACCACCGGCGACCCCGGACGCCCCAAGGCGGGCCAGACCTCCTCCCATCCGGCGTCCAGTGTCCTCGGCGCGGGCGCCACCCGTTTGCCGGCCACCCGCCACGGCTGCTCGACCAAGGCCACCGTCACCCCGTGCGGGGGCAGGGCATCGGCAAGTGCTCGCAGGTCGCGGGCGCCGACACCACCGCCGGCACCGTGGCCCAGCGCCAGGGTGAGCCTGGCGTCGGGCGCGCGGTGCCAGGTGATCCGCGCGACCCCGACCCGGGTGGGCACGTCCTCCGTCTCCGCCGTCACGTCCGTGTCCTCCACCACTCGCAGCGCGCCACTTCCGGTCGTCCCCTCTCGCGGTCGCCCGCATCACCACGGGAAAGGGTGGTGATCCCGGGCCTCAGAAGAGTGTCCCCGCCTCCGGCGCGTCCAGCTCCTCGATCAGCTCCGGACCGTTGCCACGCACGCTGCTCACCGCCGTGGAGACGGGGTACGCACGCATCAGACCGGCGGGTGGAGGCTCCAGCAGGGGCGCCAGCTGGTCCCTCCGAGTGTGGGTCGGGTCCAGCCAGGCGTCCCAACGGTCCGGCGTCAGCATCAGCGGCATACGGGGATGGATGTCCGCCAGGCAGGTCGGCCCCGCGGCGGGCGCGACCGCGAGAGGCGTGCTCTCCGCCTCCGTGGTGATCACCGAGCAGGTCGCCCACCACGCCCGGGGATGCTCGTCGGGCAGAGTGCGATCCCGCCAGAACTCGTAGAGACCGGCCATGGCGAGGACGGAGCCGTCGGCGGGCGTCACGAAGTACGGCTGCTTGCGGGGGCGTTTCCGACGCCCCTCGACCTCCAACTCCCGTTCCTCGGGGCCGGTCGCCCACTCGTAGTAGCCGTCGGCGGGCAGCAGACACCGTCGGGCGGCGAACGCGCGACGGTAGGACGGCTTCTCGTGCACGGTCTCCGCCCGAGCGTTGATCATCCGCGCGGCGCCCTCGGGGGTCCTGGCCCAGGAAGGGACCAGACCCCACCGGAGTCTGCGCAGTTGGCGAACGGGACGTGGCCGGGGGTCGCCCTTGAGGGGACGGTCCAGGACGGCGTGGACGTCCTTGGTGGGAGCCACGTTCCAGTCGGGCTCCAGGGCTTCCTCGGGCTCCCACCTCTCGATCTCGAAGATCCCGGCGAGTTCCTCCGGACTCCGACTGGCCGCGTACCGTCCGCACATCTGTCTTCACCCCTCCGACACCCGGGGACACCGGGTCGCGCACCGGACACACCCCAGGTTGACATCCTCCACCGCCACCATCCCCTCGGGACTCCCCCACCCCGGGTCGGACGCCGCTTCCCGCGGCGGGAGCCGGCCGGCGCGCCGCTCCCAGGAACGATTTCCGCCACACCGACGTCTCACCTACCGTCCGCACATCCGCGCGACAATGCCGGCGGCCACGTCACACCGAGGAGGGACTCCCCGCACCGATGGACAGCCCGCAGAGCCCGATGGGCGGTATCGCCTCCATGCCACTCGCCTCCCTCTGGGACGAGGTGTGGGGCGGACAGCCCGCGCCCGAGCTGTGGGTGGTGATCGCGACGCTGGCTCTCGCCCTGGCCGCCGTCGTCCCGCGGACGACGTGGCGAGTGACCCGCAACGCCGTCACCATCGCCCACGAGGGCGGCCACGGGCTGGTGGCGCTGCTCACCGGGCGGTCGCTGACCGGTATCCGGCTGCACTCCGACACCAGCGGTCTCACGGTGAGCCGGGGCAAGCCCCGAGGGCTCGGGATGATCCTGACCGCCGCCGCCGGGTACCCCGCCCCGTCGCTGTTGGGCCTGGGTGGAGCGGTGTTGCTGGCCGACGGTCGGATCACCCTCTCGCTGTGGCTGGCGACGGGCTTGCTCGTGGCCCTGCTGGTCATGGTCCGCAACGCCTACGGGGTGCTCACCGTCGTGCTGACGGGAGGCACCTTCCTCCTGGTGTCGTGGCTGGCCGGACCGCAGACGCAGGCCGCCTTCGCCTACACCTCGGTGTGGTTCCTGCTGCTGGGCGGGGTCCGGCCGGCCCTCGAACTCCAGGTGAGGCGGGCCCGCGAGGGCGCGACCGACTCGGACGCCGACCAACTCGCCCGGCTCACGCACGCGCCGGCGGGAGTGTGGTTCCTCCTGTTCCACACCGTGTCCCTGTGCTCGCTGCTCGGCGGGGGAGCCCGCCTCCTGGCGACCTGAGCGGTTCGGACGTATCCGACCCGGTTCGGGCAAGATCTCCGTCGGTGTCGCAGCCATTAAAGTGGGGGCATGCCCTCGAATGCCGCAGACACCGCCCTCTGGCCCGCACCGCACGCGACCGGAGCCGTCGACGCGACGGTGCACGTGCCCGGGTCGAAGTCGGTGACCAATCGCGCCCTCGTCCTCGCCGCTCTCGCGGCCGAGCCGGGCTGGCTGCGCCGCCCGCTGCGTTCACGGGACACCCTGCTGATGGCCAAAGCCCTGCGGGCGATGGGAGTGGCGATCGAGGAGGGTGTGGGGCCCGACGGAACCGGCGAGTTCTGGCGGGTGGTGCCGGCGGGGCTGCGCGGCCCGGCCTCGATCGACGTGGGCAACGCGGGCACGGTCATGCGGTTCCTGCCGCCGGTCGCGGCGCTCGCCGACGGCCCGGTGCGGTTCGACGGCGACCCCCGGTCCCACGAGCGCCCCCTCGGCGGGGTGATCGACGCGCTGCGGGTGCTCGGCGCCCGGATCGACGACGACGGCCGCGGCGCGCTCCCGCTCACCGTCCACGGGAGCGGGGCCGTCGACGGCGGCCGGGTCTCCGTCGACGCCTCCTCCTCCTCGCAGTTCGTCTCCGCGTTGCTGCTGTCGGCACCGCGCTACAACCAGGGGATCGAGGTCCGGCACACCGGCTCCACACTCCCCTCGATGCCTCACATCCGGATGACCGTCGACATGCTGCGCGCGGTGGGGGCCCAGGTGGACACCCCGGAGTCGGGCGGCGAGCCGAACGTGTGGCGGGTGACACCCGGCGCTCTCCTGGGCCGTGACCTGACCATCGAGCCCGACCTCTCCAACGCCCAGCCGTTCCTCGCGGCGGCCCTGGTGACGGGCGGAAGGGTCGTCGTGCCCGACTGGCCGGCCCGGACCACCCAGCCCGGGGACCGATTGCGCGAGATCTTCACCGAGATGGGCGGCGCCTGCGAGCTGACCGACCACGGGCTGGTCCTCACCGGGTCGGGCACCGTCCACGGCATCGACGTCGATCTGAGCGAGGTCGGCGAGCTGACGCCCGGCATCGCGGCCCTCGCCGCGCTGGCCGACTCGCCCTCCACCCTGCGCGGCGTGGCGCATCTGCGACTGCACGAGACGGACCGACTGGCCGCGCTGACCAAGGAGATCAACGGCCTCGGCGGAGACGTCACGGAGACCGCGGACGGCCTGCGTGTTCGCCCCCGCCCCCTGCGCGGTGGTGTCTTCCACACCTACGAGGACCACCGCATGGCCACGGCCGGCGCGATCCTGGGCCTCGCCGTCGACGGTGTACGCGTGGAGAACGTGGCGACCACGGCGAAGACCATGCCCGACTTCCCCGACCTGTGGGCCGGGATGCTCGGGGCATAGGGGTTCAGCGCCATGCGCCGGTACGGCAAGCACACCGACGAGGACGACATCCGGGCGCGTCCCGGCCGCCGGGGCAACCGGCCCCGGACGAACATCCGGCCCAAGCACGACGACGCGGCCGAGGGCATGGTGCTCACCGTCGACCGGGGCCGCCTGACCTGCCTTGTCGATGGCCGTTCGGTCATGGCCATGAAGGCCCGCGAACTCGGCCGCAAGGCGGCGGTCGTCGGCGACCGGGTGGCGCTCGTCGGGGATCTGTCCGGAGCCCGGGACACACTGGCACGGATCGTCCGAATCGAGGAACGCACCTCGGTGTTGCGTCGCACCGCCGACGACGACGACCCCTACGAGCGGGTCGTGGTCGCCAACGCCGACCAGCTCGCGATCGTCACCGCGTTGGCCGACCCGGAGCCCCGCCCCCGACTGATCGACCGCTGCCTGGTCGCCGCGTACGACGGCGGTCTCGCCCCTCTTCTCGTACTGACCAAGTCGGATCTGGCGCCGCCGGACGACCTGCTGGAGCTGTACGGGGCGCTGGACATCCCCCACGTCGTCACCGACCGGGAGGAACTGGAGCACGGAACGGCGGCCGACCGGGTTCGCGAGCACCTGGAGGACAAGGTCACCGCCTTCGTCGGCCACTCGGGCGTGGGCAAGACCACGCTGGTCAACGCCCTCGTCACACCGGCACGCCAACGCACGACGGGCCGGGTGAACGCGGTGACGGGCCGAGGCCGGCACACCACCACGTCCGCTTTGGCCCTGCCGCTCGACGGCGAGGCCGGATGGGTGGTCGACACCCCCGGCATCCGCTCCTTCGGGCTCGCCCACGTCGAGCCCTCGCGGGTGATCCACGCCTTCCCCGACCTGGAGCCCGGCACCGCCCGGTGCCCCAGGGCGTGCAGCCACGACGAACCCGACTGCGCGCTCCCGACCTGGGTGTCGGAGGGCCACGCCGATCCCGCGCGGCTGCGCTCGCTGCACCGGCTGCTCTCGACGCGCGACCGCAGGGAAGGCGACTGACGCCCCGCCACCGGGAAGCGGGCCGCGAGGGACCCGCGAGAGCCCATGTCCGACCGCGCGCCGGGACCCTCGGTGGTTTGCCCGACCGCGGCTTTGGTAAGTGCATAATCGCACCGAGCCGGACCGGGTCCGGAAGCCACCGGGCGCCGCGGCCCGGTCGCGGTTCGGGGACGACGGGAGGACCGACATGGCGTGGCTGCTGGTCGTGGTGGCCGGGGTGCTGGAGACCGGCTTCGCCGTGTGCCTCAAGCTCTCGCACGGCTTCACCCGCCTCTGGCCGACGATCGCCTTCGCCGCCTTCGCCCTGGGGAGCTTCGGCCTGCTGACCCTCGCGCTGAAGAAGCTCGACGTGGGGCCGGCCTACGCGGTGTGGACGGGCATCGGCGCCGCCGGAACCGCGATCTACGGCATGGTGTTCCTGGGCGACCTGGTCTCCACCCTGAAGATCGTCTCCATCAGCCTGGTGATCATCGGTGTCATCGGGCTCCAGTTGTCCGGATCGACCCACTGAGAGTCCGGACGCCGGCGCGGGGAAGCGCCGGGCTGGGCCCGAGGGCGGGCGTGGCACGACGCGCCCCGGGGTGGCCGCGCGTCGATCAGGGCACGCTACGGTGGCGGTATGCCCGATTACCTCGACGATCTGCGCCTCGCCCACGTTCTCGCGGACGCGGCCGACGCGGCGACCATGGACCGCTTCAAGGCGATCGACCTCCGGGTCGAGACCAAACCGGACATGACCCCGGTCAGCGAGGCGGATCGGGCCGCGGAGGAACTGATCCGAGGTCAACTCGCCCGCGCCCGACCCCGTGACGCGGTCCTGGGCGAGGAGTACGGCACCGAGGGCACCGGCCCCCGCCGCTGGGTGATCGACCCGATCGACGGGACCAAGAACTACGTGCGCGGCGTGCCGGTGTGGGCGACGCTGATCGCCCTGATGGAAGCCGGGGAGACCGGCTACGAACCGGTGGTCGGATTGGTCTCCGCACCCGCGCTCGGCCGCCGCTGGTGGGCCGCACGGGGCCACGGCGCCTTCGCGGGACGCAATCTGACCTCGGCCTCCCGCCTGCGGGTCTCCAGCGTCCCACGGCTCGGCGACGCCTCCTTCGCGTACTCCTCGCTCGGCGGCTGGGAGGAACAGGGCCGACTGCCCGGCTTCCTGGACCTGACACGGGAGGTGTGGCGCACCCGCGCCTACGGAGACTTCTGGCCGTACATGCTCGTCGCCGAGGGTGCCGTGGACATCTGTGCGGAGCCGGAACTGTCGCTGTGGGACATGGCGGCGAACGCGATCGTGGTGACGGAGGCCGGCGGCGCCTTCACGAGCCTCGACGGTCGCCCCGGGCCGCACGGCGGCAACGCCGCCGCGTCCAACGGTCTGCTCCACGACGACCTGCTGGAGCGCCTGCGGTCCCGCGCCTGACCTCCGCCGGTCGCCCCGCCCCGGACACCGAACGGGCCGGACCCCCCGTGAGGAGGAGTCCGGCCCGTGGCCACGACAAGCGGTCCAGTGCTGGAATCAGCCGCGCAGGGCCTGGACGGCGGCCTCCAGCCGCTTGCCGAAGTCGTCGTCCGCCTTGCGGAAGTTGCCGATCGCGCGCTCGGCGATGTCCTGGCGCGAGACCTGGGCGATGTCGGCGGCGAGGTTGGCGATCAGGCGCTCCTTCTCGTCCTCGGCCATCAGGCGGTAGAGGTTCCCGGCCTGGACGAAGTCGTCGTCCTCGGCGTGGGCGGGGGCCGCGTGGTCGCCTGTGACACCCGCGACGGGGGCCGGCTGCCACAGGGGACGGTCCGTCTGCGCGGGCCCGCCGAAACTGTTCGGCTCATAGTTCTTGGCGCCCTTGTGTCGACCGTCGTACAGCACGCCGTCCCGGGCGTAGGTGCGCGCCTCGGTGGCGTGGGGGCGATTCACCGGCAGGTGGTCGGCGTTGACTCCGACGCGGTAGCGGTGGGCGTCGCCGTATCCGAAGAGGCGGCCCTGGAGCATCTTGTCCGGGGACGGCCCGATGCCCGGCACGAAGTGGGCCGGCGAGAAGATCGACTGCTCGACCTCGGCGAAGATGTTCTCCGGGTTGCGGTCGAGCCGCAGGGTGCCGATCTCGACGACCGGGTAGTCGGCGTGCGACCAGACCTTGGTGAGATCGAACGGGTTGAACCGGTAACTCGCGGCCTCTGCGGCGGGCATGATCTGCACCCCGACCGTCCAGGTCGGGTAGTCGCCGCGTTCGATCGCCTCGCGCAGGTCGCGCTGGTGCGAGTCGGGGTCCTCGCCCGCGACCCTGGCCGCCTCGGCGGCGGTCAGGTTCTTGATTCCCTGGTCGGTCTTGAAGTGGTACTTGACCCAGAACACCTCGCCCGCGGCGTTGTTCCACTGGAAGGTGTGCGACCCGAAGCCGTCCATGTGGCGGTAGGAGGCGGGGATGCCGCGATCGCCGAAGAGCCAGGTCACCTGGTGGGTGCTCTCCGGGCTCAGACTCCAGAAGTCCCAGACGTTGTCCGGTTCCTGGGACCCGGTGTAGGGGTCGCGCTTCTGCGTGTGGATGAAGTCGGGGAACTTGATCGCGTCCTTGATGAAGAACACGGGGGTGTTGTTGCCGACGAGGTCGTAGTTGCCCTCCTCGGTGTAGAACTTGACCGCGAAACCTCGCGGGTCACGGACGGCGTCCGCCGAACCGAGGTTGCCGGCGACGGTGGAGAAGCGGAGGAAGACCTCGGTCTCCCGACCGATCTCGGAGAGGAAGTCGGCACGGGTGTAGGGGGTCACGTCCGCCGTCACGGTGAAGGTGCCGTAGGCGCCGGCACCCCGGGCGTGCACGACCCGCTCCGGGATGCGCTCCCGGTTGAAGTGCGCCAGCTTCTCCAGCAGGTGCTGGTCCTGGACGAGCACGGGACCGCCGACCCCGGCGGTCTCGCTGTTCTGGTTGTCGGCCACCGGGGCTCCGGCCTCCGTGGTGAGCGGTATCCGAGTCACGTGCGCCTCCTCCGCCCTACCGGCGAAATCGTGGGTTCCTGTCCCTTGGCTGATGCCGAACAGAATCCTACAATAGACATGGTCTAAGTCAAACACGCATCCAGAACAACATCCGGTCGGGACCTGGTCCCCCTCCTGCTAGGCTGACGCACATGAGCGACCTTCTGGAACGACTGCGCGGGCGCGGCTGGCGCATGACCGCCCAGCGGCGCGTGGTGGCCGAGGTCCTCGACGGCGAGCACGTCCACCTGACGGCCGACGAGGTCCACGCGCGCGCCGTGGCCAAGCTGCCCGAGATCTCCCGGGCCACCGTCTACAACACCCTCGGCGAGCTGGTCTCCCTGGGCGAGGTCATCGAGGTCGCCACCGACCGGCGCGCCAAACGCTACGACCCCAACGCCCACCGCCCCCATCACCACCTGGTCTGCGCGCGGTGCGGCTCGATCCGCGACGTCCACCCCACCGGCGATCCCCTGGCCGACCTCCCGGCCGCGGAGCGCTTCGGCTTCACCGTCTCGGACGTCGAGGTGACGTACCGCGGCCTGTGCCCGAGCTGCCTCGCGGCCTGACCCCGGCCTCGCCGTAGTCGACGCCGGGGATTCCGTTCGTCGGCGCCTTCGGGCAAGATCGCCGGCATGGAGACCGTCGACTCGCGCGACCCGACGAAGGCGCGCACCCGAGAGGACCTCGCGACGCTGGTCGCCGGGGGCGCGCGGCCGAAGTGGCTGATGTTCTGGGGCCACCGGCCTCGGCGGCCGGGTTCGGTCGACTCGGCCGTCCTCAGCCAGTGGTGGCCGTCCGCGTTCACCGTGGACGGGGTCACCTACCCAAGCGCCGAGCACTGGATGATGGCGGGCAAGGCGCGCCTGTTCGACGACGCCGCCGCGCTCCCGGCGATCCTGTCCGCGCGGCATCCCGCGGAGGCGAAGAAGCGGGGGCGGCTGGTCCGCGCCTTCGACGAGACCCGCTGGGCCGCCGCCCGTTTCGAGTTGGTCGTCACGGGGAACGTGGCCAAGTTCGGGCAGGACCCGACGCTCTGTTCCTACCTGCTCGGAACGCGGGGCCGAGTACTGGTGGAAGCGAGCCCGACGGACCGAGTGTGGGGCATCGGGCTCGGCACCTCCGAGGCCGGCGCCACCGACCCCACCCGCTGGCCGGGACTGAACCTGCTCGGGTTCGCGCTGATGGAGGCGCGAGCCTGGCTGGACACCGAGGGGGGCCTCACGGAGTGATGGGCAAGCCTCCGGGACGAAACGGGCGGGGGCGGCAAGACCGAAGGCCGGATCTCCGCTGAGAGATCCGGCCTTCGGTGTGAGTAGCGGGGACAGGATTTGAACCTGCGACCTCTGGGTTATGAGCCCAGCGAGCTACCGAGCTGCTCCACCCCGCGTCGACGAACGCAACGTTACGTCAGCCCCCGGCGTGGAGGCAAATCGCGAGCGCTCCCAGGTCGGCGCCCCTCCGCTCCCGGTCACCGGGCGCCCGGAGGGGGGATCTCCAGCACCCCCGGGTCACGCCGACAGCTCCTGGCGCAGTGCCTCGCTCAGCCGGGCGGCGCGGTCCGCGACCTCGGCCGGTCCGGAGGACACCGCGCGGTCCGCCCACCGACGACCCTCGACCAGCTCCCCGCGCCGGGCGAAGACCAGGGCCAGCCGCAGCGCCGCGCGCCCGTGCCCCGCTTCGGCTGCCCGGCGCCACCAGAGCACGGCCTCCGGCTCACTCCCCTCCCGGGCGAGCAGCAGGCCCAGATTGAACGCGCCGTTGCGCGACCCGGCCTCGGCTGCCTCCCGGTACCACCGGGCCGCCGCCACGACATCCCCTCGACCGGCGGCCAGCATGCCGATCCTCACCTGGGCGCGGCGGTGTCCCAACGTGGCGGCCCGCTCGTACCACTCCTCGGACTCCGTCCGTTCGTGGCCCCGCTCGCCGAGTCCGTGGTCGGGGACCGGAGGGCGACGGGCGTCCAGCAGATCGGCCAGGCGGAAGGCCGCCTCGGCGTTGCCCGCGCCGGCGGCACCTCGCAGGTGCCGCTCGGCCCCCGGCTCGTCGCCGGCCCGCAGGCGCGCCATCCCGACCTGCAGCGCGGCGTCCGCGTGGCCGGCCGCCGCGGCCCGCTCGTACCAGCGCAGCGCCGCGGCCTCCTCGCCCCGCTCGGCGTGGAGGATGCCGAGGTTGAAGGCGGCGTCCACACTGCCGGACTCGGCGGCGCGGGAGAACCACGGTTCGGCTCCGGTGGGGTCGCCACCGCGGAGCAACAGGATGGCCAGCGCGTTGGCGGCCTCCCGGTGCCCGGCGTAGGCGGCGCGGCGGTACCACTGCTCGGCCTGGGCGGTGCGCCCCCGCTCCGCGCAGAGCAAGCCGAGGTTGTACGTCCCGTTGTCGTCGCCGGCCTCCATCGCGGTCCGGTACCACCGCTCGGCGGTCTCGGTCTCGCCACGCTGGGCGTGCAGGGCGCCCAGCGCGTTGGCCGCGTTGGCGTCGCCCTCGCGGGCGGCTCGCAGCCACCAACGGGACGCGCTCTCGCAATCACCCGCGTCGCGCAGCAGGAACCCCAGCGCGCAGGCGGCCTGGACCTCGCCGTCCCTGGCCGACGTCAGATACCAACGCCCGGCCTCCCTGAGGTCACCCCGGCGCTCCAGGATGGCGCCGAGGAGCAGAGCGGCCCGCCGATGTCCGCGCGCGGCGGCCTGGCGGTACCACTGCTCGGCCTCGCGGGCCTCCCCGGCGGACGCCGCCTCGTCCACGACGTCGTCGCGCGTCCGGTCCTCGGCGTCGTCCGGCGCGGCCCCTCGGTCCAGCATCCGGGCGAGCCGGTAGGCCGCCTCCCGGTGGCCCCGCTCCGCCGCCACGCGCATCCAGTGCTCGGCCGTCTCCTCGCCGCGGTGTTCGAGGAGTGCGGCGAGCGCGTACGCACCGAGCACATGGCCCTGTTCAGCGGCCTGGCGCAGCCAGTACTCGGCCGCCGGTTCGTCGCCCCGCTCGCGGAAGTACCGACCGAGCGCGTGTGCGGCGGGAGCCGACCCGGCCACGGCCGCGATCCGCCACCACCCGGCGGCCTCGTCGGCGTATCCCCGCTGGTACAGGAGGACGCCCAGATTGTTGGCCGCGGCCCGGTCGCCGGCCGCGGTCGCGGACCGCAGAGGGGTCTCGGCGCCGTCCAGATCGCCCCGGCGCAACAGCATGGCCCCGAGCACGCTCATGGCCTCGACGTCACCCGACTCGGCGGCGAGCCGACGCCGGACCTCCTCGGCCGCCTCGTCCGCCACGTCGTCGACTTCTCCCGCGATCGGTCCGGGTCCGGCGGGCCGCGCAAATCGTCCAGTTCCGAACAGAGTTGCCATGTCCCCCATAACGTCCATCGTCCCACCGCCCGCAACCCCGGTCCATCCGAAATACCGCAGCCCCGTGTGGTCACTTCGGCGTTTTGTCGACATGCCCACAGAGAGACAAGTCAAACACAAGGGGCCGAACTCCCCTAGGGGGCGCGGCCGTCGGGCGCGGGCGGGTCCTCCGGACAACGCGAAGGCCCGGATCCCTGTCAGGAATCCGGGCCTTCGGTGTCGCGTCCCGATCGGACGTGACGTCAGTAGCGGGGACAGGATTTGAACCTGCGACCTCTGGGTTATGAGCCCAGCGAGCTACCGAGCTGCTCCACCCCGCGCCGTTGTGTGGATCACGCTATCACGGCGCGGGGCGGACTCCGACCGGGTCGGTCGCCGGGGTCAGTCGCCGCCCTCCCCGGAGCCGGCGGAGGCTTCGGGCGAGGGGCCGGCAGCCGGTTCGTCGGCGGCGTCGCTCTCGCCGTCGGCAGCGTCACCGGAGGTCCCGGCCTGGGCCTCCTCCGCGCGCTCCAACGCGTCCCGCAGGTCCTGCTGCGACTCGCCGTACGCGGCCCAGTCGTTGTCCTGCAAGGCCTTCTGGCCCGCGTCGAAGGCCTTCTGCGCTTCCTCCAGGGCCTCCTGGACCGTCGGATCCTCGGAGGCTGGCGGCGGCGTCGTCGACTCCTCGCCCTCGTCGGGCTCCTCGGTGGAGGCGCTCTGGGCGCCGAAGACCTTGTCGAGGGCTTCCTCCAGGGTGTCCTCGAACGCGGTGTTGCCCCCGTAGGAGACCAGCACCTTCCGCAGCAAGGGGTACTTCAGGCCGCCGCCTCGCACGTAGACCGGCTCCACGTAGAGCAGGCCCCCGTCGAGCGGCACCGTCAGCAGGTTCCCGTACTCCACCTCGGAGTCGCCGCCGCGCAACAGCCGGATGGACTCGGCGATGTCCTGTTCCGAGTTGAACTGGCTCTGCACCTGTTGCGGCCCGTTGACGGTGGTGCTGGTCGGAAGCTTCAGGATCCTGATCCTGCCGTAGCCGTCGGTGCCGGCCTCGGCGTCCACCGCCATGAACGCGCTCAGGTTGTCACGCCCGTTGGGGGTGAACGTGGTCGTCAAGGAGAACGCCTGCTCGTCCTGGTCCGGCATCTTCATGCTCAGGTAGTACGGCGGTACGGCGTCGCCCGACTTGTTCGTCGGGTCGTCCGGCACCTGCCAGACCTCGCTGCCGCTGAGGAAGGTGTTGGCGTCCTTCACGTGGTAGCGGGTGAGCAGCTCCCGCTGGACCTTGAACAGGTCCTGCGGGTAGCGGAGGTGCGACATGAGATCGTCGGAGATCTCACTCTTGGGCTCCACCGTGTCCGGGAAGGCCTTCATCCAGGTCTTCAGGACCGGGTCCTCGGTGTCCCACTGGTAGAGCCGCACCTCGCCGGTGTAGGCGTCGACGGTTGCCTTCACCGAGTTCCGGATGTAGTTGACCCGGTTCTCCTGGGCCACCACGGCTCGCTGGTCGTTGGCCGCGGTGAGCGAGTCCGCGGTGGTGTCCCCCAGCGTCGTGCGCGAGGCGTAGGGATAGCCGTTGGTGGTCGTGTAGGCGTCCACGACCCACTGGATCCGGTCGCCCACCTTCGCCGGATAGGCGTCGCCGTCGATGGTCAACCAGGGGGCGACCGCCTCGACGCGTTCCTTGGGCGTGCGGTTGTACATGATCCGCGAGCCGTCGCCGATGGCACCGGAGTAGAGGATCTGCGGCTCGCCGAAGGCCATCGCGTAGGCGGCCCGGTTGAACGGCCCGGCCAGGTCGACACCACCGTCACCGGTGTAGCTGAAGGTCTTCTCGCCGCTGTCGTCGGAGTAGTCGATCTCCTTTTGCGGACCGCCGACGATCGAGTAGGTGGTGGTCTTCTCGCCGTAGTAGATCCGCTGCTCGTAGTCGCCGAGATCACCCTGGGAGGGAAGATCGGACTCGGTGAACACCGGCCGACCCCGGGAGTCGACCTCGGTGCCCTTGGCGGCGACCACCCCGTAGCCGTGGGTGTAGCGGAAGTGCGTGTTGATCCAGTTCTTCTTGTCGACACCGGCGAGGTTCAGCTCGCGCAGACCGATGACGGTGTCCTGGTCCTGGCCGTCCTTGCGGTAGCGGTCGACGTCCAGGTTGTCCGGGAAGGCGTAGTACTTCCGCATCTGTTGCAGCTGCTGGAAGGTGGGCGAGATGATGTTCGGGTCCATGATCCGGATGCTGGCGACGTCGTGCACGTCGTCGCGGAGCTTGGTCAGGTCCTCGGTGTCGGTCTCCCCCTTGTACTCGGAGACGTCGGTGCCGTCGATCCCGTAGGCGTCGCGCGTGGCCTCGAGGTTCTTCGCCACATACGGCGCCTCCTTGGCCTGCTCGTTGGGGTCGACCTGGAACTTCTGCACCAGCGCCGGGTACAGCCCGCCGATCAGGATCGCCGACAGCACCATCAGACCGAAACCCATGAGCGGCAGCTGCCAGGTCCGCCGCCACAGCGTCGCGAAGAACAACAGGGCACAGATGACGGCGATGCAGAAGAGGATCGTCTTGGCCGGCAGGTAGGCGTTGGCGTCGACGTAGCGCAGACCGGTCCAGTTCTCGGTGGCCCGGAAGTCGCTGGACTTGACCGCGAGCCCGTAGCGGTCCAGCCAGTAGGCCACGGCCTTCAGGGCGACGAAGACCCCGATGAGCACCGACAGGTGCCCCGTGGCCGCCGCCGTGGCGCGGGCGCCCGGACTGGTGACGCGCAGGCCGCCGTAGAGGTAGTGCGTCAGGGCCGCGGCGATCAGCGAGAGAACGGCGGCGCCGAAGCCGAACCCGAGCAGGAAGCGGTACCAGGGCAGGTCGAAGGCGTAGAAGGAAACGTCCAGTTGGAACTGCGGGTCACGCTGCCCGAAGGGCACACCGTTCACCCACATCAGCCACGTCCGCCACTGACCGGCCGCCGATGCCCCGGCGATCAGGCCGATCAGGGCGGTGACCCCGAGCAGCAGCCACTTCTTGAACGGCGCGATCCCCACGCGGTACCGGTCGAGGTTCTGCTGCTCCAACGACATGGCGCTCAGCGGCGGACGCAGCCGGTGGGCCAGCCAGATGTTGAAGCCGACGGCGAGCGCCATCAACACACCGAAGACGGCGAACAGTCCGATCTTGGTCCACAGCGTGGTGGTGAACACCGACGCGTAGTCGACCGACCGGTACCAGAGCCAATCCGTCCAGAAGCCCGCGAACATGGTGAACACCATGCCGAGGACGGCCAGGACGCCCAATGTCAGCAGCAGGGTCCGGACCCGTCGGGACGGGCGGCCCACTCTGATCCGTGGCCCTGTCGGGCCTCCGCCGCGGTCCGGCATCTGGAAAGCCAAGGTGCGCCCCTAGAAGTCGCTGTCGAAACCGTCGGCCCCCGGGTCCGGGGGCCGTCCGTGCGCCCGGTGTCCGTGGGCCCACACATATGCAACTTACTCATCGTTTACTCGGTTCCCGATCCGGGGCCCGGAACGGGGCGGGTTTCGGCCCACCGCCCCGCACGACAACCGGGCGGCGACGGCCCCGAGAAGGACCCTCGCGACGAGCCGGTCGTACGGCGGGTGTGATGTTCGTCCCCGTGGCGGGCGAGGGAGCCCACGACAGGGGCGGGCGTGCACCGGCACCCCGGACCGTCCGGGCCCGGACACCACCGTGGGATGATCCCGGTATGCGACCCCCGAAGCGGATCGCCTGGCGATCGAGGCCGGAACCACACGTCGGAGACGTGGCGGCGAGCGGCGTACGCCCGCGCTCACCCGGCTCCACCGCCGCGTACCCGAGCGGGCGCGCCCGCTGACCGCGGCGCGCACCGGCCCCGAAGCGCCCCCACCGCCGCCCGCGCCGGCGGCGCGGGAGCCCACGTTCCCCTCGCCCCGAGACGCGGGGCAGCCGCGAAGGAGACCCCGTCACCATGTCCGACACCCCCATGGCCGCGAACCCGCTCACCCGAGCCGTCCTGGAGATCGACGAGTACGTCGCGGGCCTCGGCTGGGACCTGCCCGCCCGCCTCTTCGCCCTCGTCGACACCGCCCGGCTGCGGGCGGAGCAGCCCTCGCTCGCCGACCGGATCGGCCTGGAGGAGGCCGAGCACTCGGACGGCCTGACCCCCATCGAGCAGGAGGAGGTCCCCGCCGACCGGCCTCTGGACAGCTTCCTGGGCACCATCGCCTGGCCCGAGGCGGTGACCGGCTGTGCCCTGAGCGTCGAGCGCCTCATGCTCCCGCCCTCCGCCGAGGCCCAAGTGCCGGCCGGGATGGACGAGGAGAGGTTGAACGCCTGGGTCGCGGAGCACCCGGAGCGACGGGAGGTACGGATGACGGTCGCGGTGCTGCGGGACGGATCGCGGGAGTCCGCGCTTCGGCTGCGGGAGAAGGACTCCCCCACCGAGGTCCTCACCGGCTCCGATCTGGTCCCGGGCCTGGCCGACGCCCTCTCGGCGACCTTCGCGTCCTAGCCGGTTCGTGGCGTGCCGGTCCTCGCCCTCACCCCTGGGTCGCGCAGACCGGCACGTTCTCCATCTCGCCGGCGGCGATGTGCTCCAGCGCGGACACCGCGTCCGCCATGGTCCTGACCCTGACCAGGGTGAGTCCGTCGGGCACGTCCTGGGCCGCCGCCGAGCAGTTCTCGGCCGGCGTCAGGAAGTACTCGGCGCCCTTGTTCCGAGCACCTACGGTCTTCATCTCGATGCCGCCGATCGGGCCGACCTCGCCCGCGTCGTCGATGGTGCCGGTGCCTGCGACGAAGGCGCCGCCGGTGAGGTCATCCGGGGTGAGCTTGTCGTAGATGCCCAGGGCGAACATCAGGCCGGCGCTGGGGCCCCCGACGTCGGCCAACCGGATGTCGACGGTGAACGGGAAGGTGTGGTCCGTGCCGGCGACGATCCCGACGACCGCCCTCGGCTCACCGGAGTCGTCCGACTCCGTGGTCGGAACCGTGACCTCGGTCGTGGTGGTGGCCGTCCGGTTCTCCTTCTCCGCCGCGGCCTGCTCCTCGGCGGGGACGACGGTGAAGACCACGTCCTCTCCCGGGTGGCGTTCGGTCACCAGGTCCGCCACGTCCGAGGGCTCCTCCACCGGAGTGCCGTCGACCTCCTTGATCACGTCGCCGGCGTGCAGCGCCCCCTCGGCGGGCGAGTCCTTGGCGACGGTCGAGACGACCACCCGGGAAGTCACGGGGATGTCCAACGCCTCCAGGGCGGCGACCGTGGCGCTCTCCTGTGACTGGCTGAACTCCTCGGCGTTCTCCTGGCTGGACTCCTCCTCGGTCTTCCCGTCCGGGTAGAGGGTGTCGTGCGGAACGACCTTGTTGTTCTGGGCCAGCCAACCGTAGACGGCCCCCACCAGATTCATCCGATAGTCGGCGCTGGTCACCCGAACGGTGGTCATGTTGAGGTGACCACTCGTCTCGTAGGTGCGGTGGCCCGAGATCTGGAGCACCGGCTCGCCATCGTGGTCACCGAGAGTGTTCACCGTCGGCCCCGGCGTCATCTCCGCGTACGGCACGGGGACGAAGACCCCGGCGCAGACAAGCGCGATCAGCATCAGGGTGGAGGCGAGCATCGTCGCGGTGCGGCGTGGCATGCCTCGACAGTACGGGACACTCCTGTCGGAGCACCGTCAGGGCGATCCTCCGCCCGCCACCCCTCAGACGCCGGAGCGCGGCTTCTCCATGGCGGCACGGAAACGGGCGTACCCCTCCAGCTCCGGGCCGTCGCCTCGAGCCTTCCGGGTCCGGCCGGCCCACCCGCCCCACAGACTCGCGCCGACGGCGACGAGCAGCGGGATCAGCAACCACAAGAGCGACTCCACACCGGCCTCCCGACCCCTACAGCGTCCTGGCCCGACCGGTCGACACGTCGACCGCCCACGGGGACAACGCTCCGGGTCGCGAGGCGGTCGCGCAACCCGGACACGACGCCACCGACCCCGAGGCCCGCGCTCCTAGAGCCCCCGCGGCGGGGGGACTTGTGGCCTCGCGCGCGGCGGCGCGCTGCCGCGGGAACGGACGCCGCGGACCACTCCGCCACCCCACCCGAGCCGCCCGACGGCGCGTCGAGCGCGAAACCACCGGCATGCCGCTACCCGACACCGACCCACTCCTGAGTGCCGTCGGCGAAGCCCTGGTGCTTCCAGATGGGCACCTCGTGCTTCAGGGCGTCGACCAGGTTCCGGCAGGCGTCGAAGGCCTCGCCCCGGTGCGCGCAGGCCACCGCGGCCACGACCGCGAGGTCGCCGATCCGCAGGTCGCCGACACGATGCAGTACCGCCAGGGCACGCACGGGATGGGCGGCCACGACCTGTTCGGCCACGCGCCGCAACTCGGCTTCGGCCCCGGGATGGGAGGAGTAGGACAACGACTCGACGGCGGCCCCGCCGTCGTGGTCCCGGACCGTGCCCACGAAGAGGGAGACGCCTCCGGCGGCCGAGTGCCCGACGGCGCCGAAGACCTCGTCCACCGAGAGCGGTGTCCGCCGGATCCCGACCAACCGGATCACGCCCGGTCCGGAGAACCCGTCACGGGGGTCGCTACTGGAAGTCATGGCACCATCGTCCCCCACGTGGCGGGCCGAAGGCGGCCCCGCCTCCTCCTCGGCCCTGTTCTCCCGAAGCTGCGGCGAAGTGACAAGTAGCTCTCTGTAGCGGATCTGGGGTGTGCTTGTCAGCGTTTTTGATCTTCTGGGCTCATCGGGGGCCGTGCTCGGCGAGGTTGGTCCGGTCATGACGACCGGAAGGAGTCTGGGGTGCGGCAGGAGTGGGAGCCGGAGGACCTGATCGAGGTCTGGACGCTGCTGGAGGAGGACCAGGAGCGGCTGCGGAACAACCGTGTACGAGATGAAGCGGCTCGGCCGCGACGCCGCCGAACTCACCGCGCTCGCCGACCACCTCACCGCCCACGGCCTGGTCCTGGAAATGCTCGCCGGACCGCTGCCCGGCATCTACGATCCGACCGGGCCGGGGAAGCTGCTGTTTGCCTTCTTCGCGGCGATGGCGGAGACCGAGCGGGAGAACATCCACGAGTCGACGCTGGAGGGTCTCGACACCGCGGCCCGCAAGGGCAAGCACGGCGGCCGGCCGCCGGTCATCATCGACGACATGCTGCACACCGTGCTGCGGCGCCGCGCGGGCGCGGCGAGCGCCGCCTCGGCGCCCTTGTCCCGTTGCTGCCGCCAGTTCGTGATCAGCGACGAGTACAGGCCCTCCCTGCGCAGCAAGGCCCCCTTGGCCTGCTTGCCCAAGGTCTCGTACTCGGCCAGGATCTTCGCCTTGTACTCCGCCGAGTACCGGCGCGGGCCGGACGATCGGGGTGTCACCTGCGGATCCGGGGCCCCGTGGTTGTTGATGCCGGCCACCGCGGGCACTCCTCCTTCTCCGCCCTCGACTGAATGAATCGGTCACTCTACCCGACTCATCCCACTTTGACAGAGAGGGCGACGCCGTACTTCCGCTTGAGAGCACGCACCGACATGCCGGTCCTGGCATCACGGCGGATCGCCGCGTACAGATCGACCTTGGACTTCGGCGGCACCCCGGCCCCCTCGTCGTGCAGAGCACAACCATGGTCCCGAAGCAAGCACCGAGGCGTTCCCAGAACTCGGCAACATCACTCTCCCGTGGAACCGGGCGTTCCCGCCGTTGAGCATCAGACGCTCCTGGAACTCACCTACAAAGCCAGCGCGGAACTCCGGGAGCCACCTCCGTGCGGTGCTGGGGTCGCGCTCCTCGCCGGCAAGCTCCGCGTCCCCGCGGCGGCGTTGATCCGCCGCACCACAGGGAACGGGACGCCCTCGGCGTACCCGGTCCACGGACGGATCTACACCCCTGCGGGTGGCCGGTGGGGCAGTGAGCCCGTGGTGTCATGCTCCCGCGTTGATCCTGCCGCGATGTGCGGGTCGCTGTCGGACGTGGACGTCAGCAGTGTGAGGCGCGGTGATGATGCTGTGGTCGGGGATGGTGCGTGCGGCGAGGGTGACGCCGCTGGCGATCCGGCAGTCGCGGCCGAGGGCGAGGCCGGGGCCGAGGCTGATGCTGTTGCCGGTTTGGACCCGGTCGCCGATCAGCGCGCCGAACTGCGGTGTGCCACAGCGGTAGAGGCCGTCGGGAGTACGCAGGATGATCTCCCGTTCAGGGTTGCTCATGTGAGGACTCCACATGCTGATGGCCGCGACGGTCAGGTTGGCGGACAGGTGGGCGTCGGCTCCGACGAGGGTGCGGTTGATACCGATGCGGTGGCCAAGGACAGCGCGTTCGCCGAGGAAGGAGCGGGTGACCTCGCAGTTGAAGCCGACCGAGACGTCCGCGCAGAGTACGGAGCCGGCGCGGACGGTGGAGAACTCCCACACGCGTACGCGCGGCCCGATGATCACGTCGTCGCCGATGATCGCGGTCGGGTGGATCTGCGCGGTGGGGTGAATGCGGTGCGACATCCGGGCGAGGGCCTGGCGGTGCCCGTCCTCCCAGAGCGCGAGGAAGTCGGACAGCTCGCTCTTCTCCAGGTGCTCGTAGGGGGTGCCGTCCAGCATTCCGCTGGTAGGAGCGGTGAGGTAGTCGCCGAGGCGGATGGTGGGCATCGGTGGCCTTCCTGTGTGTGGTCGGTGGCCGTTCCCCGGGCGGCTAGCATCACCGGGACCGGACCTGAGGAACGGAGTGTTCATCCGTGCGTCACCCGCGCGTAGGCGTCGCCGTCTTGACCATGGGCACGCGGCCCGCCGAGCTGGCCGATCTCCTTGAGTCGGTCGCCGGGCAGGACACGACTGCGACGCGTGTGGTGGTCGTCGGCAACGGCTCGCCGCTGCCGCCCCTCCCCGAGTGGGTGACCGGTGTCGAGCTGCCGGAGAACCTGGGGGTGGCCGGCGGCCGGAATGCCGCACTGGCCCGGCTGCGGGAGTTCGGGGACGTCGATGTGGTGGTGGACCTGGACGATGACGGTCTGCTGATCAGCACGGACGTGTTCACCCGGCTTGCTGAGCTGTACGCGGCGGACCAGCGGCTTGGCGTGGTCGGTTTCCGTATTGCAGACGAACACGGCCGTACCCAGCGCCGCCACGTTCCGCGTCTGCGGGCGGCGAATCCGATGCGGGGCGGGCTGGTGACGACCTTCCTCGGCGGCGGGCACGGGCTGTCGATGCGGATGCTGGAGGAGATCGGCGGGTGGCCCGAGCCGTTCTTTTACGCGCACGAGGAGACCGACCTGGCCTGGCGGGCACTGGACGCGGGCTGGAAGGTGCTCTACGAGCCGGAGCTGGTGCTCCAGCATCCGTGGACGTCGCCGACCCGGCATGCGGTCTTCTACCGCATGGTCGCCCGCAACCGGGTCTGGCTGGCCAAGCGGCACCTTCCCGCCCTCCTCGTCCCGGTCTACCTGGGCTTCTGGACGGTGATGACCGTGGCTCGCACCCGGTCGGCGGCGGGGCTGAGGGCATGGGTCGACGGGTTCGCCGAGGGCCTGCGCACACCGTGCCCGCCCCCGCCGGCCGATGCGCTGGTCCACGGCGTGGCGGATGACCCGCCTGGGCCGGCCCCCGGTCATCTGATCAGGCGGTCGCGGCCTCGGACTCGGCCCGCAGCCACGCGGGGATCGCCTCGGGCGTCTTGTCCAGCCAGTCCGCGTAGCGGGCCACTCCGTCCTTGACGGTGATCGTGGGCCGCCAGCCGAGCACCGCTTCCATGCGGTGGGTGGACGCGTAGCCGCCGAGCGGGTCACCGGGCGGCATCGGCGTCTCCACGAACCGCGTGCCCGGGTACTGCTCGGCGACCAGTTCGGCAACGGTGCGGATGCTGGTGGGGGTTCCGGTGCCGATGTTGATCGTCTCGTTGTGCGCCCGCGGGGCGGCAAGGGCCCGCACGGTGGCGGTGGCGATGTCCTCGACGTGGACCAGGTCCTGGACCTGGTGGCCGCCGCCGTTGAGGTGCATAGGCAGCCCCAGGGCGGCGCGGGTGGCGAACCAGGCCACCACCCACGAATGGCTGTTCTCCTTGATGACCTGAGGTTCTCCGTAGACGGAGAAGTACCGCACGACCGTGTACGAGGTGCCCACGGCGCCCAGCGTGAGAGCGGTCTGCGTCTCGCCCCACGCCTTGGTGTTGGCGTAGGCCGACATCGGCCGCAGTGGCGTGTGCTCGTGGAACTGCGGCGGGACGCGCCCGTAGACGGCTTCCAGCAGCTTGCGCACGGTCCGGTACTCCTCGCACGGGCGTGCCCAGTCCTCCGGGTTCCCGTTGCCGTAGACGCTGGCGGAGGAGACGAAGACGAGGCGGCGGACCCGGTCGCAGGCGGCCACCGCGTCGAGCAGTACCTGGGTGCCGGTGATGTTGGTGTGGATCGCCGCCGTGGGCTTGCGGGTGCAGGCGGCGACGTCGGCGAGGGCGGCGGCGTGGATCACGTAGTCGGAATCGGCCACCGCCTTCCTGACCACGTCCGGGTTCTGGATGTTGCCGACGATGACGTCCGAGTCGGTGGGGTCGATCCCGAACAGGTCGCGGTAGGTGTGCCGGGGGTACGCCTCCAGCGTGCACAGCAGGACCGGCCGGGCTCCCACCTGGCGCAGGCAGGCGGCGATACGGCTTCCGATCAGCCCGGCTCCCCCGGTGACCAGAACGGTTCGGCCGGCGAGTTCGTTCAACTGGGTGTCGTGCACGGTGTCTCCATGTCGTGGTGAGGAGTGCGGTGTCACCGGCCCGCCTGGCGGGCCTGCTCGCGCTCGGCGATGAGCTGCTCGAACTGGATCGCGTACAGCTCCACCTGGTCCGGGGTCAGGACGAGCACCGACGTGGTGGTGCGGCCGTCGGTGTGGTGGATCTCGATGTCCAAGGCGGCCTGCTGGGCGCGGTGGTCGTACGTCGCGTCCCGCCTCAGTGGCGTCGCGTGGGTGACCGATGCCCATACACCGTGGGCAGCCCGGGGCTCCTTCATGTCGCTCTCCCCTCGGGGATCGCCTGCGGCCCGCTCTGATGCGTGCCGTCGTGGTCACAAGGACACCGCAGGCCGCCCGGCGATGGGAGGGGCGACCTCTCGGCGCGCACACGGTTTGCACGGGGCGTAAACGGCTTGCAACTTCGCGTTCTGCGAGACGGTTTGGCAGGACAATGAGTCCGGCAGGAGGTGAGCCGTGGACAACACCCATCCGCTCTGGCGTTCCGCGGCAATGCGTGACGCGCTCGCCCGCCCCGATGCCGGCGCGATCGTCCGGTTAGCCCGCCGCGCAGCCGACGTCACGCTCGCCGAACTGGGCAAACAGGTCGGCTATACCGCCGCCTCCCTGTCCCGGATGGAACGCGGCAAACAGCCCATGCGCGATGTACTGCTGCTCCAGAAGCTCGCCGCCTGCCTCGACATCCCTCCACACCTGCTCGGTCTCGCGCCGCAACAGCAGCGAGCCGCCTCAGACCGAACCGGCACCACTAGGGTGGGCAGGCACACCCTGGTCGGCGAAGAGGGAGACGACGCGGTGCGACGCCGAAAGCTCCTGGCAGGACTGGCCGGAGCCACCACCAGCGCGGTCCTCGGACCGCCCGCCGCCGCCCAAGCCCCGGCACAGCCACGCCTGTCCGGCCTGGAAGACCTCCTGCTCCACCGGCAGCACGTCCATCTCATCCCGGACCCCACGCCGTCAGCCGTCACCGCAGCGGTCAGCGCCTCCCGAGCCGACTTCAGCGCCTGCCGATACGACACCCTCGCCCGCGCACTCCCGGCCCGGATCGCCCTCGCCCAAGCCCTCGGCGCCCACGGGCCCTCGGAGCAGGCAGCGACCGCGGTCGCCGAGCTCTACACCACCGCAACCCGGCTGTGCATCAAGTTCGGCGAAGACGGCCTGGCCGCCGTCACCGCCGACCGCGCCCTCACCGCGGCCCTCGGCGGCGCCGACGCACTCACCGTCGCCGAAGCCCACCGCATGGTCTCCTCCGCCTGGCGCCGCCAGGGCCACCACGCACGCGCCACCGACGTCGCCATCACCGCCGCCCAGCAACTGACCGCCGACCGCACCACCGACATCACCGAACGGCTCTCCGTCCAGGGCAACCTGTACGCCACCGCCGCCTACACCGCAGCGAAGCAAGGCGACCGGCACACCGCACACACCCTCATCGCCGATGCCAAAGCCACCGCCCGGCAACTCGGCCACGACGCACTGCTACGCGGCACCATCTTCGGCCCCAGCCAGGTTCTCCTCCACCAGATCTCGATCAGCCACCTGCTCGGCGACGCCGGCCAAGCCATCGAGCACGCACGCCGCATCGATCCCGCCGCCCTCCCCACCACCGAACGCCAGGCCCGCTACTGGATCGACGTCGCCCGCGCCTTCGACCAATGGGGCAAACCCGACCGCTGCTACCGGGCACTCCTGGCCGCCGAACAAGCAGCACCACAGGAGGTCCGCCGCGGCTCGGTCCAGACCATGGCCGCCAACCTGATGCGGCATGACCGCACCCTCCCTGGCGTACGGGCGTTCACTCACCGCGTCGGCGCCCTCGCGTAGCCAGCCTCCGCGACGACCAGCACACGCCGTCCTCCACGAGGTGCGCCTGTGTGCAGTCGCGGCCGTCAGACCCCGGCGGGTGCCCGGTCGGCCGTGCGGTCGTGTGCAGTGGCCTGTGCGGGCAGTGCAGCGGCCGTGCGTCGTGCGAGCTCGGCGCGGAACTCCGGGAGCCACTTCCGTGCGGTGCTGGGGTCGCGCTCCTCGCCGGCAAGCTCCGCGTCAGTGGGCTCTACGCCATCGGTGGCAACCTTGTGCATGTAGAGCTCCCATCCGCGCATCTTGGCGGGGCTGGTCCACCGCGGCGGCTCGTACGGAGCCGGGTCGGTAAGCGCGTCCATGAGTTCGTCCCGGGCCTGCTGGAGTGCGACCGTGGCGGCCCGGCGGATCTCCTCGGCCTCCCTGGCTGCCGCGCTGATACGCGCGGCCTCGTCCTGGGCCTGACGCGCGGCGTCCCGCGCCGCCCTCGTCGGCCCTGTTCTCCCGAAGCTACGGCGAAGCGACAAGTAACTCCCTGTAATCAGCGTGACGCTGGGTCAGGGACAGCGGGGCGGGGTCCGGGACTTCGCCGACCTGGAGGGCGGCGAAGTCGGCGCGGGCCTGGGCGACGGCTTCGGGGTACGCCTCGCGCTCGGCGTGCTCGGCCAGCGCCCGGTAGATGCTCGCGACGGACGGGTTCTGTCCCTTGCGCTTGCCGCTGGGGATGATCAGGTCGGGCTGGATCTGCTCGACGGACTCGCCTCCCGCGCGGCGCCGCAGCACGGTGTGCAGCATGTCGTCGGTGATGACCGGCGGCCGGCCGCCGTGCTTGCCCTTGCGGGCCGCGGTGTCGAGACCCTCCAGCGTCGACTCGCGGATGTTCTCCCGCTCGGTCTCCGCCATCGCCGCGAAGAAGGCAAACAGCAGCTTCCCCGGCCCGGTCGGATCGTAGATGCCGGGCAGCGGTCCGGCGAGCATTTCCAGGACCAGGCCGTGGGCGGTGAGGTGGTCGGCGAGCGCGGTGAGTTCGGCGGCGTCGCGGCCGAGCCGCTTCATCTCGTACACGGTTGTTCCGCAGCCGCTCCTGGTCCTCCTCCAGCAGCGTCCAGACCTCGATCAGGTCCTCCGGCTCCCACTCCTGCCGCACCCCAGACTCCTTCCGGTCGTCATGACCGGACCAACCTCGCCGAGCACGGCCCCCGATGAGCCCAGAAGATCAAAAACGCTGACAAGCACACCCCAGATCCGCTACAGAGAGCTACTTGTCACTTCGCCGCAGCTTCGGGAGAACAGGGCCTCCTCGGCGCGCCCGAGCCCGCACTCCGGGCACCACGCGGCGACCCGTGCCGGGTCACAGTCGTCGCCGTGCCTTCCGCGCCCGTCGGACGACGGCGGCGGCGCCCAGCAGCGCCACGGTCGCGCCCGCCGCGCCCGCGGCCGTGGCGTCCTTCCGGCCCAGCCGCCGGCCCGCGACGGTACGCCGTCCCGCCACCTCCTCCAGCAGTTCGGCCAGCACCTGCTCGTTGGTGTGGGAGGGTCGCCATCCGGCCTCGTGAAGGCGGCTTCCGCTCACCACCCAGGGGTACATCGTGTAGGCGAGATCGCCGGCGGGGGACGGGGTCAGTCCGATCCGGTGCAACCGCGCCGCCGCGCCGAGGGCCACCGCGGAGGGCAGTTCCATCCGTCGGATGCCGGCGATCTCCTCGACCTCCTCCTGTTCCAGCCAGCCGTCGCAGCCGACGACCAGTTCGCCCTCCACCTTCTCCAGGGCGGCGTACTCCAGCGCGCCGCACAGGTCCTCGATGTGGCAGAACTGCCAGGCGGGACGCGACCCGGCGACGACGAGCAGCCTCGGCGACTCGAAGTACCTGGTCAGCGCGGTGTCGGTGCCTCCGACCAGGACGGCGGGTCGGACCACGGTCACGTTGAGTCCCGGGTGGGCGCGCGGAGCGCGACGGGCGAGCCTCTCGATCTCCAGGAGGTCTCCGACCCCGGTGGCCTCGGCGGTGGCGCGCAGTTCGCTCTCCTCGGACAACGGCAGCTCGTTGTCCGGGAGGGCCCCGTAGACCATCGCGGAGGTGCAGAGCACGACACGGCGGACACCGGCCGCGGCAGCCGCCGTGAGCACGGTCTGCGTTCCCCGGACGTTGTACGCGGTCCTCGCCGCCGGATCCGACTCCAGGTCGAGGTCGAGAGCGAGGTGGACGACGGCGTCCGCGCCCCGCAATCGGTCCGCGATCGCCGGGTCTCTGACGTCGAGGAGGTGCCACTCCGCCTCGGCGCACTCCCCACGGCGCTCGTCGATGGCGACGACCCGTCCGACCTCGTCGGACTCCACGAGCCGGGCGACGAGCGCGGCGCCGACGCCGCCGGCCGCGCCGGTGACGGCGACGGCGGGGCCGCGCGGCGCGGGACCGGTCGACGGGTTTCGCGCTGCGCGAACCTGCGGATCTGGGGAACTCACCGGGCGTCTCCAGCGGTTGTCTTGAGTACGGGCGCGAGCGACGCGTACGTATCAGGTGGCACCCATCCTGCCGCAGGCCGTCACGCGGGGAAGCACCGAGGCCCGAACCGCCGGAGGTGTCTACGCTGGGTGGTGATGTCGGGCAGCCGCGCCGCCGGAACCGCCGGTGGCCTTACCAGCCGAGGAACCCCGTGAGTGACACCCCATTCGGATTCGGCCTTCCGTCGGAGGAGCCGGACGACGGCGACGAGGGCAAGAAGAGGGACCCGCGGAGCGGTGGTGGTCAGGGACCCGCCGACCCGTTCGGCTTCGGCCCCGGCGCCGGTGGCCCCGGGAGTCCGGGCTCGGACAACCCCTTCGCCGCCATGTTCGGATCCATGAACCCCAATGACCTGGGCGCCGCGTTCCAGCGGCTGGGTCAGATGCTCTCCTACGAGGGCGGCCCGGTGAACTGGGACATGGCCAAGCAGATCGCGCGCCAGACCGTCGCCCAGGGCGCTCCGGACGGCTCCAAGGACAGCAGCGTCGGCCAGGCCGAGCGCGACGCCGTCCACGAGGCGGTCCGGCTCGCCGACCACTGGCTCGACGACGTGACGGCGCTGCCGTCCGGCGCGGCAACGTCGGTGGCCTGGAGTCGCGCCGAGTGGGTGGAGGCCACGCTTCCGGCCTGGCGGGAGTTGGTCGACCCGGTGGCCGAGCGCGTGGGCTCCGCCATGGGCGAGGTCCTGCCGGAGGAAATGCAGGCCATGGCCGGCCCGCTGATCGGCATGATGCGGTCCATGGGCGGCGCCATGTTCGGCACGCAGATCGGGCAGGCCGTGGGTGTGCTGGCCGGCGAGGTGGTCGGCTCGTCCGACATCGGCCTGCCCCTCGGTCCGGCGGGCCAGGCCGCGCTCCTTCCCGCCAACGTCGACGCGTTCGGCAGGGACCTGGGGATCCGCCAGGACGAGGTGCGGCTCTACCTCGCGTTGCGGGAGGCCGCCCACCAGCGGCTGTTCGCGCACGTGCCGTGGCTGCGCTCGCACCTGTTCGGCGCGGTCGAGGGCTACGCGCGCGGCATCAAGGTCGACACGTCCAGGTTGGAGGACGTGGTCGGCCAGTTCGATCCGCAGAACCCGGAGCAGTTGCAGGAGGCTCTGCAGCAGGGCATGTTCCAGCCCGAGGACAGCCCCCAGCAGAAGGCCGCCCTGGCGCGGTTGGAGACGGCCTTGGCGCTGGTCGAGGGGTGGGTGGACGCGGTGGTGCACGCCGCGGCGAAGCCCCGTTTGTCGTCCGCCGACGCGCTCCGGGAGACGCTGCGGCGCCGACGGGCGTCCGGCGGTCCGGCGGAGCAGACCTTCGCCACGTTGATCGGCCTCGAACTGCGGCCGCGAAGGCTGCGCGACGCCTCCCGGCTGTGGGCTTCCCTGACGGACGCGCGCGGCCTCGACGGGCGCGACGCCCTGTGGTCCCACCCCGACATGCTGCCGACCGCCACCGACCTGGACGACCCGGACGGTTTCGTCCACCGAGAGCACATGGACTTCTCCGAACTGGACAAGATGCTCGGCGAGGCAGCGGGCGGCGACGGCGGCAAGAAGAACGGGCCGGGCACGAGCGAGGGCCCCGAGGACACGAGGGGCGACGAGGACGCGTGAGCCTGCACGAGGACGCGATCCTGGTCCTGAAGGGCCACCGGGGGCAGGAGGAACTCCGACAGGTGTACCTGGACCACCTGGCCGGCCATCCGGACGGAGTGTGGAAGACCTGCGCGGCCGGGCACGTGACGGCCAGTGCCCTGATCGTCGACCCGACGCGCGGGCGGGTGCTGCTCACCCTGCACCGAAAGCTGCGCCAGTGGTTGCAGACGGGCGGGCACTGCGAGCCCAAAGACTCCTCGCTGGCGGACTCCGCCCTCCGCGAGGGGACGGAGGAGTCCGGGGTCGAGGGGTTGCGTCTGCTGCCGGGCGGGCCCGTGCGGCTCGATCGACACCTCACGCCGTGCGCCTGGCACCTGGACGTCCAGTACGCGGCGATCGCCCCTCCCGAGGCCGTCGAGGTGATCAGCGACGAGTCCCTGGACCTGCGCTGGTTCGCCTACGACGAGGTCGGGAAGGTCGCGGACGGGTCGGTCGGGCGGCTTCTGCGGGCGACTCGCGCGCGCCTCTGAGGGCGGGCCACCGGCCGGGGCGAGGAGGTGCGCCCGCCGGGGGCCGTCGTTCGACCGGCCTCGGTACCACCGCGCGCTTGCGGGCTCGCACCTCTCCCCCGGCAGCCGCGGCGGGCGACCGGGGCGCGGGGCGGCCCGGTCCGGCGGCACGCGAGGCATCGGCCCCGGGCCTTGAGGACGATGTCATGGCGCCGGCGTACCCGCCACGGACGACGGGGTGTCGGCGGCCACCCCCTCCAGGTACCCGCGAGCCCGCTCGGTCCTCGGATACGCCTCCAGCAGTCGCCAGAACCGTGGCCCGTGGCCGGGGACGAGAAGGTGGGCCAGCTCGTGCAGCAGGACGTAGTCGACGACGTACTCGGGCATCCCCTGGAGCCGGTGCGAGAGTCGGATGCTGCCCTCGCTGGGCGTACACGAGCCCCAGCGGGTGTTCTGGTTCGTGACCCAGCGGACCGAGCGCGGACGGGCCCGCCCGCCGAAGTACTGGGCCGACAGCCGCTCGGCGCGCTCCGCCAGCTCGGCGTCGCCGATCACGCGTCTGCTCTCCTGGGCGGCGAGCTTGTCGAGCATGACGCCCACCCAGCGCCGCTCCTCCGCCTCCGACATCCGGGCGGGGATCAACACGACCGTGCGATCGCCTTCGCGGTACGCGGAGACCGTCCTGCGGCGACGGGGACTCCTGCGGATCTCGATGGCCTCTTCCGACGGGCCGCCTGGCGGCGGGCCGGCGGGCTGGCGGGAGGGCGTTCCGGCTCGGTGCAGTGGGTCGGCTGACACGCCCCGACGGTACCCGCTGCGCGCGGGGAAGTCCCGGCTCCCGGGCACTCGGGTGCTCCGCCGCCACCAGGCGTCGGATTCCTCGGACCATCCCACCTTCGCGGCCGGACGGCGGGGCCGGCCGCGGACCCGGTCCGGTAAGGGCCCCGGGCCCGCCGCCGACTCCGGTCCAGTACTACCGTGCGACCAGTAGGAACGTCGACCTCCCCCTGTGGACGACCACCGACGCCGGATCACGTGGTCGGGCATGCTGGCAGCCGTCGCCCCGACGGTCCGACCGCCGGCGGCACACAACCGCCAGCGTTTCCGGCACCGTGGGTCGGCCCACGGGCCGGCGGGACACGGGGGTCCGCTATGCATCCGATGATGAAGCCCGCGCTGCGGCGCGGCTGGCGCGATCGGCACACCGTGCAATTCGGCATGACGCCGGCGCACGCGCTGACGGTCAGCCCCGTGGACGGCGCGACCCACGGTTTCCTCGATCTGCTCAACGGGACCAGGGGCGCCCCCCTGCTCCGGGAGGCGGGGCGCCGCATGGACCTCCCGGAAGGCCACGTCGACCGCCTCGTCGATCGGCTGACACGCGTGGGTCTCCTGGACGACCCGCACGCGGGCGGGTCCGAGGCAGAGGGGCTGCGCGCCCGCCCGCGCGCGCTGGACCGGCTCCGGCCCGATCTGGCCTCGCTGACCCTGACGACCAGCGGACCCGGCGAGGCGATGCGCCTGCTGGCCGCCCGCCGGGCGCTCCGGGTACGCGTGTGGGGGGCGGGCCGGGTAGGCGCGATCCTCGCCTCCCTGCTCTCGGGGGCCGGGGTGGGCGAGGTCGAGGTGCGGGACAGTGGCCGCGTCGAGCCCTGGGACGTCGCGCCGGGCGGTCTGCCCCCCGAGGCCGTCGGCGACCGCCGGGAGGACGCGGCCCGGCGAGCGGTGCGCTCGGCCGCCCCGGACCGACCACCACGCAGGAGCAGGACGCGCGCCACCGAGGGCGACGGCGCGCCGGCCGTCTCTCTGGTGGTCCTCGCTCCCCGTGACGACGTCGCCGTGCACGCCCCCGTACCCGCCGACGCCGAAACCCTCATGACGGCCGGCATCCCCCACCTCTACACGGGTGTGGCCGAGGGCACCGGCGTGGTCGGGCCGCTGGTGCTCCCCGGGGAGACGGGGTGCGCGGGCTGCCTCCATCAGCACCGGACGGACCAGGATCCGGCGTGGCCTCGCCTGGTGGCCCAGTGGATCTCGGGGGCCGGTCAGCGCGTGGGACCGTGCGATCTGGCTCTGGCCACGGCAGTCGCGGGGTCGGCGGCGGCGCACGCTCTCGGTTTCCTCGACGGTCGCACCCCCTCCGGCGTCGGCACCCGCTGGGAGGTGTCCCTGCCCGGCCTGGAGTGGCGCGCGCACCCGGTGCCGGCGCACCCCGCCTGCCCGTGCGGTGCGGTGGGGGGCCCGGCGGGAGAACCCGACTCCGTCGGGGCGGGCGGACGCGCGACAATGGCGGAACGACGGCCGTCCGCTGCGGCATCTCCTGGCGATGGCGGGGCCGCCCGGCCGACCGGCACCTGGAGGGCGCATGTCTGATCTTCCCCGGAAGGCGGTCACGCGGACCGCCAAGCTCGCCGCGCTCCCGATCGGCTTCGCCGGCCGGGCCACCTGGGGCCTGGGAAGGCGGATCGTCGGGGAGTCGGCGGACCTGGTCGGGCGCCAGGTGCAGCAGCGCACCGCCGAGCAGCTCTTCAAGGTGCTCGGGGAGCTCAAGGGCGGGGCGATGAAGTTCGGGCAGGCCATGTCCGTCTTCGAGTCGGCTCTGCCGGAGGAGATCGCCGGTCCCTACCGGGCCACGCTGACCAGGCTTCAGGAGGCCGCCCCTCCGATGCCGGTCCGCACTGTGCGCTCGCTGCTGTCGCGACAACTCGGTTCGGACTGGGAGGAACTGTTCCTGGAGTTCGACGACCGTCCCGCCGCAGCGGCCTCGATCGGGCAGGTGCACCGAGGTGTCTGGCACGACGGTCGGGAGGTCGCCGTCAAGGTGCAGTACCCCGGCGCCGGGGAGGCTCTGACGTCCGACCTCAACCAGATCGGGCGACTCGCCAGACTCCTGGGACCCCTCGTCCCCGGCCTGGACGTCAAGCCCCTGGTAGAGGAGTTGCGGGACCGGATCTCCGAAGAGCTGGACTACGAGTTGGAGGCGGAGGCCCAGCGCGCCATCGCCGCGGAGTTCGAGGACGACCCGGACCTCGTGGTCCCCGACGTGGTCCACCAACGTGAGCAGGTCCTGGTCACGGAGTGGATCGACGGGATCCCACTGTCCTCGATCATCACCGACGGCACTCGGGAACAGAGGAACCGGGCGGGACAGTTGCTGGCGCGTTTCCTCTTCGCGGGCCCCGCGCGGACCGGCCTGCTGCACGCGGACCCGCACCCGGGCAACTTCCGGCTGCTTCCCGGCGGCTCGGACGAAGACCATTGGCGTCTGGGCGTCTTGGACTTCGGCACGGTCGACCGGCTCCCGGGCGGCCTGCCGGAGCCGATCGGGGTCTCGCTCCGGATGGCTTTGGACGGTGAGGCGGAGTCCGTCTACGACATGCTCCGCGCCGAGGGCTTCGTCGGAGAGTCGGTGGAACTGGACCCGGACGCCGTGCTGGACTACCTCCTGCCGATCATCGAGCCGGCGAGGGTCGACGGGTTCACCTTCACCCGGGAGTGGATGCGGGGCCAGGCGGCCCGCGTCGGGGACGTCCGCTCACCGGCCTACGAGTTGGGCAGGCGACTGAACCTGCCGCCCTCCTACCTCCTCATCCATCGGGTCACGCTGAGCACCGTGGGCGTGCTCTGCCAACTGGGGGCCGAGGTGGAACTGCGGAGCGAGTTGGAGGAGTGGCTGCCGGGGTTCGCCGCACCGAGTGACGAGGACGGAGCCACCGAGGCGTAGACCATTCCGCCGTCCGCGTGATACTTCGGAGTCGATCGCGCGGTCCCGCCCCCGAGGGGCACTCCCCGGGGGCGGGTCGGTGATTCGTGGACGCGGTGTCCGGCCGAGCCGACCCGCAGGATTGGACTGGACGCCTGGTACCGGCCCGAGCACGGGCGGCCCGGGACGAGCGCGGGCGAGGTCCGTCGGCGACACCACCCGCCGAGAGCGCCTCGTGGGGCGGGTGAGCGGCGCCCGCCCCACGAGGCCGGTGATGGTCCCGGGCCTCGGGCCCGGGAGGACGTCACTGCATGACGGCGATGGCCAAGGCTCGCCGGGCCCGGCGCGAGGCACGCTCGGCGCGGCGCTGCAACCGGCGGGCGGACACCACACGGGCGGCCCTCCTGTGCCGGTCGGCCTCGCGCAGCAGATCGCTCATATGCGCGCGAGCCAGGGCTTCTGGGATGAGTTGCATCTCTCGGGTCCTGTTCTGACGCGACTCGTACGCGCCGTGGAGAGTGAGGTCTTCGATGGCGGAGCCGGCGGGCTCGTGCGTGGACGGCTTCATCGGGGCCTGCTTCGTGGGGTCGTGCGTGAGAGGACGGTCGATGGTTCCCGGGGCGTTCATGCCACGACCGGGTTCTTGCGAGGGCGACCGCGGGGCCGCTTGCGGGCGACGACGACCCCTTGGACGAACAGCTCGCCACCCCAGACGCCCCAGGGCTCGCGACGCTCCTTGGCGCCGGCGAGGCAGGCCTCGATCAACGGGCAGGAGCGGCAGAGGGACTTGGCGTACTCGATGTCCGTCGGAGACTCGGCGAAGAAGACCTCCGGGTCGTAGGCGCGACAGGGGACGGGCGCGTCGAGGCCCTCGATGGCGTCGTCGAGAACGGTGAGCGCGGTCAGGGGGGTCAAGGAGTCCTCCGTGGGGACAGGTGGGGGTGTCGTGCCGGAAGGCGGTGCGGACGTGGCTCTCGGTGCGAGGTGCACGTACGGCCTCCATGTCTTGTCGTTCCGGCCGGTGGGCCGGTGGCGGCTGGTACCGGGTTCTGCTCGTTCGGGGCTCCTTCGGTCCGGGGCCCCGAACGCCGAAAACAGAAGGGCCGCGGATCCCGGATGGGGTTCCGCGGCCCTGAAGGCGCCGGTCTGATCGGTGATCAGGCTGGATCGATCCAGGGTTCTGGCCCACGGAAGGCCCACTCGATGAAGTGCTGCGTCGTCTGCTTCGGGAATTCGGCACCGGTCGCTTCGAAGGCGTAGGCAAGTGCCCGTGCCTTCACTGCCGCCGCTTCCGGTGCCTTGGTCGGTCGCGCGTTCCGCTCGTGGGCCACAAGGCCCACGGGGGCGACGAGGGTCGCCGGACGGACGGAGCGGAGGCCGGACAGACCGGTACCCGAGCCGAAGGCGCCGAGCATGCACAGGGAGACGGCCGAGCGGTCGATCACGCTCGCGGTGCGGGGGGTCTTGATGTCGATCACTGGGGCTCGCCTCCTCTCGGCGTCTAGGAGATCGGGTGAACCGATCCTCGGGCAGACAAGGACAACACGGGGAAGGGCCTTCGAAGAGGCCGTCGCTCCCGTGTGAAAGAACCTATGGGGATTCACGGCGCGCGCGCAAACCCTTTTCCCGACGACTTCGCGTCAATGCGCGTCGCCACCCTCTTCGGACCGTCCGCCCGCGCAGATGGCCAGGACATCGGGCCCGTAGCGCCTCAGTTTTCGGACACCGACACCGGGAATGCCGGCGAGTTGTCGATCGTCTTCGGGGACGGACTCCGCGATCGCCATCAGCGTCCTGTCGGTGAACACGCAGAAGGCGGGCTGTCCACTGGTCCGCGCCTGGGTCTCCCGCCACTCCCGCAGTCGGGTGTAGACGCCCTCGTCCATGTCCGACGGGCACTCCTCGCAACGCATCAGTTTCATCTCGCCCGGATCCCCGAGCAGGCGGCCACAGACCCGGCAGCGGGCCGGAACCCGCCGACGGGGGCGGCCGGCCTCCGGGGTGGAGGCTCCCGCCCGGGAGTCCGAACCGCGGTCCACCCCCGCGCCTCCGGCCGGGGCGGCGGGGCCGCCGGCCGCACCCGAGGCCCCCCGCACGCCGTCGAGGAACCGGCTGACCCGACGATGGGCGCGACCGCCGGGCGTGCGGGCCGCCGCCCAGGACACCCGGAGCCGATGGCGCGCACGGGTCACACCGACGTAGAGAAGTCGCCGCTCCTCCTCGATCTGCGCCTCCGTCTTCGCGTAGGCGATCGGCACCATGCCCTCGGCGACCCCGACCAGGAAGACCACGTCCCATTCGAGTCCCTTGGCGGCGTGCAGGGAGGCGAGGGTGACGCCCTGGACGGTCGGCGCGTGCTGCGCCTCGGCGCGCTCGTCCAACTCCGCGACGAGATCACGGAGAGTCGCCTCCGGGTGGGACACGACGAAGTCCCGCGCCAGATTCACCAACGCGGCGAGCGATTCCCAGCGCTCGCGGACGGCGCCCGAACCCGCCGGGGGTCGCGGGGTCCAGCCCTCCGCCGACAGTACGGCCCGGACCTGCGCCGGCAGGTCGGCGGCGTCGTCCAGGAGAGCGTCGTTTCCGCCGAAGCGGGCCGCCGCGCGCAGGGCCACGCGGGCTTTGCGCACCTCGGGACGGTCGAAGAAGCGTTCGGCACCCCGCAGGCGGTAGGGGATCCCGGCGTCGGCGAAGGCCTGTTCGTACGTCTCGGACTGGGCGTTGGTCCGGAACAGAACCGCGATCTCACCGGCCGGCACACCGGACGCGACGAGTTCGCCGATCCGGCGCGCCACCCCCTCCGCCTCCGACGGCTCGTCCGGGTACTCCGTGTAGTCGGGGCTCGGACCCGGGGGACGCTGGGAGACCAGTTCGAGACGGTGGTCGGCGGCCCGCCCCCGGGCTCGGGCGAGCACACCGTTGGCGAGGTGGACGACCTGGGGGGTGGAGCGGTAATCCCGGACCAGCCGGACGACGGTGGCCCCGGGGTGACGGCCGCGGAAATCCAGCAGGTAGTCGGGCGTGGCTCCCGTGAACGAGTAGATCGTCTGGCCGGCGTCACCGACCACGCACAGGTCGTCCCGGTCGCCCAGCCACAGGTCCAGCAGTCGCTGCTGGAGCGGGCTGACGTCCTGGTATTCGTCGACGACGAAGTGCTGGTACTGGGCGCGGACCTGCTCGGCGACGTCACGCCGGTCCTGGAGCACCCCCACCGTGAGCAACAGCACGTCCTCGAAGTCGATGACACCGCGACCGCGCTTGAGATGCTCGTACGCGGCGTAGAGCTGGGCGATCTCCGAGGCCTCGCGCGGAACCTCGCGCTCCGCGGCGACGACCGCGGAGGCGTAGTCGGCCGGAACGGTCTGGGTCACCTTGGACCACTCGATCTCGGCGGTGACGTCACGCAGCTCACCCCGGTCCAGACGGACCCCGCAGGTCGCCGCCGCGTCGGCCACGAGCTGGATCTTGCGGTCGACCAGGCGCGGCATCGGACCGCCGACCGCCCGCGGCCAAAAGTACTGGAGCTGCCGGAGCGCGGCGGAGTGGAAGGTGCGCGCCTGGACGCCGACCGCGCCCAGCTGCCGAAGCCGGCCACGCATCTCGCCGGCCGCGCGCTGGGTGAAGGTGACGGCCAGCACGCTGGAGGGCTGGAGAACGCCCGCCCGGACTCCGTAGGCGATGCGATGGGTGATGGCACGGGTCTTGCCGGTGCCGGCGCCCGCCAGGACGCACACCGGCCCCCGCAGGGCGGTGGCGACCTCGCGTTGCTCGGGGTCGAGCCCGGCGAGCACCGCGTCGGCCGTCTCCGGGACCGGCGGGAAGAGAGGGGAGTGCGTTGCTGCTGTCACACGGCCATGCTGCCAGGTCGCCGGCGACGGGTGCGTCGGTTGTCCACAGGGGCTCACCACCGGTACGACTCGTCCGATCGCGGTGGCGTGGGAATGGCGCGGAGACGCCGCGCGTTGTCCGACGACGGGTGCACCCGCACCCCTGCCGTCGAAGGAGCGCCGGATACATGTTGAGCACCGTGACGATGTACAGCACCACGTGGTGCGGCTACTGCCGTCGGCTGAAGAGCCAGATGGACCGTGAGGGCATCGCCTACACCGAGATCAACATCGAGCACGACCCCGACTCCGCGGCCTTCGTGGAGCGGGCGAACGGCGGCAACCGGACGGTGCCGACCGTCCGGGTCGTGCCCGCCGGCGGGAGCGGCGAGGTCGTGATGACCAACCCGAGCCTGGCTCAGGTCAAGGAAGCGCTCTCGGCCTGACTGGGCCCCGACACGGTCGTTTCCGGCGGCGGCCCCCGGAAACGACGGTCGTGTCGGGTCCGGGGCCGCCCCCGACCGTCAGCTCGCGCCTCGGGTCGGCAGGGGCCCGCCGTACCACCGCTCGATCAGCCGGCCCGCGATGGAGATGCCGTAAGGGGGCAGGATCCTCCCGGAGACGAAGGCCTCCGTCAACTCCGCCCGCGAGAACCAGTGGGCCTCGTGGATCTCGTCCCCGTCGACCACGATGTCGGTCGAGGTGGCGTGGGCCTGGAAGCCGAGCATGAGGCTGGAGGGGAAGGGCCAGGGCTGGCTGGCCACGTAGTCGACCCTGCCGACGGTCAGGCCCGCCTCCTCGCGGACTTCGCGGCGCACCGACTGCTCGATCGACTCCCCGGGCTCGACGAAGCCCGCCAGTGTGGAGAAGCGTCCCTCGGGCCAGTGGACCTGGCGGCCCAGCAGGATTCGATCGCGCCCGTCGAGCACCGCCATGATCACGGCCGGATCGGTGCGGGGGTAGTGCTCGGCGCCGCAGGCCGGGCAGCGCCGGACGTGTCCGGCCGCGGCGATGATCGTGCGCTCCCCGCAGCGGGAGCAGAAGCGGTGGGTCCGTTGCCAGTTCTCCAAGCCCACGGCGTGCACCATGAGCCCCGCGTCCCGGGCCGACAGCAGCAGGCCGGCCTCCCGGAGACCGGCGGGCCTGGCGGACTGGTCCATCCGGCCCGGCAACGAGTCCTTCTGCAGGGCGAAGTAGCTCACCCCGTTCTCGTCGACGCCCAGGAAGTAGCGGTGCGCCTCGGTCAGGGGGGCCTCGAAGGACGGCGTCGTGACCAGTTCGGTGCGTCCCTCGGGCGTCTCGTCGACCAGGACCTGCCCTCCCGAGACGACGAAACACCGGGTGGACGGATGACTCCACGCCGCCGCCAACCAGGCCTCGTCGAGCCGGTGGTGCGCGGCTCGGTCGATACCGCTGGCGGCGGTGAGCGAGACGGGCCGCTCCGTGCTGTGGTCGGTCCAGGTGGTCACGGGTGCTTCCAACTCCCTCGGTGGCGGTGGACGGACGGTGGGCGCGGCCGGCGACGACCGGCTCGGTCGCGTCCGCCGAGCGCGGGGCGGACGCGCCGGGCGCTCAGGCCCCCGACCCCCAGTGTTCGGCCAGGTCGCTCCAGAGATGCGCGGCGGCTTCCGCTCCCTTGAGGAGCAACTCGATCTCGATCTTCTCGTTCGGCCCGTGCCAACCGTCGGAGGGGACCGAGACCCCCAGGAAGAGCACCGGTCCGCCCAGGACGTCCCGCAGGTCGGCGGCGGGTCCGGAGCCACCCTCGCGGGTGTAGCGCACCGGACCGTCGAACGCGCGCTCCATGGCCCGTGTCAAGGACTTCAGGGCGGGGTGGTCCAACGGGGTCAGGCAGGGGCGGGTCGCCGGTGCGAACTCGACCTCGCCGCGGACACCGGCGGGCAGCCGCTCTCCCACCCAGGCCCTCACGGCCTTCTCCACCCGGTCCGGGTCCTGGCCCGCCACGAGGCGGAAGGAGAGCTTCACCGATGCCGCCGCGGGAATGATCGTCTTGCTTCCGGGGCCCTGGTAGCCGGAGCCGATGCCGTTGACCTCGGCGGTCGGTCGCGCCCACACGCGTTCCAGGGTGGTGTGGCCACGCTCGCCGTGGACCGCGTGGGAGTTCGCCGTGCGCAGCCACTCCGACTCGTCGAAGGGGAGCTCGGCGAAGAGCGCGCGCTCGCGGTCGGTGAGTTCGACCACTCCGTCGTAGAACCCCGGGATCGCCACCCGCTCGTCCTCGTCGTGCAGAGCGGCGACGAGGCGGGCCGCGACCGTCGCCGGGTTGGGCACCGCGCCGCCGAAGGAACCCGAGTGGATGTCCTGGTCGGGGCCGTACAGCCGGATCTCGCACTCGGCCAGCCCCCTCATGCCGGTGCAGACCGTGGGCGTGTCCCGCGACCACATGCCGGTGTCGGAGACCACCACCGCGTCGGCGGCGAGCCGCTCGGCGTGGGCCTCGACGAGGGCACGGAAGTGCGGGGACCCGGACTCCTCCTCCCCCTCGACCAGCAACCTCAGCGTGACGGCCGGCGCGGTGCGGCCCGTCGCGGCAAGGTGCGCGCGAACTCCGAGGGAGTGGAAGAGAACCTGCCCCTTGTCGTCGGCCGCGCCCCGGGCGTGAAGCCCCCCGTCACGCACCACGGGCTCGAAGGGATCACCGTCCCAGCCGTCCTCACGGGCGGCGGGCTGCACGTCGTGGTGCCCGTAGACCAAGACCGTCGGGGCGTCCTCGGATTCGGCGGGCCACTCGGCGTACACGGCCGGCGCCCCCGGCGTCTCCCATACCTCGACCGTGGGAAAACCGGTCGCGGTCAGCTTCGCCGCCAGCCACTCGGCGCTCCTGCGGACGTCCGGAGCGTGCTCCGGGCGGGCGGACACCGAGGGCACGCGCAGCCACTCGACGAGGTCGGCGAGGAAGGCGGCACGATGCTCCGCGACGAACGCGCGGACGGCGCTGACGGCGCTGTCAACGGGCTTGCTCATGCCCCCGAGCCTATCGGTCCCGTCCGACCTCCCGGTCGTGCGGTTCGTCACCGAGCGGCTCGCCCAGGAGCAGCCGCTCCAGCTCCGCGCGGCCCGGAAGGTCCGCGGGTCGCACCACCTCGCCGGTCCGCACGTACAGGAAGGCGGCGCTCACCGACTCCACCGGCACCCCCTGCTGTTCGGCCCACCCAAGCCGGTAGACCGCGAGTTGCAGGGGGTCGGCGGTCGGCGCGCGGTGCGTCTTCCAGTCGACGATCTCGTAGGTGGCCGACGCCCCCTCGCCCCGCCGGTAGACGGCGTCGACACGCCCTCTGACGATCCGCCCCGCGAGAGCCAGTTGGAACGGCGCCTCGACCCGGTAGGGGGTGCGCCGTGCGTACTCGGTGCGCCCGAAGGCCTCCTTGAGGCCCTCCAGGTCCGGCTCGTCGGCGATCTCGGCGTCTCTCGGCGGCTCCTCCGGGTCCGCCACGGGCAGCCGGAGTGCCTCGAAGCGCGCCTCCACCCAGGCGTGGAAGCGAGTGCCGCGGCGGGCGGCCGGCTGCGGCGGGCGTGGCATGGGGCGCGCCAGCTCCTGTGCCAGACCGTCGGGGTCGGCGGCGAGCCGGAGAAGCTGGGAGGCGCTGAGCGAGGTGGGAAGCGGCACCTCCGTCACCGTGTCGCGGGAGCGGAGCAGCTCTCGGGTGAGGATGTCGAGATCACGGTCCCAGGAGGCGACGGTGCGCGCCTCCTCCGGGGCGAGCGCGCCCAAGCGGTCCGTCCCCGCCTCCGCGAGGCCGACGGACGAGGGGATCCGGGGGGACCCGGCGCGCCGCGGCTCCGGGTTCGCGGGGCTCGGAGGTTCCTCGGCGGGGTCGTCGGGGCGGCTCCGCGCGTCGGCCGGGACGTCGCCCTCCCGCCCGTCGTCGTCGCGCGCCGGCGCCTGGTGCGGGACCGCGACGCCCGCCGTGCCGCCCCCGACGGGCGACATGCCGGGGTGTCGGGGCGCGTCGGGCGCGGGTCCGCCGGCGGGGCCGGCAGGCGCGGCGGGGACACGGCCGCGCAGGTGGGCGAGGACCAGTTCGGCGGCGGACCGGCGCCTGGCCTGCGCCGAGGCGTCCGGCGGCAGCGGCCAGGCGGGCCCGGAGTCGGCCTTGGAGAGGGCGGGGTTCCCGGCGCCCGGCGGCGGTGCCTCGGCCCACTGCTCGATCTCGCCGTGGCCCGCCACGCAGTGGTCGTGCAGCGCGGTCAGGAACTCGGACGGCCCCCTCGTCCGCTTCTGTGCGGGCCCCCACCAGTGGCCCGACCCGAGCAACAGGGACCGGGCGCGGGTGAACGCGACGTAGCCGAGACGCAACTCCTCCACGTGCTGGTGGTCCCTCATCCTCTGGTGGAAGGACTTCATTCCCCGGGCGTCCCAGGACTCGACCTCCGGCAGGGTGTCCCGGTCCCCGCGCAGGGCGTGCGGCAACACCCTGCCGCGTGCCGTCCACTTCTCCCGCCCCCGTTCGCCGGGGAAAGCGCCCGCGACGAGGCCCGGGACGACGACGACGTCCCATTCCAGTCCCTTGGCGCGGTGCACCGTGAGGATCTTGACGGTGTCCTCCCCGCCGGGGAGGTCGTTGTCGAGCCCCTTCTCGTACCGCGCGGCCGTGCGCAGGAACCCGATGAAGGCCCCCACCGTGGCCTCGCCGTCGCTCGCGGCGAAGGACGCGGCGACGTCGAGGAAGTTCGCCAGGGTCTCGCGACGCCGGGCGGCCAGCGCGTCGGGCGAGGCGGAGAGCTCGACCTCCAGACCGGTGACGGTCAGGATCCGGTGCAGCACGTCCATCAGCGGGTCGGACAGCGAGCGGCGCAACTCCCTCAGTTCGGCGGCCAGACGTGCGAACCGCACCCGCGCCTCCGACGAGAAAGGCAGTCCGTCGTCCTCCCGGTCCGCGTCCATCGGCGTGTCGAGGAAGGTGTCGAGGGCGTCCGCGAGGGAGACCACCTCGGCCGGGTCGGCGCCCGCCACCGCCGCCACGAGCCGCCGGTCCGGGTCGGCGGACTCGGTGTCGGCGTGGGCGACGAGCGACCTGGCCCTGCGCCCCAGCAGGGCCAGATCGCGTGGTCCGACACGCCACCGCGGGCCGGTGAGCAGGCGCACCAGCGACGCGTTGGCGCCGGGGTCCTGGAGCACCTCGCAGACGGCGACGAGATCGGCCACCTCGGGCAGGTGCAACAGCCCGGAGAGGCCCACGACCTCCACCGGGACCTCCCGCGCCACGAGCGCGGCCCGCAGATCGGCGAAGTCGGTGGCCGTGCGGCACAGCACGGCGATCCCCCCCGGCGACCGCCCGGTGTCGACCAGATCGGCGACGGACCGGGCGACCCACGCGATCTCCTCGGCGTGCGTGGGCAGCAGGGCACAGCGCACGGCGCCGTCCCGCTCCACACCCGAGGCGGGACGGAGGGCCTCCACGCCCGCGTGCATCGCCCGCAGCGGCGCGGCGAGCCCGTTGGCCAGCTCCAGGAGCCGGCCGCCGCTGCGGCGGTTCTCGCTCAGCGCGTACCGGGCGGCGGGGCGGCCGTCGGGGTGGGTGAAGTGCTCCGGGAAGTCGTCCAGGTTGGCGACCGAGGCCCCCCGCCACCCGTAGATCGCCTGGCAGGGGTCGCCCACCGCCGTCACGGGATGACCGGTGGCCCGGCCGAACAGATCGGCCAGGAAGACCCGCTGGGCGACGGAGGTGTCCTGGTACTCGTCGAGCAGCACGACGCGGAACTCCGCGCGGAGGATCTCGCCGACCTCGGGGAGCCGGGCGAGCCGCGCGGCCAGGGCGATCTGGTCGCCGAAGTCGAGCAGGTCCCGCGCGTGCTTGGCGGCCCGGTAGCGGATCACCAGGTCGGTCAGTTCGCGGCGGACGGCGACGGCCTGGGGGACCCCGCGCAGATCGTCGTTGGTCAGGCGGGCGCCGTCCAGCACCCGCGACAGGTGGGCGTCCCAGGCAAGCAGCTCCTCGGGCTCCACCAGGTGCTCGGACAGTTCGGCGTCCAGGGCCGGCATGTCGGCGACGAGGTCGCCGAAGGAGTGGGTCAGGGCCGGATAGGGGCCGGGGGCCTCGCGGAGGACCCGCGCCGCGAGCTGGTGGCGGGTGGCGTCGGCGAGCAGGCGGGTGGTCGGTTCCAGACCGACCCGCAGACCGTGGTCGGCGAGGAGACGCCCGGCGAAGGCGTGATAGGTGGAGATCACCGGCTCGCCCGGGTCCGCCGCCTCCGGCACCACGGCGTCCCGCACCGGGCCGGTGACGCCGGCCCGCGACAGGGCGACGCGGACCCGCTCCGCGAGCTCACCCGCCGCCTTGTTGGTGAAGGTGAGGCCGAGCACCTGCTCGGGGGCGACCAGCCCGGTGCCGACGAGCCACACCACCCGGGCGGCCATCACCGTCGTCTTGCCGGACCCCGCTCCGGCGACGATGACCTGTGGAGCGGGCGGAGCCGTCACACAGGCCATCTGCTCCGGGGTGAACGGGATGCCCAGGAGTTCCTTGAGCTGCTCGGGATCGGTGATGCGGGCGGACACCCGTCAGAGGGTAGCGGCGGACGCCGACAGCGGTCGCCGTGCCGGAGTCCGATCCGTACCGGGCCGGGACGCGGGCGGATCGTCTCGGCGACGCGAGCGGTCGGCGCGAGTCGGCGCCCGCGCGGCCGGCGGTTCACTCGACCACGTGCCGGCCCTCGGGGCGCGCGCTGCACGCCGAGCGGAAGGCACAGTGGGAGCACTCGCGACCGGGCGTGGGGGTGAAGCGCTCCTGGAGGACCTTGCCGGCGGCGGTCGCCAGCAGTCTCCCGGCCCATTCTCCGTCCGGCGGCTCCTGACCCTGCACCCTCGGCAGGGCGTCGCCGCCCTGCCGAGCCGGGGCACCCAACCGGAGCTGGACCAACTCGGCGCCACCCGGTTCCGGGCGCGTGCCGCCGAACGCGTCGTCCACCGCGCCCTCCGCCACGGCCAGCTGATAGACGGCGAGCTGCGGGTGGTGTTCCACCTCGGGCCCGGTGAGCGCGCGGCGGCCGGTCTTGAAGTCGACGACGTAGGCCCGCCCCCGATCGTCGCTCTCCACCCGGTCCATCCGGCCGCGCACCCGTACCTCGTACTCCCCCGCCGTCAGCGTGACGTCGAAGTCCCGTTCGCTGGCCACCGGCGCGCGTCCCCGGCGGTCCGACGTGTGCCACCGCAGGAAGCGTTCGAGCGCGGCACGCGCGTCGGCCCGTTCCTGCGTCGACTTCCAGGGGGCGTCGAAGGCGAGGGCGTTCCAGACGGAGTCCAGCCGCTCCATGAGCACGTCGAGATCGGCGGGGGTCCGCCCGGAGGCGACTTCGTCCGCCAAGGCGTGGACGACGTTCCCGAAGCCCTGCGCGGCGGTCGCGGGCGCGTCCGCCCTCACTTCGCGCGCCAGGAACCACCGGAGCGCACAGGTGTTGGCGAGTTGGTCGACGGCGCTTCCGGAGAGCACGACGGGCCGGGCGCGGTCGCGAAGCGGCACCGCGGACTCGGTCGCCTCGAACATCCCCCACCAGCGGTGGGGGTGCGCGGACGGCGCCAGGGGGCGACCGTCCGCGTCGGTGAGCGCGGCCAGCCGGGCCAGCCGGCGGGCCGCCGCCTCGCGCAGCGCCTCCGAAGCCCGAGGGTCGACGGTGGTGGCCCGCAGATCGGCCACGAGCGCCGTGACCGACAGGGGGCGCCGCGGCCGACCGGGGACGTCGCGGGGCTCGACGCCCAGCTCCGCGAGGAACCGCGATGGCCGGTCCCCGTCGTCCGCCGCCGCCTTCACGGCGGTCACCACCAGGCGATCACGGGCGCGGGTGGCGGCCACGTAGAACAGGCGTCGTTCCTCGGCCAACATCGCACCGGGGGTCAGCGGCTCGGCGAGCCCGTCCCGCCCGATCCGGTCGGCCTCCAGCAGGGAACCGCGCCGGGTCAGACGGGGCCACAGCCCCTCCTGGACACCCGCGACCACCACCACACGCCATTCCAAACCCTTGGCGCGATGCGCGGTCGTCAGACGGACCGCGTCCGGGCGCACGGCGCGACGCGTGAGGGTGTCGGCGGCGATGTCCTCGGCCTCCAACTCCCGGAGGAAGAGCAGGGCACCCCGGCCGCCGACCCGTTCCTCCACCCGCGCCGCCGCCGCGAAGAGCGCGCACACGGCGTCCAGGTCGCGGTCGGCGTTCCTCCCGGCGACTCCCCCTCGCCGAGAGGCCCGTTCCAGGCGGGTCGGCCAGGGGGTGCCGTCCCACAGGTCCCACAGCGCCTCCTCCGCCGTTCCTCCGGAGGCCAGGCGTTCACGGGCCGCGCGCAAGAGCGCCCCCAAGCGCTGGGCACCGCGCGCGTACCCGGGGTCGTGCACGGCGAGGCGTTCGGGTTCGGCAAGGGCCCGGGCGAGCAGTTCGTCCGACGGCGGCGGGGTGTTGCCCGCGGCGCGCTCCTCCTCGCGGAGGGCCCTGCCGAGGCGGCGCAGATCGGCCGGGTCCATCCCGCCCAGGGGCGAGGTCAGCAGGGCGCGGGCGGTCTCCGTCGATGGCCACGAGGGTTCCGCCGGCGCGGCCCGATCGTCAGGCGCGACGCTCTCCCCGGGCCCCTCCGGCGGGCGTGCGGCGGTGGCCTCGCCCTCCGCCCCCCGGTGAGCGTCCGGCTCGGTCCGCGTGGCCCGCTCCGCCGCACCCCCCGGCGTGGCCTCCGCGGCGGCGACCGCCCGCAACGCCGTCAACAGGGGGGCGACCGCCGGCTCGTGCCGCAGGGGCAGGTCGTCGCCGTCGACGTCGACCGGCACCCCGGCGGCGGTGAGCGCCCGGCGCGCCGCGGGTATGGTCCGCGACCCGGCACGGACCAGGACGGCCATGTCGTTCCAGCGGACGCCGTCCTCCAGGTGGGCCCGGCGCAGGATGTCGGCGATGTTGTCCAGTTCCGCGCCCGGCGTGGGGAAGGTGAACACCTCGACCCGGCCGCCCTGACGTGTCGGGGAGGGCCGGCGGTGGACGCGCGCCCGGTCCGCCGGGAGCCTCGACAGCGGCATGCGTTCGGCCACCCGGCGGGTCGCGTCCAGGAGCACGGCTCCGGATCGCCGGGAGGTGTCCAGGACGCGGACGGGGGCCGGTCGGCCGTCCGCGCGGGCGAACATCCGGGGGAAGTCCAGGATGCCGTTCACGTCCGCGCCGCGGAAGGCGTAGATCGACTGGTCGGGGTCGCCGAAGGCGAGCAGGGTGCGGCCACCGCCGGCCAGTGCCCGCAGCAGGCGTACCTGGGCCGGGTCGGTGTCCTGGTATTCGTCGACGTACACCGCGTCGTACTCCGCGGCGAGCCGGCCGGCGACGTCGGGGCGGTGGGCGAGCAGCGCCGCCCGGTGGGACAGCTCGGCGTAGTCGATGACGCCCCGGAGGTCGAGCACGTCCAGGTACTCGGCGAGGAAGGAGGCCGCCGCCGCCCAGTCCGGCCGGCCGGTGCGCCGGGCGAAGGCCCCGAGCGCTTCCGGGCCCAGCCCGAGCTCCCGGCTGCGGGCGAGCACGGCGCGGACCTCGTCGGCGAAGCCGCGGGTGGTCAGGCAGGCGCGGAGCTGGTGCGGCCAGCTCACGTGGGCGAGACCGAGGCGCTCCAGCTCGCGCTGTCCGTCGAGCAGTTCGCGGACGGTGACGTCCTGCTCGGGCCCCGAGAGGAGCCTGACGGGTTCCTCCGTCGGACCGGCTGAGGAACAGGCGCGGACGAGGGCGTACCCGAACGAGTGAAAAGTGGTCGCGCGCGGCGCACGCGCCGCTCCCATGCGCAGCGCCATGCGGTCGCGGAGTTCGACGGCGGCCCGCCGGCTGAAGGTGAGCACGAGGAGCCGCTCCGGGTCGCCGCCCCGGGCGATCCGTGCGGCGACCGACTCGACGAGGGTCGTGGTCTTGCCGGTACCCGGGCCCGCGAGGACGAGAAGCGGACCGGACCGATGGTCAACCACGGAGCGCTGGGCGGCGTCCAGGAGAGCGGGATCCACCCGCTCGGGCGGGGTCCGGACCAGACGGTAGGCACCGCGACCGCCCCGGCGTACGCGGGGGCGCGGCGGTGTCTCGGTGAATGAGGGGGAGCTCACGTGGTGGCCGGTCCTGGTGGGTGTGCTGGCGGGACGTCCGCCCTGTCGGGCGGGGTGCGACGACGGGGACGAAGGGGGCACGCGCGGGGGAGCCTACGCCGACCCGGGCCGTGCGCGCCGGGGGTCCCCCGAACCGTGGAGGTCGATTCCCGGGGCCGCGGGACCGCGGCCGGGTGCGGCGCGGGCACCCGCGTCGTCGGCCGGGCGCCCGTGCGGCCGGCCGCGCCGCCGCCGCTCGCGGCCGGCGGAGTGCCTTCTTCCGCGCACGCGTCGGAGGGGCCGTCGCCCGCTCCGGCGCGGACCATCCGTCGGAAGAACATGTCGGGTGTCACGTCATGTGCCCTCTTCGCCGTCCCACCGGGCCCGCCCCGTGTCGAGGCGGGCCCGGCCGTCCCTCCCGGGCCGACCGGCGCGCCGGAGGGGGGTCCCCTCCTCCCGGTACCGCCGACCGGCCTCACACTCTCGCCCGGGCAGCGGGCGGCCGTCCGCCCGGACGACGCGCCACCACGGGACTCCTCCCCCGTAGTGGGACATCACCCGGCCGACCTGGCGGGGACCGCCCTCGCCGAGCCACTCGGCGACGTCCCCGTAGGTCATGACGCGTCCGGCCGGGATCCTCTCCACGAGGTCCAGGACCCGCTCCGCGTAGTCGGGGAGCGGGTCGCCCGGCCCCGCCCCGGTGTGGGGGCCGCCCGTGGGTCCGGGTTCGGGCGCCGACGATCCGTCGGCGGGGGGAGGGGTCGGCTCCGCGGGATCGTCGGCGTGCATCGCCCCATCCTGGCGCATGCCGCCGACCGCCCGCCGGGCGGCGGCCCGAGTCCGCGGCTCGCCCGCACCCCACGGGTGGGGCAGACTGTGCGACCGCGCGTACGTGTCCCGATGCCGCCGGTCACCGGCCCGGCGTGTCACCATCGTGCGGGCCGACATGTGATCCATCCGAGAGCAAGAAGAGACGTTGACTCCCTCCCCCAGCCCGAGGACGGCGGACTCCGACGGGAACCCGCCGGGTTTCGGCATCCCGTTCCGCCGCCGACCGCCCGCCCGGGAGGACTCCCGTTGAGGTCTCACACCGTCTCCCCGGGTGGGCACCGCCGGACCGGCGGCCGGGACCGGCCCTCCCCCTCGGACCGGGCGGGGAGTCGACGCCCTCGCGCCACCGGCTCCGGGGGCTCCCACGGGAGCGGGCGATGAGGCACCCCGGCGCGCTGCCCGGCGGCTCCGGAAGGGAGAGGGGCGCCTCCGACGGTTCCCCGTTGCCGGGGGCCGGCGACCCGGGACGACACTCGCCCGACGACGAGGCGCGTCACGACCCGGCGGAGGGTCCGCCGGACGCCTCGCTCTCGCCCGCCTCGGGCCCGGTCCCGCCGGAGTCCGGCGGGAAGCACGAAGGCGAGGAGCCAGCGGGAGAGGAGGACGGCCCGGCCAACGAGGTGGTGGGCGACGAGCCGTTGCTTCCGGCCCGCGTGCACCGCCCCTTCGACCTGGTCAGGCTCCTGGTGGGGCTACTCGGTGTGGCCTGCCTGCTGGCTGTCGCCGCCTTCGCCCACGGCACCACCTCGGGCCTGGAGCAGGACATCACCAAAGGGACAGGTCAGGCGCCGGACCTGTTCATCGAGATCGCCGGTCTCGCGTCCAGCATCGCGATCCTCCTCGTCCCGGTCGCCTTCGCGATCGAGCGTCTGATCAAACGGGACGGACTGAGGATCGCCGACGGCGTGCTCGCCGCCGTTCTGGCGCACGGCGTGACCCTCGCCATGGACCTGTGGGTGGCCCAGTCGGCCCCGGGGTCCATCCAGGACGCGCTCACCCAGCCGTCCCCTGGCAACGCCGACATCCTCACCGACCCGGTGCACGGCTATCTCGCCCCGGTGATCGCCTACATGACCGCCGTCGGCATGACCCGTAGACCCCGCTGGCGCGCGGTGCTCTGGACGGTGCTGCTCCTGGACGCCTTCTCGATGCTCGTCAGCGGCTACACCACGCCGTTCTCGATCGTCCTGACGGTGCTGATCGGCTGGACCGTGGCCTACGGGACTCTCTACGCGGTCGGTTCCCCCAACGTCCGTCCCACGGGTCGGACCCTGATGGCGGGGCTCCGGAAGGTGGGCTTCCGCCCGGTGTCGGCCTCCCGCGAGGACATCCCCGAGGAGGCGGCCGGGGCCGAGCGAGCCGACTCCTCGGACCGCGGCCGTCGCTACTTCGTCACTCTGGAGGACGGCCCGCCCCTGGACGTCACGGTCGTCGACCGGGAGCAACAGGCCCAGGGCTTCTTCTACCGGGCCTGGCGCAACCTCACCCTGCGGGGTTTCGCGACCCGCAGCAGCCTCCAGTCGCTCCGCCAGGCGCTGGAACAGGAGGCACTGCTCGCCTACGCAGCCATCGCCGCGGGCGCCAACGCTCCCCGGTTGATCGCCACATCGGAGCTGGGACCGGACGCGGTGATGCTCGTCTACGAGCATGCCGAGGGGCGCGGCCTGGACGCGCTGGGCGACGAGGAGATCACCGACGACCTGCTGCACGGCACCTGGGAACAGGTCCGTGCCCTGCAGTCCCGTCGCATCGCGCACCGTCGGTTGGTCGGCGAGTCGATCCTGGTCGGCCCCGCCGGCGAGGTGAGCCTGACCGACCTGCGCACAGGTGAGATCGCCGCGGGCGACCTGCTGCTGCGGATGGACATCTCCCAGCTCCTGACCACGCTGGGACTCCGGGTGGGCGCCGAACGCGCCGTGGCCTCCGCGGTGCGCGTGCTGGGTCCGGACGCGGTTGCGGACTGTCTGCCGATGCTCCAGCCCATCGCCTTGAGCCGCTCCACCCGGGCCACCTTGCGCAGGCTGGGCAGAGAGCGGGCCGAGCGCGAACGCGAGGCCGTGCTGGGCGCCTCCCGGCAGGTGCGACACGCCCGTGCCGAGGCCGCCGACCGGGACGAGGTCCCGGCCCCGGGCACGGCGGAGTCGAACAAGTCGGACAAGAAGGCCGCCCGAGCGCGGAGCCGGGCCGAGAAGAGAGCCCTGGAGGAGGCTCTGGACGAGGCGCGGGAGGAGGATCTGCTCACCCAGATCCGCCACGCGGTCCTGCGCATCAGGCCACAGGCCCTCGTCGAGCCGGTGCGGTTGGAGCGCATCCGACCTCGCACCCTGATCAGTCTGATCGCCGGCGCGATCGGCGCGTACTTCCTGCTGTCCCAGCTCACCGACTACGAGTTCGGGCTCATCGCGAACGCCGAGTGGGGTTGGGTGGCGGCGGCGGCGTTGTTCTCCGCCCTCAGCTACATCGCGGCGGCCCTCGCCCTCCTGGGGTTCGTGCCCGAGCGCGTGCCGTTCCCCCGCACGGTGGTGGCGCAGGTCGCCGGGTCCTTCGTGAAGATCGTGGCTCCTGCGGCGGTGGGCGGCGTGGCCCTGAACACGCGCTTCCTCCAACGCGCCGGGGTGCGACCGGGGCTCGCGGTGGCGAGCGTCGGCGCCTCGCAACTGTTCGGCCTCGGCTGTCACATCCTCATGCTCCTGGCCTTCGGCTACCTGACCGGAATCGAGAAGACCCCCTCGCTGTCCCCGTCCCGGACGGTCATCGCGGGTCTGCTGACGGTGGCCGTGCTGGTGCTCGTCGCCACCTCGGTGCCCTTCCTGCGCAAGTTCATCGCCACCAGGGTGCGCTCCCTCTTCGCCGGAGTGGTTCCGCGCATGCTCGACGTGCTGCAACGCCCGCAGAAACTCGTCACCGGCATCGGCGGCATGCTGCTGCTCACGGCGTGTTTCGTGCTGTGCCTGGACGCCTCCATCCGGGCGTTCGGCGGCGGGGCCGCCTCCGTGAGCCTGGCCGGCGTCGCGGTCGTCTTCCTCGCGGGCAACGCCCTGGGCTCCGCCGCGCCCACGCCCGGCGGGCTTGGCGCCGTCGAGGCGACCCTCACCGTGGGTCTGATCGCGATCGGCCTTCCGAGCGAGGTGGCCGGCCCCGCGGTACTCCTGTACCGACTGCTGACCCTCTGGCTCCCCGTATTGCCCGGGTGGCTGGCGTTCAACCACCTGACCCGCAAGCAGGCTCTCTGACCGCCGACCCCCTTCCCGCCGCCCGGCCCCGTTGTCGGCGTCCGGCCGACGCGATCGGGACCGGCGCGACGTCCACCCGAGAGGGTTGCCGGGGGCGAGCCACACGTCGGGCCACCTCCGCACGTGACCGCGAATCAGCAGATCACAGCGTTGTCCACAGGGCACGGACGCCGTGCCCTGCTCCGCCTACCATGGAGGCCACCGCCACCGCGACTCGCCGCGGATGGCCCTGACAGGGGGGACGGACATGCTGCGCTCCGTACGCCGGGTCGCGCTCGCGGCCGTCGTGGCATCGCTGGCCGCCGGGTGCGGCGCCTCGCCGGAGGGGTCGGCCGCCGAGCCGACGACCGGCGAGGGAGCCGAGAGGCGGGCGTCGGCCGTCGCGCCCGAGGGCGTCCCCTCGGCCCTCGCCGCCCAGCGCCTCCAATGGACGGACTGCGCCGGCACCGAGGATTCCCCCGCGCCGGGCGACGACTGGCAGTGCGCCACCCTTGAGGTGCCGGTGGACTGGTCCGCGCCGGAGGACGACACGATGAAGCTGGCGCTGATCCGCTCCGAGGCCCGGGGTGATCGGCGGATCGGTTCGCTCCTGTTCAACTTCGGTGGGCCCGGCGCCTCGGGAGTGGCCACCATGCCGTCGTACGGGGGCACCCTCTCCTCGCTCCACGAGCGGTACGACCTGGTGAGCTGGGACCCACGAGGCGTCGGGGCCAGCTCCGGGATCCGGTGCCGCGACGACGCGGAGATCGCGGAGGCGGAGTCCGTCGACATGGTGCCGGAGACCGCTGCCGAGGAGGCGGCCTTCCTGGAGGACGCGGCCGATTTCGGCCAGGGCTGCGAGGACTCCGCCGGCCCGCTGCTGGCCCACGTGTCGACCGCGGACACCGCCCGCGACATGGAACTGATGCGCCATGTCCTTGGCGACCGGGATCTGAACTACTTCGGCTTCTCGTACGGCACCGAGTTGGGCGGCGTCTACGCACACCTCTTCCCCGAGCGGGTCGGACGGATGGTGCTGGACGCCGTGGTCGACCCGACAGCCGATGTCTTCGAACACGCCGAGAACCAGGCACGAGGCTTCCAACGCGCCCTGGACGCCTACCTGGAGTCCACCGGGCAGGACCCGCGGGAAGGGACACGGCGGCTGGCCGACCTGCTGGAGCGGATCGACCAGGACCCCTTGCCGACGGCGTCCGAAGAACGGCGGCTGACGCGCACGCTGGCGGTCATCGGGATCGTTCTGCCGCTGTACAGCGAGTCCGCGTGGCCCACCCTGACCGACGCACTGCGGGCGGCCCGCGAGGGAGACGGCACCGAACTCCTGGCACTCGCCGACGCCTACCACGGGCGCGACGCCTCCGGCCACTACGCCACGACGACACACTCCCAACGGGCCATATCGTGCCTCGACGCCCGGCAGCGACCCACGGTGGAGGAGACGCGGGAGCGCCTGCCCCGATTCGAGGAGATCTCGCCCGTCTTCGGCCCCCTCCTGGGGTGGGACACGGCGGGCTGGTGCCACGACTGGCCCGTGGCCGGGCTGAACGAGACGCCGGAGGTGAGCGCCCCGGGCGCGGATCCCGTCCTGGTGGTGGGGAACACCGGCGACCCGGCCACCCCCTACGAGGGCGCGCGCCGGATGGCGGACGAACTCGGCGAGGACGTCGGCGTGATGATCACATGGGAGGGCCAGGGGCACGGTGCCTACGGCAACGGGAGCGACTGCGTGGAGACCGCGGTCGACACCTACCTCCTGGAGGGCAAGGCACCCGAGGACGGGATGGTCTGTTCCCGGTGATCCCGGGCGGCGCCGGTGACCGCCGGCGTGTACAGCGCGTGTCCCACCGGCCGTCCGGCCCGAGCCGCGTGACGGGTGCGGGCCGGGTCCGGACGGAGCCCGGGTCCCGACCCGGCCGCCGAGCCCGACTCAGTACACGGGCTTGTCCGGTTCGATCTGGTTGACCCAACCGATGACACCGCCGCCCACGTGGACCGCGTCGGCGAAGCCCGCCGCCTTGAGCACGGCCAGGACCTCCGCGCTGCGGACGCCGGTCTTGCAGTGCAGGACGATCTTCTTGTCCTGCGGAAGGCCTTGGAGGGCGTCCCCCATGAGGAACTCGTTCTTCGGGATCAGACGGGCTCCGGGAATGGAGACGATCTCGTACTCGTTCGGCTCGCGCACGTCGATGATGTCGATGTCCTCACCGTCGTCGATCCAGATCTTGAGCTGCTTCGGCGTGATCGTCGCGTCGACGGCGGCGGCCTGCGCCTCGTCGGAGACGACCCCGCAGAAGGCCTCGTAGTCGATCAGCTCGGTGACGGTGGGGTTCTCGCCGCAGACCGCGCAGTCCGGGTCCTTGCGGACCTTGACCTGGCGGTATCGCATCTCCAGCGCGTCGTAGATCATCAGTCGGCCGACGAGCGGTTCGCCGATCCCCGCCAGGAGCTTGATGGCCTCGTTGACCTGGATGGAACCGATGGAGGCGCAGAGGACGCCGAGCACGCCACCCTCCGCACAGGACGGGACCATCCCGGGGGGCGGCGGCTCCGGGTAGAGGCAGCGGTAGCAGGGGCCGTGCTCGGACCAGAAGACGGACGCCTGTCCGTCGAAGCGGTAGATCGAACCCCACACATAGGGCTTGTTCAGCAGGACGCAGGCGTCGTTGACCAGATAGCGGGTGGCGAAGTTGTCGGTGCCGTCCACGATCAGGTCGTATTCGGCGAAGATCTCCGACACGTTGTCGGCTTCGAGCCGTTCCTCGTGCAGGACCACGTCCACATAGGGGTTGATCCCCTTGACCGTGTCCCGGGCCGACTCGGCCTTGGAGCGACCGATGTCGGCCTGACTGTGGATGATCTGGCGCTGCAGGTTCGACTCGTCGACCTCGTCGAACTCCACGATGCCCAGGGTGCCGACACCGGCCGCGGCGAGATACATGAGCGCGGGCGAGCCGAGTCCGCCGGCGCCCACGCAGAGCACCTTGGCGTTCTTCAGCCGCTTCTGCCCGTCCATCCCCACGTCGGGGATGATCAGGTGGCGGGAGTACCTGCGGACCTCGTCTACGGTGAGCTCGGCGGCCGGCTCGACCAGGGGGGGCAGCGACACGGGGACTCCGTTGGTCGGTCGATCACTACGGTGGTTCTCCCCGTAACAGTGCCACGGCCTCTTCCATTCCGAGACTCCCGTCCCGGCCCGCGAGACGCCGCCGTCCCAGCAGCCGGGCAACGCCCGGACGGAGCCTCCTCCGGCCGGGCCGACACCGGTGCCGGGAACGGCCCGGGGCTCAGATCCGGCACGCGGCCTCCATCCAGATGTCGGCCAGCGACTCCTCCAAGTGGATCCTGGGTCGCCACCCCAGGCGATCGCGAGCGGTGCGCACATCGGCCTGCTGCCAGACGCCGCAACCGTCGGGATAGGGGTGGGCGACCGGGAGGACCGGGTCGGCCTCGGCGCGCGGGGAGCCGTCCCCCCGCTGCGGGTGGGTCTCGCCGCGATGCCCGGTGGACTCGGCCCGGGGGTGGACGACCGCGGCCCGGAGGTTCCCGTGGGGCGGGTCCGACTCGTGCAACGCCCCGCCGTAGCCCGCGACCCGGGCGAGTGTGCCGGCGACGTCCCGGAGCCGGACGGCGCGCCCGGAACCGATGTTGATGACGCCCTGCGCTGCCGAGAGCGAGGCGGCGTGGACGGCCCGTGCCACGTCCCGGACGTCGACGAAGTCGCGTTGAACGCCGAGACCGGCGAGCCGCAGTTCACCGTCCCCGGACTGCATGGCGCGGCGCAGCGCCTCGGCGAGTCGACCGAGCGGGGACCCCGCCGGCGTGCCCGGTCCGGCCGGCGAGAAGACCCGCAAGACCACGGCGTCCAGGTCCGACCCCAGCACGAGTTCGGTCGCGGCGAGCTTGCTGACCCCGTAGGGGCCTCCCGGACGGGGCACGGCGTCCTCGGGGGTAGAGGACCCGGGCTGGCTGGGCCCGTACTCGGCGCCGCAGCCCACCTGCACCAGACGCGCGCCGCAACGGCTGCGACGCAGAGCCTCGCAGATAGTCGCGACGGCGACGGTGTTGTGCCGGGTCAGCTCGCGCGCCCCGCCTCGGGTGGCACCGGCGCAGTTGACGACCACTCCCGGGTGGACCGCGTCGAAGAAGCGCGTGAGGGCGCCCGGGCTGCCTGTCGCCAGGTCGAATCGCACGTCGGCGTCGTCGCCTCGGCCCAGCGCGGTGAGTTGAACGGCCGGATCGGCGAGCAGTCGATCCGCGACGAAGCGACCGAGGTAGCCGCGGGATCCGATCAGCAGGACTCTCATCGGGCGCCCTCCGGTCCGGGAGGAAGGGATGCGGCGGTCATGTGTGCTCCTTCTCGGTGTTGTTGGGGGTTCGACGGCCGACGCCGCGGCCTGGCGGGCGGGGTCCGGCGACCACCCCTACGGGCGTGCGGGAAGGCGCGACGCGACCGGCGGCGGAGCGATTCGGCATCGGGGCCAGGGCGAGGGGCGGCGAAACGGTACGCCTTCGTGCCCGATGGGCCCGGCGCACGTCTCCCGACACGTGCGCGCGCGAGGTCGCGTGCCGGCGCTTCCCTCGCCGGCGGGCGCGACACCGCGACCCGCCGGAGGCGTCCTCGGGGGACCGAGGGGAGACGGGCTCGACCGCAGCGGCCCGGACGCGGCCCGTCCCGACGCTCGCCGTTGACGGATACGTGGGCACCGCGAGGCGTGTCGACCGTGAGCGGTCACGAGCCGGACGCTCCACCCGCCGACGACACCGGCGCCCCACGGGCAGGCGCCATCCGCCTCCACTGCGACACACAAGCGCACCCCCGCTCTCTCGCCGGCGGGCCGGTGGCCCGGCGATTCCCGGCAGGACGAACGTATGCGGAGCTCACGGCGAGTCGACGGACGGTTGTCCGTTAAGCCACCAGAAGGGGTGAACAGTCGTGACCTTCACCGACAAGCCGCGTTTGACTCTCCCACCACGTGACCGGCGGGGTCCTCACAGCCCCGCGAAGGCGCCACCCGCGTCGCTCAACCCCCCGGGAAAGGCCATGGATTGGGGACGCAGTCGATGCCGTCGTGGTCGACGAACTTGGTCTGCTGCTGCATCACCGGGGCGAGCTGGCCGTCCTTGTCGCACGTCTCGTGGTTGAAGCCGATGCGGTGACCGATCTCGTGATTGATCAGCATCTGTCGATACCCGTGGATGTCGTCGCCGTAGGTCTCGGCGCCCCGCGCCCATCGATAGGCGTTGATCATGACGCGCTCGGTGGCGGCCGAGTCGCAGGAGACGTTGTCCACGGTGGTGTCCAGACCCGACTCGGCGCACCAGACGGCGGTGGTGCCGGGACTGGCCAGGGTGATGACGAAGTCGGCCTGGCCCGAGTGGACACGCTCGAAGGAGCGGGCCCCGTCGTGAGCCCAACTCCGGGCGTCGTTCAAGGTGCGGTGGACGGCCTGGGCGAACAACTCGGCGTCGAGGTCCAACCCCCGCTCGACGTCCACCCGGTAGCGGTACCGTCGGCCGGTCTCCGGCCCCGGGTCGATGCCGGGAACGGCGTCGAACGTCCCCGGTCCCTCCGCCGTCTCGTCGATTGGGAAGGTCGTCGCCATCATCTCCTCGTAGGAGGGGGAGGTCTCGACCTCGGGCGACCGAGGCGTCGGACGCCGATCGGTTCGCGAGGCCGTGCCGTCCGTGTCGCGCCCGTCCTCGGCGGCTCGCGCCGCCGCGGCGTCCGCGCCGCCGCGCTCGCCGGTGACCTGGACGGCCACCGCGACCGCCAGCGCGGTGGTGACCGCCGCCGCGGCGACCCCCACGACGGTGCGCCCCCGGCCGCCCTTGACCGGTCGACAGCCGTCGACCGCGTGAGGCGGCACGGAGGCTGCTCCTCCGGGCCCTCCACCGGGCTCCGGGGCGGGCCCGGCGGGCGCCGGCCTCGGAGCCGGAACACCCCGCGCGGGCCCGGCGAGGCCCCCCGACGGGCGCTTCGCGGCGGGGCCGGGCGGGGCAGGCGGGCCTTGGTCGAAGGCGGCCAGGTAATCGGGGCGCGGACCCGCCGTGGACGCGCCGTCCTCGGGCCCCCTCGGGCGGGTCCCGCGCTGCCGGGGCAGGGGGTCGACGGGTGCCCCGACGTCGGCCCCGACGCCCCGCCCCTCGATGTCCCCCGGGGTGTCCCACGGCTCGGGGTGCCCTCCCCTCGCCCGCGGCACGTCGGGCTCACCGGCGCCCGGCACCTCCTCGGACGGCGGGGGGAAACCGTGCGCCGGCGTGTCGGCGACGTCCCGGTGGACCAAGGAGGCCCCGGACCCGGGAGAGGAAGGCGGCGAGGCGGGAGCCGGAGCGGAGCGGCCGTCGGCGGTGGCCCGACCGGCGCCGATCCCGACGCCCGGCCCGGAAACGCCGCGCGCACGCCCCGCCTCCGGGTCGGGGCCTTGGGACCGTCCGGCGTCGCGGACCCCCTCCGGGGGCCGCCCCTCCGGGTCCCCCTCGCGCGTCGCCTCCGCGCCCGCCGGGGCGGCGTGCCGGGCGTGCCTGCCACGCCCGGCGGTCGTCGGACCCGTGGGATGCGTCGACCCGCGCGGCGCTGTCCCCTCTGCCTCCGCGGCCGGTCCTGGGCGGCTGTGGCGTCCCACTTCGCGCCTCAGCCCCCCGGGGTCTCGTCGGCGTCGCCCTCGTCCGCGGCGCCCGCCCGCCGGCGGAGGGGCCCCTCACCGCGTGCGAGACCCGTCCGGCCACGGGCGACCCGCGGCGCCCCCGTGTCGGTCGACAACTCGCGGAACGCGGTCGCGACGGCCTCCGGGTACTCCATCATGGCCACGTGCCCGGCGTCGGGCAGGGTCAGCAGCCGGGAGTCCCGGAAGGCGCGGGCGGCACGGGCGGCCATGCGGTGGGCGACGAGTCGGTCGCGCCCCCCGTAGACCAGGAGCGTCGGCGCGATGACCCGCTCGGCCTGGCGCCACAAACCGTGTCGGCCGCCCAGGGTGTAGGCGTCCACCAGACCGCGCGCCGAGCCGGCCATGGCCTCCCAGAAGTACGGCAGCGCGACGCGCCGCTCCATCTCCTCGACGGCCCGCCGGAACGCCTCCGGGGTGACTCGGTCGGGGTCGCCGTAGCAGAGGTCCAGGACACCCCGGACGCGTTGCTCGGCGCTCCAGTCGCGGGAGTACCGCGTGAACAGCCGCACCATGCCGGGCAACGCGAGCAGGGCCGTGGGCACCGCGCCGCGTTGCACCCGGATCTCCGGCAGCGCCGGCGAGACCAGGCTCAGCGTCCGCACCAGGTCGGGCCGGACCGCGGCGACCCGGGTGAGGACGGCGCCGCCGAGCGAGTTCCCGATCAGGTGTGCCGGACCCCGACGGGTGGAATCGAGGTAGCGGACCACCGCGCGCGCGTGGCCGGTGATCGAGTAGTCCCCGTCCACCGGGGGGGTCGAGCCGCCGAAGCCGGGCAGGTCGAGCGCCTCGCCGTCCACCTCGTCCTCCAACAAGGCCATCAACGCCGACCAGTTCTGCGAGGAGCCTCCCAGGCCGTGGACGTAGAGGGCGGGCGGCAGGCCCGCGCGCGCCGGCGGGCGGGCGCGCACCGCCAGGGTCGTGCCCGGGAGGCGGACGGACCGGAGCCGCTCGCCGTCGGCGAGACACACCGGCGTGATCCGAGGACACGCCGCGGCGGTCGACACGGACGGCGGTTCGGTCGAAGACATGCCGCAATGCTACGAGACCGTCACCCCGGGCTCGGTGGTTTCGCGCCCGCTCCCCCCCGGCGACGCCGCGCGGGGGGTGGTGCCGCGTGCCGTCGCGCGACAACCGTCCCCCTCGCTCCCGGGCCCGCCGCCCTGCGGACGCTCGGGCGCGGCGAGTACCGGAGGTCACGGACGCGTGGCGTCGACGGGACCGGTCTCCTAGGCTCGTACGCGAGGGCACCGGGGCGTGGTCACGGCACCTCGGGACGCCGGAGAAGGGAGCCCGCCATGACCGTCGACCCGAGCGATCCGGAGACCTTCGCGCAGGACGGCTCCGAGGAGCCCGACGACGTCGCCGTCGAGGCCCCGAGGGCCGACGCCGCGGAGCAGCGGGCCGAACTGGCCCCGGGGCGGGACGATCCCCTGACCGGGGAGGACGCCGACCGCGCGGCCGAGGCCGACCTGCTCGAACAGGCGCGGGTGATCAGTCTCGACGAGGACGACTACCGGTGAGGACCCGGTCACGTCGGGGCCCGGACGCGGACGACCGCAGAGGGCCGCGCTCGGCTCGTCGCCACGACCCTCGCGCCCTCTCGCGCACCGGCGGACGAGATTCCGCGCTCTCGACGCGCACACCGGGGTTACCGAAAAGTACGATGGCGGCGCGGCGCACACCGCACAAGGACGATTCTGGGAGGCGGCGTGACAGCCATCGAGCAGACAGAGGCGGCACGCCCACGCGGGACCCGCCTGCCGCGGCACGCTCGGCGCAACCAGCTCTTGGGAGCCGCGCAGGAGGTGTTCGTGGCCCAGGGCTACCACGCCGCGGCGATGGACGACATCGCCGAGCGCGCCGGTGTCAGCAAGCCGGTGCTCTACCAGCACTTCCCGGGCAAGTTGGACCTCTACCTGGCCCTGCTGGACCAGCATTGCGAATCCCTGATCCAGGCGGTGCGGCAGGCCCTCGCCTCGACGACCGACAACAAGCAGCGGGTCCGCGCCACCATGGACGCCTACTTCGCCTACGTCGAGGACGACGGGGGCGCGTTCCGGCTGGTCTTCGAATCGGACCTGACCAACGAACCCGAGGTGCGCCAGCGCGTCGACAAGGTCACCACCGAGTGCGCCGAGGCGATCTGCGAGGTCATCGCCGAGGACACCGGCCTCTCCCGGGCCGAGTCCATGCTGCTCGCCTCGGGGCTGGGCGGGCTCGCCCAGGTGGTGGCCCGTTCGTGGCTGCACAGCGACCGGAGCGTGCCCCGCGAGCAGGCGGTGCGCCTGCTGGCCTCGTTGGCATGGCGTGGCATCGCCGGTTTCCCCCTGCACGGCAGTGACCAGCCGCAGGATTCGACACCCTGACGAGCGTCGCCCCGGCGGGCCGCGGGTGTTCGCTCCTGGCGTTGTCCCGCCGGGCCTACGCGTCCCCGCTCCGGGCTAGGGTGTGCTGCGTACGGCGCGGACGACCGCGCGATTCACCACTGTCGGAGGGACAAGGCCGTGGAGGTCAAGATCGGCGTACAGCACGCGCCCCGCGAGATCGTTCTGGAGAGCGGCCAGAGCGCCGAGGAGGTGGAGCGCGTGGTGGCGGAGGCACTGGCCGGCAAGGCACAGTTGCTGAGCCTCGTGGACGAGCACGGCCGGAAGGTCCTCGTTCCGGCGGACCGCCTCGCGTACGTCGAGATCGGCGAGCCCTCCCCGCGCAAGGTGGGCTTCGGCACCCTGTGACGCCCCGCCACCGAGGCGGAGATCACCGCTCGCGGCGGCGGCCGGGCCCGAGGCAGGGCCGGCCGGCGCCGCGTGGCACCGCGTGATCGCGCGCGGGACCGCTCCGGCCTCCTCGCGGCCTCGGGCCGGGGGGCTTGGCGTTCTCGACGTGTCGCGGGCCGGTGGGGGGTTGCCGCCCCGGGGCCGAGGGTAGGACCGGGGAGACCGTCCGGGACAAGGCCGGCACCTGGGGAGGGCCCCGACATGATCCTGGCAGCGCTCAGCACGGTAGTCCTCGGCCTGGCTCTGGGCTGGGCGGCCACCCGCCGCCTGCCGCACCGCCTGCCGGAGCCGTCCCTGGTCCTGGCAACCGGCGTGGCGGGGGCCATGGTCGGGGCCTTCGTCACCCACACCGCTCTCGACACCTCCGGCCTGATACCGGTGCTCGCCGGAGCGTCGGCCGTCTCGGCGGCCTCCGTGTCGCTGTTGGTGAGGCCGGCCGGCGGCCCGCTCCGTCGATCGGCCGCGGTCTGACCCGTCCGGGGCCCGCGGACCGGCCCGACCTCCACCCCGGGAGGGCGTGAGGCCGGTCGCGGCCTCGGCGCGCGCGTGGGTCAGGCCGCCAGGCCGAGCGCCGCCATCCTCTTGGTGTGCGCCTCGGTGATCCGCGTGAACATCCGTCCGACCTCGGCCAGGTCGAAGCCGTCCGCGAGACCGCCCACCAACATCGTCGACAGGGCGTCCCGTTCGGCCACCACGCGCTGGGACTGGGAAAGCGCCTCGCCCATCAGGCGCCGCGCCCAGAGCGCCAGGCGCCCGCCCACCCGCGGATCGGCCTCGATGGCGGCCCGCACCTTCTCCACCGCGAAGCCAGCGTGCCCGGTGTCGTCCAGCACCGCCAGGACCAGTTCACGGGTGCCGGAGTCGAGGCGGGCGGCGACCTCTCGGTAGAAGTCGCCCGCGATGGAGTCGCCGACGTAGGCCTTGACAAGACCCTCCAGCCAGTCCGAGGGCGCGGTCTGCCGATGGAATCCGTCGTAGGCGGCGACGAACGGCTCCATCGCCCGGGTGGGCTCCTCGCCGATCTCCGCGAGTCGGTCGCGCAACCGCTCGAAGTGGTGGAACTCGGCCGAGGCCATCTTCGCCAGCTCGGCTTTGTCCGCCAGGGTCGGCGCCAGCTTCGCGTCCTCCGCGAGCCGCTCGAACGCCGCCAACTCGCCGTACGCGAGCGCGCCCAGCAGATCGACCACCGCCGCGCGATAGTGCGGGTCGCGGGACGCGGTCGCCCAATCCTGGGCGGCCACGGCCACGGCCTTCGGGGCGTCGGCCCGTCCGGCCGGTCCTGCGGCGGCTTCCTCGGCGGGAGCGGGCTTGTGAGGGCTGGTCATGGAGCGCAGAATAGTCCGCCGCGCCGACGGGGCAGTAGCGGCGGGGACCGGATCGCGCCGCAGGGGCGCGCGCCCACCCCGGTGTGACGACGGCTACATGACCAAATCGACCATCGCCTGTGCGGGAATCCGGGGTATGGTGGTAATGCGCCTGCCGACTAGGTGACGTCCGCGTACGTGACGTGTTCGTCGGGCCACACGTATGAGGATGCCCGGTCGGTGGCCCGATCGGCTCCGACCCGACAGCCCTCTGTTTCCGTACGGCCTGACGCGTGCGATCCGCGGAGGGAGACCCTCAGCGGTACGAGCGCTGGAGCGTCGACCGTGGTCCCGTGCCCTGTGGCACCGTCGCGAGGCGGCGGCCCCCGGCACGATCCCTACAGGACCCCGCGCTCGCCTCGGACCGCGCACACAGAAGAGGCAGCACCCTGACTACGACGTTCCGATCCCTCGGGATCCTCCCCGAGACAGCCGAGGCCCTGGAGGCCGTCGGCATCGTGACCCCCTTCCCCATCCAGGAGATGACCCTCCCCGTCGCCCTCTCCGGCACGGACGTCATCGGCCAGGCCAAGACCGGCACCGGCAAGACGCTGGGCTTCGGCCTCCCCCTGCTGGAACGCGTGACCGTTCCCGCCGATGTCGAGTCGGGACGGGCCGCCCCGGCGGATCTGACCGACGCGCCGCAGGCGCTGGTCGTGGTACCGACGCGCGAGCTGTGCACCCAGGTCACCAACGACCTCCTCACGGCCGGCAAGGTGCGCGACGTGCGCGTCACCGCCATTTATGGCGGGCGCGCCTACGAACCCCAGGTGGAGGCTCTCAAGCGCGGCGTCGACGTGGTCGTCGGGACGCCGGGTCGTCTGCTGGACCTGGCGGGGCAGCGGAAGCTGGACCTGAGGCACGTCAAGTGCCTCGTCCTCGACGAGGCGGACGAGATGCTCGACCTCGGCTTCCTCCCCGACGTCGAGAAGATCGTCGGCATGCTGCCGGCCCGCCGCCAGACCATGCTGTTCTCGGCGACCATGCCGGGCGCGGTGATCGGACTGGCCCGCCGGTACATGTCGCAGCCGACGCACATCCGGGCGACCTCCCCGGACGACGAGGGCGCGACGGTCGCCAACATCCGGCAGTTCGTGTATCGCGCCCACTCCATGGACAAGCCGGAGATGGTCTCCCGTATCCTCCAGGCCGAGGGTCGGGGCCTGGCCATGATCTTCTGCCGCACCAAGCGGACCGCCGCCGACATCGCCGAGCAGTTGCAGCGTCGTGGCTTCGCCTCCGGCGCCGTGCACGGCGATCTCGGACAGGGCGCCCGCGAACAGGCGCTGCGGGCCTTCCGCAACGGCAAGGTGGACGTCCTCGTCTGCACCGACGTCGCCGCCCGGGGCATCGACGTCGAGGGCGTGACACACGTCGTCAACTACCAGTCGCCCGAAGACGAGAAGACCTACCTGCACCGGGTCGGCCGAACAGGTCGCGCGGGCGCCAAGGGCACCGCCGTCACGCTGGTCGACTGGGACGACATCCCTCGCTGGCAGCTGATCAACAAGGCGCTCGACCTCGACTTCAACGACCCGCCCGAGACGTACTCCACCTCCCCTCACCTCCGCGCCGACCTCGGCATCCCGGAGGGAACCAAGGGGGTCCTGCCGCGCGCCGAGCGCACCCGCGCCGGGCTGGCCGCCGAGGAGATCGAGGACCTCGGAGAACCGGGCGCGAGAGGACGACGCGGGAGCGGGGACGACTCCCGTGCCGCGGAACGCGAGCGCCCCGCGCGCACCCCGCGCCGCCGTCGCCGCACCCGCGCCGGGGCTCCCGTCGAACCGGACCCGGCCGCGGCCACGCCGTCCCCCGCGGACGACGTCGCCGACGGCTCGGCGACGGTCGCGGCCGCCGAAGCGACGCGCACGCCGCGGCGTCGCCGCAGGACCCGGGGCGGGGTGGCGAACCCGGTGCCGTCGGAGACGACGGCCTCGGCCACCGACACGATCGACACCGCCGAGACCGGTACCCCCGCTCCGGCGACGCCGCGCCGCCGCCGGGTCCGAGGGAGGGCGGAGGTCGCGCCCGAGGCCGCCGCCGACCTCGCCGTGACGCCACCCCGGGAGACCGAACCGGCCGAGGCGGCCACCCGCGCGCCGCGCCGCGCCCGCGAGACGTCCGCGAGCCCGGGGGCCGGCGACGGGACCCGGCGCTCGCGGGAGTCGGACCCGGTGGAGGGGACGAGGCCCCGCCGCAGGTCGCGCCGGGCGACGAATGCGAGCACGCCCGAGACCGCCGTGGAGACCGGTGGCTCCTGACCGCACCACGCGGGCGGGGCGGCAGCGATGCGGCCCCGCCCGGCGGCGCGGACGAGCGCGGTCCCGGCCCGCCGATCAGGCGTCGGGGCCGCCGCGCGAGAGGCGTCGGCGCCCCGATACCCTCGGGCCGTGAGTCAGAACGCCGCCTTCTCCCTCCCCCCCGACGCCCGAGCGCGCTCGTTGCGGACCCCGCGCGGCGTCTTCGCGGCGGTCGAGTCGCCGGTGCCCGACGGGGTGGAACCCCGGGGGGTCGTCCTCATGGTGCCCGGGTTCACCGGCAGCAAGGAGGACTTCACTCTGCTCCACGGGCCCCTGACGGCCCGCGGCTACCACACCGTGGCCGTGGACGGACGCGGCCAGTACGAGTCGCCCGGCCCGCGCGAGGACGAGGCCGCCTATGCCCGGCGAGAACTCGCCCTGGACGTGCACGCACAGGTCGCCGCGCTCGAAGAGCCCCGTACGCACCTCCTCGGTCACTCCCTGGGAGGTCAGATCGCCCGCGCGGCGGTGCTCGTCGACCACTCCCCCTTCCGTTCGCTCACCCTGATGTCCTCGGGCCCCGCGCGGATCTCCGCCGCGCAGCGGGAACGGGTCGCGCTGTTGTCGGACGCGCTCACCACGATGCCCATGGAACGCATCTGGGAGGCGATGCGAGCCATGGGCCCCGTCGAGGCGGTCGGCGGGCCCCCGGCCGGACCGAGCGACCAGGAGGGGCTGCGCCGACGCTGGCTCGGCACCAGCCCCGCCCAGCTTCGCGCGACCGGCCGACAACTGTGCACGGAGCCCGACCGTGTGGCGGAACTCGCGGCCGTGCCGCTGCCCTTCCACGTGTTGTCGGGCGCCCACGACGACGCCTGGCCGGTGCCCCTGCTCGACGACATGGCGACCAGACTGGGCGCGCTTCGGACCGTCGTCGCCGATGCCGACCACTCCCCCAACACCGACCGACCCCTGGCCACCGCCGAGGCCCTGGCCGGCTTCTGGGACGGCGTGCCGTACTGACCGCCCGGGACGCCCACACCTCGGCGCCCCCGACCTGGCAGGGCGACACCGTCGCCGAAGGCGGCGGCGACCCGGCCGCGCGGCATCGCGGGATCGACGGCCCGGCCGTCGACCGGCACGACGAGGTCGGGGCGCGCCGTCAGAGTTCGGACAGGTCCAGCACGTACCCCTCGGGCTTCTCGGCCGAGACCGGGGCGTTGTGGTCGGTGAAGTCGATCTTGGTCGGCTCCGCTTCCGACCTGTCCTCCACACGCAGGAGCCAAGGCTCGCCGTCGGTCGCGACGTAGAGCCGGCGCTCGGCACCGTCGTCCGAGAGGTCGACGCGGATCGCGGGCTGCCCGGCGAGGGTGGCCGTGCCGGCGCGCGTGGCCGCGACGCGCTCGTCGACCTCCTCCGGCACGAGGCCGTCCAGGTCGCACATCTCCTTCATGGCGTCCTCCATGCCGTCCAGGAACGCTCCGGTGAGCCACCGGTCCGCGAGGAGGGCCACAGCGCTTTCCAGGTCCTCGTCCGGCGCGTCGTCCATTTCCCGGATGAACGTTTCGTCAAAGCGCGTGTAGAGGGCGTCCCCGGTGTTGACCAACTCGGCCCGGCCTTCGCCCGCCACGGAGAGACTCCCCGCGCACCGGCCCTTCCTGTCCATGGCGATGTCGACCTCCAGCGGCGCACCGCTCTTGGTCAGCTCGGTCGCCCCGGAGGCGTGCACCGACTCCAAGGCGGAGGTGGCGGCCAGGGCGCGGCCCAGGATGTCGCCCCCGGCCAGCCCCTCGAAGGGCTCGACCTCTCGTGTGGCGGCCTCGTCGGGCCCGTCTGCCCGAGGTTCACTCCCGAACAGACATCCGGTCAACAAGCCCATGGGGGCGACGACGACGGCGATGCGGACGGCCATGTCGGTGCGGCGCACGGTGGTTCCTCGAAGTTCGCTGGGATCGGTGCGTCCGGTACCGGGGCCCCTCCCGGAAGAGGCGGGGAAGGAGGGACACCATCGAGCCGGCGCCCCGGCGCGCCACCTGCGGTGGCTCTTCGCGCGGCGAACCCGGCCGGTCGCTGTCCGGCGCGCCCGCGGCCCGACTGGGACCCCGATCCACGGAACGTCAACTAGCTTATACATCCACTTTGTTGAAGTGCCGCGACTATTCCCGCACCCGGGTCGACACCGCGACGCCGCAGCCGATCTCCACGGCGCCCCCCCCCGGGGGGCGACCGGCCGGCGCTCGCACACCGTGTCGATCCGGCCGGCAGCCGCGTCTTCCGTGGGTCCGCGACCGAGAGCCGGGGTGGTCGGATCAGTACAACGACTGGACGTACCCCCAGAAGCCGTCGCGCAGGGACCGGCGCAGGTCGGCCTGACCCCGGAGGGAGTACTGGAGCAAGGCCTCCGCCTCCACCAGGAGATCCTGGTCGACCGAGCCGGGGAGGTAGGGCCGGCCCGGGATCAGCTCGGCGAGGGACTCGTGGCCCCGGTCGGCGCGCCACTTCGCGGCCACCTGTGCCCCCACGAAGCGGACGTCCTCGCGGGTCGGCCGGGGGACGCCCGCTCCGCCGTTGGCGCCGATCGTGCGTCGCGCGACGTAGGGCTTGAAGAACTCCAGCTCGAAGGTGCGCTGGCTGTCGACCTCCCAGAGCAGGGGTTCGGCCTGGTTGCCCGATTCCGGGGCCTCCACGCCCCACAGGTGGACGCGAGCCCCGTATCCCTGGGCGGCCTCGACGGCGGAGACCAGGTCCTCGTCGCCGCCGAGCAGCACCGCGTCGCTGATGGCCCGGTGGCGGGCGAGGGACTCCAGGTCGGTGCGGATGAGGGAGTCGACGCCCTTTTGCTGGTTGCTCGCGTTGAGGTTGCCGAGGCGGACCTTCACGTCCGGCAGTTCGGCGATGTGCTGCTGCTCCGCGGTGTGCATGCGCCGGCGGGCACCGTCGTACCAGTACACCCTGAGCAGCCGACTGTCGGCGAAGATGGTGCGGGCCCGGTCGATGAACGCCTCGATCAGGCCCTCCGCGTCCAGGTCGAAGGCGCGCCGGTCCTCGGTGCCGGCGACCAGCCGCCCCGCCGCGGCGTACAGGTAGCCCGCGTCCACGAAGATCGCGTGGGTGGCGGGCGTCTTCGCGACCTCGGCGAGCACTCTGGTGAGCAGCTCGTTGGACTGGTCGATGCGGGCTGCCAGGGCCTGGATTTCGTCGTTCATCTCCTCCATTGTCGCGGCGTTCACCCTACGATCACAACTGATCCCGGAACGTGCCCCGCCGCATGAGCAAAAGGATCATTTGGGGCACGCTTGTTAGCGGGGCGAAAAATTTCCTTAGCGTAGGGAATGTTCACGACCCCGCGATCGTTGACCGGGGGTAGCGGCCGCGACACGGGGGGCTTCGTCGCCCGGCGCGGCCCGACTGTCAGCGATCCCCTCAAGGGATGACCGACGAAGGGAGAGACTCGTGCGTTTCGAGGTCATGCGACTCGACGATGTCGACGGGACGCCTGTGGACACCACCGTCGTGGACGCCGCCTCCGTCAACCGCATCGTGCACCAGGCGGCGGCCATCGGGCAGCGCCTGTGGATCCGCCCCGCGGACGTCTCCGCCTCGTAGCCCGAGGCAGACGTCCCCGCCCGCGAGGCCCCGCTCCGACGCCGGGGCCTCGCGGGCGGCGACCCGGATCCGAGCGCGTGGTCGAGGCCGGCGGCCTCTCAAGCCGCCTCGATCACCTGCAACACCCCGTTGATGATCTGCTGTACCGCGATGGCGGACAGCATCATGCCCGCGAGCCGGGTGACCAGCACCACGCCGCCGTCCTTGATCACCCGTATGATCAACAGCGAGTACCGCATCACCAGCCACAGCACCACGTGAATGGCCAGGATCGCCGCCCAGACCGACACCTGCCCCGTGACGCCGTCCGCCTTCTGCACGGCGAGGATCACGGAGACGATGGCGCCGGGGCCCGCCAGGAGCGGCATGCCCAACGGGACGAGCGCGACGTTGACGTCCTTGGTCTGTTGAGGTTCGTCGGTCTTCCCCGTGAGCAGGTCGAGCGCGATCAGCAGCAGCAGCAGACCACCGGCGATCATCAGGGCCGGGACGGACACATGCAGGTAGTCGAGGATCTCCTGGCCCAGCAGACCGAACACGGTGATCACGCCACCGGCCACACAGACTGCCTGCAGGGCCATGCGCCGCTGCACCTTGGCCGTCCTGCCGCCGGTGAGCGCCAGGAAGATCGGAGTGATCCCGGGGGGATCCATGATCACGAAGAGAGTGAGGAAGAGGGAGCCGAACACGGCGACGTCGAACATGGAGAGCCAGGCCTCACGGAAGTGCGAGCGGGATTGCGTGCGAAAGGGAGGAGTGCCGCGAAGGGCGGCGACATCGTGCGACCGCCCGGGCGGGGACCCGGGCGCGTGGCTCAGGCCCCGCCGGCGCCGGGGACCGGGAAGGCGCCGAAAGCCCGCCTGGTGATCTCGCCGTAGACCTCGGGGTCCGTGGTGAACTGGCCGAGGACGCAGGTCTTCCGGCTGCCGTGGTAGTCCGAGGACCCGGTCGTCAGCAGACCCAGGTCGGCGGCGAGCCCGCGCAACCTGGCTCGGGCGTCGGCGGTGTGATCCATGTGGTCCACTTCCACGCCGTCCAGACCGGCCTCGGCCAGCTCGGCGATGGCGGCGTCGGACACCGTGCGACCCCGCTCGGCAGCGGCGGGATGGGCCAGAACGCAGACCCCTCCCGCGGCCTTCACCAATCGGACTGCCTCGCGCGGGTCCGTCTCGTGCTTGGGCACGAAGGCGCGCCCACCGTCGGCGAGCCACTCCTCGGTGAAGGCGTCGCCGACCGTGCCGACCACCCCCAGCTCGACCATGGCGGCGGCGATGTGCGGCCGGCCCACCGAACCGTCACCGGCGATCTTCCGGACTCGCTCCCAGGTCACCGGAACCCCGGCGGAGTTCAGGGCCGCGACCATGCCCTTGGCCCTCGGCACCCGGTCGTCACGGACCCTCTCGCGTTCGGCGAGCAGCGCGGGCTCGTGGGGATCGAAGAGATAGGCCAGGAGATGCGTGCCGACACCGTCGCCACGACAGGACAGCTCGGCCCCCGTCACCAGGGTCAGCCCCTCGGGAAGGGCGGCGATGGCCTCCGCGTGCCCCCGAGTGGTGTCGTGGTCGGTGAGCGCGACGACGTCCAGCCCGGCCCGTGCGGCGTTGCGCACCAGTTCGGCCGGCGTGTCCGTGCCGTCGGAAGCGGTGGAGTGGGTGTGCAGATCAATGCGCACGACGCTGACTCCAGGCGGTGACGGGACGGAAGGGACGTTTCAGCATAACCGGCGGCGAGCGATGCTCCGTCACACCCGCCCGGTACCGGCGACCCCTACCGCGCCCATGGCGCGAGAAGCCGCCGGGACAGGGCACCACACGGGACCAGCCGCACGTCGACGCCCGCGTCGCGCAGATCGGCCAGGCCCGGTTCGTCGTACATCAACAGCGCCGAGCGCTCGGGCCACACCACGGCCCACAGCCACACGCCCAAGGCCTCGCCCGCGAACACCGCGCGGTCGACGGGAGCGCCCCCGACGTGCCAGAGCGGCGTCGGCCGACCCGCCGCCGAGGCCTTGACCTCGGGAGGCCTGCGCACGTCGAGACGCGATCCGGGGTCGGGGGTGTCCAGCCCCGCGTACCGGGCACCCAGGCCTACACCGGGCTCCTCCGCCACGAGCAGGAGTTCCCCGGTGCCGCCGAGGGGCCCGGGGCCGGAGCAGGCGACCGCGACGGCCCGGCCGCCCGCTCGGTCGTCGCCCGCGCGGGCCACCCCGGTGAACTGCCAGCCGACCGGCAGAGGCCACGGAAGCCACACCGGAACCCGGGCCCGCCGCGACACGGCTGCAAGGGTCTCGGCGCCCGGCGGCTCCACGGGCTGAAGCGGATGGACCGCGCCGTGGACGGCACACTGCCAGGTCTCGGCGGGGAGTCCGGGAGCCCTGACCCGGCCGCCGCATTTCGGGCACACGGGTTCGCGCCTCATAGCCTTCCACGCTCCTCCCCTCGGTCCGCCGCGTCAAGGACGATCACCCATGCGGGCGGGAGGTTCACGCTCGGACCGGCGCGCGCCGCCGGGTCGGCGGCCGACCCCTACCGGGGCGGGCACGGTCCCTGCGGGAGGGAGCGGGGCGGCGGGCGGCCGAGCGGAGTGTGAGATCCGCCACCCGCCCCGCGTACACCCTCCACCTCGGCGACGCGGCCGAGCCGCTCAGTCCAGCGGGACGGAGCGGCGGATCGGATCACGCAGATCCGTCCCCCGGTGGAGCCAGCGCTCCTGGAGGGCCTGCGCGCCGTGCACCCGCTTCCAGGCGGCCTCGTTCGGCGTCATGGGAAAGAGCGGCAGAAACCGCACCGGATCCATCGGTTCCTCCAGGACCAGATCCTCCACCAGACCGCCCGGCTCGGCCACCAGCACCGAGGTGAAGGCAGCCCCCGGCCACAGCGGCTCCCCGACGTCCAGCGAGGCCCCCGGGGCCACCACCACCCCCTCGACCTGGGGAGACGCGGCGAGTACCGCGAGCGGACGCAGCACCCGGTCGGTGTCCGCCCGGCCGGCGCGCAGCGAGAGCAACAACTCGGCCCGAGGCCCCGCGACGGGGTCGGCCACCATCGACGTGGGCTCCGCCATCGGCGAGGCCGACATGCCGAGCGTCGCGTAACGGACGACGTCGCCCTCGGGTCCCGCTCCGGAGAAGCGCAGCACCTCGACGCGGTCCGTGCCGAGGAAGGTCACCGAGGCCCGGGCGTCAGGCTCGCCCAGGGTCTCGCCCAACCGGGCCTCGACCAGAGGAAGAACATCAGGCATGCGGCGAGCATAGAACCCGTCGGGAAGACGAGACGGGGCGCCTTGACACGCCGGGCGGCTGATACGGTGGCCCGGCGATCGGGCAGCACGCGCAGGCGTGCCCCCACGGCCCGCCGCAGGGAAGACTCCCCACGGGGAGCCCCGTGAAACACGGGGATTGGATCGTCCCTCACGGGACCGGCCGGAGGAGGTGGGACTGGCATGGACCGAAGTCGACCGTGCAGTACCACCCGCTCTTCCGGCCGCTGAAACCCCCTCACGCCGCACCGGCTCCCGTCCGGTGACCGTTCGCCGCCACCCCCCGGCCGGCGGAAGAGCGCTCTGTCGTCAGTCCGACCGTCCGAGCCTTCGGGTCCCACCCGGGCCCGGGTCGACGACGCTCGGCACCCCACCGACACCGGCGACGCCGGCCACCGCGAGGACGCGGTGCACCCCGCTTCGCGGACGCGCCCCTCCATCCGAGAGCGGGACGCCCCCGTTCCGGGTGGCTCCATTCCCCGCCCCGGCCGCCGTGCGTGCCCGATGCGAAGGAGTCCCACCCTCATGTCGATGATCCGTGAACTGCGGGCCGCGGTCCGGCCGTCGCGCGTCGCGCCCCGCGACGGCGATCGAGGGACCGCCCCGCGCGAGGGGGCCGGCTCCGCCGTTGTCGACTGCGCCGTCTACGTCGACGGGCGACGCGAGGGCGGCGGCCCCCTGACCCCGCACGAGGCGGTGCGGCGGGCCCGGGGGCGCGGAGGATTCGTCTGGATCGGCCTGCACGAGCCCACCGAGGACGAGTTCGCGGGCGTCGCCCGGGAGTTCGGGCTGCACCCGCTGGCCGTCGAGGACGCCGTCCAGGCCCACCAGCGACCCAAACTGGAGCGCTACGACGACTGTCTGGTCACCGTCTTCAGGACTGTCCACTACCTGGACCACGACCGGCACGCGGCCCACGACGAGGTCGTCGAAACGGGCGAGGTGATGTGTTTCACCGGCAAGGACTTCTTCATCACCGTCCGGCACGGCGGGCAAGGCTCGCTGCGCGCGCTGCGTCACCGTCTCCAGCAGCGCCCGGAGTCGCTTTCCAGGGGACCCTCGGCCGTGTTGCACGCCATCGCCGATCACGTCGTGGACGGCTACATCGCGGTGGTCGACGCCGTGCAGGACGACATCGACGAGGTCGAGACCGAGGTGTTCTCCCTGGGCCGCAAGGGCACCCCCCGAGGCACCGACGCGGGCCGGATCTACCGGCTCAAGCGCGAGGTGCTGGAGTTCAAGCGGGCCGTCGCCCCGCTGGCGCGCCCGCTGCGGCTGCTCAGCGAGCGGCCGATGCCGCTGGTCGACCCCGAGATCCAGAAGTACTTCCGCGACGTCGCCGACCATCTCGCGCGAGTGCGGGAACAGGTGGTGGGCTTCGACGACTTGTTGAACTCGATCCTCCAGGCCAATCTCGCCCAGGCGTCGGTGGCACAGAACGAGGACATGCGGAAGATCACCTCATGGGCGGCGATCATCGCCGTCCCCACGATGGTGTGCGGCGTGTACGGGATGAACTTCGACCACATGCCCGAGGTTCACTGGCGCTACGGCTACCCGTTGGTCCTCGGCGTCACCGTGACCCTGTGTCTGGGCATCCACCGCACGCTGAAGCGCAACGGCTGGCTCTGACGCCTCGGCGAAGGCCCGCTCCTCGACGGCGAACGTCGCGACGGCTCGACGGCTCGACGGCGAAGAGCCGGATCCGGAGGCCGGTCGGGTGGCTAGGCTGGGGGCATGACAGCGCAGCCGCTCGCGTCGGCCCTGGTCGCCGAGGCCACGAAGAAATCCGGGCTGGTCTGGGTCCGGGGCGCGGAGGGCCCCGCGCGTCCGCTCTGGCACGTCTGGCACGAGGGCGGGGCCTGTGTGGTCGGCGACGGCCCCGGCGAGCAGCCCTTGCCGGCGCTGGTCGCGGGCGCCACGGCCGAGGTGACGGTCCGCAGCAAGGACACCGGCGGCCGGCTGGTCTCCTGGACGGCCCGTGTCGTCGAACCGCCTCCCGACGGCGAGGCGTGGCACGCCGCCGTGGCCGAGCTGAGGGGCAAGCGGCTGAACGCCGCCGACGGCGAGGCCCTGCCGGCGCGCTGGGCCCGCGAGTGTCGAGTGCTGCGGTTGGAGCCGACCGGCGACACCTCGCCGCCGCCCGAGGGCTCGCAGGCCGCGCCCCCGCTCCCGACACCGGCGGCGACACGGGGACCGCTCGCGGGGCGTCCGTCCCGGGCGGCAAGGAGACGGCGGACACGGTAGGCCGCGAGAGCGCGGGCGCCCCTCGCTCCGTGGCCGGCGCTCTCGGACACGGGGAACGGGCTCGCCCTTCACCGCCGGCGGCGGTCCTTCAGGAGGCGGGCAGCCCTCCGCCGTAGTCCAGGATCTCCTCCTCGTCGGGTTCCGTCAGCGGGAAGTCCCGGTTCCACTCGGAGAAGTCGATCGTGCCCGCGCCGCCGGCCCGTACCAGGCGCATCGGGTAGGGGGTCCCCTCCAGCGACACGTCCAGGGAACCGCCGGCGCCGTCGTCCCCGGTGACGCGGACGGTGGGGACGCCCCCCAGCTCGCGGCGACCGTCCGTCCGCACGCTGCCGTGCAGCGCCAGCACCCCGTCGAGCAGAGTGTCCTTGTCGGCGAACCCCAGGAACCTCTTGTACGACGGGTCGCCGTGAGGCACCGTCACGTACTTCCCGCCCAGCGTCTCCGCCGCCGCGGCCTCGGCGTCGCCGCTCCAGAACTCCGCGTCCGCCTCCAGGAAGAGTCGGTCCCCGATCCGCAGCAGCGAGAACGAGCCGTCGCCGCTGGTGACGGTGCCCATGCCGCCCTGGGAACGCAGCCGCATGTCGAGCCGGTAGGTCCGCCCGCCGGAGGACACCTCCCCGGAGAGCCGCACGGCCGAGGCCGACTCGGCGGCGGCACGTGTCCGAGCCTCGATCTCCTGGGCCGGGAGCCGACCTACGCCGTTGGTGCCGGCGTCCGGATCCTCGGCGCACCCCGTGAGCCCGGTTGCCGCCATCGCCAGCGCGCACGCCGCGCCCACCAGAGCGCCCCAGCGGTCTCCCGGCCGGCGAGTCACAGTCACGAATCGGGCTGCCTTTCTGTCTCCGAGGAAGCGGCGGAGGCGCCGCGAGGCCGGTGCGCGTGAGGGGTCGTGGCGGTGCACCGCAGCGTACCCGCACGCCTCACGAGATCCGAGGGCACTCCGTCCGGGCCGGCCGCCAAGGCGGGGCGCTCCCGGTCGGGCTAGCCTGGAGGCCGTTCGAGCGGACGGCGCGGACGCCGCGAAGGGCGGCGACGCACGACCCCGGCACCCACGACCCCCGGTGGGCGGGCCGACGACCCGAGGTCGCCGGGGTCCACCGCCGAAAGGAGGATCCGGCATGGCAGCGGGCGCCGCCCGGATCTTCGTGTCGCACCTCTCGGGTGTAGCCGTCTTCGACCCCAACGGCGACCTCGTCGGCCGGGTGCGCGATCTGGTCGTCATGCTCCGGGTCGGACACAAGCCGCCCAGGCTTCTCGGCCTCGTCGTCGAGCTGACGACGAGGCGTCGGATCTTCCTGCCGATGACCAGGGTGACCGGGGTCCAGTCCGGCCAGGTGCTCACCACCGGCGTCCTCAACGTCCGGCGCTTCGAACAGCGACCCACGGAACGGCTGGTCTTCGGCGAGTTGCTGGATCGGCGGGTGACGCTCGTGGACACCGCCGAGGAGGCCACCGTCCTGGACCTGTCGGTGCGGCAGTTGCCCAGGCGCGACTGGGTGATCGATCGGGTGTTCGTACGCAAGGGGAGGAAGGGCGGTGCCTTCCGGCGGGGCAAGGGCGAGGCCGTCACCGTCGAGTGGTCGGCGGTGACCGGTCTGTCACTGGAGGAGCACGGCCAGGGGGCGGAGAACCTGCTGGCCACCTTCGAGCAGCTGCGTCCGGCGGACCTGGCCAACGTGCTGCACCACCTCTCGGCGAAGCGTCGCGCCGAGGTCGCCGCCGCGCTCGACGACGACCGGCTGGCCGACGTGCTGGAGGAACTCCCGGAGGACGACCAGATCGAGATCCTGGGCAAGCTGGCCGAGGACCGCGCCGCCGACGTCCTGGAGGCCATGGACCCGGACGACGCCGCCGACCTGCTGGGCGAGCTGCCGGAGGCGGACAAGGAGCGCCTGCTCGGCCTGATGCGTCCGGACGACGCCGCGGACGTGCGACGGCTGATGGCCTACGAGGAACACACCGCGGGTGGTCTGATGACCACCGAGCCGATCGTGTTGCGGCCGGACGCCACGATCGCGGACGCCCTGGCCCGGGTCCGCAACCCGGACCTGTCCCCCTCGCTGGCGGCGCAGGTGTACGTGTGCCGGCCGCCCGACGAGACGCCGACGGGCAAGTACCTGGGGACCGTGCACTTCCAGCGGTTGCTCCGCGATCCGCCGTACACGCTGGTCGGATCCGTCCTCGACGACGACCTGAACCCTCTGACCCCGGAGGCGGAGCTGCCGGCGGTCGCGGGTTTCTTCGCGGCGTACGACATGGTGGCCGCGCCGGTGGTGGACGAGTCCGGGTCGCTGCTGGGCGCGGTGACCGTGGACGACGTGCTGGACCACATGCTGCCGCAGGACTGGCGGGAGACGGACTTCCACCTCCCCGGGGAGGTGGACTGAGATGGCCTCCGAGCGCGAGACCACCCGCGACCGCGCGGTGGCCGACTCCCTGGCGGCCGACAGGCACCGACACCGGTTGGATCAGCCCCGGCCCCGGCGGCGGCGGATCTTGCCGGAGTGGGATCCGGAGGCCTTCGGCAGGATGTCGGAGCGGATCGCCCGTTTCCTCGGCACCGGACGCTTCATCGTCTGGATGACGTTCTTCATCATCGTCTGGGTGTTGTGGAACGTCTCCGCGCCGGACCACCTGCGGTTCGACCAGTATCCCTTCATCTTCCTCACCCTGATGCTGTCCCTCCAGGCCTCCTACGCGGCGCCGCTGATCCTGCTCGCGCAGAACCGGCAGGACGACCGGGACCGGGTCAATCTGGAGCAGGACCGCAAGCAGAACGAGCGGTCGATCGCCGACACCGAGTACCTGACGCGCGAGATCGCCGCGCTGCGCTTCGGGCTGGGCGAGGTCGCCACCCGGGATTGGATCCGCTCGGAGCTACAGGACCTGGTCAGGGATCTGGATCGGTCCCCGGTCGACGGGGAGGCCGAAGGCCGCGAGTCGGCCGGCGCCGGGCGTGCCCGCTCTCCGGAGAGCGGGCCGGACGAGGGCTGACTGCCTTTCCGACGAGCGGGAGGGGCGCCGTACCATCGGTCTCATGGTTACGGAAGACGCGGTGCGCGAGGCTCTGTCGACGGTGCACGATCCCGAGATCAACCGCCCCATCACGGAGCTGGGGATGGTCAAGTCGGTCGAGATCGCCCAGGACGGGGCGGTCGCCGTCGCCGTGTACCTGACGGTCTCCGGGTGCCCGATGCGGGACACCATCACCCAGCGGGTGACGGACGCGGTCTCCCGGGTCGACGGCGTCACCTCGGTCGCGGTCGAGTTGGACGTGATGAGCGACGAGCAGCGCCGCGAGCTGGCGGCGGCCCTGCGGGGCGGCCAGGCCGAGCGAGAGGTTCCGTTCGCCAAGCCGGGCAGTCTGACCCGGGTGTACGCGGTGGCCTCGGGCAAGGGCGGTGTCGGGAAGTCCTCGGTCACGGTGAACCTGGCGGCGGCCATGGCTGCCGACGGATTGAAGGTGGGTGTCGTCGACGCCGACATCTACGGTCACAGCGTGCCGCGCATGCTGGGGGCGGAGGGGCGCCCCACGCAGGTCGAGAACATGATCATGCCGCCCTCGGCCAACGGGGTGAAGGTCATCTCCATCGGCATGTTCACGCCGGGCAACGCCCCGGTGGTCTGGCGCGGACCGATGCTGCACCGCGCCCTGCAGCAGTTCCTGGCGGACGTCTACTGGGGGGACCTGGACGTCCTGCTGCTCGACCTGCCTCCGGGGACCGGCGACATCGCGATCTCGGTCGCGCAGCTGGTGCCGAACGCCGAGATCCTGGTCGTCACGACGCCCCAGCAGGCGGCGGCGGAGGTGGCCGAGCGGGCCGGGGCGATCGCGGTGCAGACCCACCAGAAGATCGTGGGCGTGGTGGAGAACATGTCCGGCCTGCCGTGCCCGCACTGCGGCGAGATGGTCGACGTCTTCGGCACCGGCGGCGGCCAGGCGGTGGCCGACGGCCTGACCCGCACGACCGGCGCGTCGGTGCCGGTGCTCGGCTCCATCCCGATCGACGTCCGTCTCCGGGAGGGCGGCGACGAGGGCAGGCCGGTGGTCCTGACGGACCCGGAGTCCGACGCCGGCTCGGCACTGCGGGCCATCGCCGGCAAGCTGGGCGGTCGACAGCGGGGCCTGTCCGGCATGACGCTCGGCATCACGCCGCGCAACAAGTTCTGACCCACCCGCCCCGCCCGGTCCGGGCGGGGCGCCTCCTGACGACGGGGACGAGCGGGCGCGGGTCCCGCTCAGGTACCGCCGGAGTCGTGGCCGGTGTGGGCGGCCACGTCCGCCACCGCGGCGAACCCCAGTCCGTAGGCGCTCATCCCCCGGCCGTAGGCGCCGAGGTGGACCCCCCGCCCGGTGCTACCGGCGAGCACCCAGCCGAACTCCGACTCCCGGTAGTGGAAGGCGGTCGGCCTCCCGTCCACGGGCAGGGTCAGCGTCGACCAGGCGTCGCCGTCGAGATCGTCGGCGAGGGCCCACGCGGTCTCGGTCTGCTGCTCCAGCCACTCGTCGCGCAGGGTGTGGTCGACCTGGCCGGGCCAGGTGAAGGACAGCAGGCCCACCCCCGCGAGCCACGCGGCGGAGGACACCGACGTGGCCTCCCACAGCACCTTCCCGTCGACACTGTGGTGGTCGGGGCTGGCCGCGACGGTGACGACCACGGCGAACCTCTCCCGGGCCCCCCGGCCGGACCCCGCCGTGTGCTCGTTGCGGATCGAGGGTTCGTCCCCGTGGCCGAGGGAGCCGTGCCGCACCGTCCCGTCGGCGGCCGTCCCGACGCGGACCGGCCAGCGCGGACCGGTGAAGGCCCCGTCGAGGGCGTACCAGTCGAAGGGCGCGCGCAGGTAGTCCTCGTAGGCGCTCGGGGCGGGGGGAGGCGGCTCCTCCGCCGCCGCGACCGTCCGCCGGGCGGCTTCCCGACTCGTCGTCTCCATGTCCCCGCGCCTCCTCGCTCTCGTCGGGCGGCGCCGCCCACGCGGGCCGCGCCGCCGGCTCACAGGGCCCGCACAACAATTCGGCAGCATATCCGCCGTAAGGAAGACGATAGGGAAATCACCCGCGCATGGGGCGCGCAGAAGGCGCGCTCGCCTCTCACGCGCCCCTCCACAGCGGGACGGAGGCACCAACGGGCGGGTTCCGCCACCCGGGTGCGGCGAGGCGGTCCGACCTCCCTCAGGTGGCGTCCGCGTCGAACGGTGGCGGGGCGTCCGGGGCCAGGGGGCCCGGGCCCTTCGTCATGTCGACCGGCTTCCGCGTGTCGACCGGACCGGAGGCGCTCGACCGGCCGGACTCGCGCCCGTTGACCGCGTCGGCCACCTCCGACATCTCCTGCCTCAGGTCGAAGCCGCTGCGGATCTCCTTGAGCCCCAGTTCGTCGTTGTCCAACTGCTTGCGCAGGAAGGTCTTGGGGTTGAGGTCCTCGAACTCGAAGTCCTTGAACTCCGGTCCCAACTCCTGCCGGATGTCCTGCTTGGCGCTCTCGGAGAACTCCCGGATCTTCCGGATCGTGCGAGCCACGTCCTGGATCATCTTGGGGAGCTTGTCCGGGCCGAAGACGAGCACGGCGAGGACGACGATGGTCACCAACTCTAGGGCGCCTATGTCATTGAACACCTGAAGCTCCTTGGGGACGTCCGGACCGGCTCCACGGTACCCGGCCGCCCGAGAGGACCGGAACGTGCCATACCTCCTGACCCGCCTGGAGCGTTCACGCCGTCCCGCCGCCGGAGGACCCCAGCACCAGGGAGACGGTCCGCGTCTCGCCGGCGCGCTCCAGGGTCAGCTCCAGACGGTCCCCGGGGCGGTGGGCCCGGGTCCGGACGATGAGTTCCTCCCCCGAACGGATCCGCCGGCCGTTCACCGAGGTGATCACGTCTCCCGGTTCGATGCCCGCCCGGTCCCCCGGGCCACCCACGCTGACCGGCGGCCCGCCGTCGCCGTCCCCCGTGTCCACCCGGGCACCGTCACCGGTGTAGTCCATGTCCAGGGACACACCGATCACCGGATGCGTGGCCCGTCCGGTGTCGATCAACTCGGCGGCGACCCGCTTGCCCTGGTTGATCGGGATGGCGAAGCCGAGACCTATGGAACCGCCTTGCCCACCGTCGGCTTCCTCGCCGTCCCCGGCGGAGCGGATGGCGGAGTTGATGCCGACGACCCGCCCCCGGGCGTCCAGCAGCGGACCACCGGAGTTGCCCGGGTTGATCGCGGCGTCCGTCTGCAACGCGTCCACGTACGACACCTCGTCGCCGTCTCCCTCGTCCCCGACGGCGGTGATGGGCCGCTCGGTGGCGCTGATGATGCCCGACGTGACGGTGCCGGCCAGGTCGAAGGGGGCTCCGATGGCGACCACGGGATCACCGACCCGCACGGTCCCCGAGTCGCCGAGGAGCGCGGGGGTCAGGTCCGACACGCCCCCGACGCGCACCACGGCGAGGTCGTACCCGCTGTCGCGGCCGACCACCACCGCCCCCGCCGAGTCGCCGCCGTGGAAGGTCACGGTGATCTCGCCGCTCTCGCCCCCCGGCTCGACGACGTGGTCGTTGGTGAGGATGTGGCCGCGGTCGTCGAGCACGAAGCCCGTGCCGGTGCCCGTGGAACCGGTGCCGCTCACGTGCAGGGTGACGACGCTGGGCAGAGCCCGCGCGGCGATCCCGGCGACACCGCGCGGCACTCCGCCGAGTGGCCCCGGGAACGCCTCGGCCCGCTCACGTGCTCCCGGGCCGCCCCCCGGGTCCAGACGGGATCCGACCAGACCGCCCACCCCTCCGGAGACGAGGGACAGGGCCACGGCGCCCACGATCAACGGACCCGCTCGGCGGCGCGCGTTCGCCGCCGTGAGGGCCGCGGGGCCCGCGCCCGGGGTCCCGGGGCGCGCCCAGGGGTCGTAGCGTGCCCAGGGTCCCGGCTCGGCGGCGGGCGGCGGCGGTCCCGGTCGGGGCGCGGCGGGGAGTGCGGGAATCCGGTGGTCGGGAGCGCCTCCGTACGGCCCCGCCGGTCCGGGGGTCGAGGCGACGCGCTCACCCGGGGGCGGCCCGAGGCGCTCCCGTGATTCCGGAGGGGGCGGTCGGAGGCGGTGGTCCCGGGGTGGCGCGGTCGGGTCGTCGCCGGCGAGCCGGCGAGCGCCCGCCGGGGCCCGCCGTGGCTCGGGACCGGCCAGGAGGTAGTCTCCGCCCGCCGGCTCGCCGGGTCGGGACGTCCCCTGGCGCGGGGCCGTGGCACCCGGCTCGTCGCCCGCCTCCGACGCGACCGCCAACCGCGGGTCCGACGGGGGGCCCTCCGGCCCCCGATGGCCCCGGCGGGACGCCCACCAGGGCTTCCCCTCGTCCATGCTCCCCCCAACCGACCGCGGCTCGGCACGTCGGCGGTGGCCGCGAATCCTCGAACACGTCCGCCCCGATGCTCGGCGGACCGGACGCCACCACGGATTCAATCAGGTACGGGACCGTCCGCGCAGGAGTCCTGTCAGGACCGCGGGGGAGTCGCCCCCGGCTGCGGCGGCGAGGCCGTGGCGGCGTAGGTCGGCGAGGGTGGCCGCGTGGTGGTCGGGGACGGCCCCGCGAGCGGGGCGGGCGGCCGGAGATCCACCGGACGGGTCGGTGCCGTCACGACGGGACCGGTCGCCGCCGTCGTCTCTCCGGTCGAACCGCTCCCGACGGGGCGGTCCGGCGGCGTCGGGACCCCCGGCAAGAGGGGTGCGGCCACCGGGAGCGGCGCCACCGGCGTGTCCCCCGGCGTCGCCCGGCCCTGAAGCTGGCCCAGGAGCGGCACGGAGCGGCGGCGCGAGGAGTCGGGGACCGTGCCGACCCCCGCTCCCTGGGTACGTGCCGGGGACACGTTGCTGCCCGAACCCGACCCGCTCCGGTCCCCGGCCGGCTCGGGGGTGCCGAGGGTGACTCCGCCCAGCGCGACGGCGGCCAGGGAGACCGCTCCGGCCGCCACGAAGACGAACCGCAGCCCTCGCGAGCCGGGCCGGTCGGAATCGGGGCGGCCGATGGCGTGGACACGGAGGCCGACATCCGCCGGCGCGGGCTCCGGCGTCGGGCGGGAGTCGGGGACCGGGACGTAGGCGAAGGCGAACCGATCGCGCCGTCCGCCCGTCGGAAGGCCGTCCCTCGCGCCGGGCCACCCGCCGATCCCCCCGTGTCCCGACCGTCCGTCGCCGGAGGCGCCGTCGACGGGCGCGGTGTCGGCCAGTCCCTGGAGTCGGGCGAGGAAGGACGGCGAGGGTCCCGGTGGGGGGGCGTCGGCGAAGACGCTCTTCAGCCGTCGTTGGGCGTCGACCTCGTCCCTGCAGTCGACGCAGGTGGCCACGTGGGCGAGCACGCGCTCGCGGGCGTCGTGGCCCAGCTCTCCGTCGACGAGCGCGGCGAGCCGGTCTCCCAGGTGCTGCTCCGCGAGGTCACCGTCGGGTGTGGGCCGTGATCCGCTCACGCGCTCGCGCCTCCCCCTCCCAGGACGGGGACGGCCGGCAGGAAGGAGCGCCGGCCGGCCCGTGCCTGGGGCGAGCGGTGTGCCAGGGCCTTGCGCAGTTGGGAACGGCCCCGGTGGATTCGGGAACGGACGGTTCCCAGCTTGACCCCGAGCGTTGCGGCGATCTCCTCGTAGGACAGCCCCTCGATGTCGCACAGTACGACCGCCGCCCTGAACTCCGGGGCGAGCGTGTCCAGAGCCTGTTGGACGTCGGCGTCGAAGTGGGAGTCGTTGAGGACCTGCTGGGGGCTGGGCTCGCGGCTGGGCAGGCGCTCGGCGGCGTCCTCGCCGAGCGCGTCGAACCGGATGCGCTGCTTGCGACGGACCGTGTCCAGGAAGAGGTTGGTGGTGATGCGGTGCAGCCAGCCCTCGAAGGTGCCCGGCGTGTAGGTGGACAGAGAACGGAAGACCCGGACGAAGACCTCCTGTGTGAGGTCCTCCGCGTCGTGCTGGTTACCGGTCAGACGGTAGGCGAGCCGGTAGACCCGGCCGCTGTGCGTACTGACGATCTCCTCCCAGCTGGGCGGAGTCCACGCCTGCCCGTCCGCTTCGGTGGTGAAGGTCGCGGTCCGGTCGCGACCGGTCGCGGGGCTGACGTCGGCAGCGGTGTCGTTCACGGATTTCGGCCTGCCCGCCGATCCGATGAGGCGCCGCAGCGCTCCTCGGCGATCCCCGGGCGGGGCCGCACCTCCCCTTGTGGCTCCGGTGGTGTCCAGTGGAGCCCCTACCATAGCCACCCCGCCCGTCAGCTCCGGATAAACGGTTTTACGCGCATTTCACCTGACCCGCGGCGACCACGAGGCCGCGCCGGTTCCCCTCGCTCTTCCAAACGACCGGTCCCGTCCGCAGGTTCCCGACGCCAGCGGATACAGTCACGCCGAGGCAACCCCCGGGGACAGGAGAGGGCCATTACCGGCAACCGGCAGACGAGCTGGGCGTTCGCCGACGCCTATGTCGCCGAGGACGAGGCACTGCGCTGGGCCCGCGACCGGGCCCTGGAGGCGGGCCTGCGTTCCGTGACGCCCAGCACCGGCGCCACCCTGGGGTTGCTGGCCGCCGCCGTGGACGCGAAGGCGGTCGCCGAGATCGGCACCGGCTGCGGGGTCTCCGGGATCCACCTGCTGCACGGGATGCGCGCGGACGGGGTCCTGACCACGGTCGATCCCGAGGCGGAGCACCAGCAGGTCGCCCGCCAGGCCTTCCGCGCGGCGGGGTTCGCCGGCAACCGGGCCCGGTTCATCCCCGGCCCGGCCCTGGACGTGCTGCCGCGCCTCGCCGACGCCGCATACGACCTCGTCTTCTGCGACGGAGACCGGCTGGAGTACCCCTGCTACCTCGCGGAATCGTTGCGCCTGCTGCGCTCCGGGGGGCTCATCGTCTTCGAGGGGGTCTTCGCGCACGGTCGGACGGTGGACGCCGGACCGCAGCCCCAGGAGGTGCTGCGGCTGCGCGAACTGCTGCGGGCGGTGCGGGAGAGCGAGGACCTGGTGCCCTCGCTGTTGCCGGTCGGCGACGGCCTGCTCTGCGCCGTGCGGCGTTGACGCCCGCTCCGGGACCGGGGAAGCCGGTCGCCCCGGTGCCGGGCACGGCACCGGGGCGACCGGTCGGGTGGGGCCGGGTGGGCGTCAGCCGACGACCTGCTTGAGGGCGTCGCCCAGCGCACCGGCCTCGTCGGGGGTCAGCTCGACGACGAGTCGACCGCCGCCTTCGAGCGGAACGCGCATGACGATGCCCCGCCCCTCCTTGGTCACCTCGAGCGGGCCGTCACCCGTCCGCGGCTTCATGGCCGCCATGCTCGTTCCCCTTCCTGATACCAGCTCATCGTCTAAGCCGACGGCCCACCAAGGGCACGCACATCCCGGCACGGGGCGTACGACACCGGCATCGAACACATTGCTTCCTGGCCATTATCCCGCATCGGCGGACCCGATGACCAACATCGGTCGGCATCGCTTGGGCAACGCACACGAGCAAAAGCCCCCAATTCGTCGACGGGCCTGCGATACTGCGCGGCTTGGATCACTTCGACCGAACGCGCCCAGACCGGAATTGTTTGACGCAGGTCACACGCACGGGGTGACGCGCGACCGGCCGTCTCCGCCATGCTGTCTCTCGCATCACGGGCCTACCCGCCGGTAGCCCCGCCGAGGAGAACACCGCGAAGCGAAGGGGATGCCTCATGGCCGACACCGTGCTCTACCAGGTGGACGAGGGACTCGCGACGATCACGCTGAACCGTCCGGAGGCGATGAACGCGCTGAACGCGCAGACCAAGGTCGCGTTCCGGGAGGCCGTCCGCGCCGCGGCCGACGACGACGCCGTGCGCGCGGTGTTGTTGACCGCCGCCGGTGATCGGGCGTTCTGCGTGGGGCAGGACCTGAAGGAACACATCGGCTTGTTGACCTCCGCCCGCCGAGGCGAGTCGGATGGCGCCATGACCACCGTACGCGAGCACTACAACCCCGTCGTGCGGGCGCTGGTGGAGGCTCCCAAGCCGGTGGTCGCCGCAGTGAACGGGGTCGCGGCGGGAGCGGGTCTCGGCTTCGCGTTGGCCGCCGACCACCGGATCGTGGCGGACACCGCGTCGTTCAACACCTCGTTCGCCGGCGTCGCGCTCACGGCCGACTCCGGCGTCTCCTGGACCCTGCCCCGGGTCGTGGGCCCCGGGCGCGCGACCGACCTGCTGCTCTTCCCCCGCAACGTCCCGGCGGAGGAGGCGCTCCGGTTGGGCATCGCCGACCGGGTCGTTCCCGCGGCCCAGCTGCGGGCGACGGCGGAGAAGGTGGCGCGGACCCTGGCCGAGGGGCCGACGGTCGCCTACGCGGCGCTCAAGGAATCCGTGGCCTACGGGATGACCCACACGCTGACGGAGACCCTGGACAAGGAGGACGAGTTGCAGTCCCACGCCGGGGCCTCGGAGGATCACGCGGCGGCCGTGCGGGCGTTCGTCGAGAAGGAGCGGCCCCGCTACGTGGGGCGTTGACCCCGGGCCGGGTGGTCCGCCCCGGCTCACCGGGGGCGGACCACCCGGCCCGGCGAAGCCTCGCGACCCGGCGGGCGGCACCGACCACGGAGCGCTCGGGGCCCGGTCGACGCCAGGGCTCAGGCGGGTTCGCGGAGCCCGCCGGACCGGGCCTCACAGGCCGCCAGGTGGTCGTCGACCAGGCCGCACGCCTGCATCAGGGCGTAGGCGGTGGTGGGGCCGACGAAGCGCAGGCCACGCCTCTTCAGCTCCCGGGCGAGCGCCGTCGACTCGGGTGTGACCGCCGGAACGTCGGCGAGTGTCCTCGGCGCCCGCCGCGCGGCCGGATCGGGCGCGTACGACCAGATCAGCGTGTCCAGCTCGTCCGGCGCCCACTCCGCCAGCCTCCGCGCGTTGGCGAGCGTGGCGTCGATCTTGGCCCGGTTGCGGACGATGCCGGCGTCGCCGAGCAGCCGGGCGCGGTCCTCCTCGGTGAAGCGGGCGACGGCGGCGATGTCGAACCCCGCGAAGGCGGCGCGGAAGCCCACCCGGCGTCGGAGGATGGTGATCCAGGACAGGCCGGACTGGAACGCCTCCAGACTGAGCCGTTCGAACAGAGCGTCGTCGCCGTGGACGGGGCGACCCCACTCCTCGTCGTGGTAGGCCGTGTAGTCGGCGGCCGACAGGGCCCAGGGGCAACGCGCCGCGCCGTCCGGTCCGACGGCGACCTCCTCCTGGCTCACCGTCGCGCCTCCCCGTCCGGCTCCGCGCCCGACTCCTCGCCCGGCGTCGGCGGGGCGGGGGCACGCGCGCCCGCCAAGGCCGACTCCAGGTCGGCGATCCGGGCGTCCCGTTCGGCGAGCTCGGCCGCGAGACGGTCGAGCGCTCCGTCGACCTCCGGCATGCGATAGCCGCGCAGAACCAGCGGGAAACGCAACCCCTCCACGTCGGCCCTCCGCAGTGGTCGATGCGAGGGCAGCGCGTCCACCCGCAGCTCGGGCGCCGCTTCCGGCAAGGGGCCGGTGCCGCCGCCCACCACGACGACCGCCACGACCGCGACCACGACCACCAGCGCGACGACGAGGAACAGGAACATCACCATCGCGGGGCCTCCAGGATCGGACCGACGGCCGCATCGGTCGGGCCGGGTGCACGGACCCGGCCCGGAACGGAGTCCGATGTGCCGTCTCCGATGGTGACATGCGACTCTGACAGCCGGGACCGCGGGCGCCGTGGCGGCGCGTGCGGGCGGCGCGCGCGGCGACGCGGGGCCGCGGCAGACGACGCGGGAGAGAGGGCCACAGGGGATGCTCAGGCTGGGCAAGCGCACGTTCGCGGCGCACGAGCCGGTAATCATGGCGATCGTGAACCGGACCCCGGACTCCTTCTACGACCAAGGGGCGACCTTCGACGACGCGCCGGCGCTGGCCCGGGTGGAGAGGGCCGTCGCCGAGGGCGCGGCCATCGTCGACATCGGCGGGGTGAAGGCCGGGCCGGGCGAGGAGGTGACCGCGCGGGAGGAGGCGCGCCGCACGGTCGGTTTCGTGGCCGAGGTCCGCCGGCGCTTCCCCGAGGTCGTGATCAGCGTCGACACCTGGCGACACGAGGTGGCGGAGGCCGTCTGCGAGGCCGGAGCCGACCTGCTGAACGACGCCTGGGGCGGGGTCGACCCGAGGCTCGCGGAGGTCGCGGCCCACCACGGCGTCGGACTGGTGTGCACCCACGCCGGGGGCACCGAGCCCCGTACCCGCCCGCATCGGGTGGCCTACGACGACGTCGTGGCCGACATCCTGCGGGTGACGCTGGGGTTGGCGGAGCGAGCGGTGGCCCTCGGTGTGCCGCGCGAGTCGGTGTTGATCGATCCCGGGCACGACTTCGGCAAGAACACCCGCCACAGCCTGGAGGCCACCCGGCGGCTGGGGGAGATGGTGGACACCGGCTGGCCGGTCCTGGTCTCCCTGTCCAACAAGGACTTCGTCGGGGAGACCTTGGACCGCCCGGTCAAGGAGCGGGTGGTCGGCACCCTGGCGACCACGGCCGTCTCGGCCTGGTTGGGCGCGCGGGTGTACCGGGTGCACGAGGTGGCGGAGACCCGTCAGGTCCTGGACATGGTCGCCTCCATCGCGGGCCACCGGCCGCCGGCGGTCGCCCGCCGGGGCCTTGCGTAGGCGCGCCTCGACGACCGCCCTCACCGGGATCGGGCCGGGGAAGGGTTCAGCGCCCCGCCTCCTTGGAGACCAGCGCGACAGCCTCTTCCACGTCGTCCGTGACATGGAAGAGGCTCAGGTCCTTCTCGGCCGCCTTGCCGTCTGCGATCACGGTGCCGCGCAGCCAGTCCACCAGCCCACCCCAGTAGGACGTGCCGAACAGGACGATGGGGAACCGGGTGACCTTGTGCGTCTGGACCAGGGTGAGCGCCTCGAACAACTCGTCCAGGGTGCCCAGCCCGCCGGGGAGCACCACGAACCCCTGGGCGTACTTGACGAACATCATCTTCCGGACGAAGAAGTAGCGGAAGTTGAGCCCGATGTCGACGTAGCGGTTCAACCCCTGCTCGAAGGGCAGCTCGATCCCGAGCCCCACCGAGACGCCGCCGGCCTCGCAGGCTCCCTTGTTGGCCGCCTCCATGGTGCCCGGCCCGCCCCCGGTGACGACGGCGAACCCCGCCTCGACCAGGCCCCGCCCGAGCAGCACGCCCGCAGCGTAGTCGGGAGAGTCGACAGGGGTGCGCGCGGAGCCGAAAACGCTGATCGCCGGAGGGAGTTCGGAGAGGGTGCCGAACCCCTCGACGAACTCCGCCTGGATCCGCAGTACCCGCCAGGGGTCCGTGTGCACCCAGTCCGTGGGGGCGCGCTCGTCCAGCAGCCGCTGGTCCGTGGTGCTCTCCTGGACCTGGTCCCGCCGACGCAGGACGGGCCCCAGACGCTGCTCCTCCGGTGGCCGCCCTCCCCGGGGCATTCCCGTCGCCATGTGCGCTCCCTCCGTCGTGCCGAACTCCACCCCAGCGTAGGTCTACGCGGGACCCGGGGGAGGCCGTCGGCGTGTCCGGCGTGCGGCGCGCCGACGGCCCCGGGTCAGGCCCCCAGCCAGGCCCGCATCCGCTCCTCGCCCGCCAGCACCTTCGCGACCTCCACCCGCTCGTCCCGGCGGTGGGCCAGGTGCGGGTTGCCCGGACCGTAGTTGACCGCGGGCACGCCCAGCGCCGAGAAGCGGGACACGTCCGTCCAGCCGAACTTGGGCGACGGCGTCCCGCCCACCGCCTCGATGAAGGCCGCCGCCGCCGGGTGGGAGAGGCCGGGGAGCGCGGCGGGGCTGTGGTCGTCGACCACGAAATCGGCCACCCCGCAGTCCGCGAAGACCTCCCTGACGTGGGCGACCGCGTCCTCCATGGAGCGGTCCGGGGCGTATCGGAAGTTGACCGTGACCACGCACTCGTCGGGGATCACGTTCCCCGCGACGCCGCCGGACACCCCCACCGCGTTGAGGCCCTCGCGGTACTCCAGGCCGTCGATCACCGGGCGACGGGGCTCGTAGGCGGCGAGGCGGGCGAGCACCGGGGCGGCGGCGTGGATCGCGTTGGACCCCATCCAGCCGCGCGCCGAGTGGGCCCGCTCGCCCGTGGTCCTCAACAACACGCGCAGGGTCCCCTGGCACCCGCCCTCGACCTGGCCGTCGGAGGGCTCCAACAGCACCGCGAAGTCCGCCTCCAACCACTCCGGGTGTGCCTCCGCCAGGTGTCGCAGACCGTTCAACTCGGCGGCGACCTCCTCGTTGTCGTAGAAGACGAAGGTCAGGTCGCGGTTGGGGGCGGGGACGGTGGCGGCGATCCGCAGCTGCACCGCGACGCCGGACTTCATGTCGCAGGTGCCGCAACCCCAGAGCACGCCGTCCTCGTCCCGTCGCGAGGGGAGGTTGTCGGCGATCGGCACGGTGTCGATGTGGCCCGCCAGCACGACCCGCTCGGACCTGCCCAACCGGGTGCGCGCCACCACGTTGTTGCCGTACCGGTCGACCGTCAGGTGGGGCAGCTCGCGCAGCGCGGCCTCGATCGCGTCGGCGAGCGTCCGCTCGGCGCCGCTGACGGAGGCGATGTCGACGAGCCGGGCGGTCAGCTCCCCGGCGTCCAGGGTGAGGTCGAGTGAGGTGTCGGCCATGGTGTCGACCTTATCGCGCCACCGGCCGGGCACCGCCGGGCATCGAAGCTCCCCCCGGGGGGAGGCGCCTCCCGTACCTTGGAGGTGTGCCACAGACCTCCCCGCCCCGCCGCCTGGGCCGGTCCGCCCGGTCCGGTGCGGCCGTCGCGGTGCTGCTCGCCGTCGCCGGCTACCTGGCGTCTCAGTACGTGACGGGGAGCGCGGGCCGGCCCGGATGCGTGGTCGTCTCCGCCGAGGACGACGGGGCGGTCCACACGATCGAACCGGAGCAGGCGGCCAACGCGGCGGCCATCACCGCCGTGGGCACCGCTCGCGGGCTGCCCGAGCGCGCGGTCACCATCGCCCTGGCGACCGCGTTGCAGGAGTCCGGGCTCCGGAACATCGACTACGGCGACCGCGACTCCGTCGGACTCTTCCAACAACGTCCCTCGCAGGGCTGGGGATCACCCGAGGAGATCATGGAACCGACGTACGCGGCCGGTCGGTTCTACGACCACCTGGCCGAGGTCCCCGGCTACACCCGGCTGCCGCTGACGGTGGCGGCGCAGCGGGTGCAGCGCAGCGCGTTCCCCGAGGCCTACGCGAAGCACGAACCGGAGGCCGCGCTGCTCGCCGCCGCCCTGACCGGACGGACCGAGGCGGCGTTGACGTGCCGAGGCCTGGACACCGACGGCCCCGGGGACCCGGAGGAGGTCCGGGCCGCGCTGGCCCGGGACTTCGGACCCGACGTGCTCCGACCCACCGGGACGCGGACCGACCCGGTCGGCGGAACCCCGGCGGCGGACGGCTCCGCCGGAGCCTCCCCCGGACCGTCCGAGTCTCGCCCGGACGACCCGACCCGACGCACGGTGACGCTGCCGGTGGGGGCCTATCCGGACGGGGGCGGCGAGGAGGAGGCGCGACGCCGCGGCTGGCAGGTGGCGCACTGGGCCGTGGCCAACGCCTCGGCCCTGGGGATCGAGCGAGTGTCCTACGCCGACCGGGAGTGGGCCGTCGGCTCGACCGACCCGGGTTGGCGGCCGGCGACGTCCGCCGAGGGCACGCCGGGAGAGGGGAGTTCCCCCGACGGCGGGGACGTGCGGATCGTGGTGTCCGGCTGATTCCACGGGCAGGAGCGGCCCGGCCGCCCCGGAGCGAGGCGTTCCCCGGAGCACCACCGGAACGCGCGCCGGCCCTCCCGGCCGGGCGGCGACCGCCGGGGTCCCACGCGGAGACCCCGGCTCGGGGTCAGCGGAGTCGGTCCGCCGCGGCGCGGACCCGCTCGTCGCTCGCCGTGACGGCCACCCGGACGAAGCGCTCGCCGGCCGGACCGTAGAAGTCCCCGGGGGCCACCAGGACGCCGCGGTCGGCGAGCCGGGCGACGGTGTCCCAGCAGGACTCGTCGCGCGTGGCCCACAGGTAGAGGCCGGCCTCGCTGTGCTCGATCCGGAAACCGTGCCCGAGCAGCGCCTCGCGCAGGGTCTCGCGCCGCGCCGCGTAGCGCTCGCGCTGGTGACGGACGTGCTCGTCGTCCCCGAGCGCCACGATCGTCGCGGCCTGAGTGGGGGCCGAGGTCATCAGGCCGCCGTGCTTGCGGATCTCCAGAAGCGGCCCCAGGACCGCGGGGTCGCCGACGAGGAACGCCGAGCGGTACCCGGCGAGGTTGGACCGCTTGGACAGCGAGTGGACCGCGATCAGCCCGTCGTGGGAACCACCGTTGACGTCGGGACGCAGGACCGAGACGGGCTCCGCCTCCCAGCCCAGCTCCAGATAGCACTCGTCGGAGACGACGAGCACCCCGTGCTCACGGGCCCAGGCGACGATCCGGGCCAGTTCCGGGCCGGTCAGGACGGCACCGGTCGGATTGGAGGGGGAATTCAGCCAGAGCAGCCTCAGCCCGGTCGGGTCCAGATCCGTCGGATCGTCGTAGGGCTCGAACTCCGCACGGGCCAGGCGCGCCCCGACCTCGTAGGTGGGATAGGCCAGACGTGGGACGGCGACCCGGTCGCCCGGCCCCAACCCCAGCTGGGTGGGCAGCCAGGCCACCAGTTCCTTGGAACCGACGACCGGCAGGACGTGACGGTGGGTCACGTTGCGCGCGCCGAGCCGACGCTCGGCCCACCCCGTGATCGCGTCGCGCAGCTCGGGAGTGCCCCAGACCGTCGGATACCCCGGCGAGTCCGCCGCGTCGGCCAACGCGCGGCGGATCGGCTCGGGCACAGGGTCGACGGGGGTGCCGACCGACAGGTCGACGATGCCGCCCGGGTGAGCGGCGGCCTTCCGCTTGAAGGGCTCCAGCTTGTCCCAGGGGAAGAGGGGCAACCGGTCGGTGACTGCGGACACGGACGAAGCTCGCTTTCTGGTACGGCGAACGCCTCGGCCCCCGACGGGACCGAGGCGGAGCGGGGTGCCGATCGCCGGCCGGTCAGCCGGCCTGCGGCGGCAGCGCGGCGATGAACGGGTGGTCCCGCTCGATCAGACCGAGCTTGCTGGCGCCGCCGGGCGAACCGAGTTCGTCGAAGAACTCCACGTTCGCCTTGTAGTAGTCCTTCCACTCCTCGGGAGTGTCGTCCTCGTAGAAGATCGCCTCGACCGGGCAGACCGGCTCACAGGCACCGCAGTCGACGCATTCGTCCGGGTGGATGTACAAGGACCGCCGGCCCTCGTAGATGCAGTCGACCGGGCACTCCTCGATGCACGCCTTGTCCTTGACGTCGACACAAGGCTGCGCGATGACGTAGGTCACGCTGTCGTTCCTCCTCGATACGGGCGCTGGCGGGCCACCTCAGGCTCCGCCGCCTGGCGCGCGGGAGCGCGGCGTCGTCGATGCCCACCCCTAGTATCTCCGTTCCGGGGCGTGATCCGAACAGGAGGGGTGTACCGACTCGTGGAAATATCGACCGGCGGCCGGCTTGAGGTCCGCATCACCCGGGCTGACGTGGGAAGACGGGTCTCCGTGCGTCGCCTGCTCACCCCTCACGGCACGGCGCACCGGTTCGCCGACGCGGTCGGGACGCTCACTTCCTGGGACGACGGTGTGCTCGTGATCACACGAAAGGACGGGGACACCGTACAGATTCCGGAATCCGCGCTCGTCGCCGGCAAGGTCGTCCCGCCTTCGCCCGCGCGTCGACGAGGAACCGTCACTTCCTTCGAGGAACTGGCCCGGGTGTCCGCGGCGGCCTGGCCGCCCGTGGAAAGCGAGCGGCTGGGCGACTGGGTGCTGCGCGCCTCCGGCGGCTTCACCCGTCGCGCCAACTCGGTTTTGCCGCTGGGCGATCCGGGGATGCCGCTGGACCGGGCGCTGGAAACGGCGCGCCGCTGGTACGCCAAGCGGGGCCTGCCGCCGCTGCTCCAGACGGCGACCGGCCCGGAGGACTCCCGGGAGTCACTGGGCGCGCGGCTCGACCGACGGGGCTGGGTGCGCGAGGGCGCCGCCGAGGTGTGGGTCGGCGCGCCGGCGCCGATCGGCGATCTGGCGGGAGGTGCCGACGTCGCGCTCTCCCGGGAGGCGGACGACGCGTGGATCGCCCGCTACGGGCGCGTCGGCGAGTCCGAGGCGGCGCGGCGTGTGTTGGCCGGCGGGTCGTCGGTGTGGTTCGCGACCGTGCCGGGGCCGTCGGCCCCACGCGCGATCGGGCGGTGTGTCGTCGAGGGCAGGTGGGCGGTGTTCGGGGCGGTTGAGGTGGATCCCACCGCGCGGCGACGCGGTCTCGCCACCGCCGTGATGGGGGCGCTCGCGGAGCGCGCGCTCGACGAGGGCGCCTCGGCCGCCTGCCTTCAGGTCGAGACCGGCAACGTCGCGGCGCGGGCCCTGTACGCGGGGATGGGGTTCGCCCCCCACCACGCCTACCACCACCGGGCGCCCGGCCCGCCCGGCGACTCCGTGCCCGGACGGGGCGATACCGCCTGACGACTTCCGCCGGGTCGGCCGGGCCGGGTGCGCACGAGAGCCCGCCCCGGTCCCCCGGGGGACGGGCGTCAGCTCGGGTCGGTGTCGATCACACCGACGCGGTCGGTGGGGCTGGTGAGGGCGGGGCGCAGCGCGGCGTAGACGTCCTGCGGGGTCACGGGGGTACGCTCGCCGTTGCCCCGGGTGACGAGCACGCCGTCGAAGGCCCCGCCGTACAGTTCCGCCAAAGCGTCCAGATCCGGCTTGTCGACGAGCTTGCCGTCGACGGCCTCCACGCCGAGGAACTTCCACAGCGAGTTCTGCGGGCTCATCGGCACCGCGGCGGCCTCGTCGGTTCGCACCACCACGTTCGCCGACATGGCCGGTTCCGCGAACTCCCGCATCATCCGGTCGACTTCCGCCTTGGTGACGGTGGGTTCCCGGGTGGTGGTGGGGACCGGCACCGGTGTGGAGCCACCGGACTCCAGTCGGACCCGGTAGGCGCGGACCACCGCGTCGGCCGCCGCTTCCACGTCGACCCCTTCTCCCGCCTCGGGATACACGGCGACGGCGCGCCCCGACTCGAAGCGGATGGACCCCTCGGTGACCGATCCGCTCTCGCCCGCCGTCCGCTCCAGGGCCGCGTACAGCTTCTCCCGGTCGACGGGGAGAACCGGTTCGACGGCGCGTTCGCGTCCGAGGAGCGAGCCGATCACGGAGACCGGGTGGTAATCGCTGCGCGCCGCCGTGGCGACGGTCGCCTGGGTGTCGAGGCGGAGCCCCGCCTGGTCCGGTCGGAGATCGACCGTGGCACCGTCGACGGTCAGCCCGAGCGGCAGCGCCGCTCGCTCGCCGAGGGCCGATTCCAGCTTCCGCACCGCGTCGTCGTGGGTACCTCCGCCGATGTCGACGCCCAGCACGGTGGTTCCCTTCGGCACGTCGGAGTGGTTCATCAACAACCCGCCGCCGTAGGCGCCGCCCACGACGAGGAGCACTCCGAGTCCGAGCAGGGCGAGTTTGTTCCGCCCCTTCGCCTTCGCCGGTGCGGACGGCTCGTCTGCCGGTGGGAGCGGATCGGCGGGCCGCGCCGTCTGCCGGCCCCGCCCGTCGCCGGGCCCACCCGGGACGAAGGGCGCGGCGCTTCGGTCGGGCGAGGGGGTCGGGAACGCGGCCGCGGGGTCGGGGGTGTGGAGCTGCGGGGTGAGCGCCGCGGTGTCCTCGACCGAACGGGCGTCGGCAGGGCCGGTGACGCCGAAATCCGGTTCCCCGAGGCTCTCGTGGTCCGGCGTCCGGGGTACCCCGGAGGGGACTCCGGTGACGCCCTGCCCGACCGAGGCGTGCGCGGGGGGACCGCCGGCGGCGAAGGGGCCCGCCGCGGTGAGGCCGCCGGGCGCCGGGTCGGGCGTCACCGGACCGCCGGTGGGCCCGGGCCGCGGGTGGCTCCGACCGTCCGCCGGACGGGTCGGGTCACCGGCCTGGGAGGCCGGATCCGTGCCGTGGGTCATCGCCCGGTCGGCGCGCGGCGCGGACCCGAGGGCGCCGGTCAGGTCGAAGGAGCCGGTGCCTCCGCCGTGTCCGGGGGCGACCGGGCCGCCGGTGGCGCTGGGCAGGTCCCCGCCCCGGGTTTGGCCGGGGCCGCTCGTGGCGCCCGGACCGCCGGTGCCTCGACCGGGCGCGGGAGGTCCGACGGTTCCGCCGGCGCCGGGCGGGACGACGGGCCCGGGGCGGCGCGGGGCGAACCAGTCGCTGGTCGGCTTCTCGCCGGCGCTCCCGGGCGGCTCGGCGGTGGCGGGACCGCCGGACGCGGCCGGGCGCGGCGTGGGAGGGGGGGACGCGGCGGGAGCCGGCGGGGCGTCGGGGGCGGGTGCGGCCGTGGTGGCCTCCGGGTCCGCGGGGCTCTCCCCGCCCCCCTCGACGGTCTTGCGCATCACGACCGGCGGGATGGGCCGCGATCCCGGGATGTTGATCCGGATCCGGGTCGTCATCGTCGTCTCGGTCCTGCGTTGCTCCGCCCGCGTGGCCGGACGGACCTCGTCCGTGCCGGCGTCGGGAGCCGTCGGTGTCCCGTAGGGCGGCGTGCCGGAGGGGTACGCGGCGTCACCGGCCCCGCCGGACCCGGCGGACGGACTGTCAGTTTCACGACTCAAGGCTGGTTCTCCCGGTTGGCTCCACCGCCCGCACTGCGTCAAGCTGGGAGTCCGCCCTGCTCGGAGAGCACGGGGCGGCTCGGCGGCGCGCTCCACCATACTGGCCGTCGCCGGCGCTCGGCCCGGGGCCGCGACGAAACCCGCCCGTACCGTGCCGCGCCGTCGGCCCCGTACTCGGCATACGGAGCGCCTTCATTCGAAGGGCCGTCGCCGGGCGGGCGGACCGCGGTCCGGCCTCGGGCGTGTCAGGCGTCCTCTTCGGTTGGTCCACCGGGGAGAGGGCCCCCGGCGGCCCCGAACCTCACCGGGGCGAGGGTGGCGCAGAGCACGGCGAGGGCGATACCGCCCAGCAGGAAGAGGTACGAACCCGCCTGCGCCGCGAAGAGGAAGTCGCCCTCCGGGCGGCTGGTGGTCAGCAGGACGACGGCCAGCGACCAGCCCGCCGCCGTCACGACGGCGGCCCCCCGGGTACCGACGAGGACGGCCGCGCCGACGCAGACCCCCACCTCTGCCGCGAGGGCGAGCAGCAGGCCGCCGGGCGGGCGCGCCGACTGCGTCAGCGCGCCCGCCGTCCCCACCACGGCGCCCGCGACGAGCAGCAGGAGGTACGCCAGGGCGCGTCCGAGGGAGGGCCGCGCCGGCGGCCGGAGGGGGCGCGGGGAGTCGACGCCGGTCATCCGACGGCCTCCGGGATGCCGGCGAAGAGGTCCGTGTGGGGCGCGCTCGGGGCGTCTGCGTCGGCGAGTTCGTACCATTCGGTGGTGAACAACGGCTGGGCCAGGCCGTTGGAGAGCGCGAAGTACGGTTCGGCCACCTCGATCTGGGTGGCGTGCGCCCGCATGGCGGCGGCCTTCGCCGCGGCGTGGGGCGTGCTCTCGGCGGCGATCCGCACGGCGACGCGGTCGTCCGCGACGACCCCGGGGACGTCGTCGAGGGAGGCCGCCCGGGCGAAGGGCAGGTCGGGCAGGGCTTCCCGCAGGCGGGCGAAGGCCCGTTCCCCGACCGAGCGCGGCACCCGGTTCCAGTAGACGCGTTCGACCGGGCAGCCGGTCTCGGCCGCTAGTGCGACGGCGCGGGTGGCGACCCGGTGGGCCTGGATGTGGTCCGGGTGGCCGTAGCCGCCGTTCGCGTCGTAGGTGACGAGGACCTGGGGGCGGACCTCGCGGACGATGTCGGCGAGCAGCGAGGCGGCCTCCTCGACGTCCGCCTGCCAGAAGCACCCCGGGTCCTCGTTGTCGGGCAGCCCCATCATGCCGGAGTCGGCGTATCGGCCCGGCCCGCCGAGCAGCCGTACGTCGTGGACGCCGAGGGCGGCGGTGGCGGCGGCCAGTTCACGGAGGCGGTGCTCGCCGAGGGCCGCTCCGGTCAGGTGGCGCAGGGCGGGCGGCACGACCTCGCCCCGCTCGCCGAGCGTGCAGGTCACCAGCGTGACCCCGGCGCCCTCGGCGGCGTACCGGGCCATCGTCGCGCCGTTGTTGATCGACTCGTCGTCCGGGTGCGCGTGCACCAGCAGCAGACGCCTGGAGGGCTCTTCCGTCATGACCCCAGCCTAAGCTCAGGTCGCGCTCACCGGGTCCGCCTCGGTGGGGCGTGGTCGGGACGTCAGAACTTGAGGCTGCCGATCATCCCCGCGATGTTGGACGTCACCTCGCTGATCGTGGGTCCGATGGTGGAGGAGGCGAGGTAGAAGCCCAGCAGCATGCAGACGATCGCGTGGCCGGCCTTCAGTCCCGACTTCTTGATCAGCAGGAAGACGATGATCGCCAGCAGCACCACCGCCGAAATCGAGAGTGCCACGGCGGCTCACCTCCAAAGAGCCCGGGGACAGAGGACGGACGGACGGTCCGCGAGGACGGGCATCGCCTCCCTCACGACCCGCACGGGTGGATCCAGTCGAGCACATCCACACGGGTAATTCCACATGGAGAGCGTCCTGTTGATACCCACCACGCACCAGTGATCATAGCCATCCGGATCCGTGCATCGTTGGGCGCACGGCCGCACGGGGGGCGCACGGCCGGGGGAGCCGGTCGATGACCTGCGCGTCCACGGCCCGCCGCGACGCCACGCCCCCGGGGGGTGGACGGCACCGGCGACGACGGAGGCCGCGGAGAGGCCCGGGCGCGACCGGGCGGTGGGGACGTCGGTCAGCGCGGGCGATCGGCCGGCGGGTCGGCCGGCCCTCCGGGGGTCCGGGCGAGGGGACGGTCGTCCGGGGGCTCGGCGAAGAGACACGCCGAGTCGTGGGCCGCCGGCCCCGACGCCGAGCGCAGCGAGACGGGTACCGTCAATTCCGGCACCTCCCACGCGCACCGCTCCCGGGCGCGGAAACACCGGGTGCGGAAGCGACAGCCGGAGGGGATGTCCGCCGGTGAGGGGACGTCCCCGGAGAGGACGATCCGCCGGCGGTGGGCGCGGGCGCCGGGATCGGGAACCGGCACCGCCGAGAGCAGCGCCTGGGTATAGGGGTGGGTGGGGTGTTCGTAGATCTCGGTGTCGCTCCCGGTCTCCACGATCCGCCCCAGGTACATGACCCCGACCCGGTCCGAGATGTGCCGGACGATGGACAGATCGTGCGCGATGAACACGTAGGACAGCGCGAACTCGCGTTGCAGCCGCGCCATCAGGTTCACCACCTGGGCCTGGACCGAGACGTCGAGTGCCGAGACGGGCTCGTCGGCCACGATGATCTCGGGGCGGAGGGCCAACGCCCGGGCGATGCCGACGCGCTGGCGCTGACCGCCGGAGAACTGGTGGGGATAGCGGTTGACGAACGACGGATCCAGGCCGACGACGTCCAGCAACTGGCGCACTCGGGCACGCCGCTCGCCCTTCGGCGCGACCTCGGGATGGATGTCGAAGGCCTCGCCGACGATGTCCCCGACGGTCATCCGCGGGTTGAGCGAGGTGTAGGGGTCCTGGAAGACCATCTGGATGTTCCGGCGGACCGCCTTCAACGCCCGGCCGGACAGCCGGGTGATGTCCTCGCCCCGGTAGCGGACGCTGCCCGAGGTCGGTCGTTCCAGGCTGACCAGCAGCCGCGCCATCGTGGACTTGCCGCAGCCGGACTCCCCCACGATGCCCAGCGTCTCGCCGGCGCCCAGGGTGAGGTCGACACCGTCGACGGCCCGGACGGCGCCGACGCGTCGGCGGAGGAGGCCACCGGTCGACAGGGGGTAGTGCTTGACCAGACCGCGGACCTCCAGGAGGGGCTCGGTGCCGGCTTCAGCCACGGAGGCACTCCTTCCAGAAGTGGCAGGCGCTGACCCGGTCGCCGTGGGCGCCCGGGATCGGGTGCGGCGGCGGCGCGTCGGCGCGGCACACGTCCCGGGCCGCCGGGCAGCGCGGGTGGAAGGCGCACCCGGGCGGCACCCGGGTGGGACCGGGCGGCAGTCCCCTGATCGCGTGGAGTTCCCCGCCCTTGCGGTCCAGGCGCGGGATCGACTCCAACAGGCCCCGGGTGTAGGGGTGGGCGGGCGCCTTGTAGAGGTCGTGCACCGACGCCGACTCCACGACCCGCCCCGCGTACATGACGACGATCCGGTCGGCGACGTCCGCGACCACGCCGAGGTCGTGGGTGATGAGGACGAGCCCCATGCGGTACTCGCGGCGGAGTTCCGCCAGCAGGTCCATGATCTGGGCCTGGACCGTGACGTCGAGGGCGGTGGTGGGCTCGTCGGCGATGATCAGACTGGGCCGGAGGGCCAAGGCCATGGCGATCATGACCCGTTGGCGCATGCCTCCGGAGAGTTGGTGCGGGTAGTGGCGCGCTCGCTGGCGGGCGGCGGGGATGCGCACCCGGTCCATCAGCTCCACGGCCCGCGCCCGGGCGTCCTTGCGGGACATCCCCCGGTGCACGACGAACATCTCGCCGAGTTGGTCGCCCACCGGAAGCACGGGGTTGAGGGAGGACAGGGCGTCCTGGAAGATCATCGCCATCTCGGATCCCCGGACCCTGCGGCGCTGGTCCCTGCCCAGGGTCAGCAGGTCGCGTCCCGCGAAGAGCACCTCGCCGCCGGTGATCCGGGCGGGTGGGCTGTCCAGGATGCCCATCACCGCCTGGGCGGTGACGGACTTGCCGGAACCGGACTCGCCGAGGACGGCGAGGGTCTCGCCCGCGTCCACGTGGAACCGGGCGCCGTCGACCGCCCGGACGATCCCGTCCCGGGTGCGGAACTCCACGCTCAGGTCGCGTACGTCGAGCAGCACGGCGGCTCACCTCAGCTTCGGGTCGAGGGCGTCGCGCACGGCGTCGCCGAGCATGATGAACGCCAGGACGGTGACGGCGAGCGCCCCGGAGGGCCACAACAGGGCGTGCGGGGCGTTGCGGATGTAGGGCGCGGCGGCGGAGATGTCGATGCCCCACGACACGCTCGGCGGCCTCAGGCCGACGCCCAGGAAGGAAAGGGTCGCCTCCAGGGCGATGTAGGTGCCCAGGGCGATCGTCGCCACCACGATGACCGGCGCGACCGCGTTGGGCGCGATGTGGCGCAACAGCAGCCGGGACGGCGAGGCGCCGAGCGCGCGGGCCGCCTGGACGTAGTCGTGTTGCCGGGCGGTCAGGACGGCGCCCCTGGCGATGCGGGAGATCTGCGGCCATCCGAGCAGCACGATGAACCCGATCACCGGCCACAGGGTGTCGCTGGTGACGACCGAGAGCAGGACGAGACCGCCGAGGACGACGGGGATGGCGAAGAAGATGTCGGTGACCCGGGACAACAACGAGTCCCACATCCCGCCGAGGAACCCGGCCAGTCCCCCGAGCACGCTGCCCAGGACCGCGACGCCGAGGGTGGCGAGGACACCGACCGCCACCGAGGTCCGGGCGCCGTACACGGTGCGTGTGTAGACGTCGCAGCCCTGACCGTTGAACCCGAACGGGTGACCTGGCCGGGCGCCTTCCTGCGCCCGCGAGAGGTCGCAGTGGAGCGGGTTCCCGGAGGCGATGGCGGAGGGCCAGACAGAGACGAACACCAGGAACAGGATCACCGTGGCCGACACCAGGAACACCGGGTCGCGCCTGAGGTCGTGCCAGGCGTCCGACCACAGCCCCCGCGCGCGGCCGGCGGCAGCGTCCGCCGGGTCCGGGAAACCGGGCGGGCCGACGTCCGACGGGCCGGGACGATTCACCGTCCCCCGACCCCTGCCCTCGGGGCCCGGTCGGTCGCCACCGGTCCCGACGACGGCGCTCCGCGGTTCGTAGGGGAGGGCGTCAGACATAGCGGATCCTCGGGTCGAGCACGGCGTACAGGATGTCGACGAGGAGGTTGGCGGCGAGGAAGACCAGCACCAGCACGGTGACGAAACCGACGACGGTCTGCGTGTTCTGACGCAGGATGCCCTGGTAGAGCTGGTAGCCGACGCCGTGGATGTTGAAGATCCGCTCGGTGACGATGGCGCCCCCCATGAGCGCGCCGATGTCCGTCCCGATGAACGTGACGACGGGGATGAGGGAGTTGCGCAGCAGGTGCCGGGTCACCACCCGACGTCGCGGGAGCCCCTTGGCGACGGCGGTGCGGACGTAGTCGCAGCGCCGGTTCTCCGCGACCGAGGCGCGGGTCAACCGGGTGACGTAGGCCAGGGACACGGACGCCAGGACCAGACCGGGGACGATCAGTTCGCCGAGACCCGCGTCGGCGGAGACCGAGGGTGTGATCCACCCCCACTCCACCCCGAGGAGCAGCTGGAGCAGGAGCCCGGTGACGAAGGTGGGCACCGAGATGACCACCAGGGTGAGCACCAGGACCGAGGTGTCGACGGGGCGGCCTCGCCGCAGTCCGGTCACCACGCCCAGGGTGACCCCGAGGACGATCTCGAAGAGCACCGCCACGACGGTCAGCCGGATGGTGACCGGGAAAGCCTCCGCCATCAGCTCCGCGACCGGCCTGCCGTTGAAGGCGGTGCCGAAGTCCCCGGTGAAGACGCTGCCGAGGTAGGCCGGGTACTGCTGCCACAGCGGCTTGTCGAGGCCGAACTCCCGCCGGAGCCGGGCCGCCGTCGCCGGGTCGCACTGCCGTTCCCCGCACAGACCGGCGACGGGGTCGCCCATCACGTTGACCATCAGGAAGATCAGCAGCGTGGCCCCGACGAAGACCGGGACCATCTGCGACAGTCGCCGGAGGACATACCGTCCCATGGCCCTCCTCAGCCGACCTTGATCTCGTGGTAGACGGGGACGCTGAAGGGGTTGAGCCGCACGTCGGAGAGGCGCTCCGAGTAGCCGGCGCTGCCGTTCTGGTACCAGAGGGGGATGGCCGCCATGTCGTCCCGCAGGACGTCCTCGGCCTGCTGGAAGGTGCGCACGGCCGCCGCTGCGTCGGTCTCGGCGTTGGCGCGGTCGACCAGCGCGTCGAACTCCTCGTTGGACCACTTGCCGTCGTTGGAGGAGCCGTCGGTGTAGTAGAGCGGCTGGAGGAAGTTCTGGATCAGCGGGTAGTCCATCTGCCAGCCGGCACGGAAGGGCCCGGACATCTTCCGCTCGCTGATCCGCCCCCGGAAGTCGGCGAAGGTTCCGACCGGGTTCCCGACGCACGCCCGGTCGTCGCCGAGGGCGTTGTTGACGGAGTGGCAGAGCGCGTCGACCCACTGGCTGTGGGAGCCGGTGTCCGCGTTGTAGGTGATCGTGACCTGGCCCCCGGGCAACCCGCCGCCCTCCTCGATCAGGCGGCGCGCCTCCTCCGGGTCGTAGTCGCACGCGTCCCCGCACAGCCCGGCCTTGAAGCCGCCGTCCGCGCCGAGGACGGGCGAGGTCCAGTCGCTGGCCGGCGTCCGGGTCCGCTGGAAGATCTTCTCGGTGATCTGCCGCCGGTCGATCGCCATGGACAGCCCCCGACGCACCTTCTCCGCGCCGTCGCGGCTCCAGGCCTCGTCGTAGTACGGGAAGGCCAGCGTCTGGAGGATGCCCGCGGGGGTGTTGATGTAGCGGTCGCCCAGGTCCCTGCCGACGTTCTTGAGCTGGGAGGCCGGCACGTCGTCGACGAGGTCGAGGTTCCCGGCCATCAGGTCGGTGTAGGCGGTGTTGCTGTCGGTGTACACCACCAGGTCGACGCCGCCGTTGAGGGCCGCGTCGTCTCCCGGGTACGCCTCCCACTTGCGCAGCGACATCCGGGCGCCCCGCCGGTAGGAGTCGACGCGGTAGGGCCCGTTGCCGATCGGCTTGGCCAGCCAGGCGTCGTGGTCCTCGAAGAACGCACGCGGCAGGGGCGCGTAGGCCGGGTAGCCGAGGGTCTCGGGGAAGGTGGAGAACTTCTGGCTCAGCCGCACCGTGAAGGTCCGCTCGCCGGTGACCTCCAGCCCGGAGAGCGTGTCGGCGGTCGGCTCGCCGCCGTCCTCGGGGTGGACCTCGTCGTAGCCCTCGATGTAGCTGAAGAAGTAGGCGTTGCGCTGGTTGTTGCGCAGGGCCGCGCCGTAGTTCCAGGCATCGACGAAGGACCGAGCGGTCACCGGCTCGCCGTTGCTGAAGGTCCAGCCGTCCTCGACGGTGACGTCGAACGTCCTGGAGTCGGAGGTCTCGATGCTCTCGGCGAGCATGTCCCGGGCCTGACCGGTCTCGGGGTCGTAGGTCTTCAGACCCCGGAAGATCATGTCCAGCACCTTGCCGCCCTGCACCTCGTTGGTGTTGGCCGGCTCCAGGGGGTTCTGCGGGTCGCCCCAGGAGGAGCTGAGGACACCGCCCCCGTCTCCGCCCCCGCCCGATCCGCACCCGCTCGCGGCGAGGACGACGGCCACCGCGCATACGGCCCACTTGCCGGGCTTGGCTCCGCGCATGGAGTGCCTCCTCGGTGGTGCGCTGTCCGTAGGGGCAACCCTGACCGTCGGCGACGGGCTCCGCACGCCGGAGACGACCGTCCGGGACGACGCCGGCTGCGGACGGGGCGGTCAACCGTCCGGAACGGGCCGCCGCACACGGAAGCGACACGCCCCCGCGGGCGGCCTCGCCCGCCCACGACGAAGCGGGGCCCGCTCCCCTGGGGAAGCGGGCCCCGCGCACACCGAGGCGGTGGGGATCAGGCGTCGCCGGACCCCTTCGCGAGCGAGGGCCCGGCCTCGGCCGTCGACCCGGCGGCCGTGTCGGGCTCCTCGGGGAAGTGGCACGCCGTCAGGTGGCCGTCCTCGTTGCCGGAGATCCGGACCAGCGGGGGCTCCTCCGTGGCGCACTTGTCCTGCGCCTTCCAGCAGCGGGTGCGGAACCGGCAGCCCGACGGGGGCATGATCGGCGACGGCACGTCGCCCTCCAGGCGGATGCGCTCGCGCGGCGCCTCCCCCTCGTCGTGCACGGAGACCTCGGGCACGGCGGACAGCAGGGCGTGGGTGTAGGGGTGGCGGGGTCGGTTGTAGATCGAGTCCCGATCGCCGACCTCGACCACCTTGCCGAGGTACATCACCGCGACGCGCTGGGAGAAATGCCGCACGATGGCGAGGTCGTGGGCGATGAAGACGAACGCCACGCCCAGCTCCGCCTGGACCTTCTGGAGCAGGTTGACGACCTGGGCCTGGATCGACACGTCCAGCGCGGAGACCGGCTCGTCCGCGACGATCAGCTTCGGGTTCAGGGCGAGCGCGCGGGCCACGCCGATCCGCTGGCGCTGCCCCCCGGAGAACTCGTGCGGGAAACGGTTGTAGTGCTCCGGGTTGAGACCGACGGTCTCCAGCAACTCCCGGACCCGCTTCTCCCGGCCGCCCTCCGGGTCGATCCCGTTGACCTCCATCGGCGACTTGATGATGCTGCCGACGGTCTGCCGCGGATTCAGCGAGGAGTACGGGTCCTGGAAGATCATCTGGATCTCGGACCGCACGGGGGCCAGCCGCCGCCGGTTGGCGTGCGTGATGTCCCGGCCCGCGTAGGTGATCGTCCCGGAGGTCGGCTCCAGCAGGCGGGTCATCAGTCGTCCGGTGGTGGACTTGCCACAGCCGGACTCGCCGACGAGACCGAGGCTCTCGCCGTGGGCCACGGTCAGGTCGACGCCGTCGACCGCCTGCACGGCACCGACCCGGCGCTTGAAGGGGAAGCCGCCGTAGATCGGGAAGTGCTTGGTCAGGCCCCGGACCTCCAGGAGGGGTTCCGCGCCGGCGGCGGTGGAACTCTGCTGTGCGGGGAGGGTGAGGTTGTCGCTCATGATCTCGGTTCTCCCTAGCGCAGCCGGGGCTGGATCTCGTCGATGAAGATGGTCTCCCGCTGCTCCGCCGTCAGGTGACAGGCGGCGGCGCGGCCCTCGCCCAGCCCGGGCCGGGTGTCGGTGCAGAGCGTGCCGGCCACCTTGCCCCGGTGGGCGCAGCGCGGGTGGAAGGGGCAGCCGGTCGGCGGATTCAGCAGCGACGGCGGCGACCCGGGAATCGGCGTGAGCTCCGCGTGGACGTCGCCGTCCAGCCGAGGCATGGAGCTGAGCAGACCCCAGGTGTAGGGGTGCCGGGGGGCGCCCAGCACCTCCCGGGTCGAGCCCCGCTCGACGGCCCGGCCGGCGTACATCACCAGCAGGTCGTCGGCCACGTCGGCGATGACACCGAGGTCGTGGGTGATGAAGATGATCGCCGAGCCGAACTCCTGCTGGAGGTCCTTGAGCAGGTCCAGGATCTGCGCCTGCACCGTCACGTCGAGCGCGGTGGTCGGCTCGTCGGCGATCAGGAGGTCCGGGTCGCACATCAGCGCCATGGCGATCATGGCACGCTGCCGCATACCGCCGGAGAACTGGTGCGGGTAGTCGTCGAAGCGCGTCTTGGGCTGGGGGATGCCGACCTTCTCCAGCATCCGCACCGCCCGGTCCTTCGCCTCCTTCTTGGAGGCGCCGGTGTGCTTCATGAACGGCTCGGAGAGCTGGCGACCCACGGTGTAGTAAGGCGAGAGCGCGGTCAACGGGTCCTGGAAGATCATCGCCATCTTGTTGCCCCGGAGCTTCTCCAGCTCCTTCTCGGGGGCGGTGACGAGTTCCCGGCCGTCGAGGACGATCTCCCCGTCGACGGTGCTGGTGCGCGGGTTGTGCAGACCCAGGATCGTCAGGTTGGTGACGGACTTCCCGGAGCCGGACTCGCCGACGATGCCGAGCGTCTTGCCGCGCTCGACGTCGAACGACAGGCCGTCGACGGCCTTGACGACGCCGTCCTCGGTGGAGAAGCGCACCCTCAGGTCACGGACCGAGAGAAAGCTCTCGGACCCGGTCGGGGCCGGGGCGTTCTCAGTGGTGGTCTGTGTGGTCACGGTGGTGTCTTCCTAGGAGAGACGGACGCGCGGGTCGATCCAGGCGTACGCGATGTCGACGAGCATGTTCATGATCAGGATGAAGAACGCCCCGACCAGCATGACACCCATCGTCAGCGGGAGGTCCTTGTGAGTCGCGGCGTCCACAGCGAGGCGCCCGAGGCCCTGCAGGGAGAAGGTCAGCTCCGTGACGACGCCGCCACCGAGCAGGGCGCTGATGTCGATGCCGAGCACGGTGACGATCGGGATGAGCGAGCCGCGCCAGGCGTAACGGAAGAAGACGTACTTGCGCGACATGCCCTTGGCGCGCGCGGTGCGCACGTGCTCCTCCTGGAGCTGCTCGATCATCGACGACCGCGACATACGAGTGTACTGCGCGGTGAAGATGGTCGACATGACCAGGATGGGGATCGACAGACCGACCATCCACCCCACCGGGTCCTCGGTGATCGGCACGTACTCGGGGTCGTTCATCCAACCGGTGCTGTACACCAGGACGAGCAGCGCGATCGGCCCCAGGAAGTAGATCTGGAAGGAGCTGAGGACCATGGAGGTACCGGTGGCGATCTTGTCCACCATCGTGCCGCGGCGGTAGGCGGCGAGCATGCCGGCGCCGACGCCGACGAGCAGGAAGCACACGATGCCGCCGACGGTCAGCGAGAGCGTCAGCGGGAGACGGTCGAGGATGAGGTCCCAGACGTTCTCGTTGTAGTAGAAGGACCGGCCCAGGCACGGCGCGGGGCAGTCGCCCTGCGGGAAGTCACGGCCGGCGACGACACCCGACATGAACTCCCAGAACTGCTGGGCCAGCGGCTGGTCGAGTCCCAGCGCGTGTCGGATGTCCTCCAGTCTCTCCGGCGAGCAGTCCTTGCCACAGGCCAAGGAGGCGTAGTCGGACGGCGCGGCGACGAAGAGGAAGAACGTCGCGGCGCCGATCAGGATCAGGGTCATGGCGGCACCGACTGAGCGCCGGATGATGAACTGAAGCATGGCGGTGGGGGCTGCTCTCTGCGGAGACGGTGGACGGTTGCACGGAACCGCGGGAGCGCGCTCCGCCTGGTGCGCGCCCCCGCGATCAGCCGTGGAGAGTTACGACTTCAGGAACAGTCGGGTGAGGTCCATGTAGCTGGCCTCGGTGCTGTAGCGGGCACCGCCGACGTTCGAGCCGAAGAGCTGGAACTGCTTGACGTACCACAGCGGAGCGGCCGGGTTGACCTCCTCCAGGATGTAGTGGTGCGCCTCCTCCCAGGTCTTGGCCGCCTCCTCGGGCTGCTGGTTCAGGGCCTTCGCGATCAGCTCCTGGACCTTGGGGTCGTCGATGTGCGAGTAGTTCGAGTTGCCATCGCCCACCTGGTCACCGTCGTAGACCGGGGTGACGACCGTGGCCGGGGACGGCCAGTCCTGGCCCCAGCCGGTGATGTACATGTCGTACGGGTTGTCGAGCTTGCCGATCTGCTCGTAGAAGCTCGCGGAGTCGATCTCCTTCGACACCACGTCGATGCCGACCTTCTCCAGCGCGTCCTCGATGGCGACCTTGCGCTTCTGCCCCTGCTCGGAGTTGGGGTAGGCGAAGACCAGCTTCTTGTCCTCGGCCGGGACGTCGGCCAGCAGCTCCTTGGCCTTCTCGATGTTGCCCTGCGGGGTCTCCAGCCGGCCGTAGGGGTCGTAGTCCGCGACATAGCCCGGCAGGGTGGGCGCGAACAGGTTCGGCGCGACGTCGCCGCCGTAGGCGCCGCCCTCGCCGGCGATCAGCGAGTTGGAGTTCACCGCGTAGGTGATGGCGTCGCGGACCGTCTTGTTCTCGACCCGGTCCAGGTTGAAGGTCAGCTGCATGACGTAGGGCGCGTAGCCCTCGATCGTGCGCTCCTTGACCTCCGGGTCGCCGATGACGTCCTGGATCTGGGTGGCGTCGACGGTGCCGGTGAACTGGACGGCGTTCTTGGCGTCGCCCTGGTCGGCGATCAGACGCTTGGTCTGGGTGGACTCGGTGACACCGAACTGGAAGTCCCAGCCGTCCACGTACTGGTGACGCACGGCGTCGGTCGCCGGGTCCCAGTTCTCGTTGCGCACGAGTTCCATGGACTTGCCGGCCTTGAACTCGGCGATCTTGTACGGACCGGTGGCGACGGGCGCCTGGTCGTACTTCTCCTTCGTGTCGGTCTCCTCCGGCACCAGGGCGTAGCCGGGCATGGCCAGGGCCATCGGCAGGTCGGGGCGCGGCTGGTCGAAGTGGAAGACGATCGTCTTGTCGTCCGGGGTCTCCAGGACGCTGTCCGGCAGGTGCTCGTCGTCGAAGCCGCCCTCGGGCAGGGACTCGCGGTAGTCCGGGCCGCTCAGCCAGGTCTGCACGAACGTCGGGCCGTCGAAGATGAACTCGGCGTAGAGCCGCTCGATGGTGTGCCGGACGTCGGCCGAGTCGATCGGGTTGCCGTTCTCGTCCTTCAGGTCGTCCTTGAGGGTGAACGTCCAGGTCTTGTTGTCGTCGGAGGCGGTGCCCGAGTCGGTGGCCAGGTCGCCGACGACCGCGAGGTTGCCCTCGCCGTCCTCCTGGAAGTTGGTCAGGCCGCGGAAGACGAGGCTGGTGAACTGCTTGCCGTCCGAGACGTAGATCTGACCCGGGTCCATGTGGGTCAGGGCCGACTCCTGGTACACCGTGACGGTGCCGCCGGACTTCGCGCCCTCGACCTCCTCGGCGGGGCCGGTGGAGGCGGCGGCGTCCAGGTAGGCGACGCCCTGCGCCTGCTCCTTGGCCTTCTTCTGGTCTTCCTTGGAGTCCTTGCCCGAGCTGCCGCCGGTGTTCTCCGAGCAGCCGGTCAGAGCGAGGGATCCGGCCGCGATGGCGACCAGAATGGCGCGCGCTCTGCGCGAGTTGAGCGACTTCATGAGGTTGATGCACCTACCTGTCGTTGTTTTCCGTGATTACTGCCTGTCGCGGCTGGTAGGCCGACTCGGGGGCGGCAGCCACCCCCCACCAACGGACGGACTCAGCGCCCGGACTTGGGGTCGAAGGCATCCCGTACGGAGTCTCCGAGGAGGTTGAAGCACAGGATGAAGATCACCAGGGCCACGCCCGGGAAGAAGATGAACGCCGGGTCCTGCTGGGTGTACTGCGCGCCGGCGGCGAAGAGCCGGCCCCAGTCCGGGGTGGGCTCGACGAAGCCGACACCCGCGAAGGACAGGAAGGCGATCGTCAGGATGGTGCTGGGCAGCTGGTACGTGTACTGCACGAGAACCGGAGTGACGATGTTCGGCAGGATCTCCTTGCGCACGATCCGGGCGGGCGAGGCCCCGGAGACCTTCGCCGCCTCGATGAACTCGCGATCCCGCAGGGCCAGCACGACGGACCGGACCAGACGTGCCATGCCCATCCAGCCGAGGATCCACAGCACGATCAGGATGGCGAGCGCCCGGAAGTAGGTGGGCGTCTCCTCCCGCGGGTCCACGAAGAACGCGGTGACGACGGGCATGAAGGCGATGAAGAACAGCTGCGACGGGAAGGACAGGAAGAAGTCCGTGACCCGACCGAGCCAGTAGTCGGTCCGACCGCCGAAGTAGCCGCCGACGACGCCGATGATCACTCCGGTGACCGTTAGCAGGGTGGCCACGCCGACGGCCATGTACAGCGACGTGCGCATGCCGTACATCATCATCGCGAACAGGTCACGGCCGTACTGGGGCTCGACGCCGAACCAGTGGTCGGCGGAGACGCCGCCGAAGTACCCGAGCGGCAGGCCGAACTCGTCGAGCACGGGCCTGTCCGCGAAGGTCGGGTCCTGGCCGTAGAGGGTGTACGGGTTCGTCCCGCTGATCGCGGTGAGCAGGGGCGCCAGCAGCGAGATGACGAAGAAGAAAATCACTACGCCCGCGCAGATCATGCCTGTACGGTCACGCTTGAAGCGCTGCCACATCAACTGCCCGGGAGAGCGGCCCTCGAGCTTCTTGGGGCTCTCGGCGACCTCGGAGGTCGCGTCGAGTTCGGGGTCCAAGGCGGCCACGGACCCGGAGCCCTCGGCCTTCGTCGGACTTGTCATCAGTGTTCTTCCCCCGGGATGGAGAGTGGAGCGCAGCACAGATACCGGCAGGTTCTGTGGTTTGGGGGAACTTTCGCCAAGCGACTCAACGCGCGTCAAGGGTGGAAGACACAGGGATCTCCCTACCGTCGATATTTTGAGCAAAAATTGCAGCTATCGACACCTCAACGCGCTTGACAGCCGCACTTCGAAGCGGGCGAATCAGACATTTTTGGAATTTTTTTCGTTTACATGTCCGAAACTTGATCCACTGATCACCGATATACGAACAGCTGCCGTGTAGGGCGTGTACGCCCCCGGCGCGAGGGATCGGCGGGGGCACTTCCCGGCCGGCTCGGGGCATGCCGAGTCCCGGCCCGTCGCCCCGATGGACTACGGGCCGGGACTCGGCCGCGGGCCTCTCGCCCTCAGCCGTGCTTGGCGCGGCTGGCCGCCCTGGCCCGCTCGCGGGCGTCCAGGTTCACCTTGCGGATGCGAACGGCCTCGGGGGTCACCTCGACGCACTCGTCGTCCCGGCAGAACTCCAGCGACTGCTCCAGGGAGAGTCGCCGGGGCGGGACGATGGACTCGGTCACGTCGGCCGTGGAGGAGCGCATGTTGGTGAGCTTCTTCTCCTTGGTGATGTTCACGTCCATGTCGTCGGAGCGTGAGTTCTCACCCACGATCATGCCCTCGTACACCTCGGTGCCGGGGTCGACGAAGAGGACGCCCCGCTCCTGGAGGTTCGTCATCGCGAACGCGGTGACGGCCCCTGCGCGGTCGGCCACCAGCGATCCGTTGTTCCGCGTCGTCAGGGTGCCGAACCAGGGCTCGTGACCCTCGTGGAGGGAGTGGGCGATGCCCGTGCCGCGAGTCTGGGTGAGGAACTCGGTCCGGAACCCGATGAGCCCCCGGGAGGGCACCACGAACTCCATCCGCACCCATCCCGAGCCGTGGTTGGACATGTTGTCCATCCGCCCCTTGCGGACCCCCATGAGCTGGGTCACGGCACCCATGTGCTCCTCGGGCACGTCGACGGTCATGCGCTCCACCGGCTCGTGGAGCTTGCCGTCCACCTCCTTGGTGACGACCTGCGGCTTGCCCACGGTCAGCTCGTAGCCTTCCCGCCGCATCGTCTCGACCAGGATCGCCAGCGCCAGCTCGCCCCGCCCCTGAACCTCCCAGGCGTCGGGACGGTCGGTCTCCAGGACCCGCAGACTGACGTTGCCGATCAGCTCGCGGTCCAGGCGGTCCTTCACCTGACGAGCGGTGACCTTGCGATCCTTGACGGCCGCCTTGGCCTCCGCGCCCTTGCCACTGCCGCCGCGGCCGACCAGCGGCGAGGTGTTGGTGCCGATGGTCATCGAGATCGCCGGCTCGTCGACCGTGATCAGGGGCAGCGGAACCGGCGTCTCGGCGTCGGCCAGGGTCTCGCCGATCATGATGTCGGGGATGCCGGCCACAGCGCAGATGTCACCGGGCCCGGCCTTCTCCGCGGGCTTGCGGGCCAGCGCCTCGGTCATCATCAACTCGGAGATCCGCACCGAGGAGACGGAACCGTCGCGCTTCATCCAGGCGACGGTCTGCCCCTTCTTCAGCTCGCCCTGGTGGACGCGGAGGAGCGCGATCCGGCCGAGGAAGTTGTCGGCGTCCAGGTTGGTGACGTGCGCCTGGAGGGGCGCTCCGGCGTCGTAGGTGGGGGCCGGGATGTGCCCCAGGATCGTCGAGAAGAACGGCTCCAGGCTGGTGGAGTCACCCGGCACGGTGCCGTCGTCGGGCTTGGTCAGCGAGGCGATGCCGTCCCGGCCGCAGGCGTAGACGATCGGGAACTCGATCTGCTCCTCGTCGGCGTCCAGGTCCAGGAAGAGGTCGTAGGTCTCGTTGACGACCTCGTCGATCCGGGCGTCCGGCCGGTCCGTCTTGTTGATGCACAGGATGATCGGCAGCCGCGCCTGAAGAGCCTTTCGCAGCACGAACCGAGTCTGCGGCAGCGGGCCCTCGGACGCGTCGACCAAGAGCACGACGCCGTCGACCATCGACAGACCCCGCTCGACCTCGCCGCCGAAGTCGGCGTGGCCCGGGGTGTCGATGATGTTGATGGTGACCGGGTCGCCGCCGTCCTTCGGGTGATACTTCACGGCCGTGTTCTTGGCGAGAATGGTGATGCCCTTCTCGCGCTCCAGGTCGTTCGAGTCCATGACCCGGTCGTCGACGGAGTCGAGCTGGTGGGCGGCGAAGGCGCCCGCCTGCTTGAGCATCCCGTCGACGATGGTGGTCTTGCCATGGTCGACGTGGGCGACGATGGCGACGTTGCGGATGTCGTGACGCGTTGAGGTCACAGCCATGGTGCGGCGTACTCCCGGGGTGGTGAGGGCGGCCCTGCTGCGCGGGTGCTGCGCGGACCCTGCCGGGCGGAACATGCCACGGCCTCACCCCATGGTACGGGGCGGCGCCGGGGGACGTTCGCCGGAGGGGAGCCCCGACGCGGGGGCCGGACCTCAGCTCCCGGAACCGCTCGGCCCGGGGCCGGCGGACCCCTTCTTCCTCAGGAAGCCCATGTCCTCGTAGATCGGGGTGGCGAATCCGAAGGCTCCCGCGTTGGCGAGGCCGACGCGCGCCGCGGTCAGCTCGGGCCGCTGGTACAGCGGGATCGACCCGGCCGTCGCCCAGATCCGCCGGTCGGCCTTCCTGAGCAGGTCCCGCGCCTTCTCCTCGTCCAGAGTGCCGAGCGCCTCCGCGAGGAGCTGGTCCACCCGGTCGGTGCCGACCCGTGTGTAGTTCTGGCCGACGTTCAACGAGCCGTCCGCCGCGGGGACCGGCTTGCGGTGGATCGGCCCCGCGTCGGTCGCCGGATAGGCGGAGGACGGCCAGGAGTAGAGCGCGAGGTCGTACTGGCCCGAGGCCACGTGGTCGGTGAAGTAGCCGTCGTCGGAAACCTTGTCGATCGTCGTGTGGATGCCGACCCGCCCCAGCATCCCGGCGATCCGGTCGGCGACCGTCCGCAGCGACCGGGAGCCGGGCCCCGACGGCACCACGAAGCGGAGAGCGAGGGTCCGACCGTCCTTGGCCAGGGGCACCGCCCGCGAGCCGCCGGGGGCCGCGGTGCCGCCCGGGGCGTACGCTCCGGGCGCGCCCCCGGGCGCCTTGTCCCCGGCCGCGCTGTCGCCCGCCTTGTCGTCCGAGGGCGCGGACGGATCCTCCTCGATCCGGACACCGCCGGGGCCGTCGTCGCCGCCGCTCTCGCCGGATCCGCTCTTGTCGTCGCGGCCGACGATGTACGTGCCGTCGTCCCCTCCCGGCGACGGATCCTCCTCGGTCTCCGCGGCCGCGCCCTGGCCACCGGCCGCCTCCTCCGCCGGTTCCTCGCCCTTCTCCGTCGCCGCGCCCGGCTTCCAGCCGGCGTCCGCCAGCAGCGCCCGGGCCTCCTTCACGTCCGGTCTGCCGAGGGCACCGCTTCCGTCGGCGTAGGCCGCCTGACCGGAGAGGGCCAGGTGGCTGCCGACCGGGCGGGCGGGCAGCCCCAGCGGCCCGAGCACGGCCGTCGCCAGCTCCTCCCGGTCGATGGCCCTGGCCACGGCCCGCCGCACCCGCTCGTCGGCGAGCGGACCGTCCGCGCCGTTCAGGGCGAGCTGGGTGTAGGCGGGCTCCAGCGACTTGCGGACCCGGTAGCGCCTCAGTCGCTCGCGACGGTCGTCCTCCTCGGCGACGGCCTCCCGCCGCTCCTCGCGCGCGAGGCCCTCCGCCAGCGCGGCCTTCTCGTCCGAGCCGTTGGCCACGGCCCAGGACCGCAGGGCCTCCGCGGGCGCCTCGCCCTCCGGCCCCCGGTGCGGCGTGCCGAGCGGCATGCCGGAGCGCCCCGACCTCCCGGGTGCGGCGGCCTGGACGGCGCGGGCGTCGCCCGGCGTCAGCTCGGCGAGGTCGACGCTCCCCTCGACGAGGGCGTCGAGCCGCTCGTCGTAGGGCACCGCCTTCCACACGATCCTCTCGAGCTTGGCAGGGCTTCCCCACCACCTGGGGTCGCGGGCGAGCACGACCTCGTCGGCGTCGCGGTCGGTACGCAGGATGGTGAACGGGCCGGCGGTGACCTTGAGCTTGCGCCGTGCTCCGTCGTTGAAGGCGTCCGGGGTCCCCATGACGTCCTTCGGGTACAGCGGGGTGAAGAGCGACTTCCAGTCGGCGTAGGGGCGGGCGAAGGTGACCTTGACCTCCAGATCGTTCGCGCCGCGCTCGACCTTCGAGATCCGGTCGTATCCGGCGTTGCGCGCCGTCCAGTAGGCGCTGTCCCGCCCGGAGAGGGCCCGCCACTGGGCGGCGAAGTCCGCCGCGCCGATCTCGCGTCCGTCGCTCCAGACGGCCCGCTGGTCCAGCTTGTAGAGGACGACCTGGCGCGGTTCGGTCTCCACCACTCGCGCCGACTCGAGGAAGTCGGGATTGCGCGCGGGACGACCGGAGGCGTCCGTCCGGTACATCGACGGCAGCACGGCCTGGGCCAAGCGGGAGGTGGTCGCGTCCGCGTCGGCCTGGAAGGTGTTCAGGGTGTCCGGCAGCGAGTCGACGGCCCAGCGCAGCGTGCCGCCGTCGGCGATCCGGTTCCGGGGGGCGGCTGCGGTGTCCGGGGCGGCCAGGGGCTCGCCCGCCGGGTCGTCGGAGCCGCAGGCGGCGAGGAGGGGGACCACCAGCGCGCCCGCGGCGAGGAAGGCGACCGGGCGGGCGAGCGCGCGGGGTCCGACACCGGCGTGGGACATCTCTGCTACCTCCGGAAGCCGAGGGGCGGTATGATCGCATTTGGTGGTATTTGGAGTTGATCATTTGTATGCACATCCCTGCGGCCACTGAAGAGGAATCGGTTCGGCACCCGCCGGCGACACGGCGGCCCCACCCGCGAACCCACCCGGGCGGCGCAACACGGTGGCGGCCGGCCTCTTCCGCGAGAGCGCCGAACCGGGCCGCGGGGAAGGCGACACCGGCGGCGGGGCGCCGGCGGACCACACACCACGGATCGCCACCCGCGAGGAAAGCGAGGCCCTGCCATGTCCGCCCACCAGGAGCTGAACAACGCCCGACACGCCCTCGACGACCTGCTCAGGTCGGTGGGGAACCTGGAGCGACGGATCGGAGGGGAGGACCCGGGCATCCGTCGCGTCCGCACCGACGTCGATCACCTGCGCGAGGACCTCGCGGCCTTGTCCGACACCTCCGAGGAGCCGGAACCCGCCGGCCGTCCCGACATGGTGCCGATCCCCGACACTCCCTACGACCCGGCGATGTGGACGGACAGCGACGACGCCGAGGGGCTCGGGGTTCGGGATCACCACGCGCCCTGAACCGGCCCCGGCGAGCGCCGCGCCCGAGAGCGCCCCCGCACGGATTCGACCACTCGCGGGCCCGCCGGTCCGAGCCGGCCCCGAGCACGCCGCGCCGTGCGCGCCCACCTCCGCCGGGAAAGGCACGGACCGACTCCGGTCCCGTCCGACTCGGTCGGGCGGCGCCGATCGGCGCCGTGACCGCGAACCGGTCGCGGCCCCCGGTCAGAACAGACCGAGCAGGGCCTCCGCCTGATCGGCGGTACCGGCGTCGTCGCCCGGCGGGGAGAGTTCGAACCACACCGTCTTGCCGCCCCTGGCCCGCCGTGAACCCCAGGCGGCGCTGAGCATCCCGACGAGTTGCAGGCCCCGCCCCCCCTCGTCGGTGTCGCGGGCCCGGCGCCGACGAGGCTGCACGAGCCCGGAGTCCCAGACCTCGCAGACCAGCGTGCGGTCGAGCAGCAGCCGCAGTCCGATGTCGCCCTCTCCGTAGCGCAGGGCGTTGGTGACCAACTCGCTGACCAGGAGTTCGGTGGTGTCGGCGAGCGACTCCAGACCCCAGGACCGCAGACGCTCGCGGGCGTGCGCGCGGGCCCGGCCCACGCTGCGAGGCTCACGAGGCAGCGTCCAATCACCCACCGACTCGGCGGGCAGACCCCGTACCCTCGCCATCAACAGCGCGATGTCGTCCTCGCCGTGGTGACTGTCGAGGGTGTTCAACACGTGGTCGCAGACGTCCTCCAGCGGCCGGTCGGGGTCCCCGAGGGCCCCGACGAACGCCTGGAGCCCCTCGTCCAACGGATGATCGCGGCTCTCCACCAGGCCGTCCGTGTACAGAGCGAGCAGGGCACCCTCGGGCAGTTCGACCTCGACCTCCTCGAAGGGCTCGCCGCCGACACCGAGCGGCATCCCCGGCGGCACGTCCAGCATCAGCGCCGGCTCACCGGGTTCGACCAGGACGGGCGGCGGATGGCCCGCGTTGGCGAAAGTACACCGCCTGGTCACCGCGTCGTAGACGGCGTAGACACAGGTGGCCAGGTAGACCTCGGACAGGTCGGCCTCACGGGGGCGACGGGCGGCCCGGCCGGCCTGCTGCACGCCACCGGGAGCGCCGAGCCCTCGGGCGATCTCGTCCAACCGGCCCAGGACGTCCGCCGGTTCGAGATCCAGTTGGGCCAGCGTCCTGACCGCCGTGCGGAGTTCGCCCATGGCGACGGCGGCCCGCAGACCGCGTCCCATCACGTCGCCGACGACCAGAGCCGTTCGATGCCCGGGCAGCTCGATGACGTCGAACCAGTCTCCCCCCACCTCGCCCGTCCGGCCGGTCGCCGCGTTGCCCGGAAGGTAGCGACAGGCGATGTCCAGACCGGACGCCTCCGGGTCGCCGGGGGGCAGCAGGGAACGCTGGAGTATCAAGGCCCGCTCATGCTCCCGACGGTAGAGCCGGGCGTTGTCGATACAGACGGCCGCGCGGGAGGCCAGCTCCACAGCCATGTCGCGGTCCCGGTCGCCGAAGGGCTCACTGCCCTTGACCCGGGCGAAACGCACCAGGCCGACGACGGTGTCGTGGGCGACCATCGGCACCGCGAGCGCGGACTGGACCAGATCGCCCTCCTCGGCGGGCACCGCGCGGGGACGCGCGGTCCTCAGGGCCTCGGCACAGGGCGAGTTGAACGCGTAGCGGTGGACGGCCCCCACCCCGACCCGATCGGCGGACCCCTGAAGCGGTGCCTCCGACACCGCGCTGGCGTAGGCGACACGCCGCAGCTCGGCACTGCCGTCGGCGAAGCCGCGGGGCGCCTCGTCGCCGGCCAGCAGTCCTTGGTACAGGTCGACGGTGGCCAGATCGCAAAAGACGGGGACGGCGACGTCCAGCAACTGACGCGCGGTGACCTCCAGGTCGAGCGAGTTGCCGATGCGGGCCCCGGCCTCGTTGAGCAGGGCGAGGTTTCGACGTGCGGTAGCGGCCTCCCGGGCGGCGGCACGGCGGGCGGTGACGTCGGTGCCGAGCCAGGCCACACCGATGGGGTGGCCGGAGCCGCTGTGCACGCGGTAGAGGTTCACCGACCAGTGCCTGCGCTCCTCCGAGTCGGGCACGAACCCCGTGACGTGCAGGTCGGTGACGGCCTCGCCGGTCTCCAGGACCCCCCTCAAGGTCGCCGCCACCCGGTCGGCCTCGCCGGGGGAAAGGTAGTCGTGGACCTGACGGCCGGTGTGGTCCTCGGGGTCGCCGCCGAAGACCGAGGCGAACTGCCGGTTGGCGCGGCGCACCCGCAACTCGGCGTCGAGGAGCAGAAAACCGAAGGGGGACTGGTCGAAGACGGCGCCCGACGCCGCGAGGTCGGCCTCGACGGAACGCAGCGCGCGTACGTCCACGACGACGCAGACGGCCGCCCGCTCGCCGTCCCGGGTGCGGGTCGGCATGACGTAGACCTCGGCGAACCCCCGGGTCGCGCGCACCGCCGCCGAGGCCCCCTCGCGCCCGACTCCCCCGCTTCCACCCGGTGTCGCCCGCCCGACGGGTCGACCCCGGCCCGAACCCGCATCGCGTCCGTCGGGCGAGCCGCCGCCGGAGGGGAGCAGGACCGGGACGACGCCGGTCCACTCCCGGCCGTCGAGGATCTCCGCCATCTTGCGGCGCCCGCTCGGGCGGAGCGCGGGATCGACGAGGACCTCGATCGGGTCCATGCCCACGGCATCCGACCCGCCGATTCCGAACAGTCGCTCGGCCCGTAGGCTCCACTGGTCGACAAGCCCGTCGGGGCCGACGGAGAAGGACGCGACGTCGACGTACTCGTAGAGGGAGCCGGGCGCCTCGCGCTGCCACACCACGTCCCGGGCCGACCTCCCGTCGGGCCCCACCCTCGCTGGTATCTCGCTCACGCGAACCGTCCCCTCCAGCTCACCGCGTCCGGCACCGGTCACCGAAGGCGGCTGCCCGCAGTATCCAGCACTACGGGGCCACGCCACACGGTGTTCACGATCACAACACGGCCGGGGGCGCTTCCGACCCCGGTCGTGACGTCACTCCTCGTCTTCTAACCGGGCCGCGCGCCCTCGAACCCCGCCAGGGACGCGGGGCATTTCGGGGAGCGCGGGCGCGGCGCTCGACGTGCCGCCCTCGCGCCGACTCGGCCGGGGGGGCGGTCGCCCTCGGACGCCTTCGGGCCCGGCCGACCGGCGGCGGGTCACGGCTCCGCGCGTGACGCCGGGCCACGCGTGGCGGGTTCGCGCCCCCGCCCGGCCGGTCCTCCTCTCGGCGGTCGACACCGGCACGCGGGGCCCCACCGGTGTCCGCACGCGGTCCGGGGCCGGGCGTACCCGGCCCGTGTGCCCGTGCGGGGCGCACCACCGCGCACGGGGGCACACCCGGCGCGTGGCGGGCCCGGGCACCGGGTGCCGCCGCGCCGCCCCGTGCCGCACGCTCCCGGGCGGGCGCCCTGTCCGGCCTCGCGCCGGGACTCGCTCGGGTCGCTCAGCCCTCGCCGCTCGCGATGCCCTGACCGACGTGTTCGACGCAGTACGTCCGCTCGGGGCCGGGCTCGTCGAGGCTGTCGGCGATGCGTTGTGCCTCGGCCCGGGTCGCGTACCTGCCCACGCGGTAGCGGTTGCCGTTGTCGTCCTCTCGGACGACCGACCAGGGCAGAGCGACCGTGCCGTCGTTCATCGCGCCCCTCCGCTTCCCGTCCGTCGACGCCGCGCCCCGCCCGCTGAGGAAACCGCTCTCCGCATATGCCCGAGCCTACGCCCAACCTTCACGCAGCGAACACGCCTTCGCACAAGGAGGTACGCGACCGGTCGCGGAGCGGGAACGCGGCGCCGCACGCGCCTCGCGCCTCTCGGAGCCGCCCCCGCTCGACCGGCCACCGCCGGGGGAAGCCCCATCCGGGTCTCACCCGATTCCCACCAGGCAGGACGACACGGCCGCCCGGAGGGGGCGCGCACGTGCGGAGCTAGGCGCGCGGGCCGCGAGGACGAAACGGTTCCCCGGGGGCGTGCGCCATCTCACACCCCGAGAAGAACGCGCGCCGGGCGGCTATCTCACGGGCAGGTGGTAGGCCACGCGGTACCGATCGGCGGGCACGACCAGATCGGCCGTCTCGACGGCGCGGCCCGAGGCATAGAAAGTGCGGTGGACGACCACGACGACGTGGCCGGGGACGCCACCGAGCTCCAGCAGCTCCTCGGCGAGCCCGGGGCGGGCGCCGACCTCCTCGGTCACGTTGTCGACGACGACGTCGATCGCGGCCATCCGCTCCACCACGCCCATCCCGCCGAGCGGCCCCTCCTCGGGCAGCATCACCGGGGTGCGGCCGGTGAGCGAGAGCGGCTCCCAGGAGGTCGAGAGCATCATGGGCTCCCCGCCCTCGCGGAAGACGTACCTCGTGCGCATGACCCGCTCGTCCAGCCCGACCCCGAGTCGCTTCGCGATCTCCTCGGTCGCTCCCACCCGCTCGCTGCGGGACTCCCACGTGCCGCGGGCCTCCCCCTCCGCCTGCTCCTGCCGGAAGGGGGTGGCCCCGGAGGCGGGACGGTATCCGGAACGGGCGACCCGACGCGGCACCGGCCGCTCCCGGACGTACGTGCCGGAACCCGAGCGCCCCTCGACCAACCCCTCGGCCATCAGGACCTTGCGCGCCTCAAGCGCCACGGTGTCGGAGACCCCGTACTCCTCACGGATACGGGCCTGGGAAGGCAGGCGGGCGTGGGGCGGCAGCGAGCCGTCGACGATCTTCTTGCGGAGATCGCCCGCAACGCGCAGGTACGCCGGCCGCTCACCGATTGTCACTGGCCACTCCCATCAGGTTGTACGGACAGCGACAGAGTGACAACGCCTGGTTGGGCCGGGCAAGCGAAGGCCAAAGAACCACTCGATGTGATGACTTCTGGCCCGATCCCCTTCCTCGCGGGCGGCGCCCGCCCTCCCTCCCTCGCTCCCCGCGCGGCGGCCTGCGAGGCAGGACCGATCGCTTCCGGGGTCCGGGCGACGCGGCGCGACGCCGCCTCAGCGGGAGCGGGGAAGGGCGGTCGGCCCCGCCCCGGCCACCAACAGGGCACCCGCCACACCGCGAGCGACGGCGTGACCGACTCGCCGAGGAAGACCGCGGCGCCAAGCCGAAGACCGGGACCAGGAGGGAGAACGGGCGACCGCGGACGCCTGGTGGCGGCGGGGCAACCGGCCCCACGCCCCGAACCCCGGGACCGTGGACACCCGGGCCACGAACAGGACAGCGCCGACTCCGGACCACTCCAGCCCCCGGAGCGCGGCGAGATCGCGGGCTGCGCCCTCGGTCAGCGGGGACAGCGCCAGGACCGGCAGGACCGGCACGACACTGACCCGGACCATGAAGTTCAGCGCGTCGGGCGGGGCCGCCACGCGGGTCAGGACGTTCGACACGCCCACGCGGCGACGCCGAGTGCGAACGCCCCGAGCGGACCCGCCGCGCCCTCCCCCGCCGGCCGCGGTGCGGGCGCTGCGCGAGAGCGCCGCCGGCCGGTCGCCCCGTGCGCTCCCTTGACCGGCGGATTCATCCCGGATATTGGTGACTCGTCCCACTATCGCCTCAGGACGGTTCCCGGTGTCGAGCCGGACCTCGGGGAGGAGCACAGGTGCAGGTCAGCCGAGCGGGGAGTACCGGCCCAGGGACGGGGCCCAGCAGGCGTGCGGTGTTGGCGGCGACGGGCGGGGCCACCGCCGCCCTGGCCGCCGGGGCGGCGCCCGCGCACGCGACCGGCGGCCGTCCGGGCGACGACGGACTGGCCTCCCTCGTCTCCCGCATGACGCTGGAGGAGAAGGTCGGCCAGCTGTTCGTCACGCGGGTGTACGGGCACTCGGCCACCGACCCCGACCAGGCGGACGTCGATGCCAACCTCCGCGAACTCGGGGTGCGCACCGCGGCGGAGCTGATCGCCCGCTACCGAGTGGGCGGCGTCATCTACTTCTCGTGGGCGGGCAACACCCGCGATCCGCGTCGGATCGCGGACCTCTCCGACGGGATCCAGCGGGCCTCCCTCGGGCAGGACGGCGGGGTACCGGTCCTCGTCTCCACCGACCAGGAACACGGCGCCGTCGCCCGGGTGGGCCGACCCGCCACCCTTCTCCCGGGCGCGATGGCGCTCGGCGCCGGGGGCTCCACCCAGGACGCTCGCACGGCCGGCCGCATCGCGGGCGCGGAACTGCGCGCCCTGGGCATCCACCAGGACTACGCCCCGGTCGCGGACGTCAACGTCGACCCGGCCAACCCGGTGATCGGGGTACGGTCCTTCGGCGCCGACCCACGAGCCGTGGCGGGCCTGGTCGCCGCACAGGTGACGGGGTACCAGCGAGCGGGCGTCGCCGCCTGCGCCAAGCACTTCCCCGGACACGGCGACACCGCGACCGACAGTCACACCGGCCTGCCCGTCATCACCCACAGCCGAGAACGGTGGGAGGAGTTGGACGCGCCGCCGTTCCGCGCGGCGATCGAGGCCGGAGTCGAGTCGATCATGACCGCTCACCTCCTGGTGCCCGCCCTCGACGACTCCGGCGACCCGGCCACGCTGTCCCGCCCGATCCTCACCGGTCTGCTCCGCGAGGAGTTGGGCTACGACGGTCTGGTGATCACCGATTCCCTCGGGATGGCCGGGGTCCGCACCAAGTACGGTGACGACCGGGTGCCGGTCCTGGCCCTCCTGGCCGGAGCGGACCAGTTGCTCAACCCTCCCGATCTCGCGCTGGCCCACGCCTCCGTGCTCGGGGCCGTGCGAGAGGGTGAGTTGACGGAGGCCCGGATCGACGTCTCCGTCCTGCGGGTCCTTCGGGCGAAGGCGCGACTCGGACTCTTCCGCGACGCCTACACCGAGCCCCGTGACGTCGAGCGCGTCGTCGGCGCCCGCGCCCATCTCGTCGCCGCCGAGCGGATCGCCGCGCGGACGACGACCCTGCTCGTGAACGAGGGCGAGGCGCTGCCGCTGTCCCGACGCCGGACCCCGAGGGTCCTCGTCGTCGGGGCCGACCCGGTCTCGCCGACCGGCACCACGGGGCCCCCGACCGCCGTTCTCGCCCAAGCCCTGTCCGAGCTGGGCTTCTCGGCGACCGCGCGATCCACCGGCGTCGCCCCGACCCCGGCCGCCGCGGACGAAGCGGTCACCGCCGCCGAGGACGTCGACGCCGTCGTCGTCGCCACCTACGACGTCGAGGAGGGCGACGGGCAGGGGAGACTGGTCGGACGGCTGGTCGCGACCGGTCTGCCGGTCGTCGCGGTGGCGATCGGCACACCGTACGACGTGGGCCGGCTGCCACGGGTGTCCGCCTCGCTCGCCACCTATTCCTGGACCGATGTCGAACTGCGCGCCGCGGCCCGGGTGATCGCCGGCCGGGAGCGACCCCGCGGCAGGCTGCCGGTCCCGGTGACGCGGGGCGACGACCCGGCGACGACGCTCCACCCGATCGGGCACGGTCTGTCCTACCGGGGTTGACCTCCCTCGTACCGGGCGCGTAGGGGGACTACGACGCCACGCGGGGGGAGCCCTCCCGTTCCCTGCGTGACCGTCCTCGCGCCGCTGGCGTGTCCCCTACCGCCGGGCCCAGGCTGGACGGGCTCGCAGGAGTCGGGGGAGGACGCGATGCGCGCGACGGACCATCCGGTCGGCGTGGGGGCACTGCTGCTCCTCGCCGTGCTGACAGGCTGCCGGACCCCCTCGGCGACTCCGGCCGAGGGGGGACCGCCCGGGACGGCGGGGCCCGCGACGGTCCGGCCGGCGGCGTCCGGCGGGGTGTTCCTCGACCGGGGCGAGTGCGGCGCCCCCACGGGGACGAACGGCTTCGCCGAAGCGTCCTGCGCCGGCGGACGCGCCACGGCGCTGGTCCTGGCCCGGTACGAGGGCCGGGCCCGGGCCGGACCAGCCTGTCCGACGGACACCGACTTCATCCTGCACCTCAGCGCGCGCAGCCCGTCCCTCGACGAGGACGGCGACGGCAGCGTCCCACGCGGCTACGCCTGCATGCGCAACCTGCGCCCGCCGCACCCCGGCGACCCGGGCGGCGGGGGCGGTCCGCACACGGTCGTCGGCGACTGCGTCCACGAGTCGGCGGAGGGCCGGGTCAGGGAGACGGCGTGCCGGGAAGTCGGAGGGCCGGAGCGCCGCTACCGGGTGACGGACGCCGTGACCGACCGGGCCGAGTGCCCGGCGTCCACCACGTTGTACGTGCGGCTGGGCGGTTCCCGGCCCGTGGGCTGCGCCCGGCCGCTGTGAGGGTCCCGCGGCGGCCGGGCCGGACGTCTCAGGGGCGCAACACGGCCTCCCGGCGCGGCTCACGCCGGTCGAGGCGGCCGTCGTAGGCGGCCAGCGGCCTGGCCGTCTCCGGGTCGGCCCGCACCCTGGCGGGGGCGACACCCGCCCAGTCCAGGATGCGGGCGGTGGCCAGGGCACGCTCCTTCGGGGCGAGCCCGGCCACGTCGGCGCCGTGGTTCATGCCGGGCGCGGTGAGGACGTGGGAGTCGCGCGCGCCCGCCCCGAGGCGGAACGGCTCCGCGCCCCAGGGGTCGTTCTCGCCGTTGACGAAGAGCATGCGGTGCGCGTGGTGACGCACCCAGCGGTCCACGTCGCGCATGGCGCCCGGACGGAATCGCATCGGGATCTCGCGGGGAACGAAGTGCCGCGGCGGCTGGTATCCGTAGCGCACGTACTCCCGCTCGATGTGCGGGAAGCGGATGTCGGGTGAACCGAGCTGGGTGCCGGCCTGGTAGAAGTACGGCGTGTACGGGGCGAGCATCTGGTCGGTGTAGAAGGCGAATCCGGAGTGGGAGTCGACGGACTCCCAGATCGCGTCGTCGCCCGCCCGCTCGGCGTCCGCCGGGACGGCGGCGCAGTCCTCCACCGAGCCGTACTGCCAAAAGCCCCAGAGGTAGTCCAGGACGACGGCCTCGTAGGCCCGGTCGAGCCCGCCGATGGTGCCGAAGGTGTACCCCTCCCGAGCGGCGTGTTCGGCGTACCGCCGCTTCAGCGACTCCCGACGCACCAGCGCCTCGCGCTGCACGCCTTCGAGCCGCGCTCGGCACTCCGCCGTGCCGACCGTGGCGAAGAACCGGTCGTAGGCGGAGTCCTCCCGGTCGACGACGTCGTTCGGTGCGACGTAGGCGACCACGCCGTCCATGTCGCCGGGGTGGAAGCGCTCGTAGTAGGTGGCGGTCATGCCACCCTTGGAGCCGCCGGTGGCCAGCCACTTGCGGGGGTAGATCGGCTTCAGGGCCGTGAACAGCCGGTGTTGGTCGTCGGCGGCCTGTCGGATGTCCAAGGTCGACCAGTCGGCGGGGTTCGGCCGGGAGGGGGTGAAGAACCGGTGTTCCAGGGAGACCTGGTTGCCGTCGACGATCTGGGTGGGCTCGCGCCGACCGGGCGTGGTGGAGACGTGGTAGCCACTGGTGTGGAAGACGGTGGGACGGTCCACGGCCTTGTGCAGCACGGTGAGGCGCTGTCGGAACGTCCCCCGGTCCGGATTCCGGTGGTCGACCGGCTGGGTGTACTCAAGGACGAGGAAACGGTAGCCCGGGTACGGCTTCTCCTCGATCAGGCGCATGCCCGGGATCGAGAGGAGTCGCTCCCGGATGTCGGCGGACGGCGAGGTCTCCGACGCGACGGCCGTCCGGCCCGCCGTGCCGGCGGCGGCCAGGAGCACCACCAGTGCCAGGAGTGATCGGAGCGCTCTGCGCATGCACCCTCCCTGTGGGACAGCTGTGCGAGCGGAAGCTACCCGAGCGGCTCCCCGGCGCGCCAGGGGAGGCGGCCGAACCGGCCGGCGTCCGACGGTCCGTCAGCGGGTGGCGGTGACCGGCTCCTCCGGCCCGGCGGCGCCGACGAAGGTCCTCCACAGCCCGGCGTACCGGCCGTTCCGCGCCAACAACTCCTCGTGGGTTCCGTCCTCGACGACGCGCCCGCGGTCCATGACGACGACGCGGTCGGCGCGGGCCGCGGTGGTCAGCCGGTGGGCCACGACCAGAGTGGTGCGCCGGCCGGCGACGCGGTCGGCGGCGCGGTTGACCTGCGCCTCGGTGGCCAGGTCCAGCGCGGCGGTCGCCTCGTCCAGCAAGAGCACGTCGGGGTCGACCAGTTCGGCGCGGGCCAGGGCGATCAACTGCCGCTGGCCGGCGGAGAGGTTGCGTCCGCGTTCGGTGACCTCGTGGAGGTAGCCGCCCTCCAGGGTGGCGACCATCTCGTGCGCGCCGACCGCGCGGGCCGCCGCCTCCACCTCGGCGTCGGTGGCGTCCGGACGGCCGTAGGCGATGGAGTCCCTGATGGTGCCGGGGAAGAGGAACGGCTCCTGCGGGACGACCCCGAGCCTGCGCCGGAACGCGGACGGGTCGAGCGTCCGCAGGTCCTTGCCGTCCACGGTGACCCGGCCGCCCGTGGGGTCGTAGAACCGTGCGACCAGCTTGACGAGGGTCGACTTGCCCGCACCGGTCTCCCCGACGAAGGCGACGGTCTGACCGGCGGGAATCCGCAGGTCGACGCCGGACAGGGCGTCCTGGTCGGGGCCGTAGGCGAAGCGAACGTCCTCGAAGGCGATGTCGCCGCGGAGGGTGTCGACCGCGCGGGGCCGCTCGGGCGGCGGGGTGGAGGTCGGCTCACGCAGGAGCTGCCGGACCCGTCCCAGGGAGACGGACGCCTGCTGGTAGCCGTCGAACACCTGGGAGAGCTGTTGGACGGGGGCGAAGAACAAATCGATGTAGAGCAGGTAGGCGACGAGCGCGCCCGCGGTGAGGGTGCCGCCCTCGACCCTGGCGCCGCCGACGACCAGCACCGCCACGGCGGCGACGGACGAGAGGAGTTGCACGAACGGGAAGTAGACGGAGATCAGCCACTGTCCGTGCAGGCGCGCGCGGCGGTATCCGTCGCTGTGGGCGGCGAAGTCGCGGGCGCTGTCCCGCTCGCGCCCGAAGGCCTGCGCGATCCGCAGCCCGGCGATCGCCTCCTGGAGCCCGGCGTTGACGGTGGAGATCCGTTCCCGAGCCAGTTCGTACGCCCGGACGGTCCCCCGGCGGAAGAAGACGGTGGCGACGATCAGCGGCGGCAGCGTGGCGAAGACGACCGATGCCAGGTGGACGTCGATCACCAGCAGGGCGACCGTGATCCCGGAGAAGGTCACCAGTGAGACGAGCGCTGTGACCAGCCCCGTCTGGAGGAACGTCGAAAGGGCGTCGACGTCGGTGGTCATCCGGGTCATGATGCGGCCGGTGAGCTCCCGCTCGTAGTAGTCCAGACCGAGCCGTTGCAGCTGCGCGAAGATCTTCAGTCGCAGCGCGTAGAGGATGCGCTCGCCGGTGCGTCCGGTCATCCGGATCTCCCCGGTCTGTGCCGCCCACTGGGCCACCACGGCGACGAGGGCGAGCAACGAGGCCGCCCAGACCGCTCCCAGCGCCGCCTCGGTCACTCCCGAATCGATGCCGTGCCGGATCAGCACGGGCAACAACAGTCCCAGACCCGCGTCGGCGGCGACGAGGGCGAGGGCGACGAACAGTGGGGGCCAGAACCCGCGCAGCAGCCGGCGCAGGCCGTAGGACGTCTCCGGCCGGGCGGCGCGCGCCTCGTCGACGTCCGGCGTCCCGGTCGCCGCGGGCAGCGCGTCGACCCGGGCGAGCAGTTCGGGGGTGGCAGGGCTGCCGTCGAGTGCGGCGTCGCGGGGTTCACGGGCCCCGGCCCACAGGCGGGGCGTGACACCTCGCTCGGGGTCGAACTCCGCGTCGAGGTCGGCGTCCAGCTCCTGGCGGGGACAGGCCGCCTCGGGCGGCTCGGTGGACGGCCGGGGTCCGGGGGAGACGCCGGTCGGCTCGTCCGGCTGGGTCAGCAGCCGTCGGTAGAGCGCGGACCGGTGGCGGAGTTCCTCGTGGGTGCCGATGTCGACGAGTCGGCCGCCGTCCAGGAGGGCGACGCGGTCGGCCAAGTGAAGGGTGGACCGACGGTGGGCGATCAGCAGCGTGGTGCGACCTCGCATGACGCGGCGGAGGGCCTCGTGGATCTCGTGCTCCACCTGGGCGTCCACGGCCGAGGTGGCGTCGTCCAGGACCAACAGCCGGGGGTCGGTCAGCAGGGCGCGCGCCAGCGCCACCCGCTGCCGCTGGCCTCCGGAGAGCGTGAGCCCGTGTTCGCCGACGGTCGTTTCGTAGCCCCGCGGGAGCGCGGCGATGAAGTCGTGGGCGCGCGCCGCCCTCGCGGCGGCCTCGATCTCCTCGTCGCCGGCGTCCGGTCGACCGTAGGCGATGTTGCCGCGCACGGTGTCGGAGAAGAGGAAGGAGTCCTCGGGCACGAGCCCGATGGCCGCCCGCAACGAGGCGAGGCTCAGCTCGCGCACGTCCCGACCGCCGACCCGGACGGCGCCGCCGGTGACGTCGTAGAACCGGGGCAGCAGCAGCGAGACGGTCGACTTCCCGGAGCCGGAGGCTCCCACCACGGCCAGGGTCTCGCCGGGCCGGATGCTGAAGGAGACCCCGTCGAGGACGGGCCGTTCCGGGTCGTAGCCGAAGGACACGTCGTCGAACTCGACCGTGGCGGGCGCGTCCCGCGGCAGTTCCCGCGTGCCGTCTCGCAGGGTGGGCGCGGTGTCCACGAGTTCCAGGACGCGCTCGGCGCCGGCTCGGGCCTGCTGCCCGACGGTGAGGAACACGGCGAGCATCCGCACCGGGCCGACGAGCTGGGCGAGGTAGGCGGAGAACGCGACGAAGGTTCCGAGCGTGATCGAACCGCGAACGGCGAGCCAGCCGCCCAGCGCCAGCATGGCCACCTGGCCGAGCGCGGGGACGGCCTGGAGAGCCGGGGTGTAGCGGCTGTTCAGCTTGACGGTCCGCAGCCGGCCCGCGAAGAGCCTGCGCCCGACGGCCCGCAGCTTGTCCGTCTCCTGTTCCTCCTGCCCGAAGCCCTTCACGACCCGGACCCCGCCCACGGCACCGTCCACGACCCCGGCGACGGCGGCGGCCTGGGCCTGGGCGTACCAGGTGGAGGGGTGCAGTCGGCTGCGGCTGCGCCGGGCGATGAACCAGACGGCCGGGGCGACGGCCAGGGCGACCAGGGTGAGCGGCGGCGACAGCCAGGCCATGACCACCAGCGAGATCACGAAGAGCAGGATGTTGCCGATGGTCATGGGCAGCATGAAGAGCAGCCCCTGGATCAGTTGGAGATCCGTGGTGGCACGCCCGACGACCTGTCCGGTGGACAACTCGTCCTGCCGCCGGCCGTCCAGGCGGGTGACGCTCCCGTACATGTCGGTACGCAGGTCGTGCTGGATACCCAGGGCCAGACGCCCTCCGTAGTACCGCCGGAGATAGGTGAGGACGTAGACGACGAGGGCGGCGACGACCAGCAGCCCCGCCCAGGTCGCCATCGGCCGGGTGCCGTCCCCGATCACGTCGTCGATGATCACCTTGGTGACGAGCGGAACGAGTGCCATCACCGCCATGCCCACGAGCGAGGCGCCTAGGGCGAGGACCACGTCACCGGGGTGACGCCAGGCGTACTCGGCGAGCCTCCGCACCCATCCCCGCTGCGCTTCCACCCGTTGCCTCCGTCTTCGCGATCCCGACCGTCTCCGCCCTGCCGCTGGTCACCAACGCGCGGGGGCGGGGTTTTCATCCCCACCCTCCGTTCACACCCGTGTGACATCACCTCCACCACCACCCTCCCCGTTTCACCGTTCCCCCTTCCGTGACGGAGGGCTCCGGGCATGAGGACCTCGGCACGCCCGGGCCCGCGGGGTGGGTGGGGTCGTGTCGCCCTCGCGTCGGCAGGGGTGTCGTCGCAGTTCGGAGGGGCTTGGGAGAGGCAGCTCCGCGTGGTTCGGACCGAGCCGCGAAGCCGCGCGAATCTCGCTCGGGGCGCCCCCGAGGAGGCGCGCCAAGCCGCCACGGACCCGACACCGGACGTTCACACCATCATTCACATGCTCATGTCACTATCGGGCGATCACTCCCCCACCCCCGCGTTGACCGGAGGTCCCCCATGCCCGCGACGCACACCCGCCCCTGGAAGGCGGTGGCACTCGGCGCCTCGGCCGTCCTGGCCGCCCTCGTCCTCCCCGCCGCCGGAGCGGCCCCGGCCACCGCCTCCGACGACTACTACGCGGACGCGGCCGGCAGGACCGGCCCGGACCTGAGGGACTCGCTGCACGCGATCATCAGCGACCACACGAAGATCTCCTACACGGCGGCGTGGAGCGCGCTGCGGGACACCGACGAGGACCCGGCCGACAGCGGCAACGTGATCCTGCTCTACTCAGGCGAGTCCCGTGACAAGTACCTGAGCGGCGGCGACATCGGGGACTGGAACCGCGAACACGTCTGGGCCAAGTCTCGCGGCGACTTCGGGACCGCCACCGGCCCCGGCACCGACCTGCACCACCTGCGCCCCACCGACGTCACCGTCAACAACGTACGCGCGGCGAAGGACTTCGACGACGGCGGCGACCTCGTCTCCGGCGGCGGAGGCAGCCGCACCGACGGCGACTCCTTCGAGCCGCGCGACGCCGTCAAGGGCGACGTGGCGCGCATGATCTTCTACATGGCGGTCCGCTACGAGGGCGACGACGGCTGGCCCGACCTGGAGGTCGGCGACGACGTGGGCTCGGGGAACATCCCCCTCACCGGCCGGCTGAACGTGCTCAAGGAGTGGCACGAGCAGGACCCGCCGGACGCCTTCGAGGAGCGCCGCAACGACGTCATACAGGCGGACTACCAAGGCAACCGGAACCCGTTCGTCGACCACCCGGAGTGGGTCGAGTCGATCTGGTAGCCGCGGGTCGGGGCCCGGCCCGACCTCACCGCGAGCGTGCCTCGGCGATCTGCCGGGACATGATCGTCGTGAGTTCGTAGGCCGTGTGGGAAGCGGCGACGGCGGTGATCTCCGCGTGGTCGTAGGCGGGGGCCACCTCGACGACGTCCGCCGACACCAACCGGCAGGAGGACAGGCCGCGCAGGATCTCCAACAGCTCGCGCGAGGTCATCCCACCGGCCTCCGGCGTGCCGGTGCCCGGCGCGTGGGCCGGGTCCAGACAGTCGATGTCGACCGATATGTAGAGCGGACGGTCGCCGACGCGCGCCCGCAGTTGGTCGGCCACCTCGTCCACGCCCCGCCGCATCACGTCGGCCGAGGTCACGATGCCGAAACCCATCTTGGTGTCGTCGTCGAGGTCCTCCGGGCCGTAGAGCGGCCCCCGGGTGCCGACGTGGGAGAGGGCCTCCGTGTCCAGGAGGCCCTCCTCCACGGCTCGCCGGAACGGGGTGCCGTGGGTGTACTCGGCGCCGAAGTAGGTGTCCCAGGTGTCGAGGTGGGCGTCGAAGTGGAGCAGGGCGACCGGCCCGTGCCGCCGGACCACGGAGCGCAACAGCGGCAGGGCGATGGTGTGGTCCCCGCCGAGGGTCATCAGACGGGCTCCGGTGCCCAGCAGTTCGTCGGCGGCGGCCTCCACCGTCTCGACGGCCCGGTCGATGTCGAAGGGGTTCACCGCGATGTCGCCCCCGTCGGCGACCTGCGCCAGCGCGAAGGGCGAGGCGTCCTGCGCCGGGTTGTACGGCCGCAGCAACCGGGAGGCCTCGCGGATCGCGTTGCCGCCGAAGCGCGCTCCCGGACGGTAGGAGACACCGGAGTCGAAGGGCACGCCCACGACCGCCACGTCCGCCGCGCCGACCTCGTCCAGCCGGGGCAGCCTGGCGAAGGTCGCCGGTCCGGCGTACCGGGGGACACGGGAGGAGTCGACGGGCCCTCGGGGCGTCTGGATCTCGCTCAAGGCTTGCCTTCCGGTCGTTCGTCCGTTGCCGGGACCCGGTGTCGAGGCGGGCGCCCCGGCACGCCCTCACGGGCGGCGTGCGTACGGAGCCGGACACGGTCTCGCCGGGTCCGCGGGCCGGGTGCTCCAGGGGCGTCGGGCCCGGATCGTCGATCGTCTCCCCCCGGTCCCGTGTCGATCGTACCGGTGGCCGGGGAAGACCCGACCGCGGACCTCGCTCCGGCCCCGGGCCCGGCTCGTCCGAAGCGGCGGGGTTCCTCGCGGCCGACCCTGGACGGAGAACCTACTCGCCGGTACGGTGGTATGTGAGCAAGCGCTTGGCCAGTCTGCTGACAGTGCCTCGATCGCGGTGATCGCGGCCCGTGACGGCGAGCGACCAGGTAGCCGAGAGCGGCGCCGGTTCCGGCGCGGAGGAGGGTGGCGCTGTGCGCCGTACGGTGTTCAACGAGGATCACGAGGCGTTCCGAGAGACCCTGCGCGCCTTCATCGAGGCCGAGGTCGCGCCCGTCTACGACGACTGGTTCGCCGCCGGCCAGGCGCCCCGCGAGTTCTACTACAAGCTCGCCGAGCTGGGTCTGTTCGGGATCAACGTCCCCGAGGAGTACGGCGGCGCCGGCCTGGACACGCACAAGTTCGAGGCGATCCAGTACGAGGAGGCCTCGCGGGCGGGCGTCAGCTTCGGCGGCTCCGGCGTCCACGTACTGCTCGCCCTCCCGTACATCAAGATGCTCGCCACCGAGGACCAGAAGAAGCGCTACCTGCCCAAGTTCGTCTCCGGCGAGGAGATGTGGGCGATAGCCATGACCGAGCCGGGCACCGGATCGGACCTGGCGGGCATGAAGTCCACGGCGCGCCTGAGCGAGGACGGCACCCACTACGTCCTCAACGGCGCCAAGACCTTCATCACCGGCGGCGTGCACGCCGACAAGGTGATCGTCTGCGCCCGCACCGCGCCGCCGACGGCGGAGGACCGGCGCCACGGCATCTCGCTGCTGGCGGTGGACACCAAGTCCGAGGGGTACTCCGTCGGCCGCAAGCTCGACAAGCTGGGGCTCAGGACCTCCGACACGGCGGAGCTGGCCTTCGTCGACGTCAAGGTGCCGGTGGAGGACCTGCTCGGCGAGGAGAACAAGGGCTTCCACTACCTCGGCGCCAACCTCCCCTCCGAGCGCTTCGGCATCGCCTTCGGCGCCTACGCCCAGGCCAAGGCGGCCGTCCGTTTCGCCCAGCAGTACGTGCGGGAGCGCACGGTCTTCGGCAAGCCGGTCGCCGCCTTCCAGAACACCAAGTTCGAGCTGGCCTCCTGCCAGGCGGAGGTGGACGCCGCCGAGGCCGTCGCCGACCGCGCCCTGGAGGCGCTGGACGCGGGCGAGCTGACCGCCGCCGAGGCCGCCAGCGCCAAGCTCTTCTGTACCGAGGTCGCCCACCGCGTGATCGACCGCTGTCTGCAACTGCACGGCGGATACGGCTACATGAACGAGTACCCGATCGCCCGCCTCTACGCGGACAACCGCGTCAACCGAATCTACGGCGGCACCAGCGAGGTCATGAAGATGATCATCGCCAAGAACATGGGCCTGTGAGGACCGGCCCACGACACCCGGCACCATCGAACCCGTGAACGAAGCACTGGAGACCCTGCTCGATCTGCTCGACCTGGAGCGGATCGAGCAGGACATCTTCCGCGGTCGGTCCCGCTCGGCCCTGGTCCCCCGGGTGTTCGGCGGACAGGTGGCGGCCCAGGCCATGGTCGCCGCGGGGCGGACCGTCCCCGAGGACCGGCCGCCCCACTCCCTGCACGCGTACTTCCTGCGTCCGGGGGACCCGGGCGCGCCGATCGTCTACGAGGTCGACCGGCTCCGCGACGGACGGTCGTTCACCACGCGTCGGGTCGTCGCCGTCCAGCACGGCAAACCGATCTTCGGTCTCTCGGCGTCCTTCCAGACCGACGAGGAGGGGCTCGAACACCAGGCGCCGATGCCGGCCGCACCGGACCCCGAGACCCTCCCCACCGGCGAGGAGCGGCTGAGCCGCTACCCGCACCTGGACCCCGAGGTGGTGGACCGATATCTCCGCTCGCGCGGGGCGATCGACATGCGCTACGCCGACGACCCGCCGTTCGGCAGCTACGGGGAACCCCGGGAGCCGCACTCGCAGGTGTGGTTCCGCATCAGGGGCAAGCTCGCCGACGAGCCGCTGCTCCACGCCGTGCTGGCCACCTACGTGTCCGACATGACCCTGCTCGACTCGGTGTTGCTCGCGCACGGTCGGGGCGGCTGGGCCGTCGGCGACGTGGTGGGGGCGTCGCTGGACCACGCCATGTGGTTCCATCGCCCCTTCCGTGCCGACGAGTGGCTTCTCTACGACCAGCAATCGCCGTCCGCCCACGGAGGTCGGGGCCTGGGGCAGGCCCGCATCTACACCCACGACGGCCGACTGGCCGTCTCGCTGGTCCAGGAGGGCGTGGTCCGGGTCCCCCACGAGGAGCACTGAGGAACGCCCCGCCCGGGGGCTGCGGGCCCCGGGGGGTCCGGGGCCCGCAGGCGTCGGACGCCCCGCGCCCGGGCCTACCCGGCCAGCCCCGCCTCGGCCAGCAGGTACGCCGTCATGGGGTCGTAGTGGCGCGGCGTGGCCACGTGGTCGTCCAGCGGGACGACGACCTGGACCGTCCCCTCCGCCTCGGCGAGGAAGAGCGCCGGATCGTTGCTGTCCGCGTAGCCGACGGAGTCGACGCCGTGCCGGCCGGCGTACCCGGCCCATCCGTGGTCGGCGACGACCAGGTCGGGGAGCGGGCGCCCCTCGCGCTCCAGGCCGGTCAACACCGCCCTCATCGGCTCGCCGGAGTGGGTGTGCCACAGCGTCGCGCCGCGCTCCACCACCGCGACGTCGGCGAACTGCACGACACTCCCCTGGTCCGTCGACAGCCCCTCGGGGACGACGACGATCTCGCACCCCGCGTCGCGCAGCGCCGCGGCCGTCGCGCGGTGCACGTCGAGCAGCCCCCCCGGATGACCGGTGGCCAGCAGCACCCGCTGCCGCCCCTCGGCGGCCTTCCGCAGCCGCCCGGCGAGCCGCTCCAGACCGGCCACGGTCGACTCCGGGTCGATGGTGTCCCGGCCGTGCCGACGAGAGGGGTCGGGGTCCACCCCGACCCGCTCGGCCATGACGGCGAGGACGTCCCGCTCGTCGCTCCAGCGGTCGCCCAGCTCCAGACCGAGCCAGAAGCCCCGGTCGCCCTCGGCGAGGGAGCGGTAGTGGGAGAGGTTGTTCTCGCGAGGAGTGTCCACGTCGCCCGCGACGCGAGTGCGGACGAGGTGGTCGAGCAGTTCGGCGCGGCTGGGTGTCCCGGTTGTCGACATGCCCCCATTCTGACGTCCTCCTCGCCGGAGGAGGCGGGGATTTCGCCGACCGGGGGGGACCGTCGGGCGACGCGCCGCCGGGCGGGTGCGATCACCCGAGGGGAACCGGCCGCCCCTCGGCCGCCGCCGCCAACGCCCCCCGCGCCATCCGGTGGAGCAGTGCGGCGGTGACCTCCCGGCCCGGCGGGGCGTCGGCGCGCCCCAGGTGGGGGGTGGAGTTGATCAGGCCGAAGACCGCGTGGACGGCGGAGCGCGCACCGGATTCGTCGAGCACGGGGTAGTGGCCGCGCACTACCGACACCCACAGCTCCACGTACCGGCGCTGCAGGCGGCGCACGGTCTTGCGGTCCGCGTCCCGGAGGCGGTCCAGCTCACGGTCGTGCAGGGTGATGAGCGGGCGGTCGTCGAGCGCGAAGTCGATGTGGCCCTCGATCAGCGAGTCGAGGACCGCCTCGGGGACCGAGCCGTCGGCCTCCGCCAGTCGTCGCCGCGCCCCCGTGAGGAGTTGATCGCTGATGCCGACCAGCAGCTCCGCGAGCATCGCGTCCTTGCCCGCGAAGTGCCGGTACAGGCCGGGGCCGCTGATGCCGACGGCCGCGCCTATCTCGTCGACGCCCACCCCGTGGAAGCCACGCTCGGCGAAGAGTCGCGCGGCCTCGCGCAGGATCTGTTCGCGGCGGGTCGGGGCGTCCGTCCTGGTGGCCATGGAGACGATTCTAGACAGCACGGTTAGCGCTCGTTAACCTGGCGACATGCGTTAACGCTCATTAACTGGTGGACCACTGGGTGAGGGGACCGCACGATGCATGAGGCACCGGAGCTGACGAGCGCGGCCGACCCCGCCTCCGAGGCCTTTCGGGCCAACGAGTCGGCGCACCGCGCCCTCGTCGAGGAACTCCGCGGCAAGCTGGCCGAGGCCAGGATGGGAGGCGGCGAGCGGGCCAGGGCCCGACACACCGCCCGCGGCAAGCTGCTGCCACGGGATCGGGTGGACGGCCTCCTGGACCGTGGCTCGCCGTTCCTGGAGTTGGCGCCGCTCGCGGCGGAGGGGCTGTACGAGGGCCAGGCCCCGGCGGCAGGCGTGATCGCCGGCATCGGGAGGGTCGCCGGCCGGGAGTGCGTGATCGTGGCCAACGACGCCACCGTCAAGGGCGGCACGTACTACCCGATGACGGTGAAGAAGCACCTGCGGGCGCAGGAGGTGGCCCTGGAGAACCGGTTGCCGTGCCTGTACCTGGTGGACTCCGGGGGCGCCTTCCTCCCCCTCCAGGACGAGGTCTTCCCCGACCGGGACCACTTCGGCCGGATCTTCTACAACCAGGCCCGGATGTCCGGGGCGGGCGTTCCGCAGATCGCCGCCGTCCTCGGCTCGTGCACCGCGGGCGGCGCCTACGTACCCGCGATGAGCGACGAGGCGGTGATCGTCCGGGACCAGGGCACCATCTTCCTGGGCGGCCCCCCACTGGTGAAGGCGGCCACCGGCGAGGTGGTGACCGCCGAGGAACTGGGCGGCGGCGAGGTCCACGCCAGGGTGTCGGGGGTGACGGACCACCTCGCGGAGGACGACGCGCACGCGCTCCGCATCGTGCGCGACATCGTCGCCACGCTGCCGCGTCGAGGCGCGCCCCCTTGGAGCGTCTCCCCCGCCGTCGGGCCGGCGGTCGACCCGCGCGGACTGTACGGCGCGGTCCCCGTGGACTCCCGCACCCCGTACGACGTGCGGGAGATCATCGCGCGGGTGGTCGACGGGTCCCGTTTCGCGGAGTTCAAGGCCGAGTTCGGACAGACGCTGGTCACCGGCTTCGCCCGGATCCACGGCCACCCCGTGGGGATCGTCGCCAACAACGGCATCCTCTTCTCCGAGTCCGCCCAGAAGGGCGCGCACTTCGTCGAGTTGTGCGACCAGCGGGGCATCCCGCTGCTCTTCCTCCAGAACATCTCCGGCTTCATGGTCGGCCGGGACTACGAGGCGGGCGGCATCGCCAAGCACGGCGCCAAGATGGTCACCGCGGTGGCCTGCACCCGGGTGCCGAAACTGACGGTGGTCGTCGGCGGTTCCTACGGCGCCGGGAACTACTCCATGTGCGGGCGGGCGTACTCGCCGCGCTTCCTGTGGATGTGGCCCAACGCCAAGATCTCCGTGATGGGCGGCGAGCAGGCCGCCTCCGTGCTGGCGACCGTCAAACGGGACCAGCTGGAGTCCCGCGGCGAGGCCTGGTCGGCGCAGGAGGAGGACGCCTTCAAGGCCCCGGTCCGGGCCCAGTACGAACGCCAGGGCAGCGCCTACTACGCGACGGCGCGCCTGTGGGACGACGGTGTCATCGACCCGATGGAGACCCGTCAGGTGCTCGGGCTCGCGCTGACCGCCTGTGCCAACGCGCCGCTGGGCGAGCCCCGGTTCGGCGTCTTCCGGATGTGAGGGGAACGGACATCATGTTCGACACCGTCCTTGTGGCGAACCGCGGCGAGATCGCCGTCCGGGTGATTCGCACACTGCGTTCCATGGGCGTGCGTTCGGTGGCGGTGTTCTCCGACGCCGACGCCGACGCCCGCCATGTCCGCGAGGCCGACACCGCCGTCCGCGTCGGGCCGCCGGCCGCCGTCGACAGCTACCTGTCCATCGAGCGGCTGCTGGAGGCAGCCGCTCGCACGGGCGCCCAAGCGGTCCACCCGGGGTACGGCTTCCTCGCCGAGAACGCCGGGTTCGCGCGGGCCTGCGCGGAGGCGGGGCTCGTCTTCGTCGGGCCTCCGGCGGACGCCATCGCCCTGATGGGGGACAAGATCCGGGCCAAGGAGTCCGTCCGGGCGGCCGGCGTGCCGGTGGTCCCCGGCTCCAGCGGCAGCGGCCTGAGCGACGCCGAACTCGTCGCGGCGGCCAGGGAGATCGGCACCCCGGTGCTGCTCAAACCCTCCGCCGGCGGAGGCGGCAAGGGGATGCGCCTGGTGCGCGACCCGTCGTCGGTCCAGGACGAGATCGCCGCCGCCCGCCGTGAGGCGCGCGCCGCCTTCGGCGACGACACGCTCCTGGTGGAGCGGTGGATCGACCGCCCCCGGCACATCGAGATCCAGGTGCTCGCCGACGCGCACGGCCGGGTCGTGCACCTCGGGGAGAGGGAGTGCTCGCTGCAACGCCGGCACCAAAAGATCGTCGAGGAGGCGCCGAGCGTCCTTCTCGACGAGGCCACCCGGGCGTCGATGGGCGAGGCCGCGGTCCGGGCGGCGCGCTCCTGCGGCTACAGAGGCGCGGGCACGGTGGAGTTCATCGTCCCCGGCGACGATCCCTCCGCCCACTACTTCATGGAGATGAACACCCGCCTTCAGGTCGAGCACCCGGTCACGGAGCTGGTCACCGGCGTGGACCTGGTGGAGTGGCAACTACGGGTGGCCGCCGGCGAGCCCCTCGCCCTCGAACAGCGGGACGTCCGGATGAGCGGACACGCGATCGAGGCCCGGCTCTGCGCGGAGGACCCCGCGCGTGGGTTCCTTCCGTCCGGAGGCACCGTACTGCGCCTCCGTGAGCCCGAGGGCGCGGGCGTCCGCACGGACTCCGGGCTGAGCCAGGGCACCGAGGTGGGCAGTCGCTACGACCCGATGCTCGCCAAGGTGATCGCCCACGGCCCGGACAGGGCCACGGCCCTGCGCAGGCTCCGGGCGGCGCTGGCGGAGACGGTCACCCTCGGCGTCCAGACCAACGCGGGCTTCCTGCGCCGCCTGCTGGCCCACCCCGACGTGGTGGCCGGGGACCTCGACACAGGGCTCGTGGAGCGGGAGGCAGAGGGCCTCGTTCCCGCCCACGTGCCCGAGGAGGTGTACGAGGCGGCGGCGGCGGTCCGGCTGGAGGCGCTGCGGCCGAGCGGCGAGGGCTGGACCGACCCGTTCTCGGTGCCCAGCGGCTGGCGCATGGGCGGGACGCACCGGCCCGTCTCCTTCCCGCTCAAGGCGGCCGGGGACGCGGTGGAGCACACCGCGCGCGGCACGGCGGTCGTCACCGAGGAGAGGGTGGCCGTGACCCTCGACGGGGTCCGGCACACCTTCCACCGCGCGGGCGAATGGCTCGGCCGCGACGGGGACGCCTGGCACGTACGCGACCACGACCCGGTGGCCGCGGCCCTGTCCCGCGCCGCGCACGGCGCCGGCGACTCGCTGACCGCCCCCATGCCCGGCACGGTGACGGTGGTCAAGGTCGCCGTCGGCGACCGGGTGAGTGCCGGGCAGCACCTGGTGGTGGTGGAGGCGATGAAGATGGAGCACGTCGTCTCCGCGCCGCACGCCGGCACCATCGCCGAACTCGACGTGACCCCCGGCACGGCGGTCGCCATGGACCAGGTCCTGGCGGTCGTCGCCCCGGACGACGACGCGAAGGAGGAGCCGGCGTGATCGGCGAACTGCCCATGGTCGTCCCGGAGCCGGGGCTGCCGGGCCGGGTCCGGGTGCACGAGGTGGGTCCCCGGGACGGACTGCAGAACGAGTCCGCGACGGTGCCCACCGAGGTGAAGGCCGAGTTCGTCCGGCGGCTGGCCGAAGCCGGGCTCACGACGATCGAGGCGACCAGCTTCGTCCACCCGAAGTGGGTCCCGCAGCTGGCCGACGCCGAGCGGCTGTACCCGCTTCTGTCCGGACTGGACGGGGTCGACCTTCCCGTGCTGGTGCCCAACGGGCTTGGTCTGGACCGGGCGCTCGCGCTCGGCGCGCGGCGGGTCGCCGTCTTCGCCAGCGCCACGGAGTCCTTCGCGCGGGCCAACCTCAACCGCTCGGTGGACGAGTCCCTGGCCATGTTCGAGCCGGTGGTGACCCGCGCCAAGCGGGCGGACGGACACGTCCGCGGGTATCTGTCGATGTGCTTCGGCGACCCGTGGGAGGGCCCCGTCCCCCTCGCACGCGTGGTGCGGGTCTGCCGCGCCCTGCTCGACATGGGTTGCGACGAACTGAGCCTCGGCGACACCATCGGGGTGGCCACTCCGGGGCACGTCACCGCGCTGCTGGAGGCGCTCGCCGAGGCCGGCGTCCCCTCCGGCGTGCTCGGCGTGCACTTCCACGACACCTACGGGCAGGCTCTCGCCAACACCCTGGCCGCCCTCCGGTCGGGCGTCACCACCGTCGACGCCTCCGCGGGCGGCCTGGGCGGCTGCCCCTACGCCCGGTCCGCCACCGGCAACCTCGCCACCGAGGACCTCGTGTGGATGTTGCGCGGGCTCGGCATCGAGACCGGCGTCGATCTCGGCCTGCTGGTCGCCACCAGCGTCTGGATGTCCGAACGGCTGGGACGGCCCAGCCCCTCCCGGACGGTGCGCGCCCTCGCGTCCGCCGACTCCCACAAGGAGCAGTGACCCCATGGACCACAACCTCTCCCCCGAGTTGGAGGAACTCCGCCGCACCGTGGAGGAGTTCGCCCACGACGTGGTGGCGCCGAAGATCGGCGACCTGTACGAGCGCCACGAGTTCCCGTACGAGATCGTGCGCGAGATGGGCCGGATGGGCCTGTTCGGGCTGCCCTTCCCCGAGGAGTACGGCGGCATGGGCGGCGACTATCTCGCCCTCGGCGTCGCCCTGGAGGAACTCGCCCGGGTGGATTCCTCGGTCGCCATCACCCTGGAGGCGGGGGTCTCGCTGGGCGCGATGCCGCTCCACCTGTTCGGCACCGAGGAGCAGAAGCGGCGGTGGCTGCCGCGGTTGTGCTCGGGCGAGGCGCTGGGCGCCTTCGGCCTCACCGAACCGGACGGCGGATCCGACGCCGCGGCCACCCGCACCACGGCCCGCCTGGACGAGACGACCGGGGAATGGGTGATCAACGGCACGAAGTGCTTCATCACCAACTCGGGCACCGACATCACCGGCCTGGTGACGGTCACGGCCGTCACCGGCCGCAGACCCGACGGCGGGCCGCTGATCTCGGCGATCATCGTCCCCTCGGGGACCCCGGGGTTCTCGGTGGCCGCCCCGTACAGCAAGGTCGGCTGGAACGCCTCGGACACCCGGGAGCTGTCCTTCGACGACGTGCGGGTGCCCGCCGCCAATCTGTTGGGAGAACAGGGCCGCGGCTACGCCCAGTTCCTGCGCATCCTCGACGAGGGCCGCGTCGCGATCGCGGCCCTCGCCACGGGCCTGGCCCAGGGCTGCGTGGACGAGTCCGTCCGCTACGCGCGGCAACGCCACGCCTTCGGCCGACCCATCGGCGCCAACCAGGCCGTCCAGTTCAAGATCGCCGACATGGAGACGAGGGCGCACACCGCCCGCCTCGCCTGGCGGGACGCGGCCTCCCGACTGGTGGCGGGCGAACCCTTCAAGAAGCAGGCGGCTCTGGCGAAGCTCCACTCGTCCACCGTCGCGGTCGACAACGCCCGGGACGCCACCCAGATCCACGGCGGCTACGGTTTCATGAACGAATACCCGGTCGCCCGGATGTGGCGGGACTCCAAGATCCTGGAGATCGGCGAGGGCACGAGCGAGGTGCAGCGGATGCTGATCGCCCGCGAACTGGGCCTGCCGGGCTGAGGGGTGTCGGGAGGTACTCTCGGCCCCCGGCCCTGGGCGGCCGGGGGCGAGAGTCGGGCCCGGAAGGCGCCGGAGCTTGGACGACGCCGGGAGTCGCGGACGCCCCGGACCGCGCCCGATGAGGACACCGTCAAGCCGGCACCCTGTCCAGGAAGCCGTACACGTCCTGGATCCGGCCCGCCTCGTCCAGCACGAGGACGTCGAACCCGACTATCGCCGGCTCGGCTCCCGCCGGGCCGAGGCCCCAGCGGAAGCGCACCTGACGATGGTGGGCGTCGACCTCGCCGACCGGGGTGAACACGAACCCGGGAAACCGCTCCCGGGCACTGTCGACGAGTGCCGCGATGTCCTCGTGGCCCGCGACCTCCGCCAACGGATCGGTGTAGGTCGCCTGGGGCGACCAGTGCCGGGAGAGCAACGCCGCCCGCTCCTCGCGGGTCGCGTTCCAGGTGGCCAGGTACCGCTCGACGACAGCCTTCATGATCGTCCTCTCTCGGTCGTCTCGGTCTAGAACCGCTGCCGGAATCCTGACGCGGCCCGGCCGCGAGAGCCATGACCTCACCGGTCATGGCCACGCCGGACGCGGCCCCCTAGAGTCGTCGGCATGAGCGTGACAGGCGAAGTCCCACCGGTCGGCGCGCTGCTGCGGACCTGGCGTGAGCGACGCCGCCTCAGCCAACAGCGGCTTTCGGATCGATCGCGGGTCTCCACCCGGCACCTCAGCCGGGTGGAGACCGGCAAGGCACACCCGACACCGGGGATGCTCATGCGCCTGGCCGAGCACCTGGACGTGCCGCCCCGGGATCGAGACCGACTCTTGCTGGCCGCCGGATACGCTCCGCGCCACGGCTCCCAGCGAGGCGACGACGCCTCGATCGCGGTGGTGATGGACGGCCTCCGTCGTCTCCTCGAAGCCCATCTGCCCTATCCGGCTCTCCTGTTGGACGATCACTGGGACATCGTCGACGCCAACGCCGCGGCCGACCGACTCCTGGTCGGTTGCGCACCGGAACTGCTGGAGCCACCGGTCAACGTGGTCCGGGTCTGTCTCCACCCGGACGGGCTGGCCGGCCGGATCGGCAACCTCGCCGAGTGGGGCGGCCATCTGCTCCGGCAGGCGAGTCACCGTGCCGAGCGCACCCATGATCGCCGCCACCACGAGTTGGCCGCGGAGATCGCCGACCGGATCGGCGGGGCCGACGCCTCCGCGCCACCCACCGGACCGGTGGTCGCCCTCCAGCTCGACGTCGACGGACGCCCCCTCCGGTTCTTCAGCGCCTCCGCCACCCTCGGCACTGCCACCGACGCCACACTGGAAGGACTGCGCCTGGAGACGTTCCTCCCGGCCGACGACGAGACACGACGCCGACTCGGCGGACGGTAGCGCGTCGGCTCCACCGCACTCCCTCGCGTCGTCGCCCCGGGCCGACGCCCTCCCGTCGACCCCCGAGCGCTCTCGGGATTCCGTCACGACCCCGACGGACGGAACGCGAGCGAAGGCGACACCCGACGACTCCGACCGAAGGAAGACGGTCGATCCTGCCCGGATTCGGGCAGACGGCTTGCGGAACGGCCACCGCTCCCCGAAGATCGAGCGGGTGCACGAGGAACTCGTCGATCACCTGACCCGCTCCACCCCCCTGAGCCGGGGTGAGGCGTCGCGCGTGATCCAGGACGTGCTCGCCTACTTCGACGAGACGACCGAGGAGTTCGTCCGTCGCCGCCACCGCGAACTCCAGGCCCGAGGCATGGTGAACGCGACGATCTTCGAACGGATCGAGGCGGAGCTGAGATACCGGGCGGTGGCACCGCCGGAGCTCACCCTGCGGCAGCTGCGCCGCGTCGTCTACGGATAGGAAAGCCCACCCACATGTGCGGAATCGTCGGCTACATCGGCAAGCGGGACGTGGCGCCGCTCCTCCTGGAGGGCCTCCAGCGCCTGGAGTACCGCGGCTACGACTCGGCGGGCATCGTCGTCACCTCGCCCAAGGCCGCCGGCCTGCGGATGGTCAAGGCCAAGGGACGCGTCCGCGACCTCGAGGCCAAGGTACCCGCGCGCTTCAAGGGCACCACCGGCATCGCGCACACCCGTTGGGCGACCCACGGCGCCCCCTCGGACGAGAACGCCCACCCCCACATGTCGGCCGACGGCGAGGTGGCTGTGGTCCACAACGGGATCATCGACAACGCCTCGGACCTGCGCCGCAAGCTGGAGGCGGACGGCGTCGAGTTCCTGTCCGAGACCGACACCGAGGTCCTGACCCACCTCGTGGCCCGCTCCGAGGCCGCCACGCTGGAGGACAAGGTCCGCGACGCCCTGCGGGTGGTGGAGGGGACCTACGGCATCGCGGTGATGCACGCCGCCTTCCCCGACCGCGTCGTGGTGGCGCGCAACGGCTCGCCGGTGGTCCTGGGCATCGGCGAGAAGGAGATGTTCGTCGCCTCGGACATCGCCGCCCTTGTCACCCACACCCGCCAGATCGTCACCCTCGACGACGGAGAGATGGCGACGCTCAAGGCCGACGACTTCCGCACCTACACCACGGAGGGCACGCGAACCACCGCCGAGCCCACCACCGTCGAGTGGGAGGCCGCCTCCTACGACATGGGCGGCCACGACACCTACATGCACAAGGAGATCCACGAGCAGGCGGACGCCGTGGACCGGGTGCTGCGCGGACGCGTCGACGACCGCTTCTCCACCGTCCACCTGGGCGGGCTCAACCTGGACGCCAGGGAGGCCCGGCGGATCCGCCGCGTGAAGATCCTCGGCTGCGGCACCTCCTACCACGCGGGGTTGATCGGCGCCCAGATGATCGAGGAGCTGGCCCGTATCCCCGCAGACGCGGAACCGGCGTCGGAGTTCCGCTACCGCAACGCCGTCGTGGACCCCGACACGCTCTACGTCGCCGTCTCGCAGTCGGGCGAGACCTACGACGTGCTCGCGGCCGTGCAGGAGCTGAAGCGCAAGGGGGCCCGGGTCCTCGGCGTGGTCAACGTGGTCGGGTCGGCCATCGCCCGCGAGGCCGACGGGGGCATCTACGTGCACGCGGGCCCCGAGGTCTGCGTGGTCTCCACCAAGTGCTTCACCAACACGACGGTGGCCTTCGCTCTTCTCGCCCTTCACCTCGGGCGGACCCGGGACCTGTCGGTGCGGGACGGCAGGCGGATCATCGACGGTCTGCGCAGGCTGCCCGAGCAGATCTCCCAGATCATGAAGCAGGAAGAGGAGATCAAGAGGCTGGCGCTGCACTACGCAGAGGCCCGCTCGATGCTCTTCATCGGCCGCGTACGGGGCTACCCGGTCGCCCGCGAGGCCTCGCTGAAGCTCAAGGAGGTCTCCTACATCCACGCCGAGGCCTACCCGGCCTCCGAGCTCAAGCACGGCCCCCTCGCCCTGATCGAACCCGCGCTGCCCACGGTGGCCGTCGTGCCGGACGACGACCTGCTGGAGAAGAACCGGGCCGCCCTGGAGGAGATCAAGGCTCGCAGCGGCCGGATCCTCGCGGTGGCCCACCAGGACGAGCCCAAGGCCGACCACACCGTGGTGGTGCCGAAGAACGAGGACGAACTGGACCCCATCCTCCTGGGGATCCCGCTGCAACTCCTCGCATACCACACGGCCCTCGCCCTGGGGCGGGACATCGACAAGCCGCGGAACCTCGCCAAGTCCGTGACGGTGGAGTAGTCACCGGAGGCCGCGAAGGGACCGGGCTCCGGGCGCACCACACGCCCGGAGCCGTCCGTCGGGAACTCGCGAGCCCCTGGGCGGTCCCGGCCGCGGTCAGGGAATGACCACCACCGGCCGACGCGCCCGCTTGGCCAACCGCCCGGCGACCGAGCCGAAGAGCCGCGCGAAGAGCCCGTGGGCGCAGCCCACCACGATCGCGTCGGCCTCGTACTCGCGTCCCACCTGCTCCAGCTCGTGGCAGATGTCCCCACCGCGCTCGACCAGGATCCACGGCACCTCGCCCAAGGGCTCGGCACAGGCCAGCTCAAGGCCCAGGACTTCGGTGCGGTGGTCGGGGACGTCCACGAAGACGGGCGGCTCACACCCCGCCCAGACCGACGCGGGCAGTCGGTTGGCGACATGGACGATGATCAGTCCGGCGGCGTGGCGACGCGCCATGCCGACGGCGTAGGCGAGCGCGCGCTCGCTGGATCTGGAGCCGTCGAAACCGACGACGACCCCGTGCCGGAAGGCGGGGTCGCACGCCTGGCGCGATTCCTCCGCCGCCAGGGGCTCGCCCGATCCGGGTTCGGCGAGGGGACGCTTGCGGTCCGCGGGTTCGAAGAATTCGTGACCGGTCATGGCTGTCTCGGGGTGGCAGTCCTCTTCGGGCGGGACGACAGGGTGTGGCGCCTGTGTCCGGGAATCATCTTCCCAACCCCATACCCCCAAGGGTACGACCGCACTCCTCCCCCGGCGGATTCCGCGACGCGCTGTCGCGAGACACCCACCGGAACGTGTCCGGCGCCCCGTTCGCGGCGCGATGGCCGGTACGTCGCACTCGGGGGCGCCGGCCCGGCCGGTGCCCCAGGCGTCCGCGACACCCGACCGCCCGCGAGACGCCGCCCCCTCGCCCGGATCGGCGGCCGGCATCGCGGAACGCGCCCCTCCACGATCCCTCGGAGCCGGCCCTCGGCCGGCGGATCCCGCGCCCGCTCTCCGGCCACCGATCCCGAATCCCGGATTCCACGGCGGCTGCCGCCGAGGCCGGGAGTGACGGACCGGCGACGACCACGCGTACGCGCCCCGCACGTGCCGCGCCCTCCCAAGCCGGGCGACGGGGAGGGCGGCGGGCGTCGACGGACCGCGGGGAGCCGACGAGGGCGGGATCAAGGGCTATACACCGGGCGGCTGACCGGTTTCCACGCCCACACGCGCACCTTTTCAGCCAACTTTCGAAGAAGGGCCTCACCCTCCCCCGGCGACCCCCCATTCAGGCCCCCACCTGCATGAACAAGGCCGCTCGAGCCCCCCGGACCCTACGGGGACAAGCCACCACCCCGAGGCGCACTTCCCAGCGACGCCCCAGAGTGCAACGCTTCGTGATCGAATGCTTCACGCCAAGTTGCCATGTCGACAATGTCCGAAGTGCCGAACCAGCCATCCGGGCTCGACGCGACACAGTAGATTCGATCTTGACTGTCCACGGCGGGGGACCCGTGCAGGACCGAGGGGAAACGTGCAGGAGCGACATCACCGGGGAGCCGCGACCATCGAGGGGGGCTTAGCAGAAATGAGCCACGACGCCACCGCCGCGCCGGAAGCCGCGGCCCGGAAGCTGTCCGGGCGTCGGCGCAAGGAGATCGTCGCGGTGCTGCTCTTCAGCGGCGGTCCCATCTTCGAGAGTTCCATACCACTGTCGGTGTTCGGGATAGACCGCCAGGACGCCGGCGTACCGCGCTACCGACTGTTGGTGTGCGCGGGTGAGGACGGCCCCCTGCGGACCACAGGGGGTCTGGAACTCACCGCGCCACAGGGCCTGGACGCCATCGCCCGCGCGGGCACGGTCGTCGTGCCGGCCTGGCGTTCGATCACGTCGCCTCCGCCGGAGGAGGCGCTCGACGCGCTACGCCGAGCGCACGAGGAGGGCGCTCGTATCGTCGGACTGTGCACCGGGGCCTTCGTCCTGGCCGCCGCCGGACTCCTGGACGGGCGCCCGGCGACGACCCACTGGATGTACGCGCCGACCCTGGCCAAGCGCTACCCGTCGGTCCATGTGGACCCCCGGGAGCTCTTCGTCGACGACGGCGACGTCCTGACCTCGGCGGGCACGGCGGCCGGCATCGACCTCTGCCTGCACATCGTGCGCACCGACCACGGGAGCGAGGCGGCCGGCGCGCTGGCCCGCCGGCTGGTGGTGCCACCGCGACGCAGTGGCGGCCAGGAGCGCTACCTGGACAGGTCTTTACCCGAGGAGATCGGCGCCGACCCACTGGCCGAGGTCGTCGCCTGGGCGCTGGAACACCTCCACGAGCAGTTCGACGTGGAGACGCTGGCGGCGCGCGCGTACATGAGTCGTCGGACCTTCGACCGGCGGTTCCGTTCCCTGACGGGCAGCGCCCCCTTGCAGTGGCTGATCACCCAGCGGGTCCTGCAGGCACAGCGCCTGCTGGAGACCTCCGACTACTCGGTGGACGAAGTCGCCGGGCGGTGCGGCTTCCGCTCCCCGGTGGCACTGCGCGGTCACTTCCGGCGGCAGCTGGGCTCGTCGCCGGCGGCCTACCGGGCGGCCTACCGGGCCCGCCGGCCACAGGGGGAACGCCCCGCGGACCTCGGCGCCGTCTCGATGGCGTCGCCGCGCGGGACGGGCCCCGGCGAGGGCCCGGTCCCGGTGACGCCCCCGCAGCCGGAGCCCTCGGTGCCCTTCCCGCCCCGTCGGACCGCGGCGCCGGTCGGCGCCCCGATCCTGTCGGAGCACGCCCGCGACGGCTATCTGCCCGTCCGCGCCGGGGTGCCGGGGCAGCGCGGCGGGATGTGACGGTCCCGGTGTCCGACCGCCCTGCCCGGTGGCCGGACACCCGCGGGGCATCGGCCCCCCGGCCCTCGCCCGCGTGTGACACGCGGGCGAGGGCCGGGGGGCCGAACCCCTTCGCGAACCCGCCCCGGGGAGGAGTGAGAGGTGCGGAATACAGTGGTCGCATGAACGATCGCATGGTGTGGATCGACTGCGAGATGACCGGCCTCTCGCTGTCGGACGACGCACTCATCGAGGTGGCCGCCCTCGTCACCGACTCCGAGCTGAACGTGCTCGGCGACGGCGTGGACATCGTCGTCCGGCCGCCGGACCGGGCGCTGGAGACCATGCCGGACGTGGTGCGGGAGATGCACACGGCGTCGGGGCTGCTGACCGAACTCGCGGACGGCACGACGCTGGAGGACGCGCAGGAGCGGGTGCTCGCCTACGTACGGGAACACGTCAAGGAGCCCGGCAAGGCGCCCCTGTGCGGCAACTCCGTCGGCACCGACCGGGGCTTTCTCCTCAGGGACATGCCGGCGCTGGAGTCCTATCTCCACTACCGGATCGTCGACGTGTCGTCGATCAAGGAGCTGGCCCGCCGCTGGTATCCCCGGGCCTACTTCAACAGCCCGGAGAAGAACGGGAACCACCGCGCGCTCGCCGACATCCGCGAATCCATCGCGGAGCTTCGCTACTACCGGGAGGCCGTCTTCGTCCCGCGGCCGGGCCCCGACTCGGACACGGCCAAGACCATCGCGGCCAGGCACGTCCTGCCCGCCTCGTAGGCGTCGCCCCGGCTCCCCCGGCGGCGGCGCCGAGCGAGGTGCGCGAGCACACTCCGGGACCCTGTACACTTCTTCTCGGCCGGTAGGGGAGACCCACCGACAGCCCCTCGGGGCCGGCGACCGGTCGTGGTGGGTGTAGCTCAGTTGGTAGAGCACCTGGTTGTGGTCCAGGTGGCCGCGGGTTCAAGTCCCGTCACTCACCCTGATGAAACAGCGGTCGGGCCCGGCGCTTCCATGGAAGCGCCGGGCCCGACCGCTTTCCGCCCCGCGAGCACAAGCCCCGCACCGCGGCCCTCCTCTCCTCCTTCGTCGACCCCGCCGCCCGGGATGCGCGGGGAACCGGGGGCGAACACCCCTCGACGGACGACGGTCGAGGCAGTCGCGGGGGTCCACCAGAGGGGGGATGCCGGCGGGCCCTACCGGGCCAGTCGAGTTTCGTCGAGCCGCGGGACAGACACGCGAGGTCGGCCGTCCTAGCCTCGGTAAGTGGGACAACCAAAGGACGACAGAAGGAGAGCAACCGATGACCAGCACGATCAAGGACCTCCCGGGCAGCCCTCTCGACGAGACCGAACAGGGAACGATGGTCCGCTCCGGGTTCGTCGTCAGCGCGACCTTCACCATCTACGTAGGGGTCGCCGTCGGTAGCTTCGGGCTCTCGCTCGGGGTGGGACACATGGTCGCCAACGGCTGAGAAGCACTCGACGCGACACGTCACCACATCACAAGGAGACTCAGATGGACCTGACCACACTCGTCCGGCACCTCGACGAGACCCGCCCGGAGTTGGTCGAGGGCGACCCCGGACTCTCACCGCTCGACTCCACGGTCGTCTCGGCCGCACCCGCAGTAACCTTTGCCGCCGCCTTCTTGGTGGGGGCCGGTGCCGGGATCGGCGCCTTGGCCGGCGGCATCAGCTTCGGAGGTTGAACCCTTCCTCCCCGACCCGAAGGCCGGGGAGGCCTCGAAGGAGGCATGATGCCGCGGAGCGAGTGCGGCAGTCGGGGTGCCGGAGGGAGTCGGCACCCCGCCGCTATCGGGGCGAAACCGGGCAGTTAGCCACCCCGCAGGCATCAGCGACCCGGATCAGCCGCGCCGCCTCCCCCAGCGCGGCACGGAGAACGACGGGATCCGTCGTCTCCTCCACCCCCCGAGGCGGCAGCAGCCACTCCGCTCCGTCCGGCGGCGGGGAGGAAGTCGTGCGGCGCCCCGCCCCGGAAGCCCGAGAGCACGTGCTGCCGGGCACGTCCCAGTCCGCCGCCGTCCCGGCCGGCACCAGGAAGCCGAGGGTGTCGCGGCCGTCGTCGTGCAGCACCGGCCCGACGGCCTCGCGGTCGCCCCTCCTGAGAATGTCGACCGCTTCCAGACCCTGACGCACCGGAACGGTGACCACGTCGCAGCCGACACACGGGCCACCGCGATCACGGCGGCGCACGATCCGGTCGGACTCGATCCCGGTCTTCATACCGGCCTCCACCACGGAACTCCTCCTCGGAACCAGACACCCGGGGGTCGGCCGCCTCCCGGTCGTCCGGTCCAACGCGTCGCGTCGTCAACGGCTACGGCGGAAGTTGGCCGCAAAGGATGGCAGTTCATGGCGGATCACGGATGAGATATCCGGTTTGTAGCCAAACATCGCATGGCGCGGTCGATACAGCGGGTACGTTCGTGCTCGCCGGAAACAGGGTGGCAAACGGGACGACTTCTCACATCACCCCCCAACCCTCCCCGGTCCGGCATGGTTCGACGGTTCGCACGAGAGGGCCCGGCCATGGCGTCGTCAACGGTGACCCCACCTCAACCCGAGCGGTCACCGCAACCCAACACGGTCTTCCGAGGCCTGCGCGGTCGGCGCTCGCCCGCCGAGTTCGCGGCGGCGGTCCGCCGGGCCGCCCGGGAGATCGGCGAGCGGGTCAGTTGTGACGCGCGGTACATCGGGCGGGTCGAGTCGGGCGAGATCCGCTGCCCCAACTACGCCTACGAGCGAGTGTTCCTGCACATGTTCCCCGGACGCTCGCTCACCGACCTCGGCTTCGCCTCACGGTCGTCCGTCCGAGGACGCCGGATGCGCGAGTACGGAGGGCAGCCCGGATCGTACGGGGCGCCGAACCCCCTCATCACGCAAGACGACTACGAGGAGAGCGACGTGCTGCGTCGCGCGTTCATGACCGGAGGAGGCGCCACCGTGGCCGCCGCCTCCCTGGGCCCGATGGGCCTCACCCGGGAGGCCGCGGCCGTGCCACGCGCGCGGCGCCCCGGGTCCAGTGACGTGGGAGCCCTGGAGGAAGCCGTCCGCCGCATCCGCGTACTGGACGACCGGCACGGCGCCGACGGCCTGTACCAGCGGGCCGCCGCGCCGCTGCGCGCGGCCTACGCCCTGCTGGACGCCGGGGCCACCCGGCAGCGGACCGCGGACCGGCTGTACTCGGGAGCGGGTGAACTCGCCATCTCGGTGGGCTGGCTGGCCCACGACTCCGGGCGGTTCGACGACGCCCGCTCGCACTACGCGGAGGCGCTGGCCACCGCCCGCACCAACGGGGACGCCGGGCTGGAGGCCCACGCCTTCTGCAACACGGCGTTCCTGGCACGCGACACCGGCCGCCCCCGAGAGGCGGTCCGCGCGGCCCAGGCGGCCCAACGGGCCGCCGACCGGTTGGGCTCCCCCCGCCTGCTGTCCCTGCTGGCCCTGCGCGAGGCCGGCGGATGGGCGGGGCTGGGCGACCGGACCGCCTGCGCCCAGGCGCTGGCCCGCGCGCGGGCGCTCCACGCCCGAGGACCCTCGGACGACGACCCGGAGTGGATGACCTTCTACGGGGAGGCCGAGTTGGAGGCGCTGGAAGCTCAGTGCTGGTCGGCGATGGGCGACTGGTCCCGAGCCGCACGGCACGCCCGGCGCGCGGCCGACCCGCAGGACCCGCACTTCGCCCGGAACGCCGCGCTCTACGCGGCGGAACTCGCCGACGACCTCGCGCGCGGCGGACGCCCCGACGAGGCGGCGGCGGCCGGGACGCGAGTGCTCGACCTGTCGGACCAGGTCCAGTCCGCGCGGGTACGGGCGATACTGGACGGTACGGCCCGGGTGTTGGCGCCGCACCGACGGGCGAGCGGTGTCTCGGCGTTCCTGGAACGGCACGCGGCCCTGACCCGATCCACGTGATCCACCCAGCTTCGCTTCACCACCGGGCTGAAGCCCGGTGCACTGCGAACAGCCCCTTGGCGAACCGAGCCGTCCCCTCACGTGAGCGAACCGAGGCACGGGCCAGGTGTGGCGCGGCGGCGTCGACCACTTCTCCCATCACGCCAGGAGGCCGGTCGCCTTCGCCACCCTCCACGCCCCGCCGCCCCGGAGGGGAAAAGCAGCCGCACGGCCCCTCCGGTCAGACCTCCGTCAGGTGCCCCACGTCGTTCCAACTCTCGATGGCGGGTTCCCCGTAGGCCCAGCCGAGCACGGAGAGGGAGGCCGGACTCAGCCGGATCCGCGCCCCGAACCCCACCGGGAGCCCCAACCACCGCGCCCCGACGGCCCGCAGGATGTGGCCGTGGGCGAAGACCAGCACATCGCGGTCGGCCTCCCTGGCCCAGGCCACGACCTCGTCGGCGCGGGCGGACACCTCCGCCGGGCTCTCCCCCCGCGGCGCGCCGTCCCGCCAGAGCAGCCACCCGGGCCGGGCGGCGGCGATCCTCGCGGGGGTCAGTCCCTCGTACGAGCCGTAGTCCCATTCCCGAAGCACGTCCCAGGTGCGGGCGCGTTCGCCGAACCCGGCGAGTTCGCACGTCTCCCGGGCACGGCGGAGCGGACTGGTGCGTACCTCCAGGCCGGACGGGGCCTCCGCGTCGATCCCGAGGAGCCGCGCGCCGAGCGACTCGGCGCCGCGCCGCCCCTCGTCCAGCAGCGGCAGGTCCGTCGCGCCGGTGTGCCTGCCGGACAGCGACCACTCGGTCTGCCCATGCCGGGCCAGCAGGACGCGCGGTGCCATGGGGGCCCTCCGGGAAGCGAGCGGACGGTGCCGTTCCATCATCGCGCACCGCGCCGAGGGGCAACCCTCGGGGGGATCGAGGCGTCTCTCAGGGTCGGGGGCTCCCGGGGGAGGACACGCTCTACGCCGTTAGAGTGACACGTCCGGCCGGCGCCGGGGCGCTGGAGAACACCGACGAAGGGGGCGGGCGACCGGATGCGGCACACCGACATACCGGACGCCGAGGCGACCGCCCGGCTCCGCTGGTGGACCGAACTCCCGTTGATCCTCGTGGTCTACGCCTGCTACTCCGTCGGGCGCCTGCTGGTGCGCGGCGACGTCTCGGACGCCGTCGACCACGGGCTGGCCATCCTCCGGATCGAACAGGCGCTCCGCCTCGACGCCGAGCACCCGCTGAACCGACTCTTCACCCGCGAGCCCTGGATCGGCGTCCCCGCCGACTTCTGGTACGCCTCGCTCCACTACCTGGTCACACCGGCGCTGCTGGTGTGGCTCTTCCGGTCCCGGCGGGTGCGCTACCGGGCCGCCCGGACCTGGCTGATGACCTCGACCTTCATCGGCATGATCGGCTTCACCGCGCTGCCCACCTGCCCGCCGCGGCTGCTGCACGAGCGGTACGGCTTCGTCGACACGATGGCGCAGTACAGCTCCTGGGGGTGGTGGGGCAGCGAGGCCAGCGCCCCGCGTGGTCTGGGCGGCATGACCAACCAGTACGCGGCGATGCCCAGCCTTCACGTGGGCTGGGCCCTGTGGTGCGGGGTGATCCTGTGGCGGTACGGGGGCACGCGCGCGACCAAGGTGATCGCCGTGGTCTACCCGCTGGTGACCACGGTGGTGGTGATGGGCACCGCCAACCACTACTTCCTCGACGCCGTCGCCGGGGCGGGCGTGATGGCGGTGGGGCTGTGGTTGACCCCCCACGTCACCCGCGGTGTGGACCGGCTCCGCACCCGGGTCGCCGAGCGGGCACCGGACCGCCCCTCCACCTCGATCACCGGTCCGAGGCCCGTCGCCGTGACGCCCTCTCCCATCCCGGTTCCCCGGTCCGGTGGCGAAGCGGAACCACCCGCTGTCGGTCGCGGATGTCACACTCTCGCGCGTGAGCGAATTCCACGCGGGCGCGAGCCCGGGATCCCCGCCGAGGCCGACGCCGCTCCCGCGGGCGCGGGGGAGGGCGCTGCGGCACCGACTCGCTGAGCTGCGAGGCCCCGGCACGCCCGCGAAGCCCCTCGACGCCCGCGCGCTGGCCGCCCTCGCGGCCAACCCGGGCTGCGCGCGCCGGACCGTCCTCGACGGCGCCGGCGTCGACAAGGCGGCACTGGCCCGTGCGCTGGGCGCCCCCGCCGTCTTCGGCCGATCACAGTTCGCCTTCGCCCGGGGGAACGCCTTCGAGGCACGGGTGAAGGCGGACGGCGGCGCGCAGCTGCTGGGGCTGGTGCGCGATCTGCTCGCTCCGGACACCGGCCGGCCCGGGGAGGCGGAGGTGCCCGATCTCACCGCGACCGGCCCCGAGGGGCGGGTTGCCCGCACCGCGCTCGCCCTGCGGGAGGCGACCGCGGCCGGACGTTGGACCCTGCTGGACCACCCCCTGCTCGTCCTCGACGTCGCGGGCGTACCCGCGTTCCTGGAACCGGACGCGGTGGTCGTCCACCCGGACGGCGTCTGGACGGTCGTGGAGGTGAAGTCCTTCCCCATCCTCGACGGCACCGCGGACCCGGCGAAGGTGGGCGCGGCGGCCCGACAGGCCGCGGTGTACGTCCTGGCGCTGGAGGAGGTGGCCGGCAGGCTGGGCCCGACGCGGCGGGAGCGGGTGGACCCCCGGATGCTCCTGGTCTGCCCTCGTGACTTCGGCAACTCCCCGACGGCGTGCGCCGTCGACGTCCGCCGGCAGCGGGCGGCGACACGCCGGATGCTCGGCCGGCTGACCCGGGTCGAGGAGATCGCCGATTCCCTGCCCGAGGGGATCCGTTTCTCCCCCGAGCTCCCGGCGGACCGGCTTGCGACCGCCGTGGGCGCGGTGGAGGCGGTCTACGTCCCCGAGTGCCTGGCCACCTGCGAGTTGGCCTTCCACTGCCGGGCGGAATCCCGGGACTCCGGAGCCGTGACCGCCCTGGGGCGGCCCGTGCGGGCGGAACTCGGCGCGCTGACCGGCGTGGCCGAGGTCCTGGCGGCGGCGCGTGGCGAGCGCGGCGACCCGGACGATCCCACGGTGGCGATGCTGCGCCGAGCGTCCCTGCTGCGCGCCGAGGCACTGGCGAGCACGGATCGGGGGGCGAGGTGTCACTGATCGGAACGCTCGCCCGACTGGAGGCGGTCTCGGTCGGGCGCGCCCGACCGAACGCCACGGTGCTGCACCGGCACCTGTCCGACCGGCCCCTGGTCCTGGTGCCGTTCACGACCGCGGGAGAGGTCGGAGCACCGGTGGGCGCACTGGTGGGCACCGACCGCGAGGCACCGCGCCTGCTGGTGGTACCGCAGCCGCGTGATCGGGAGCTGAGGTTCGGCTTCCTCGCCGAGCTGGCCGACGTGGTCCTGCCGTACCTGGAGTCGCACGCGAGCGTCGTGGAACCGGCCGAGCGCGCGGACACCGACCCGGAGACGGGCCGACGGGTCAAGGTCGAGGTGGAACTGTGCGCGGACGCCGGTCAGCTGATCGTGCCGAGTCGGGCGGGGATCGACCTCGTCCGCCTGTTGGGCCGTTCCACCCGCTTCCGGCGATCGGCCGAGCAGGATCCGGAGGCTCCGTACCCGGCGCCGCCGGGGGTGCCGCTGCTGGGGCGCTGGCTGACCCACTACGGGGAGCGGGCCCGGGTTCCCGGCTCCTCGCTGCTGCTGGCCGTGACCGACCTGCTGGCCCGACACTGGGCGACCGGCCAGTCCGCGCTGGAGGACCGGCATCTCGGCGCCCTGCTGGCCTGGATCGACCCGCCGAAGGGGGTGTCGGGCGCGGCGGCGGCGCTCCACGCCGAGCTGGCCAGGGACGCCGACGGCCAGCTGCTGTGCCCACCGGCCGGGCCGGCCACCGATCCGGCCTTCGACAACCGTCGATTGGCACCGGCCGTCGAGCGGTACGACCGGGCGCGCGCGGCACTGGCCACGGCGGTGGAGGGGCAGGGCGCCGACCGGCTCCTCGGCGCGGTGTCCGAGGCGGAGGGGGAGATCGCCGCGCTGGTGGCCGACCTGGCGCGGCCCACCTGGGAGGCGGTCTGGCGAGGCCTGGACCTGTTGCGGACGCTGCCCGTGGGCGCGCGTGTCGAGGAGCGCTGGACCCGGGACCGCTGGTCCTTCACGTCGCATCGGGATCGGGTCGTCGCGGGCGAACCTCCCCGACCACGCCACGACGACGCCGTCACGGCCGCGACCAGGCTCGCGGGCCGGGAGCGGGAACAGGCGCGGCTCGATGCGCAGGAGGCCCTGGACGATCCGCTGGTGATGGCCGGCCGCCGGCTGGCGGGAGAGGCGTTCCGCGGCGAGATCGTGGAGGTGGTGATGGCGTACGGGGAGGGCAAGCGGCCCGTGCCGCGCCCATTGATCACGGTGCGCACCGACGACCGGCCGCGGTGCGACCCAGGGACCAGGGTCCATCGCTCGCTGGACGGTCGGCCGCAGACCGCGGAGTTCGTCCGGGAGGAGGGCGAGGGGGTCCTGGTCCTGCGGATCCTGGACCGGATGGGTCGCGGGCGGGAGCCGGCCGCGGGCTCGGTTCCCGAGCGGGGGGAGAGCGTCTGCTTCACCCTCTTCGCGCATGAGCAACGCGGTGGGCCCCGGCTGCCCGACCCCTCCCGGACGCCTTGGACGCACGGGGGACCGCGCGGCGGGGAGACCGAGGCCGAGGCACCGGACACGGACACCGAGGAGGACGTTCTGTGATGGCGACGGCGACGGAGCCCGATTCCGCCGGCCCCGGTGGCGCGGTAGACCCGGGGGCCGAGGCCGCCCGGGCCACGGCGGCGATCCTCCGGGACACGCTGCACGGCTCCGCGCGCGGGGTCGTCGTGGACTCCCCGCCCGGGGCCGGCAAGTCCACCCTGGTCGTGCGGGCGGCCCTGGAGCTCGTCGCCGCCGGCCGCCCGCTGATGGTGGTGGCGCAGACCAACGCACAGGTGGACGATCTCGTCCTGCGGATCGCCGAGCGAAGCCCGCGGCTTCCGGTGGGTCGCCTGCACAGCAGCGACGCGGACCCCTACGACCCGGCGCTCGACGCGCTGCCGCAGGTACGCAAGTCGGCCAAGGTCTCCGAGCTGGACGGGCTCACCGTGGTCCTGTCGACCGCGGCGAAGTGGGCCCATGTGCGGGTGGACCGGCCGTGGCCGCACGCGATCGTCGACGAGGCGTACCAGATGCGCTCGGACGCGCTGCTGGCCGTGGCGGGCCTGTTCGAGAAGGCGCTGTTCGTCGGCGATCCCGGACAGTTGGACCCGTTCACCACGGTCGACGGCGACGAGTGGGCCGGGCTCTCCCACGATCCGTCGGCCTCGGCGGTCTCGGCGCTCCTGGCGCACCATCCCGGCCTGCCACAACACCGGTTGCCGGTGTCCTGGCGACTTCCGGCGTCGGCGGCTCCGCTCGTCTCCGCCGCCTTCTATCCCTTCACCCCGTTCCGCAGCGGCACCGGACCCGGCGAGCGCGAGCTGCTCTTCGCGGTCCCGCCGGACGGCTCGGGACCGGACCGGGTGATCGACGAGGCGGCGGCCACGGGGTGGGGGTTGTTGGAGCTGCCCGCGCGGCGCACCCCGAGGACGGACCCGGAGGCGGTGGGGGCGGTGGCCTCGGTGGTGCGCCGGTTGCTGGACCGGCGTGGCGCCGCGACATCCGAGCGCGGCCCGGATCCGGTCCCGCTGACCGCCGATCGGATCGCCGTGGGCACGGCCCACCGGGATCAGGCGGCGGCGGTGCGGGCCGCTCTGGAGCGGCTCGGGGTCGTCGGGGTGACCGTCGACACGGCCAACCGCCTGCAGGGGCGCGAGTACGACGTGACGGTCGTGCTGCACCCGCTGTCCGGCCGACCCGACGCCACCACCTTCCATCTGGAGACCGGCCGACTGTGCGTGCTGACGTCGAGGCACCGCCACGCCTGCGTGGTGGTGTGCCGCGCCGGTGTCGACGACCTGCTGGACGGCCATCCCTCCACCGAGCCCGTACGGCTGGGCGTGGTGGTCAGGTTCCCCGACGGATGGGAGGCCAATCACGCGGTGCTGGCCCACCTGGCGCGCCACCGGGTGCCCTGGTCGGGCTGACGGCGTGGAGGTCGGCCGTGCCGGGGCCCCCGCCGCGGCGGGGCACCGGGCGAGTGCGCGGTCCCCGCTTCGGGCACCCGGTGGGCGCGGACCGGGGTCCGGCGGCGAGCGGCGCCGGAGGATCGGGGCCGGGGGCCGTCCACCCGGTGGGTGGTGGGCTCGTCGGGGGGCGGGCCACTCCGCCGGTCTCCGGCCGGAGGATCGTGGTCGCCGCCCGGTCGGGGCCGACGGCGGCCGGTCGGGGCGAGGGTCCGTCCCACCGGCCTTCCGGGGGCGCCGGCCGGCCCGACCTTCGTCGGTGGCCGACGCGCTCTTGCCCACGGGCGGGACAATGGATGGCGATCGACGACGTACGAGAAGGAGACACCATGGCGGAGCCCAGGCCGAGCCGGGACGGGGCGCGACTGCGCCCCGCGCCGCTGCTCTTCGAGCCCGCCGCCGCGGCGGGCGACCCCGAGCACTTCTTCGACCTGGAGTCCATCGACGACCCCGGGGCGCTGCTGGAGCGCGCGACGGAGCTGACGCGGGCCTTCCGCGCGGCCACCGACCGGGCGATGGAGTTCCAGGCCATGGCGGCGGCGCAGCTCGCCGATCCGCGCCGGTTCGACCGGCTGACGGCGGACGGCATCGCCGAGCGCGCCGGATGGACGGAGGACTACGCGGTGAGGATGGTGGAGTTCGGGCGGGGCCTGTTGCGGGGAGACGGTGGGGGCTCGGGCGTCGACACCGGGTGAGGCCGCCCGAGCCCGGGGCGGTCGGTTTCGGCCCTCCCGGCCCGAGAACCGTCTCGTACGACCGGGCTCGGGGGCGGCCGAGCGGGCGTTCGGCGTGCGGGGCGTTCGGACCGGGCGGTGCGGGCCTCGGTCCGAGCGAGGGTGGCGGGCCGGGGGTACGCGGGGCCGCGGAAGGCCGCGGGGCGTGCCCCCTGGCTCCCCGGGGAGATCGGTTTCCCGTCGCGCCGGCCCGGATGCTAAGGTCTACGACGTCACCAGGCGCCGCTAGCTCAGTTGGTTAGAGCAGCTGACTCTTAATCAGCGGGTCCGGGGTTCGAGTCCCTGGCGGCGCACGACACGAGGGGGGCCTCCGTTCGGAGGCCCCCCTCGCTTGGGTCGGGCGTCCGTCGCTCCCAGGGCGCGAGCGGGACGGGACGGGCCTCCGGGCGTGATGATCACCGTCCATGTTCCCGCCGCCGTGGGTCCCTCCGCCCGCACGCGGACGCCCTCCCCCGGCACCGTGAAGGTCTCTCCCGCCGCCACGGGCGCGTCCGCCAGCGGCGGGTAGACCGATCTCGTCGGGCACGCCGACGTCTTGGGATGGGCGTCGACGACCTCGATGGGCCCCTCGCCCGACGGGGTCCGGCTGCGCACCCGGTACACCAGCACCCCCTCCCGACAGGCGTGCCGATCACTGCCGGCGCGCCCGCGTACCTCGAAGGCGAGGGCCTCGGTCGGGCCGGTGCGCACCACCGCGAGCTTGGTGCCGCGCCCCAGGCCGAAGGCCGCCCGGCCGTCGCGCCCGGGCACCGCGACGCCCGGCCCGGCGGCCAACGGCTCCAGAGTGAGTCGGGTCGACCCCCGGCCCCGTACGCAGGCCACCTGTCGGGGGCGCAGCCAGCCGAGTTTCCACTTGTGCCAGCCGAACAGGTCCGGCGCCGATGCAAATTGACTACCCATCAGATCCCAGTCGCCGACGTGCGTGTCCCAGTCGCCCGTCCCGTCGGCCGGGCGGCGGTAGAGGTCGGGCAGGTCCAGGGCGTGCCCGGTCTCGTGGGCCAGGACGAGCCGATCGGGCGGGTGGTTCTCGAAGACGGTGACGACCCGTCGGACGTCGGTGCCGTCGGCGCGCAGCGGACGGTCCAGGTTGACGACCTTGGTGGCGTCCGCGTTCACGCCGGGGGCGTTCGGGTCGGCGACGAAGTACACGATGTCGTACCGGGAGAAGTCCACGCGCGGGTCGGACGCGGCGAACGCGTCCCTCAGGTAGGCGGCGCGGTCCGAGGGGGCCCAGTCCCGCCGAACGGCGTATGCCGTGGACGGTCGGGGCATGCGAATCCACTCGCGGAGCGGATGGGGGCGGAGCGTGAACGCGCCGTAGGAGGCACGTCGGAAGAAGCGGGTGGTGGTGGGGAAGTGGTCGGCGACCAACCGCGTGGGGGTGGCGCGGGGGCGGGAGTCGGGGAAGGACAGGAACACCATCACCGCGTCGAGGTCCTTGACGGGCCGCGGGTAGTCCGCGTTCCAACTGTCCAGCCCCTCGGAGTGGTGGGCTCCGGTGCGCGGCAGGGCGCACGGGTCGGGAGAGAAGGGTTCGGCGAGCGTGCCCGCGGTCATCAGGCAGGTCGCGGCGACGGCGGACAGGGTGGTGACGACGGCGGCCGAACCGTGCCACCGGGCACGGCCCCCGACCGTTCGCCGGGCGCGCGCCGCGGCGCCTTCGCGCGCCCGGCGGGGCACTCGCCTCGGCGGCGACTGGGGCGGCACGAGCACCTCCGGGGCGGTTCGTCATCCTCCGCGCCCAGTTTGTGACGGTTTGTCGTATGCGACCTGTTCGGGTACATCGAACGGGTGAGTTCGCATGATTTTCGCCCCGCCGGCGTTTCCAGATGCTCACAGAGCGTCACAACCAGTCGAGAGAGTTTAGAACCTGGCCGCAGGCGAGCAGAAACGATCCGGTGGGGTCTTGTTGTCGCGCGGCGTGCCGGGCGCCGGCTGGAAGGCCCCCGGACCAGCCTCTATGATCGGCACACTTTCCTGCACGGACAGCGATCGAGTGCACTGCGGGAGCGAGCGGTGAGCGGAACGTCCGAAGGGCCGACGCCCGAGGCAGACCTCGAACGATCGACAGTCACAGAGAGTGATATCAAGCTGGCTCCTCGTATGGGATCGACTCCCCTCCTCACGGAAGGCGGCAGGCCGGGCGCGACCATGGGACCCGGCACCGACGCCGCCCCGCGCCACCCGGCGCTCGTCTCCGGGGCACCCGCGCCGGAGACCCCCCCGGAGACCCCTCCCTACCGCTCGATCTTCGCCCACGCGCCCCTGGCGATGGCCGTGATCAGCCCGCGGGGCACCGTCGTCAGCGCCAACGAGACCCTGGGCACGCTGCTCGGCGTCACACCCGAGGGGCTCGTCGGTCGGGCCGCGGCCGATCTGGTGGACCTCGCCGCCGACGGCCGCACCTGGAGCGCCTACCGGGAGGTCCTGGCCGGGGACCGGTCACGGCTGCGGTGCACCCGCAGGTTGCGGCGCCCGGACGGTCAGGCGCTGTGGGCGCAGGTCACCGTCGCGCCGCTGGACGGGGACGCCCCCGGGCTGCTGTTGTCGGTCGCCGACATCAGCGCCCGGCGTGAACTCCAGGCCCGGCTGCGGCACCTGCAGTTGCACGACCCGGTGACCCTGCTGCCCAACCGGGCCTTGTTCTTCGAGCAGCTCACAGCGGCGCTCGACCCGGAGGCCGACGCCTACGGGGGCACCGGCCGAGTCGGCCTCTGCTACCTCGACCTGGACGGCTTCAAGGCGGTCAACGACACGCTCGGCCACCGCGTCGGGGACCGCCTGCTGACCGCCGTCGCCGAACGACTCACCCGCTGCGCGGAGGAGGCCTGGCAGAGTCGGGCCGGCGCCCCCCTCGTGGCACGGTTGGGCGGCGACGAGTTCGCGCTCCTGGTGCGGGACTCCACCGGGACCGACCAACTCGCCGACCTCGCGGAGTCGGTGCTCGACGCCCTCCAGGAGCCCTTCGACCTCTCCGACCGCCGCCTGTCCGTCACCGCGTCGGTGGGTGTCGTCGAGCGCCGGGTCACCGGCACCACGCCGACCGCGCTGATGCAGGCGGCCGACACCACGTTGTACTGGGCGAAGGCGGACGGCCGGGCCCGCTGGACACTCTTCGACCCGGAGCGGAACGCGCACCGGATGACCCGCCAGGCCCTGGCCGCGACGCTCCGGCCCGCCATCGAGCGCGGCGAGTTCGCCTTGGAGTACCAGCCGCTGGTCGGCATGGCGGACGGTCGGCTGCGGGGGGTGGAGGCGCTGGTCCGTTGGAACCACCCGCAGTTCGGCGTCCTGACGCCGAATCGGTTCATCGCGCTGGCGGAGGAGGACGGCGCGATCGTTCCGCTCGGTCGATGGGTGTTGCGAACCGCCTGCCTTCAGGCCCGCCGCTGGCAGCTCGACCATCCGGGCGAGCCGCCGATCTTCGTCAGCGTCAACGTGGCCGTGCGTCAGGTGTGGGACTCCGACCTGGTCGCCGACGTGGCCAGGACCCTGGAGGAGACGGGGCTGGCTCCCGAACTGCTCCAGTTGGAACTGACGGAGTCGGCCCTGATGGGGTCCGCCGGCCGCCCGATCCAGGCTCTTCGGGCGCTCAGCGGGATGGGCGTGCACATCGCCATCGACGACTTCGGCACGGGCTACTCCAACCTCGCCTACCTCAGCCGCCTCCCGGTATCCGTCCTGAAGCTGGACGGCTCCTTCGTCCGGGGCTTTCAGTACGACAGCCGGGGAGGCGGCCGGGAGGCCGAGTCGAGCCCGGCGGACGAGGTGATCGTGGAGGCCATGGTGCAACTCGCCCACCGGCTGGGCCTCAGCGTCACCGCCGAGTGCGTGGAGACCTCGGACCAGGCCGCCCGCCTGCGGCGCATCGGCTGCGACACCGGCCAGGGTTGGCTCTATTCCCGCCCCGTGGCCCCCGGTCGCATCTCCGACCTGCTGGCTCAGGCCGCCGTCGGCAAGCCGTAGGCGTCGGCGATCAGCTCGTAGGAGCGCAGACGTACCTCACCGGCATGCGCGTTCGCCGTGATCATCAGCTCGTCCGCCCCTGTCCGACGGGCGAGGTCGTCCAGACCCTGGCGGACCTGCAGCGGGGTGCCGTACACGACATCGGCCATCCACGAGGAGACGAACTCCTCTTCGAGCGGACCGAAGTCGTGGGCCTCCGCCTCCTTCGGATCCGGAACCAGTCCGGGTCGCCCCGCACGCAGTCGCAGCATGGCCAACGCCGAGGCGAGGACCTGCCGCCGCGCCTCACGCTCGTCCTCGGCCGCCAAAGCCGACACGCCGATGAGCGCGTAGGGCTCGGCGAGCAGGGCGGAGGGCCGGAAACTCTCCCGGTAAAGATCGAGCGCCGGCACCGTGTTCCGGGCCGAGAAATGATGCGCGAAGGCGAACGGCAGGCCCAGGGTGGCCGCCAGCCGGGCGCTGAACCCGGACGAGCCCAACAGCCAGACCGGCGGCCGGTGGCGGGACTGCACGCCGCCGGGAACTGTGGCCTGCACGGGGCCGGGCACCGCGTGAACGCGCCGGTAGGGGTGCCCGTCGGGGAAGTCGTCGTCCAGGAAACCGGTCAGCTCGGCGAGCTGACGGGGGAAGTCGTCGGCGGCCTCCGCCGGCCGCTCCGTGCGACGCAGCGCGGCGGCGGTGGCGCCGTCGGTCCCGGGCGCCCGTCCCAGACCCAGGTCGATCCGGCCGGGCGCCAGCGCCTCCAGGGTGCCGAACTGCTCGGCGATCACGAGTGGGGCGTGGTTGGGCAGCATCACACCGCCGGAGCCCAGGCGTATGCGATCGGTGTGCGCGGCGAGGTGGGCCAGGATCACCGCCGGGGACGAGGAGGCCACGCCGGGCATGGAATGGTGTTCCGCGACCCAGTACCGGTGGAACCCGCGCCGATCCGCCATGCGGGCGAGATCCACGCTGGTCCGCAGGGCGTCGGTGGCGGTGCGACCGGTGCCGACGGTGACCAGGTCGAGGACGGAGAGGGCGACGGGGGCGGTGCCGAGAGCGGCGCCCCGAACCTCCTCGGCGACTGCGGACATGGTGCGGTGCCTCCTGTGGTGGGTGTCGCTGGCCCCGGCGACAACGGGGGAGCGCGACGGGCTATTCCCCGGTGACCTCCGGGTCGGCCGATCGGCCCGAGGGGGCCCCCGCCCCGAGGCGGGGCGGCGGATGCGTCCGGGTGGGGGAAGCACGCGTCGCGCCGTGCGCGGCACGCTCCGGGGCTGGCGGACCTCTCGGGGCCGTGCGCGTGGTGCGGCGCGCCCCCCGAGAGCGCACCGATCCTCCGGGATGCGTGGGACCCGCGCCCGCGCTATGATCACCGTACGCCGGTCACCGGAACAACTTTCGTGCCGCGTAAAGGCGTTGGTGGTCCAAGGAAAGACGCCCCGCTTCCTGCGGGGAGATGCAGGTGCGAGGCCTGCCCAGCGCTCCATCCGAAGCCCGGTCCGTCTCGGCGGCCGGGCTTCGCCGCGCCGCCCACGCGTTCCGCTCGGGCCTTCGCCGGCTCCGTGGTCACGGAGCCGGCGGGACCACACCGACCTGCACGATCGGCTCCCGATCGAACAGCGCCCCGAGGTCGGGAGCGTTGACCCGGCGGTCCGCGAGGCGCAACCCCTCCCACACCGTCACCTGGTGGGCCGTGAGCACGGGCTTGGCCAGTCGTGCCTCCAGGACGGGCAGGTGGGACACGGTGTACAGGGCGGCATCGGGCAGGAGCACCGCCTCCGCGTCGGGGCGATCCGCCTCCACCGCTAGACCCAGGACCTCCTCCTTCCGCCAGGCTCCGGCGTCGGCCGCCGTGAGGGCCCCGGAATCGTGGACCGCGACGACCTCCAGACCACCGGCGACGAGAAGACCGACGAACAGGCGCACCACCTCCGGCGAGTGGGTCGCGCCGACGGCGATCCGGCGTACCCGCAGCTCCCGGGCCGCGTGGACGAACGCCAGGGCGGTGGACGAGGCCGGCACACCGGCCGCCGCCGCCAGCGCGCGGGTCGTCTCGTGGGCGCCGGCCCAGCCGGTCACCAGAGCGCCGTCACTCGCCCACACCGCGGCGTCCACGCCGGCGCGGAGCAGCTCCGGGACGCCGGCCGTGAGCCGCGGCGGCTCGCCCATGGACCGGAGTCCCGCCAGGTCGCGCGCGTTGCCGCCGGTATCGGCGCGCACCACGTCGACCCGGATGTCGCTGCCGAGCAGCTGCTCGGTCCGGGGGTAGTCCTCCTGGCCCCACCGCCCGGGGTCCAGGACTCCCAGTGCCGTCATCGAGGCCCTTCCCGCGAGGTGCCCGCTCCGGTGAATCGGCGTCTCGCGCGCGTCCGCGTGGCGCCGCGAACCGGCCACTCGTCGGGGCCGGCCCGACCCGACGGACGCCCTCGGAACACCGAGTACCCCGCCGAAGCGAACCGCCACCCCCGCGCCCCGAGGGAGGACCGCGCCGGGGCGAAACGTCCCCCGCCACCGAGTCGCCCCGGTCCGCCGCGCTCCCTGGACACGGCCGGCGGGAGCCCCCTACGGCTGCCCCTGCCCCTGCCTCGGGGGCCGGTGGCCACCCGGACGGAGGAGCTCGGGGCAGGGGCGCTACGGCCGAGCGGACGCCGGGTGGTTCGTTCGCCGCCGGGAGTGGGAGTAGTGCGTCGTGGACGTCGCGCGCGTCCCGCGCGCGGCGGACGCGCGGGACGCGCGCCGGTCCGTCGGTCGCGGTGGCGCGGACGACCGGACGGCGATCGTCCGACCGTCGGGACCGAGCCGGTCGCGTCCCATATGACCAGGGGAGTTCGATGAGGCGATCAGTGCTGGTGCACAGGGCGGCGGGCTCGGACTCCTCGGGGGCGTGCGCGCCCGGGCGATACCGTTCCGGCATCGGTCCGCATAAGTCGTATCGGCGGGGGTAGCTGCGCGGCCATGGCTTCTCCACCGGACAGAACTCCACGGACGGAAAGACGAGGAAGCGCGCCCCGGCCCACGCGCCGGTCGCTGCTCGCGGGGGTGGCGGCGCTCGGTGCTCTGGGCGCCGCGGGGTGCTCGCGGGTGGCGACCGGTTCCGGTGCCGAGGGAGGCGATCTCCTCGATCGGCTGCGCGCGCAGGGAGTGGTGCGGCTCGGCATCGCCGGGGAGATCCCCTTCGGCTACATCGACAGGAACGGCGAGCTGACCGGCGAGGCGCCGGAGGTGGCCGAAGTGATCTTCAAGCGGCTGGGGGTGGACCGGGTCCAGCCGGTGCCCACGGAGTTCGGTTCCCTGATCCCCGGACTGAAGTCCCAGCAGTTCGACGTCGTGGCGGCGGGGATGTACATCAACCCCGACCGCTGCGAGCAGGTGATCTTCTCCGACCCCGACTACCAGATGCTGGACTCCTTCATCGTCCGAAAGGGCAACCCCATGGGGCTGCGCGACTACGCGGACGTCGTCGAGCGGGGCGCCCGGTTCGCGACCGGGAGCGGCTACGCCGAGATCGCCTACGCCGTGGAGGCCGGCTACCGGGAGAGCGACATACTGATCGTCCCCGACCAGGTCGCCGGACTGAACGCCGTGGAGGCCGGACGCGTCGACGTCTTCGCGGGTACCGCCCTGACCACGCGCGAGGTGGTGCGCAAGTCCACCAAGGCCGAGGTCACCGAGGCGTTCCGACCGATCGTCGGAGGCGAGCCCCATGTCGACGGGGGCGGCTTCGCCTTCCGGCCCGGCGAGACGAATCTGCGCGACGCCTTCAACGAGGAGCTGCACCGGCTCAAGGACAGCGGCGAACTCCTCCGAATCCTCCGCCCCTTCGGCTTCACCGAGGACGAGATGACGGAGCTGACGGCGAAGGAGCTCTGCGGCCGATGACACCGGGACTGTGGGAACTCGTACTGAGGGGTGTCTGGGTCACCGTCCAGTTGCTGGTCCTCAGCGCGCTGCTGGCGACCGCCGTGTCCTTCGTCGTCGGTGTGGCGCGCACCCACCGACTGTGGATCGTGCGCTTCCTGGCCGGTTGCTACACCGAGGTCTTCCGCGGCACCTCGGCACTGGTGATGATCTTCTGGGTGTTCTTCGTGATGCCGCTGCTCCTCGGGTGGCAGTTGGTCCCGCTCTGGGCGGGGACCCTGGCACTCGGGCTCACCTACGGCGCGTACGGGTCGGAGATCGTGCGCGGCGCGCTGGGCGCGGTCGACCCGGCGCAGCGGGAGGGCGGGATCGCGCTCGGTTTCACGCCGTGGCAGCGACTGCGGTTGGTGCTGTTGCCCCAGGCGGTGCCGGAGATGATCCCGCCCTTCTCCAACCTCCTGGTCGAGTTGCTCAAGGGGACCGCGCTGGTGTCGATCATGGGCATGGGAGACCTGGCCTTCAGCGGACACCTGGTGCGCCTCGCCCTGCAGGAGAGCGCCGAGATCTACACCTACATCCTGCTGATCTACTTCGTGATCGCCTTCCTGCTCACGCGGGGGATGCGGGGGCTGGAGAGAAGACTCAAGGAAGGCGTCGGGCAGCGTCCGGCGCGCGGCGGCGGGGGGCCCGCTCGTCCGGCGCCGACCGGCGCGGGCACGGGGGGTGCCGCGTGAACTGGGACTGGAGCGTCGTCTCCGACTTCATGCCGTACTTCCGGGACGGCCTGCTGGTCACCCTCCAGGTGCTGGTGATCGGCTCCGTCGTCTCCTTCTCCCTGGGACTGGTCTGGGCGCTGCTGACCCGGGTCCCCAGCCGTTGGGTGACCTGGCCGGTCGGGGCGGTGACGGAGTTCGTCCGGAACACCCCCCTGCTGGTGCAGCTCTTCTTCCTCTTCTACGTCCTGCCGGAGTGGGGACTGACCTTCTCCGCCCTCACCACCGGGGTGATCGGCCTCGGCCTGCACTACTCCACCTACACCATGCAGGTGTACCGGGCCGGCATCGAGGGGGTTCCGGTAGGCCAGTGGGAGGCGGCGACCGCGCTGAACCTCCCGCTCCGCAGGACCTGGACCGCGGTGATCCTCCCGCAGGCCATCCGCCGCGTGGTGCCGGCGCTGGGCAACTACGTCATCTCGATGCTGAAGGACACCCCGCTCCTGATGGCGATCACCATCCTGGAGATGCTCGGCGAGGCCCGGCTCTTCTCCCAGCAGAACTTCCAGTACACCGAGCCGCTGACGGTGATCGGCATCGCCTTCATCGTCATCTCCTACCTGGCCTCCCTTGCCCTGCGAGCCCTGGAGCGACGCCTTGCCCACTGACACGCTGCCCAATCCCGAGAGAAACCCCGCGAAGCCCACCGGAGAGCTGATCCGGTTCGAGCAGGTGACCAAGCGGTTCGGTGACAACACCGTCCTCGACCACCTCGACTTCGCCGTGGAGGCCGGCAAGCACGTGACCCTGATCGGCCCGTCCGGGTCCGGGAAGACGACGATCCTGCGTCTGCTGATGACCCTCCTCAAGCCCGACGAGGGGCGGATCACCGTCGACGGGCAACCGCTGTTCCCGGCCTCCGAGAAGCGGGTCCGCGAGGTCCGTAAGAAGATCGGCATGGTGTTCCAGCAGTTCAACCTGTTCCCCAACATGACGGTGCTGCGGAACGTCACCGAGGCCCCGGTGACGGTGCTGGGCCTCTCGAAGGACGAGGCCGCCGAACGGGCCAGGGAGCTGCTGGATCTGGTCGGGCTGGCCGACAAGTGCGACGCCCACCCCTCGCGGCTCTCCGGCGGCCAGCAGCAGCGCGTCGCCATCGCCCGGGCCCTGGCGATGCGCCCCAAGGTCCTGCTGCTCGACGAGGTCACCTCGGCACTCGACCCCGAGCTGGTGGCGGGCGTGCTGGACCTCCTGCGGGACATCGCTCGCACCACCGACATCACGATGTTGTGCGTCACCCACGAGATGACCTTCGCCCGGGACATCTCGGACCACGTCCTGATGTTCGACTCGGGTCGGGTCATCGAATCGGGGACACCCGAGAAGATCTTCAACGATCCCGACCACGAGCGGACCCGCGAGTTCCTCGGCGCGGTCCTCTGACCTCCTCACGGCGCCACCGCCCCCGGTCGCCGGGGGCGGTGGGCGGCCGTCCCCGGGCGGCCCCCGGGGAGCGGTCGTGACCACCCCCGGCGACCGGGTAGTATTCTCCCGACGCCGCTCACCGGACACTATCCGGGACGGCGGGAGTCACGCGCCGCTAGCTCAGTTGGTTAGAGCAGCTGACTCTTAATCAGCGGGTCCGGGGTTCGAGTCCCTGGCGGCGCACCGACGGCACAGGCCCTCCGCTACGGCGGGGGGCCTGCGGCGTGTCCGCCCCGGCGCCGTCAGTGCGGGCCGTCCGACCGCCCCGCGCAGAACGCCACCGTCAGCTCCCTCACCAGCGCCGTCCGCTCACGGTCGTCGAAGTCGACGAGCCCCCGCGCGGTCAACCGGTTCACCGTGTCCTGCACCGCGTCGACCACCGAGGCCAGGACGCTCGCCCGCTCCCGGGCGTCCAGTGCCGCGATCCGCCGGCGACGCATCGCGGCGGCGACCTCCGGCGCGTACTCCACCCGGACCGGGCGCACCGAGAAGACCTCCAGTCCGACCGTCGCCGCCTCCTCCGCCACCAGCCGGGTCAGCGACCCGGCCACGTCGCGGGCCTCGCCGGCGGCCTCCAGGGGAACCCGGATCAACGCCGCCTCGACGCAGGCACGCACGTACGCCTCGTGGTCCGTGACACTCCACAACGCCCGCGCGGTGTCCCGCACCCGCCACACGACCAGGAGCACCGTCCGCAGCGGCACGCCGCTCGCGTCCGCGGCGGGCATGGGCGCGCCGCGCCAGTGCCGGAGTCGCACGTCGACGCGGCGGCGCCGGAGCAGGGGGTTGACCCAGAGCAGCCCGGTGCGGCGGACGGTGCCCCGGTACCGCCCGAAGAGGCAGAGGACCCGGGCCCGCCCGGCGTGGGAACGGACCAGTCCGCCGAAGCCGAGGAGCGCCGGCAGCAACCAGGCCCCGCAGATCGCCCACGCGGCGGCGCCGCCCCACGTCGAGGAAGGGGTGGAGAGGGCGGAACGCGAGAGCCACCACGCGGTGACGGCCGCGCCGGCCAGCGATCCGGAGCCGACGAGCACCCCGAGCGCGCCGGGGAGTACCCGGGCGGGACGCTCGACGAGGTCCGGTTCGGGTTCGGGCGCCGAAGGGTGCGCCGAGATGACGGGGGGAGACGACCGATCCTCCGGGTCGTGCTCGCGCGTCGCCCTGCGGGGGCCGACCGGCGGCGGCAGCTGTCGCGCCGCGTCGCGGAAGAGCAGGTGCACCGGGATCTCGGTGGTCGACTCGCTTCGGATCAGGCGCTCCGGGCGGGGCTGCTCGTCCGCCGGCCGACTGTGCGGATCGGGCCCTCCCCCGGCGGGGCGCGAGGTGGCGGAGGGGGTCGGCGGGGTCGCGCTCACGGCGCTCCGGCCTCCGCGCGCGAGGCGGCTCGGAGCGGCCCCTTGAGCCCTTCGCCGGTCGGACCCTCCTCGACGAGCCCGTTGTAGCGGTACGGGACGTATCCGGAGGAGTTCCGCCAGTAGGCGTAAGGGGTGACGCGGCCGACGGCGTGCGGGGGCGTCTGTTCGTAGGCGAGGTAGGACTCGCGGGTGTCGTCCGTCCAACCGGCGAAGATCACCACGTGGGAGCCGGACGAGGGGTTGGCCGGGTTGTGGAAGAGCAGGATGTCGCCGGGGAGCAGTTCGTCCTTGGTGATCCGCTCGCCGAAGTGGTGGAGGCTCCCCGTCCATTCGTTGCCGGTGAGTCCCCAGGCCATGGACACGTATCCGGAGCAGTCCTGTCGGTAGCCGTCGTACCAGTACCTGCTCATGCTGTAGGGAACCCGTGCGGAGACCCAGGTCCGGGCCCGCTCGATGATCCGGTCACGCGTCGTGGGGGGCGTGTCGACCGCCCACATCGGCGTCACGTCCGGGTCGACGCCGTAGAGCGGCGCGCGGGGTCCCTGCGGGGTCTCGCCCGGTTCGATCGCCTCGACCTGCGGGGCTGCGGAGGGGGTGTCGTCCGCGGGGAGTGCCGCCGCCTGACCCGCTCCCGCCACGGCCAAGGGCGTCGCGGTCGCGGCGACCACCGTCCGGACGACCGCCGGGCGGGCGAGCGCGCCGCCGCGCGACGCCCTCGGCGGGATCCGCGTGGCAAGGCACCCCGCGCACGCGCACGCGGGGTCGGGAGCGACTTCCTCGAATTCCGGAGCCTCCATGAGACACCCCTCACATTCCAGGCGGAGAATCGTCACCGCGGTACGTGTCGGCAAGCCTCTCAACCGGCGCCCGGGAACGCATGTTGACGGTCCGAACGACGTACCGGGCGCCGCACGTGCCGGGCGGGCGCGGGTCGGGGGCGGGCGGACCGGGGCGGGTGAGCCTCCGCGGTCGGGTAGAGTGGGCACGTCAGCGAGCGCCGCTAGCTCAGTTGGTTAGAGCAGCTGACTCTTAATCAGCGGGTCCGGGGTTCGAGTCCCTGGCGGCGCACCGACGGCACAGGCCCTCCGCTCCGGCGGGGGGCCTGTGCCGTGTCCGGAGCCGTCGAGTTCGCGTGCGCCGTGGTCCGTGCGGCCCCTTTCGGGTCTTCGCCGGGTCCTTTCCTCTTCGCGATCTCCCGTCGCGGTGACCCTCACTGTCCGGATATACCGCCGATCGAGCGAAAAGGGCGCCGTTCCCATGTTGCGATCATGCCGGGTGCCGTAGAACCCTGTTCCGGTCGGGGGCGACGGAGCCGACCGCGGGGGCCGAGGAGTGCCCGGCGGGCCGGTATACACGAGGGCGGGGCCCGCGCGGAACAGGATGCCGAAAGGGCGACCTGCAACCGGTGGCCGGCATTCCATGTCTATAAAGTGGTGCACGACGTGGTGACTGCGGGCCGCCACCAATACGCCTGCCCACGGTCGAGGGGGACCGGTCGCGGGCGCTGGAAGCTACGAAACACGCGGGTTCGCCGCGTGTGGGGGGAAGACTCATGGCGTCGACGCCGTCGGGCGACCGACAGGACTTCGATGCGTCCCAAACCACCCAACTCAGGGTGCCGACGCATCGCAACACCACCACCGGCACCTTCCGCCGCATCCGGAAGACACTGCCTCGCTACGACTACGAGCACTACAGCCGACTCTCGGGCCCCCTCACCCAGCCCGATCCCGACAAGCCCTACCGGGTGCGGTACCGCTCGCTCATATCCCAGGAACCGCACCGCGTCCGCATCGCGTTGATGCTGGCCGCCGCGCCGGTACTGTCCGTCGTACTCCTGGTCTGGCTGCTCCAGCCGGAGCACTGGACGGAACGGGACTACCCGGCGTTCGAGTGGCTTCCCGCGCTCGACGTGGTCATGCTCGTCTCGATCGGACTGATCGAGTTCTTCCGCTGCATGAACGTGGTCTCCAACGCCCACGCCACGCTGGTCGCCCGGGACCCGATCCCGGTGGTTCCGGAGACCGGCACCCGGGTCGCCTTCCTCACCTCCTTCGTCCCCGGCAAGGAACCGCTGGAGATGGTGACGAAGACTCTGGAGGCGGCGGTCAAGATCCGCCACCGCGGGACGATGCACGTGTGGCTGCTCGACGAGGGGGACGACCCCGAGGTGAAGGCGGTCTGCGAACGCCTGGGCGTCCACCACTTCTCCCGCAAGGGCGTCGCGAAGTGGAACCGGGAGAAGGGCCCGCACCGCAAGAAGACCAAGCACGGCAACTACAACGCCTGGCTGGACGCGCACGGCGACGACTACGACTTCTTCGCCTCCGTCGACACCGACCACGTGCCGCTCCCCAACTACCTGGAGCGGATGCTCGGCTTCTTCCGCGACCCCGACGTCGGCTTCGTCATCGGACCGCAGGTCTACGGCAACTACGACAACTTCGTCACCAAGGCGGCGGAGTCGCAGCAGTTCCTCTTCCACGCGCTGATCCAGCGGGCGGGCAACCGCTACGGCTCGCCGATGTTCGTCGGCACCTCCAACGCCGTACGGATCAAGGCGATCAAGCAGATCGGCGGTCTGTACGACTCGATCACCGAGGACATGGCGACCGGCTTCGAGATGCACCGGGCCAAGAACCCGGCGACCGGCCGCAAGTGGCGTTCGGTCTACACCCCGGACGTGCTCGCCGTCGGCGAGGGCCCCAACGCCTGGACGGACTTCTTCACCCAGCAGATGCGCTGGTCCCGCGGAACCTACGAGACGATCCTCAAGCAGTACTGGAAGGGCTGGTACTCGCTCCCGCCGAGCAAGCTCTTCAACTACACGATGATGATCATCTTCTACCCGATGTCCGCCCTGAACTGGATTCTCGCGGCGCTGAGTTGCGCGCTCTTCCTGGGTCTCGGCGCGTCGGGCGTCAACATCGACCCGGCGGTCTGGCTGATGCTCTACGGCAACGCCTCCGCCCTCCAGATCGGCCTCTACGTCTGGAACCGCCGGCACAACGTCTCCCCGCACGAGCCCGAGGGCTCCGGGGGCGTCGCGGGCATGGTGATGTCCGCGCTGTCCGCCCCGCTCTACGCCAAGGCCCTGATCGACTCGGCGCTCCGTCGCAAGAGCAAGTTCGTGGTGACGCCGAAGGGCGACTCGGCCAGCCCGGACACGCTGTTCGGGACCTTCCGGTACCACTGGTACTTCATCCTGATCTTCGGTGCCTCGATCGCCGCGGGCTTCGTCTTCGGCAACTCGCATCCGGCGATGATCATCTGGGCCTCGTTCGCCCTGCTGATCACCGCAACGCCGATCTTCGTCTGGCGCCACTCGTTGCGGAACCTCAAGCCCGACCCCGGCCCGTCGGCCGAGCCGGCGGTGTCGGAAGCGACACCCGGCACCGTCTCCGGCGCGACCGGGATCCCGGAACCGGCCGCCGGTGGCGAGCGGCGTCAGCGGCCCGCTTGGGCCGACCCGGACGGCAGCGACGGAGGGAACGACCAGACCATGCAGATCACCCTTGGCGGAAGCGGACTGAGGGGACGTGACGAATGAGGGACCGTGCCGGCCGCCGGCGTGCCCGTCGCTTCGCGATAGGCACGACGGTGGTGGTAGCGCTGGCCGGGATGAACGGGCCGTGGCTCTACCGCTTCGGATCCGAGAAGTACCACCAGTACACGATCAACAAGCCCGAGTACAAGGCCGAGAACGGCAAGTGGGAAGTGGTCGAGTTCCCCGCGAAGTATCGGCAGAACACCATCCACGCGGCACTGCTGCACACCGGGAAGGTCCTTCTCGTCGCCGGGTCCGGCAACGACCAGGAGAACTTCGACGCCAAGCAGTACGACACCCGCGTCTGGGACCCGGTCGAGGGCACCGTCAAGAAGGTGCCCACCCCGAACGACCTCTTCTGCACCGGGCACACCCAACTGTCCAACGGGAACCTGCTGATCGCCGGTGGCACCAAGCGCTACGAGAAGCTCAAGGGTGACGTGGAGAAGGCCGGCGGCCTGATGATCGTCCACAACGAGAACCCCGACAAGCCGATGACGCTGCCCGCCGGCACGATCTTCACCGGCAAGGAGAACGGCAAGACCTTCGTCTCCAAGGACCCGGTGCTGGTTCCCCGGGCGGAGAAGAACTTCGACGAGGAGACCGGGGAGTTCCTGGGCAACACCCCCGGCTACGGCCGGATCTACGTCGAGGCGCAGAAGAAGGGCGCGGAGTACGAGACCGGGACCCAGGACAACTACCGCATCGAGGGCCTGGAAGGCGAGGACGCCCGCAACACCTACGGGATCGCGGAGAAACTCGCACTGGACAAGAAGGACTTCCAGGGAATCCGGGACGCCTTCGAATTCGACCCGGTCGCCGAGAAGTACGTCAAGGTCGACCCCATGCACGAGGCCCGCTGGTATCCGACGCTCACCACGCTGAGCGACGGCAAGATCCTCAGCGTCTCCGGCCTCGACGACATCGGCCAGCTCGTGCCGGGCAAGAACGAGGTCTACGACCCCGAGACCCAGGAGTGGACCTACACCGAGGAGGAGCGCCAGTTCCCCACCTACCCGGCGCTGTTCCTGACGCGAGAAGGCAAGATCTTCTACTCGGGCTCCAACGCGGGCTACGGCCCTGACGACGTCGGTCGCGACCCGGGTATCTGGGACGTGGAGACCAACGAGTTCACCGAGATCCCCGGCATGAGCGACGCGAACATGCTGGAGACGTCCGCGACCGTCCTGCTGCCGCCGGCTCAGGACGAGCGGTACATGGTGGTCGGCGGCGGCGGCGTCGGGGAGTCCCGGCTGGCGAGCGAGAAGACCCGCCTGGTCGACCTGAGCGCCGACGAGCCCCGCTTCACCGACGGCCCCTCACTGGAGAAGGGCACCCGCTACCCGCAGGTCTCCGTCCTCCCCACCGACGAGGTGCTGGTCTCCGGCGGCTCCGAGGACTACCGGGGCCGGAGCGACTCCAACATCCTCCAGGCCCGGATCTACGACACCGAGGCCGACGAGTTCCGGCGGGTCGCCGACCCCCTGGTGGGCCGCAACTACCACTCCGGTTCGATCCTGTTGCCGGACGGGCGCGTGATGTTCTTCGGCTCGGACTCGCTCTTCGCCGACAAGGCCAACACCAAGCCCGGCGAGTTCGAGCAGCGCATCGAGATCTACACCCCGCCCTATCTCTACGGCGAGGACCGGCCGGATCTGGCCGATGGGCCGGAGAGCATCGGGCGCGGGGAGTCGGGGACGTTCACATCGAGCGTGGCGGAGTCGATCGAGAAGGTCCGCCTGATCCGGCCGAGCGCCTCGACCCACGTCACCGACGTCGACCAGCGGTCGATCGCCCTGGACTTCGAGGCGGAGGGGGACCGGCTGACGGTGACCGTGCCCGAGAACGCCAACCTGGTCCAGGCAGGGTGGTACATGATGTTCGCCACGGACGGCAACGGCGTGCCGAGCAAGGCCCGCTGGGTGCGGGTGCCGTAGGCGCCGGGAGCAGGGCCCCGGTGGGGAGTGGGGGTGCCTCCCTCCCCACCGGGGCCCTCTCAGTTCGCCGACCGGGCTAGCCCCAGGGCGTACTCGGGCCACCACTCCCCCGCCTTGGGACCGCCCTTGCACTCCCCGTCCGATTCCCCGGGGCGCTTGATCCACAGGTAGGCGTCGACCAGGGGATCGGCGGTGTCGCGGGTGGGTGCCTCGCCCAGCGCCCGGCCGGGCGGATTGCACCAGCGCTCGCTCGCATCGCCCCCGGTGTAGGGGCCGTTGCCGTTGCGGCTGGTGTCGATGACGAAGGGCTTCCCGCCGACCTTGGCGGACAACTCCTTGCCGTAGGCGATCGAGTCCTCGGTGGTGTAGTAGTTCGAGACGTTGACCGAGAAGCCGTCGGCCCGCTCGACGCCCGCCCACCGCAGCGGTTCGAAGATCTGGTCCGGCTCCCCCCAACCGGCGTTGCCCGCGTCGAGGTAGACGGTGGTGTCGGGGAGCGCCTTCAGGGTGGCGATCGCTTCCCGCAAGAGCGCGTAGCGCTCCTCGTGGTACACCTCGGGCGTGCAGCCGTCCACGAGGTGCAGCACCGCGTCCGGCTCCAAAATCACCGTGGCCGGCCGATCGTCGATCCCCTCGGCCACGGCCTCGACGAAGGCGCGGTAGGCCGCGCCGTCGACCGCGCCGCCCTGCGAGTACTGGCCGCAGTCCCGGTGCGGGATGTTGTACAGCACGAGCAGCGCCGTGCGGTCGACCGCCGCGGCGGCCTCGGTGAAACCGCGGCTCTGGGCCTCGGCTTCCTCCGGGCTGATCCACTCGGCCACCGGCCGTTCGGCGATCCGGCGGATCAGGTCGGCCTCCTCGTCACGGCCGTCCCGCTCCAGTTCCGCCAACTCGCGCGCGGCGGTGCCCTCCGGGTTGACCCAGTAGGGGGCGGATCCCGCGGGCTGCCGGGCGGGCGCGCCGTCCCCCTCGGCATCGCCGGCGTCCGCGTCCGAGCAGCCCGCCAGGAGCAGCACCGCCCCGACCGCCGCCGCGCGGACCCGGGCCCCGCCGATCCTTCCGACGCCCCTGGTGCCGTCCATCCAACTCCCCCTAGGGTGCACTCGGTCGAGGCTCAATCCTGACATACGCCCCGCCCGCCCCGGGGCCCTCACGCCCGAGGGGCGAGGTTTCGGGGCGGATTCGCCACGAAACGGTCGCGGTGAGGTGGGCCGATACGACCGCCTTCGTCGAGGAGCGCGCCGGAGAAGGCACGGCCGGTCATTCCGTCCCTCGGCCCCGGCGGACGCCCCGCACCGCCACGGCCACCGCGGCGGCCCCGGCGAGCACCAACCCGATCACCGCGTGGACGGTCCCGGGGCCCTCGGCCCGGGCGTCGTCCTCCCCCGCGTCGACGACGGCCAGGCGGACGATGCCGCCGTCGCCCGTGTCCGCGGACGCCACCGGCGATCCGGGCGACCGATCGGGCGCGGTACCCGACTCCGGGACGGAGGGCGGTCGTCCGGTGACGTCGAGCGTGGACGTCCGTTCCTCCGCGCCGCAGTGGATCCGCACCGGGTGGGAACCGGCCGTCGAGGTCGCGCGCACCCGCGCGGTGCCCACCAGTTCCCCCGTGCCGCCCGTCAGGGCCAGGCGGACGTCCGAGGCGAAGGCGGGCGACCCGGCCAGGGCGGTCCGCTCCGGGCAGTCGGCCAGGCGGAGCGTGACGTCGGTGCCGGGCGCGGGACGGGCGGGTGCCACCGTGACACCGTCGCCTTCGGCGCCGTGTGCCACGGGCGCCGCCACGGCGGCCACCGCCACTCCGGCACAGAGCGTCGTCCTGAGTGAGCCCATCGTGAACCTCCCGTGTCCGCAGGCTCTCCCACCCGCTCGCCACGCGCATCCGCCGGACCGATCCGTCTCCGCCGATCGGGTGACGAGGATCCGGCGAGCGCCCGGCCCGAGGAGAGCGCACCCGACCCACGAAAAATCGAACACGCGTCGGCGGTAGGGTCTACGCCGAGGACAAGCCGCCTCGTACAACGCGTCCGGCAGGAGAGTCACCCCTATGGCAGAGCGCAAGCCGATCGAGTCGTGGCTGACCGACATGGACGGGGTGTTGATCCACGAAGGCACCCCGATCCCAGGCGCCGAGGAGTTCCTCAAGCGGCTGAGGGAATCCGGGAAGCCGTTCCTGGTCCTCACCAACAACTCGATCTACACCCCCCGGGACCTGCACGCGCGGCTCGCGCGCATGGGCCTCCAGGTGCCGGTGGCGAACATCTGGACCTCGGCGCTGGCCACCGCGCAGTTCCTGGACGACCAGCGCCCCAACGGCACCGCCTACGTGATCGGCGAGGCGGGGCTGACCACGGCGCTGCACGAGATCGGCTACGTGCTGACCGACCAGGAGCCCGACTTCGTCGTCCTCGGGGAGACCCGGACGTACTCCTTCGAGGCCATGACGAAGGCGGTCCGGCTGATCAACGACGGCGCGCGGTTCGTCGCGACGAACCCGGACGAGACGGGGCCCTCCGCGGAGGGGGCGCTGCCGGCGACAGGGGCCGTCGCGGCGCTGATCACGGCGGCCACCGGCAAGAAGCCGTACTTCGTCGGCAAGCCCAACCCCCTGATGATGCGCGCCGGTCTGAACGCCATCGGCGCCCACTCGGAGACCTCCGCCATGATCGGCGACCGGATGGACACGGACGTACTGGCCGGGCTGGAGGCGGGGATGCGCACCTTCCTCGTCAGCACCGGCGTGACGCGGCCGAGCGAGGTCGACCGCTTCCCGTACGGGCCCTCCAAGGTCGTCGAGTCGATCGCCGACCTGGTCCACGAGGTCTGACCCCGCCCCCCGACGCCGGCACCCGGAGGTCGTCCCGGGGGCGCGGGCGCCGGGACGAGCACGTCGTCGGGACCGGCGGCGCGCTCCGGTTCGTCACCCCATCGCAGTACGGTGTTCCCCATGCGCCCCGACACGCCTGCCGAGAACGTCGACCACCCCGCCGAAGCGGCGCGCCTGGAGCGGACCGCCGGCCTGTACCCGGAGGACGCCGAGGCCCTGCTGCTGAGGGCCGCCGCCCACCACGAGCTGTCCGGCGACCGACCCGCCGCGACCGCGCTCTACGACCGGCTGCTGTCCTCGTCCGGGAAGTTGGAGGATCCCGTACTCGTACGGGCCCGGAAAGCGGCCAACCTCTGGGAGTACGGCCACGAGGCCGAGGCGCGGGCCATCATCGACGGCGTGCGCGCGGCGGCGCCGCGAGACCCGGCGGCGTGGGTGATCGTGGCGGAGGCGCTGGAGTCCCACGACGAGTTGGAGGCGGCTCACGAGACCTTCACCGAGGGGGCGCGGTCGCTGGTGGCGGAGGGTGAGGAGCCTCCCCGGGTCACGCACCCTCTGTTCTTCGGCCGACACCGCGTCCGACGCATGCTGGGTCTCCCGCACGACGCCTGGGACACCCTCGCCGACACCCTCCACTCGATGCCGGTCTCGCTGGACGAGCTGCACGACCCGGGCCGCGTCTGGACACTCGGCTCGAACGACCCGGCGGACCTGGAGGCGGAGATCTCCCGACTCCGCGCGGAGCTGGGTGCCCACCGGGCAGCCCTGTCGCGCCCCTTCCCGGTCGCCATGCTGCACTGGCCGGCCGAGGAGTTGGCGGAACTGCTGGCGGACCACCCCTCGCTGACCGCCGAGTACCCCTCCTACGAGGAGCACGTGGCGACCCTGGAGACCGCCCTGCGGGAACTCGCCTCGTCCGGCGCCGCCCGACTCGGCCTGGTACGGGGCACGGTCCCCTCCTACGAGGCCTTCGCCGCGTCCGAGGGCTCCTCCCCCGGCGACGCCTCCCTCCTGCCCCAGTACGCCACGACCCTGGCCGCCCGAGGGCGCGCCGAGGCATGGCCGCCCGGACAAGCGGACGCCTGCTGGTGCGGGACGGAGCGGGCCTACGCCGACTGCCACGGGACGGGGTGAGGCCCGGCGGGGCGGCGGGAGGCGATACCGACGGGCGGGCGCCCGCCGTCACCACCGCGGCCCCGCGACCGGTAGGCGCCGCCAGGCGCCTGCGGGTGACGGTAGGTCAGGCACCCAGGGCTCGGGCCGCGGAGTAGATGACCAACCCCGCCAGCGAACCCACCACCGTGCCGTTGATCCTGATGAACTGCAGGTCCCGCCCGATGTTCGCCTCGATCTTCCGTGTGGTGTGCTCGGCGTCCCACCCGGCCACCGTTTCGGTGATCAGCGAGGTGATCTCCCCCCGGTAGGTGGTGACGACGTACACCGCCGCGTTCTCCAACCAGGTGTCCACCTTGCCCCGGATCCGGTCGTCGGCGACGAGCCGCCCGCCGAGCGCCAGCAGCGAGGCACGGACCCGCAGTCGCAGTTCGCTGCGCTCGTCCTCGGCCGCCGAGACGACCGTGGACCGCACGGCGGTCCACACGGAGGCGATCAGGTCCTGGACCTCGTCCCGGCCCAACACCTCGCTCTTCAGCCGCTCCACCCGCGCGCGGGTGTCGGGGTCGGACCGCAGCTCGCTCGCGAAGTCCGTCAGGAACCGGTCGAGCGCCTCGCGGGCCGGATGCTCGGGCATGTCCCGCATCTCGGTCACGAAGCGCAGCAACTCCTTGTGGACGCGGTCGCCCATCTTCCGGTCCACGAACCGCGGCGTCCAGGCGGGCGCCCCGCCCTGGACCGCGCCCGTCACCGAGTCGCCGTGCAGCACCAGCCAGTCGTGGGCGCGCGCCACCACCAGGTCGACGGCCCGCCGATGCCCGCCGTCGGCGACGACCCGCTCCAGCAGTCTCCCCATCCCCGGGGCGATCTCCACGGCGTCGGCCCGGCGGGTGACGGCCTCCCCGACCACGGCCTGCACCTCGGAGTCGCGCAGCACGGTCAGGGCGGCCCGCAGCGCGGTGGCCGATTCCTCGGTCACCCGGTCCGCGTTGTCGGGGACGGCGAGCCAGGCGCCGAGCCTGGCCGCCATCCCGACGGCGCGCAGGCGCTCCCGCACGACGTCCTCGGAGAGGAAGTTCTCTCCGACGAACTCGCCGAGCGAGACACCGAGCTGGTCCTTCTTGGTCGGGATGATCGCGGTGTGCGGGATGGGCAGGCCCAAGGGGCGTCTGAAGAGCGCGGTGACCGCGAACCAGTCGGCGAGGGCGCCGACCATGCCGGCCTCGGCGGCGGCGGACACGTATCCCGCCCAGGGCCCGGCACCCGCGTGGGAGGCCCACTCGGTGAGGGCGTAGACCACCGTGACGAAGATCAGCAGCCCGGTCGCGGTGATCTTCATACGGCGGACGCCGCGTCGCTTCTCCTCGTCGGCGGGGCTGAAGGTGGTCATCGCCCGGCCCGCGGCGGTCGCGGCGCGGTCGCCCCCACCGAGGCGACCGGCCTCTCCCGTGCCCACCGGGGCCCCGGTCTGCGTTCGTTCCATGTGCTCCACCCGTTCGGCGATTACGGGCCATTGTCCTCCCGGCCGGGCGGCGCCGGCGCGACGGCCGGGTGGCACGCGCGCGGCGGGCGCGGGCCGACCGAGGAGCGGACGGCCCGCGCGCCGGCGCCCGGGGCCCTCACGACGCCGGGCGCCACCGGTCGAGGGCGCTTCGCCGGCCGCCGCCACCGATGAGCGGCGACGCCCCGGAACGCCCCCCGCCGCGGCTCACGGGTCGACCACGACCGGCCCGCGCCGGGCGGTACCTGGTTCAGCGGTCGCGGCGGCGGCCGTCCTCCACCTCGGACCGGGCCTCGCCCGACCGAAGCCTCTCCCCCCGTGCCCTCTCCTTCGGCCCACGTTCCGAGCGGGGCGGCTTGCGCTCCACACCCACCCCGCCCCAGAAGGCGAACCCGGTGACGATCACGCGGGGGGCACCGGGATCACCGGGAACGCCATCCTCCCGTTGGTCGAAACCGCCCATGACGCCGATCCCTCGCACGATCACCTCGACCCCGGGGGGCACCACCACGCTGGCACCGCCCATGATCGCGACGCAGTTCACGACCGTCTCGCGCGCGGTGAAGTCGGCGTCCCTGAGGTCGATCTCCCCACCGCCCCAGAACGAGAACGTCGTGAAGCGCCTGGGCACGGTCCAGCGCCCCTTGCGCCGGAAACCCGACATCACGGCCACCGCCCAGGTCGACGTCGGCTCGGCCCCGGTGATGCGGCTCGACCAGCCGCCCGCGCGGTCCGGTTCCTTGGTCGTCGACACCCGGGGCGCGGGGGTCGCGCCGGCCGGGAGGTCCCGGGTGATCGGGGCGAGCTCCCCGTAGGTCCGCGCCCGATACGCCGCCTCCAGGCGTTGCTCGAACTCGGTCATGTCCAGCCGCCCCTCGGCGAGGGCGTCCCGCAGGACCTCGGCGACCCGTTCGCGGTCGGTGTCGGATGCGCGCAGTTCCGGGGCGTCGTCGCTCATGCGGAGCAGCCTACGAGGTGAGGGCCCGCCACACTACGGCCTCGGGAAGTCCGAGGTCCGACGGCCCCTCCCCGGTCGGCACCGGTTCCCTCTCCGCCTGCGCCCCGCACCCGACCGCGCGAGCGGGCGTACTCCGCATGCCACGCCATCCCCCACGACACGACGCCACACCGGGCACGGACCGCCCCCATGAGCGAGGCTTTTGCACGGGGCGGACGCGCGAGGACCGACGACGAGCACCGACGCAGCCACCACAGGGAGGCTCAGCGATGAGCGACGAGCCACGGCCGAGACCGCCGATTCCGGGCTGGGCGCGCCAGGGGGACCCGAACCCCGGGTCCGCGGGGTCGGAAGGCGCGGCACCGTCCGGGCGCGGGGGCCGGCGGCGTCGCACCGGCGCGCGCCGCCTCCTGCCGACCTGGCGGATGGTGCTCGGCGGTGTCGCCGCGGTGGCCGTGCTGCTCGTCGGGGGCTTCTTCCTCGGCTACCACCTGGTGAAGATCCCGTCCGCCAACGCCCTGGCCACCCGGCAGAACAACATCTACCTGTACGCCGACGGCACCGTCCTCGCGCGCGACGGCGAGGTGAACCGGGAGAACGTGGCGCTCTCCCGCGTCTCCGAAGCCGCCCGACACGCCGTACTGGCGGCCGAGGACCGCGACTTCTACTCCACCTCGGGGGTCGACCCCCAGGCCATGCTCAGGGCGGCCTGGAACACGGCGACGGGCAAGGGCAGGCAGTCCGGCTCGACCATCACCCAGCAGTACGTCAAGAACTACTACCTCGTGCAGGAACAGACGGTCACGCGCAAGGTCAAGGAGTTCTTCATCGCGATCAAACTGGACCGCGAGACCGGCAAGGACGACATTCTGGAGGGCTATCTCAACACCAGCTACTTCGGCCGGGGCGCGTACGGCGTCCAGGCCGCCGCCCACGCGTACTACGGGATCGACGCCGCCGACCTGGACGCCGGGCAGGGCGCCTACCTCGCCTCGCTGCTCAACGCCCCGAGCCGGTACGACGTCGTCACCCACCCGGAGAACCGCCCGGCGGCGGTACGCCGTTGGAACTACGTCCTGGACGGGATGGTGGAGCAAGGCTGGCTCGGCCCGGCCCGGCGGGCCTCCCTGAGCTTTCCCGACCCCGACCGCACCACCGCGCCGAACAGCCTGTCCGGACAGCGCGGTTACGTGGTGCAGATCGTGAAGGAGCAACTCGCCGCGGACGGCGTCCTCCGGGAGGGGGAGCTGGAGGCCGGCGGCTACCGCATCACGACAACGCTCCGCGAGGACGCGCAGGACGCCTTCGTCGCCGCCGTGGAGGACCGGCTGATGTCCCGCCTTGACGACGCGCGGGAGGCCGACTCCTACGTACGGGCGGGCGGCGCGGCCGTCGACCCGCGCAGCGGCGAGGTCGTGGCGCTGTACAACGGCGTCGACTACGTGAAGCAGTACACCCCGAACGCCACCCGTCGGGACTTCCAGGTCGGCTCGACCTTCAAGCCCTTCGTCCTGGCCTCCGCCCTGGAGAACGACGCCGAGACCCAGGACGGCAGGTCGATCACCCCGGCCACCCGCTACGACGGCACCAGCGAACGCACCGTCCAGGGCTGGTCGGGGCAGCGCTACGCCCCCGAGAACGAGGACCACCGGGACTACGGGGACATCACCGTGCGGGAGGCCACCGACAAGTCGGTCAACGCCGTCTACGCCCAGATGGCCGCGGACGTGGGGAGCGACCGGGTCGAGGAGACCGCCGTCGCCCTCGGGCTCTCCCCCGACACACCGGAGCTGGTCGCCGCCCCCTCCATCGCCCTCGGCACCGCCACCGCCTCCCCCCTCGACATGGCCAAGGCGTACGCCACCCTGGCCAACCACGGCCGTCACGCCGGGTACACCCTGATCGAGCGGATCACCCGCGGCGGTCAAGACGTGCCACTGCCGTCGCGGCCGGACGATCGCCAGGTGATCGGCCGGGAGGCCGCCGACACCACCACCTGGGTGCTGCGCGGGGTGGTGGAGCGGGGCACCGCCACCGCCGCGCGGGCGGCCGGTCGCCCGGCCGCGGGCAAGACCGGCACCGCCGAGGAGGACACCGCCGCGTGGTTCGCCGGCTACACCCCGGAACTCGCCACCGTCGTGGCCGTCATGGGGCAGGACCCTGACACCGCCGCGCACAAGTCCCTCTACGGCGTGATGGGGCTGGGCAGGATCAACGGGGGCGGGGTCCCGGCCGAGATCTGGGCCCAGTTCACCCGCGAGGCGCTCTCCGGCACCCCGGTCACCGCCTTCGACCTGCGAGTGAGGCGCGGCGTCGAGGAGAGTGGTGGGCCCTCGGACCGCCCCTCGGGGTCCGACCGTGAGCGCGACACCGACGAGGAGGACCGTTACGGGGACGACGACCCGTGGGACACCGAACCCGGCGACGGCGCCTGGGACTCCGGCCCCGCCGCCACACCGCCCGGCGCGACGGGAGGTGCCGAGGGCGCCCTCCACGACCGTGGCGGCGCGGGCGGTGGCGTGGCCGCCGCCCGCGACACCGACGCCCCGGAAGCCGTCCGACCGACCGTCGACGCCCCCGGGCCCGGCGCCGTCGTCGGACCGGAACGCGTGTCGACGGGCTCCGGCGAAGACCCGGGAGGCGGTGGGGCCGAGGAACACGGGGGGCCCGGCGCCGAGACCCCGGGCGACGACCCGAACCCGCCACGCGTCCCCCAGAGACCGGACGGGCCGGACGGGAGGCCCGGGCCCCCGAGACCGGACGGCCCCGGCGGCCCCGAAGGAACGGGCGGCGGCCCGGTGCCGGGCGATCCGGACGGGGAGCACGCGGCGGAGAGACCCGGCGACCCGGGAGAGCCGGGGCGGCTTCCCCTCCCCGACCACGCCTGAGCCACCCGGGACCGCGCCCCGGTCCGCGCCAGGCAGAAGGGTGCTCGGTGCGCCCGGTCAGTGTCCGGAGTTGACGTGCTCCCCGCCCTAGAGGACGGGGATTCCAGCCTGGGCCGTCTGGCCCTTCTGGTGGCTTCCTGCTTCAACGCGCTGCGCCGGGACGGACCCGGTCTTAACTCCGCTCCACGAGGCGTTTGGCCTGTCGGCGCGTCCCGCCGCCAGGATGTTGTGTGCTGCGTTGATGTCGCGGTCGTGGACGGTCCCGCACTCCTGGCAGGTCCACTCGCGGACCGACAGGGGCTTGGGGCCGTCCTTGATGCCGCAGGCCGAGCAGACCTGAGAGGTCGGTTCGAACCGGCCGATCCTGCCGAAGTGCCGGCCGTGTCCGGCGGCCTTGTACTCCAGCATGCCGACGAACTGAGACCAGCCCGCGTCGTGGACGGACTTGGCGAGCCGGGTCCGCGCGAGCCCCTTGACCGCGAGGTCTTCGACGTACTGAGGTTCCCCCTGCCCTGAAGGACAGGGCTTGCGCCGGCATCATCCGGTCAACTTGAGTCCGACGACTGCCACCAGCAGCAGGCAGACGAAGAAGATCCGCGCGGCGGTGGCGGGCTCCCCCAGCGCCACCATGCCGACCACCGCGGCTCCGGCGGCCCCGATGCCCACCCACACGCCGTAGGCCGTGCCGACGGGCAGCGTCCGCACGGCGTACGACAACAACAACAGGCTGCTCACGATCCCGGCGCCGGTCAGCAGGCTGGGAACCAAGCGGGTGAAGCCCTCGGTGTACTTCATCCCCACGGCCCAGCCGACCTCCAGCAGACCGGCGAGAAGCAACAGGACCCAGGCCACGACGGCACCTCCGGAGGAGACGGACGCGGCTGCGTCAGCCGCGTCGGGACGGTGGTGCGTCGTCTTTTCCTCACCCGGTACGGCGCGTCTCGTCGGGTCCCTCCAACCTAGCAAACACGACGGGAGGGGGGTGGGGCGGCGATCGCCGCCCCACCCCCCTCCCGTCGAACCACGCGAAGAACGCGCCGGTCAGAGGTACAGGCCGGTGGAGTCCTGCGAGCCCTCGAAACGGTCGGCCGCCACGGCGTGCAGGTCACGCTCCCGCATCAGGACGTACCCGACGCCCCGCACCTCGACCTCCGCCCGGTCCTCGGGATCGAAGAGCACACGGTCGCCGGGCTCCACCGTCCGGACGTTCTGCCCCACGGCGACGACCACGGCCCACGCGAGCCGCCGCCCCACCGCGGCGGTGGCGGGGATCAGGATCCCGCCGCCGGAACGCCGCTCGCCCTCGCCGCTGTCCTGCCGCACCAGCACCCGGTCGTGCAGCATGCGGATGGGGAGCTTGTCGTGCGGAATGCTCTGGTCGTCTCTCTTGGCGCTCACGGCTCGAACCTACCCGCTCCGCCTCACGCCCCGCGGCGCCGGGTGGACACCACCAGCAACCCCACCACGCCGACCGCCACCATGACCACCGGCACCACGCGCTCCGGCCTGGGGGCACCCTCCTCGTCCACGAGGCCCGCCCGCACCTCGCCCACCACGCGGCTGGCCCCGACGTAGGCCCGCCCCAGGGTGTGGTCGACCCGGGAGACGATCCGGGCCTTGGCGTCGCCCACGAGGGTCCTGGGGTGCGCGCGCACCCCGATCTCGTCGAGCGTCTCGGCCAGCACCTCGCGACGGCGTCTGATGTCCGCCTCGATCTGCGCCGGGGTTCTGGTGTCCGACGTGTCCGCCACCGTACGGCCTCCGAAGTGAGGTGGGTCTTGTCCTGGACAGTCTGTCAGCTCGGGGCCGGACCGCACGGTGAGGACCCCCCGTTACATTGGGGGCGACGGAGCCCGTATCCGGGGAACCCGCCGGTCCGCCCCGACGCCGGCGGCCCCGCCCCCGGAGCCTCCGTCGCCTCCCCGCGATCGAGCGGCACCCCTCCCGGCCCGGAGGCCGGGGCTTCCACGAAGGAGAGACCTGATGAGCGAGCGACTGCGACCCGGGGACACCGCCCCCGCCTTCACGCTCCCGGACGCCGACGGCAACGAGGTGTCCCTCGCCGACCACAAGGGCCGCAAGGTCATCGTCTACTTCTACCCGGCCGCGCTGACACCGGGCTGCACCAAGCAGGCGTGCGACTTCACCGACAACCTGGAGCTGCTCGCCGGGGCGGGCTACGACGTGATCGGCGTCTCGCCCGACAAGCCCGAGAAGCTGGCGAGGTTCCGGGAGGCCGAGTCCCTGCGGGTCACCCTGCTCGCCGATCCGGACAAGGAGGTCCTGGAGGCGTACGGGGCCTTCGGCGAGAAGAAGAACTACGGTCGCACCTACCAGGGTGTCATCCGGTCCACGATCGTCGTCGACGAGGACGGCAAGGTGGAGCGGGCGCTGTACAACGTCCGGGCCACCGGGCACGTCGCCAAGATCATCAAGGATCTGGGCATCTGACGCCCGACGGGGTCGGGTCGCGCTCCCTCGGTCGAACGGCAGCCCACCGCAAGGGCGGTGACCGCCGGTGGGTCTCTCCGGCGGCCGGCCGCTCCCGCGTCGGGGAGGCGCCCCCGGGAGGCGGGGCGGGAGCGAGGCGCCCGGCCCCCGCCCGGTACGATGACCCGCACCGGCGGCGGTGGCGCAATGGCGACGCAGCAGACTTAGGATCTGTGGCCCTTGATCGGGCTTGAGGGTTCGAATCCCTTCCGCCGCACCACGGCGGCCCGAGGCACCCCTGCCGATCGGGCCGCCTCTTCGCGTCCGATCAGCCGAGCAGCTCCCGGACCACCGGGACCAGTGCGCGGAAGGCCTTCCCCCGGTGGCTGATCGCGTTCTTCTCCTCGGCTGTCAGCTCGGCGCACGTCCGGTCCTCGCCCTCCGGCTGGAGAATCGGGTCGTACCCGAAGCCGCCCGTGCCGGCCGGGGTGCGTCGGAGCACCCCGCGCATCCGCCCTTCCACGACACGCTCCGTGCCGTCGGGCAGCGCGAGCGCGGCGGCGCAGGCGAAGTGGGCGCCGCGGTGCTCGTCGGCGATATCGGAGAGCTGGGCGAGCAGGAGGTCCAGGTTGGCCCGGTCGTCACCGTGCCGACCGGCCCAACGGGCGGAGAAGATCCCGGGTGATCCGCCGAGGACGTCCACGCAGAGCCCGGAGTCGTCGGCGACGGCCGGCAGGCCGGTGGCCCGGGCGAGGGCGTGGGCCTTGAGGAGGGCGTTCTCGGCGAAGGTGACGCCGGTCTCCTTGACGTCGGGCACCTCGGGGTGGGCCTCGGCGCCCACCAGTTCGTGACGGAGGCCGGCACCGCCGAGGACTGCCCTCAGTTCGGTGATCTTTCCGGCGTTGCGGGTGGCGAGGATCAGGCGGGTCATGGGCCCAGTATCCCGGGACCGAGCGAGCGCCCGGCACCTCGCGGCGAGGCCGGAACGTACCCGAGGCGACCCGCAACGGCCCGAGCGGGGTTCCCCGGCCCTCCGGCCGGGGAGCTGTCAAGGCGTGCAGACCTTGGTGAGTTCACCGGCGGCGTCGGTGACGGGGCCGAGGTCAGGGGTCGGGTCACCGCCCTCGACGGCCGCGCGGACGCTGTCGACGGCCGCGCCGAGGTCGTCGACCGCGCGACCGACGTCGGCGTTGTCGGTCTGATCGCCGATCTGTTCGAGGTCCTGGTCGATCGAGGCCAGGGAGTCCAACAGGCGAGTGGGGTCCTCGGTGGCGCTCTCCACGGCCTGCTGCATCTCGGTGACGTTGTCGGCGACGGCGTCGGCGGCCTGGACACAGTCCAGAGCCTTGCCCACCGCGTCACAGCCGGTGGTGAGGCCGACGGCGAGCCCGGCGGCCAGCACGGTGGCTATGACGGTATGACGACGGCTGCGTCGGGTGACGGCCATGGGTCTCGGTCCTCCCGAGGGGAACGGGCCGGGTGGCCCTGAAGGCGGCGACGGTGTGGGCGCGCGGAACCGAGCCGCGCGCCCACACTGTGGTGGACGCCTCGACGACGCGGAGGGTTGCGCGCCCCCGGCTTTTTCTTGGTCGGCGCTTGGGGCGCCCTTTACTCGGCGCGGGAGGCGGCGAGGGCTCGGCGCTGGAGATCGGCGAGCTCCGCGCATCCGGCGGTGGCGAGGTCGAGCAGCGTCCCGAGTTCCTCGCGGGCGAACGGCTCGGCCTCGGCCGTGCCCTGGACCTCGACGAACCGCCCGTCTCCGGTGCAGACCACGTTCATGTCGGTGTCCGCCCGGACGTCCTCCTCGTAGCGGAGGTCGAGGAGCGGCGTGCCGTCGACGATGCCGACGGAGACGGCGGACACGGTTCCGGACAGGGGTTCGCGACCGGGCCGGATCAGCTTCCGCGACCGGGCCCACGCGACCGCGTCGGCCAGCGCCACCCAGGCCCCCGTGATGGCGGCGGTCCGGGTGCCGCCGTCCGCCTGGAGCACGTCGCAGTCCAGGACGACGGTGTTCTCTCCGAGCGCCCGGTGATCGACGACGGCACGGAGGGAGCGCCCGATCAGACGGCTGATCTCGTGCGTGCGCCCGCCGACGCGCCCCCGGACGGACTCGCGGTCCCCCCGCGTGTTGGTGGCGCGCGGCAGCATGGAGTATTCCGCGGTCACCCACCCTTCCCCGCTGCCCTTGCGCCAACGGGGGACGCCCTCGGTCAGGGAGGCGGTGCAGAGGACCCTCGTGTCGCCGAAGGAGACGAGGACGGAGCCCTCGGCGTGCTTGCTCCAGCCGCGTTCGATGGTGACGGGGCGGAGCTGCTGCGGGGTGCGGCCGTCGATGCGTGACATGCGGGTGAGCCTAGGACATTCGGGTGGTCCCGCGCGGTCCGGGACCATCGCGGCGGGATCGGCGCCGCCGGCCGCGCCCCACGAGGCTCAGCGCATGTCCTCGATCTCGGCGGCGAGGGGGTCGGCGTCGGTGCCGACGACCACCTGGACGGCGGTGCCCATCCTGACCACACCGTGTGCCCCGGCGGCCCGCAGCGCGAAGTCGTCGACCAGCGAGACGTCCCGAACCTCGGTGCGCAGGCGGGTCACGCAGCCTTCCACCTCTTCGATGTTGTCGATGCCGCCCAGTCCGGCGACGATCTTCTCGGCTTTGGTCGTCATCCACTTCTCCCGGGTACGGAGGTCGGCGAGGGTGCGACGGGCGTCCCCGCCCGCCGCACCCGACCGCCCGGGATGGGACGGAGCGTCCGGGTGCGGCGGGTTTCGGGCGACCCGCCGCCGTGCTAGAACAGGTCTACACCACTGGCCCGGTGAGCCGGTGCTGCCGCTGTCTTCCTTCCCGCTCTTCCCGCTCCCTCCCCCACCCGGGCGGACGACTGGAGGATCTCTTGACCACGGCGAACTCCGCTTCGGCGACCGGCGGGAGAAGGGGGCCGGGAGTGACCGCCGGTCTCCAGCGCATCGGTCGGAGTCTCATGCTGCCGGTGGCGGTGCTGCCCGCGGCGGCCCTGTTGGTTCGGCTCGGCAGCGCGGACATGCTCGGTCGCCCGGATTTCCCGGGCCTGCTGACCAGGGTCGCGGGGTTCATGGCCGCAGGGGGGGAGGCGATCCTGGAGGAGATGCCGCTGCTGTTCGCGGTCGGGATCGCCATCGGCTTCGCCCGGAAGTCGGACGGCTCCACGGCGTTGGCGGCGGTCGTCGGCTACCTGGTCTTCCGGAAGGTGCTCGGCACCTTCACCGACGGCAGCCTGCCGCGGGTCGCGGAGGTGGCGGAGGGCAGGGTGGTGACGGTCGGGGCACCGGTGGACGCCAAGGTCCTCGGGGGCGTCGTGATGGGGGTCGTGGTGGCACTGTTGTACCAGCGCTTCCACCGCACCAGGCTGCCGGAGTGGGCGGGCTTCTTCGGCGGGCGGCGCCTGGTGCCTATCCTCGCCGCGTTCGCGGGACTGGTCGCCGGCGTCGTCTTCGGGTACGTGTGGCCCGTCCTGGGCACCGGTCTGCACCATCTCGGCGAGTGGCTGGTGGGATCGGGCGCCGTGGGCGCGGGTGTGTTCGGCGTCGCCAACCGGGCGCTGATCCCGGTCGGGATGCACCATCTGCTCAACTCCTTCCCGTGGTTCCAGGCCGGCGAGTACCAGGGCGCCACCGGCGACATCGCGCGCTTCCTGGCCGGCGATCCGACGGCCGGTCAGTTCATGACCGGCTTCTTCCCGATCATGATGTTCGCCCTCCCCGCCGCCTGTCTGGCCATCACCCACTGCGCCCGACCGGAACGCCGCAAGGTCGTCGGAGGCATGATGTTCTCCCTCGCGCTCACCTCGTTCGTCACCGGCGTCACGGAACCGATCGAGTTCACCTTCCTCTTCATCGCCCCGGCCCTCTACGCCGTCCACGCCGTCCTGACCGGGGTGTCGATGGCCCTGACCTGGGCACTGGGCATGAAGAGCGGCTTCGGCTTCTCGGCGGGCGCCGTCGACTTCACGTTGAATCTGGGGATCGCGACCAACCCGTGGGGGCTGGTCCTGGTGGGGTTGGGCGCGGCGGCCGTCTACTACGCGGTGTTCCGCTTCGCCATCACCCGGTTCGATCTGCCGACCCCTGGTCGTGAGCGCGACGAGGAACCCGCCGGGACACCCGAGACCGAGCCCCGTCCGTAGGTCGCGGCGGATTCCGCCGGGCGGCGGGGGACCTCGAAGACCGGCGACCGTGCTTCGGGGCGCGACACCCGAACGGCGTCAGACCTCGTAGGTGGCTCCCGGCGCGGCCAACTCCACCGGGCCGTCGAAGGCGGCGCGGGCGTCGGCCAGGTTGACCCGGGGGTCGGTCCACGGCGGGATGTGGGTGAGCACCAGACGCCTGGCCCCCGCGCGAGCGGCGCTCTCCCCCGCCTCACGGCCGGTCAGGTGCACGTCCGGGATGTCCTCCTTGCCGTGGGTGAAGGCGGCCTCGCACAGGAAGAGGTCGGCGTTCCGGGCGAGTTCGTCCAAGGCTTCGGTGACACCGGTGTCGCCGGAGTAGGTGAGGACACGCCCGGCGTGCTCGACTCGCAGGGCGTACGCCTCGACGGGGTGGGCGACCCGGTCGGTGTGGACGGTGAAGGGACCCACCTCGAAGGTGCCCGGCTTGACCGTGTGGAAGTCGAAGACCTCGCTCATCGAGGAAGCGGTGGGGGTGTCGCCGTAGGCGCAGGCCAGCCGGTGCTCGGTGCCCTCGGGGCCGAAGACCGGGAGCGGGGCGCAGCGGCCCCCGTCGTGCCGGTAGTACCGCGCGACGAAGTAGACGCACATGTCGATGTAGTGGTCGGCGTGCAGATGGCTGAGGAACACGGCGTCGAGTGCGTAGAGGTCGCAGTGGCGCTGCAACTCTCCGAGGGCGCCGTTGCCCATGTCGAGGAGCAGTCGGAAGCCGTCGGCCTCCACGAGGTAGCTCGAACAGGCCGATTCCGCGGACGGAAACGAGCCCGAGCAGCCGACGACGGTGAGCTTCATCGGGCAGAAACCTCCGCTGGCGCATGGGGGAGACGGGGTTCGTGCGGTCCGTCGAGCGTACGGCGGGATTCCCGGGGTGGCTCCTCCAGGAGGGGGCGTTGTGGGGGAACTCACCTGCACCGTCACCGGTTCGGCTGGATGCCTGGCGCGTGACGGGATTCGGGGGGCGCGTGGGAACGGCGTACGCCGGTACCGTCGTCTCATGGACACGTCGTGGTGGCTCGCGGGGGCCGCGGTGGTGGTGCTCGCCGTGGTCGCCGCCCTGGTGGACGGCTGGGGTCGGGCCCCCCGGCCTCGGCGCCGGCGCCCCGGGGGCCCGGCGGGACCGCCGGGACGTCCGACCGGTCCCGCTCCTCGCCGACCCCGCCCGGCCGAGATCTGGTGGGCGGCGGTGCCCTACGAGGAGGGGTCCGGATCGAAGGACCGCCCCTGTCTGGTGCTGTCGGTCGGGCGGGAGAGGGCACTGGTCGCGAAGATCACCTCTCGCCGCCGGGAGGGACGCCCCGGGGTGATCCCGCTGCCGCCGGGCGCGGCCGGGGAGGGCGGGGGACTCTCCGGGTTCCTGGAGACCGACGAGCTGCGCGAGGTCCCGGTGCCCGCCTTCCGACGGCGGGTGGGGGAGGTCGACCCGGTCCTCTGGGACCGGGTCCGACGACTCGCCCGCTGAGGCTCGCGCCCCCGTCGCGCCCCCCGTCCGTCCGCGTTCGCCCGAGCGCGGCGGCTCAGGCCCAGAGCTGCCCTTGGAGGGCCGCGACGGCCTCTTCGTCGGTCGCCGCCGTGTAGACACCGGTGGAGAGGTACTTCCAACCCCCGTCGGCCACCAGGAAGACGATGTCCGCGGCGGTTCCCGCCTTGACCGCGCGGTTCCCGACTCCGATCGCCGCGTGCAGCGAGGCCCCCGTGGAGACCCCGGCGAAGATGCCCTCCTCCCGCAGGAGTTGTCGGGTGCGGGCGACGGCGTCGGCGGAACCCACCGAGAAACGACCGCTGAGCACCGAGGGGTCGTACAGCTCGGGGACGAACCCCTCGTCGAGGTTGCGCAGCCCGTAGACCAGGTCGTCGTAGCGTGGCTCGGCGGCGACGATCGCCACGTCGGGACGGTGTTCGCGCAGGTAGCGACCCACTCCCATCAACGTTCCGGTGGTACCGAGGCCGGCCACGAAATGGGTGACGGACGGCAGGTCCGCCAGGATCTCGGGACCGGTGGTGGCGTAGTGCGCCCCGGCGTTGTCAGGGTTGCCGTACTGGTAGAGCATCACCCAGTCGGGGTGTTCCGCGGACAGTTCCCGGGCGACTCGCACGGCGGTGTTGGAACCGCCCGCCGCGGGGGAGGCGACGATCTCCGCCCCCCACATGGCGAGGAGGTCGCGGCGCTCCCGGGAGGTGTTCTCGGGCAGCACGCAGACGATCCGGTAGCCCTTGAGTCGCGCGGCCATGGCCAGCGAGATACCGGTGTTTCCGCTGGTCGGCTCCAGGATGGTGCACCCGGGGGCGAGCCGGCCCTCCTTCTCCGCCTGTTCGATCATGTGCAGCGCGGGACGGTCCTTGACGGAACCGGTGGGGTTGCGGTCCTCCAGCTTGGCCCAGACACGGACGTCGTCGGACGGCGAGAGCCGCGGCAGCCGCACCAGTGGGGTGTCGCCGACCGCGGCCAACGGCGAGTCGTACCGCATCGCGGTCAGGCCGTCCCGGCCCGCAGACGGCCCACCGCGCGCGCGGGACGCGGCCGGGCGGCCGAGGAACCGCCCGCGACGGCCGGCAGGACGGTCACGCTGTCACCGTCGGAGAGCTTGGTCTCGATGCCGTCGAGGAAGCGGACGTCCTCGTCGTTCACGTAGACGTTGACGAACCGACGCAGCCGCTCCCCGTCCACGATCCGGGCCCTGATGCCGGGGTGCCGGGTCTCCAGGTCGGCGAGGAGCTCGGCGAGGGTGTCCCCGGTGCCCTCCACCGCCTTCCGGTCGTCGGTGTACTGGCGGAGGATGGTCGGGATACGGACCTCGATGGCCATGCTGAGGACTCCTGTCGGGAGGGTCGGTGTGGAGCGTGACGGCGCGCGACGGCACCACCGCGCACCTCGTGGGGCGCGGCGGCGACGGGTGATCAACAGATGGCGCTGTTCAGCCTGCAGAGATCGACGTGCAACCGCGCCACGAGCAGAGTGCCCGGCGCCTTTTCGCCCACGTCGAGGAGAACCATGGGGTCATCGTATCGATTCCCACCCCGCCCCCCGGAGGGGGATCTCACTCCACGGACCCTTGGCATTCGCATGGCGAGACGCCCCCCGGACGGGCTCGGCGACCGGCCGGGTGAGCGGCCCCGCGACCGACTCAAGGACCGGCCACCACCCTGACGTCCTCCTCGGTCACCTCTCCGTCGACGATCCGGAACGAGCGGAACTGGAACTCCCCGGCGCCGTCGGCGTCCGCGGTGGACACCAGGACGTAGTGGGCGCCGGGCTCGTTGGCGTAGGAGACGTCGGTGCGCGAGGGGTACGCCTCGGTGGCGGTGTGCGAGTGGTAGACGACCACGGGCTCCTCGTCCCGGTCGTCCATCTCCCGGTAGAGCCGGAGCAGGTCCTGGGAGTCGAACTCGTAGAAGGTGGGCGAGCGCGCGGCGTTGAGCATCGGGACGAAGCGCTCGGGCCGGTCCTCTCCCGCCGGACCGGCCACCACGCCGCACGCCTCGTCCGGGTGGTCGGCTCGGGCGTGGGCGACGATCCGGTCGTAAAGGTCCTGGGTGATGGTCAGCATGCGGGCCAGGATAGGCGGGCGCGACGCGGCGTATCACGGGTCGGTACCGGCCCATCCGCATCCCGGACAGGCGACCGCGCCGGGGCGGCCCGAGGTGCGGGACTCGCCGGGGGCGGACGGGGCGCGGATCAAAGGGTCAGGGTGGCCACCAGGGTCTCCTGGAGGCCACCGAGCCACAGGTACGCCATCACCATCGGCTTGCGGGGGTCCTCGTCGGGAAGCCCGTAGAGGAGGTCGGTGTCGTCCTCGCCGGCGATCTCCAACCGGGAGCCGATGGCCAGCCGCAGGTCGTTGAGAGCCCCCAGCCACTGCCGGGACTCGTCCGGCGTCAGCGTCAGGACCGCTCCCCCCTCGCCGGCGGACTCGGCGGCGAGCAGGTCCAACCGGCGGACGACCACGAGCGCGTTGTCCCGCTTGCCCGCGCGCAGGTCGTTCTCCGTGTAGCGGCGGAACTCGGCCGAGTGGGCCCGCCGTTCCTCGGCCTCGGCCGGTCCGGCGTCCGCCTCGGGGTCCCCGTAGGCGTCCGGGAAGAAGCGCCGGAGCACGGGGTCCGATGGCGGCTCGCTCGGCCCCTCGGCGAAGAGTTCCGCGAGGGGGTCGTCGGGAGGGTCGGCGGCGGGCCCCGGGCCGATCAGCTCCAGGAGCTGCGCGGCCAGCGACCGGATGATGGAGATCTCGACGTCGTCGAGCGCGACGGCGGCGCCGCCGCCGGGGAGCGGTTCGAAGTTTCCTGGCATGGAGACGTATCGCTACTTCCGGTCCTGCTGCAGGGTGGCCCACAGCCCGTAGCCGTGCATGGCCTGGACGTCCCGTTCCATCTCCTCGCGCGAGCCACTGGAGACGACCGCGCGTCCCTTGCGGTGGACGTCGAGCATCAGCCGCGTGGCCTTGTCCTTGGAGTACCCGAAGTAGGCCTGGAAGACGTAGGTCACGTAGCTCATGAGATTGACGGGGTCGTTGTGGACGATCGTCACCCACGGCACGTCGGGCTCGGGCACGGCGAAGGTCTCCTCCGCCGGCTCGGTCTTCTCGATCTCGATGGGTGCGGCTGCCGTCACAGGGCCCATGCTGCCACCACCCGGGGGTGGGCGCACAAACGGGCGTGGCCCCTCGCCCGCCCGGCGGCGCCGGATCCGGGTCGCTTCGGGACGGAGGCACGCGTATCGAAATCGTCAGGATGACGAGATCAGGGGTACGCTTTCCGGCCATGAACACCGTAGATCCGGCCCCACTCCGAGCGGCCGGGCCCCAGCGCGCCCCGCGTCCGGACGGCGAGGCGTCGCCGGTGGACGTCCCCTCCACGGCGCTGTTCACCGACCGGTACGAGCTCACCATGCTGCGGGCCGCGCTGCGGGCCGGAACCGCCGATCGGCGATGCGTGTTCGAGGTCTTCGCCAGGAGGCTGCCGGACGGTCGCCGCTACGGCGTGGTCGCGGGCGTGGGCCGCGTCCTGCGGGCGGTGCGCGACTTCCGCTTCGACGACGACCTCCTCGACTTCCTCCGCGACCGGGGCGTCGTCGACGAGGCCACCCTGCGCCGGCTGGCCGCCTACCGCTTCACGGGAGACGTCCACGGCTACCCCGAAGGCGAGGTGTACTTCCCCGGCTCCCCGGTCCTGCGGGTCGAGGGGACCTTCGCCGAGTGCGTGCTCCTGGAGACGGTGATCCTCTCCATCCTCAACCACGACAGCGCCGTCGCCGCCGCGGCGTCACGCATGACGGCCGCGGCGGCGGGCCGTCCACTGATCGAGATGGGCGCCCGGCGCACCCACGAACTGGCGGCGGTGGCCGCCGCCCGGGCCGCCTACGTGGGCGGCTTCTCGGCCACCTCGAACCTCGCCGCAGGCTTCCGCCACGGCATTCCCACCGTGGGCACCTCCGCGCACGCCTTCACCCTGCTGCACGACGACGAACGGGAGGCGTTCCGCGCCCAGGTCGACTCCCTCGGTCCCGACACCACCCTGCTGGTCGACACCTACGACGTGACCGAGGCGGTGCGGACGGCCGTCGAGGTCGCCGGCACGGGGCTGGGAGCCGTCCGGATCGACTCCGGCGACCTGGTGTCGGCCGCGCACCGGGTGCGACGCCAACTGGACGAGCTGGGGGCCGCCGGAACCCGCATCGTCGTGACGTCGGACCTGGACGAGTACGCCATCGCCTCCCTGGCCGCGGCGCCCGTGGACGCGTACGGCGTCGGCACGCGTCTGGTGACCGGGTCGGGCCACCCCACCGCCGCCATGGTCTACAAGCTGGTCGCTCGGGCCACGTCGGCCGATCCGGGGGCCCCGCTGGTCCCGGTGGCCAAGCGGGCCACCGGGGGGAAGACCTCCGTCGGCGGGCGCAAGTGGGCGGCGCGCAGGGTGGACGAGGCCGGGACCCCGATCGCCGAAGTGGTCGGCACCGGGCCGGTGCCCGAGGACCTCGCCGACCGAGGACTGCTCGTCCCGCTGATCGAGGGCGGGGAGATCGTGGGCCGTGAGCCGTTGGACGCCGCCCGCGACCGACACGCGGCCGTCCGCGCGTGCCTGCCCGCCTCCGCCACCCGCCTCTCCCCCGGCGACCCGGCACTCCCGACGGAGTACCTGGGGGTCCACGGGCAGGGATAGTACGGTCTCGGCCGAGGCGACGCCGCCGACACGAGGCCGGGGCGGTGGACCCTGTCGAGGCCGCCGGGCCGGTGGCGTCGCCCGCGGACCTGCGGCGGCGTGTGGCGGGCGCGACGCCACACGGACGGACGTGGCCCCTCCCGGACCGGGCCCGGACTGCCTAGGCTCGAGGACACGGCCCCCGCCGTCCGTCCACACAGCCGCCCGAGAGTCGAGGGACCAACGTCATGCGCCGTGCCCTGATCGTCGTCGACGTGCAGAACGACTTCTGCGAGGGAGGCAGCCTCGCGGTCGCCGGCGGCGCCGACGTGGCCGCCGCGATCACCGAGCTGATCGCGCGGTCGCCCGCAGGCGAGCGGCACGTGGTGGCCACCCGTGACCGGCACATCGCTCCCGGTGGCCATTTCGCCGACGACCCGGACTACGTGCGTTCCTGGCCAGCGCACTGCGTGGCCGGCACGGAGGGGGTGGGCTTCCACCCCAATCTCGCCCCCGCCGTCGCCTCCGGCGCCGTGGAGGCCGTCTTCGACAAGGGCGCCTACACGGCCGCCTACAGCGGCTTCGAGGGAGTCGACGAGAACGGGGTGGCGCTCGCCGAGTGGCTGCGGGCCCACGGGGTCGAGGAGGTGGACGTGGTCGGCTTGGCCACGGACCACTGCGTGAGGGCCACCGCCCTGGACGCGGTCGGGGAGGGCTTCCGCACCCACGTCTCGCTGGATCTGACCGCCGCCGTGTCGGCCGCCACCGCCGAGCACGCCGTCGAGGAGATGGGCCGGGCGGGCGTGGAGCTGAGCGGGAAGCCGCTGCTGCCCCCGGCCAGGCACCAGTAGCGGGCGAAGACCCCGATGAAGCCGACGGCCGCCGCGCGGACGATCGGCGGACCCGCCGGCGTGGATCCCCGCCCCTTCCTCCCCACGAGGACGAGCAGGACGACTTGGTGGGGGACGGGAGGCCAAAGTGGATTCTATTTGACCGGAATGACGCACACCCGCAAACGTGGAGCGGCCGACGGGAAATCAACGAATGCATTGAATTTCAGGTCGTATTCATACTCGCCACCATCGGCGGGAATCCCCCTGTGTTGAGCCATGCTTTTCGGGTCTGACTCCCACGGCGCAATCTTCCTCACCCCGTCGGCGAAAGACAGCGTTCCCTTCGACCGGTCACCCCAGCTCCAGTCGAGAGAAGCCGCACTTGTCCCTTCGATGTGGTACTCGATTCGATAGCATTCGTACGTCCTGGATCCTTCTTGATACTTCGGGGGTGGACACCGCACCGAGATTCCGGCAAGGTACGCCCGGTCCGGGTTCCGGTAATCCTCCCGGCGCATCCCGTCACCCAAAGATTTCACCGTGCTCTCCTGTGGCCCGGAAAAGTGCCACCGAATACTGTTCTCTCCGGTGATCGCGTCCATGCGATCGGGCGGTCCCGTGGGAGGGGCGCATTCATCCACTTCAGGGTCGGGGGGTGCGGGAATTGTGAGCATCGTGTCGGCCATGTAATCGTATTCCACCCCTTCCTTGGGATTGCTCGGCATTTGCCGGGCCATTCTCACTCTTCCCCCGGCAGCGGGGCATTCCAGAATCCAGCCCATTTTGACCACGGCATCCGATACGACGCTCCCCCTCACCAGCCTCGGCCATCCCCCTCCGGGGTCTCTCACCCACTCGTCGGAAACGGATTTCACCTTGAAGTACACAGGTCGAGCCAGGATGGTCTTTCCGATGAGAGGGGTGATTTTGATCTTGTCCCTGACGCCGAAGGTGACCCTGTCCTGCTTGCTGACTGAATCCGCACTGCTCTCGCCAAATCCGAGCAAGCCGAAAATCGCACCGTCGGGAAGGTACGGATACTTCCGCCTCAGAGCATTCTCCGCCGTTCTCACGGCGATTCCCACGACGGATCTGATTGTACTGCGCCAGTCGTCGCCACCCCCGCCCAGAGGGATCGTTTGAGTCGTGGATCGCGTTTCTTCGATTGTCAGCTCGTGAGCTCCTCCTTTCACCTCGATGGTCTTACCCGCATCCTCGATGTAAATCCCGTGCCTCTGGTAGAACGGCAGGGCAACCGCGTACCGGAGACCGCTGGCAGGAATATCTCCGGGGTTCGAAAACGAACCCACCCCCATTCCGCTCACCCCGGGGCCTGCGGCAGTACACGTCTCGTTCATCTATCTCCGGCATCCCTGTCGTCGAATTTTCAGATGATGCGACCGTGCCGGGCGTCGAGAAGCGCGCGACCATGACGCCGGCGTCATGAATTTTCCACGCGATTGACCGTTCGGCAACAGGTTCGCGGGACAATCACCCCCCTGTATCGCGGACCGCGGCCGCGGGTCCTGTGTCGGTTGGCGAGGCGGGGAGCTGTCGAAACACGACTCCTGGGTTTCCGGGCCCTGTCGACCCGCTGGATTCGGGTGTGTCGGAGGGGACCGAGGCAGGGCCGTCGGAAGCGTTCGGGCCGCCGCACCCGGGTGAGCGGTGCGACGGCCGGCGCTCGGAGCTGACGCCCGAGGGCCGGCCGCTACCGGGCGGACCGACTCGGGCGCGTCCCGAAGGTGGTGCCGCCGCCGAGAGCGGGCCCCGGGGCGGGGGTCGCCGGACTCGCCCGTCGCGTCGACTCCCCCAGGGCTGCCCGAGGCCGCGGGGCCGGCGGGGAGGGCGGGCGGAGAAGCGCGCGGATCGGGTGCCACAGCTCCTGCGCGGACGCCACCCCGGCGACGGGCGCGGTGCGCCATATCAGGCCGTCCGGGTGGTGCAGGACCGCGGTGACCTCGTCCGGCGTGGGCGGGGCGGCGTTGCCCCTGAGGTAGATCGGTCCCAGACCGAGGTTGTGGAGCCTGGTCAGGGCTCGGGCGCGGTTGCGGGCGTGCACCAGCACCCGGACACCGGCGGGGCGGTCCGCTGCGGCGCCGGGCAGGTTCAGCGCCACGACGACGGTGCCGTTCGGCAGCTTGCAGAAGCCTCCTGCGGCCATACGGTCAGACCCCCGTGTCGGTCGGTGTCGATACATGTGTCAATAACAGGACCACATGAGGCACCTAAACACGGATCGGCGGTGACCCGCCAGGGGTCACCGCCGATCATGCTCTGACCTGCTAGGACTCGGGTCAGCTCCCGGCGGGGCCGACCAGCAGCTCCATCGTCGAGCCGTTCCGGGCCTCCTTGAGGATCCGGATCTTCGTGTTGGTGTCAGTGATCTTGACGCCACCCGTCGGGTTCGACTCGTCGTAGTAGTCGTGGGTGCGGTCGTTGAAGACCGACACACCCCTGGACCCGGGGATCAGTCGCGCCTCGTCGGCCGAGTGCAGCGTCATACCGTCGGTGCGGTACTTGCTGAACGTCGCGTCGTAGCTCTGGATCCGGTTGCGCATCAACGACCCGTCGGACCAGGTCATCGCCGTGGGGTGGGAGTCGACCGGGAGGACCAGGCCGGTTCCCGGGTGCTGGCTGGTGTTGTTGTCCAGCTGCGAGGTGTCCCACTTCCAGATCAGCAGGCCGTTCTGGTAGGCGAAGTGCTCCACCCAGTCCGGGCGGGAGGCGAACCCGAAGTTGTAGGGACCGACCTCCAACGTCTTGTCGTAGGAGACGTACTGCCGGTTCTCGGCGATGTAGTACTGGGCGTAGTCCTTGGTGAAGGAGGCGCCGACCCGGGAGAAGCCGTCGGCCCGCCAGGCGTCGTCGGCGGTCTCGACGTCGTCGCTGAAGACCGGCTCGCCGTCCTTGGTCACCGTGATCGCGTCGGCCGTGAAGCCCTGCTGGGCCACGCCGCCGTCGGTCTGGTAGCGGAAGCGCAGGTCGATCTCCTGGCCGGCGTACGCGTCCAGGGAGTAGGCGAAGGGGGTGTGGCCCTCCAGGGTGCCGTGCAGGGCCGGCTTGTCGCTGCCGTCCCTCGGGATCGGCTCGCCGTCCACGGTGCCGTCGAGGGCCGTCCAGTTCTCACCGCCGTCGGTGGACACCTCGGTGTAGAGGTAGTCGTAGTCGGCCTCGATGTCGTACCAGCCGTCGAAGGTCAGCTCCGCGGCGGACGCCCCGGTGAGGTCCACGGTGCGCGTGAGGGTGTTCCGCAGGTCGTCACCGCTGCCGCTCCACCACTGCGTGTCGCCCTGCGCCGGCGGGATGATCTCGGTGGTGACCTCCTTCTCCGGCAGTTCGACGACCAGCGCCTGCGCGTGCTTGGTGTTGTACTCGGCGACACCCAGCTTGTGACGCGACTTGGTGCCGGCCTCGGCCGTCTCGTAGTTCAGCCAGCCGAGCTGCAACTTGTCCCAGGCCGTCATGTCGCCCGGGAGGCTGCCGATGTCCTGACCGCCGGTGCCGAGCCAGGAGCCGGAGGACATCAGGGTCCAGAAGCCGGTGGAGTTCTCGCCTCCGCCCGAGGTGTCGTACAGGTCGGGAAGGCCGAGGTCGTGGCCGTACTCGTGCGCGTAGACGCCGAGGCCGCCGTTCTCCGGCTGCACGGTGTAGTCGCCGACCCACACGTCCGTGGAACCGATCCGGGCTCCGCCGAGGCGGTTCTCCTCGGGACCGGTGGCGCCGGCGTCGGTGCCGAAGGCGTACCAACGGTGGGCCCAGATCGCGTCGGTGCCCTGGGCGCCGCCACCCGCGGACTCGTCCTCGCCCGCGTGCACGATCTGGAAGTGGTCGATGTAGCCGTCGGGCTCGTTGAAGTCGCCGTCGCCGTCGAAGTCGTACCGGTCCCACTCGTCGAACCGGGCCACCTCGGCCTCGATCTCGGCGTCGGTGAGGCCGGCGTCCTTCTGCTGGGCCACCCAGGCGTCCAGGCCGTCGCTGACGACGTTCCACACGCTGGTGCAGTTGCTCTGGCCGCAGGCGTTGTTGCCGTAACGGGCCTCGTTGTAGGGGACCTTCACCCAGTCGGAGACCTCGCCCTCGACCGAGTAGCGGCCGGAGGACTGCTTCTCGTAGTAGGTCTTGACCGAGTCGACGCCCTCGCCCTCGCCGAAGTACAGGTCCTGGTAGTACCCGCGGTCGTAGTCGGCCCGCCAGGCGGTGGAGTTGTCGGACGCCCGGTCGGGCTCCGCTATCTGGTTGTGCAGCGGGCCCGGGGTCCCCCCGTAGCGGCTGTCGATCTCGTCGCCGAACTCGACGAGGATCGTGAAGATCTTGTCGGTGCTCTCCCGGCCCAGCTCGACGTACTTGGGCTCGCCGCGCTTGCTCTTGAGCTCGACGACCTTGGAGCCGTCCTTCTCCTTCACCTCGGCATCGCCGGAGATGACCTGCTTCAGGGCCTCCTCACGCTGGGCCTCCTGAGTCCGGCTCATCGGACCGTCGAGGTCGTGGGCGTGCCCGCCCTTCTCCGGGTGCGGGTCGCCGTCGTGGCCGTCCACGGCCGGCGGGAGGGCGGGAGCGGCGGCCTGGGCGACGCCGGCGGCGGACATCGTGGCGCCCGCGGCGGCGAGCGCCACCGCGGTGGCCGCCACTCTGAACGACCAGTTTCGTCTTCTCACTTGAGATCCTCCCCCGCGTGCGCATGCGCGGTGGGGGGTCAGATAGGTACAGAATCCGCGCACGCGTGAACCACGCGTGTATTCAAGTGACGACATTTGACAAGAGGTTCGCCCGAAAAACCAGACCTTGACTTGAGCAGGTCAACTGGACTATGGGACGCGCTCCGCCCCGCCGCCTCGCGCGACCGGACGGCGGGGTGGATCGGTCGGTGCGTGCCTCCGTGCGCCCCCTGTGCGTCGACGCCGTCGATTGCCGGAGGCATACGATCGGCCCCACTCGGGCATGCAGCCCACGAGAGCCGGTCGGCCGTCCAGTCAGCGGACGGCGACACCGGTCGCCCCGATCCCCCCACCACGTCTGCCGAGGACACCATGGCCATGCCCCGCCCGAGCGTCGCCCAGTACGCCTACGGCTCGTGCACCGTGATCTTCTCCGCCGTCGCCCTGCTCTCGGTGGCGGAGGCCGCCTCGGCCGGGAGCGCGGGGGTCGGGCTCGTCGCGGGTTCCTGTGTCCTGGCGCTGGTCCTCGGCCTGGTCGTCGCCCTGCGGGTGCCCGGAGCGGGGCGGGCCCCGGCCGCCTCGACCACCGAAGCCGAGCCGGGACACCCGGTCGGAGGCGCGAAGCTCGGCGGTTCCCCGGGCGCGCGGGAAGGTCGCTGGGGCGAGCGCGCGGCCTGACCCTGGGGCCCCGGGGACCGCCCGTGCGGCGGTCCCGCCGACTCAACGGACGCTGACCACCACCGTCTTGGCCGCCTTGTCGTGCAGCCCCTGTTTGTAGGGCTTGTCGAAGAAGCTCCAGCCACCGCAGAACGCCGTCCACAGACAAGCGCAGCAGAAGGCGAACGGGATCCACAGCACCGCGGCCCTGATCAGGGAGGTCCGGGTCGAGGGCGTGGCCCCGTCGGCGAGGTCGGCCACGCGCAGGCCGAGCCACCGCTTGCCGAGGGTCTGTCCTCGGCGGGCGGTGAGAATCGTGTCGTAGGCGATGTAGAGGACCGCCGCGATCAGCCCCTGTCCGAAGGAACGGGCGGCGGCCACCCCTTGGCTGTCCAGCCGGTAGTCGGTCACGTGAAACGCCCAACTGAGCAGCCAGACCACGATGCCGACCAAGACCATGTCGACGATCCGCGCGAGCGTGCGCCGGCCGCTGTCGGCCAGCGGAGCCATCCCCGCGAGCGGGTCGTCCCCGGGGCCCGCGCCGCCGGGCGGCGGCCCACCGTAGGGGCCGCCGGCGTACGACGGTGGGGCGTCATAGGGCGAGCCCGAACCGGCCTCCGCCGCGCGACCGCCGTCGGCACCCTGTTCGCCCTCGGGAGGCGGCTGCCGCTTCCTGAACGGGTCGTCGTCCGGACCCTGTCGACCCGGTTCCGGGTGCGGTTCGCTGCTCATGGCCCGAGTCGACCGCGAACCCGACGGCGCCGCATCCGGCGCGCCGCCGTCCGAGGGACCCCGCTCCACCGCGCGCCAGGCCGCCCCGCGCCCTCACTCGCCGGAGCGCCCGGTGCCGGTCCGACCGACAAGGACCGCGTCGGCGGCGCCCGCGCCGGCCGAGGTCCGACACGTCCGCCGCCGGTCTATCGGCCGTCGGCCACGAAGGTGTGCGCGGCCTTGTCGTGCCAACACTGGTGCCAGGGGCGGTCGAAGAGGCACCACACGATGCCCGCGACCCCGAAGACCAGCAGACCCGGCACGCTGAAGACGAGCCAGCGGCGCACGGCGGCGCCGAGCGACGGATTGCGGTGTCCCTCGATGTCCCGAACCTCCAGGCCCAGCAGCGCCTTGCCCAGGGTGCGGCCCCACCGGGCGGTGGGCACCGCCTCGTAGCCCACGCCGAAGAGCAGCAGGACCGCCAGGACGATGGCCAGGTACGTGCCGGTGGTGGAGTCGAGCAACCAGACCGTCACCGTCTCCCCGGAGAGCCTCGCGGCGTCGATCTTGCCGTGCAGGTGGTCGAGGGCGCGGATCCCGAGTGGCACGGCGACCAGTGCCGTCACCACCCCCACGACGGCGGTGTCCAGGAGTCGGGCGACCAGCCGTCTGCCGAGGCCCGCCGGACGTGCGGCGGCCATGCGCCGGGCGGCGGCCTGGAAGGGGTCGTCGGCGGGGGGCCGCCGACCCGCGGGCGCCGGTCCGTCGCCCGACCCGGCGAGCCGGTGCACCTGCTGCGCCCAGGAGGCCTGCCCGCCGCCCTCCCCACCGGGGTACGGCCCGAGAGCGGCCTCCGCCGGCGGGTGCCCGGCGGACCGGGGCGGCACGACGGCGGGGCCCGGGGGCGCGGCGGCGGCCCGGCCGGGAGGCGCCGAGCCGGCCGCGCGTTCGGCGGCGGCCTTCCCCGCGCCGAACCCTGGACCGCCGGGGCCCGCCCCGGCGGCGGCCGGCGGCGTCCCCGGGGCGGGTCGAGGAGCGGGCGGGAGAGGGGGCGGAGCGTCGGCCGAGCCGCCCGGCCGGTCGGTCTCGGCGCTCTGCCGCCGGGGCGGGAAGGCGCCCTCCCCGGGCTCCTCGGTGTAGGAGGGTGCCGACGCCCGGTGTCCGCCCGCGGGCCCCTGGGCCGGCTCTGGAGCCGCCGGCCAGGCACCGGCGGGTGCGGGGAGGTCCGCGTGGCGCGGGTCTCCGGTGCCGGGCGCCGCTCGGCCCGTCGGAGCCACACCGCGCGCGCCGTGCTCCCGGGCGCTCCCGGCCTCCGGCCACACGGGCCGGCTCGGGGCGGGCAGGTGGGGCACGCGAGGGTCGGCGACCGGGGGCGGGCGGTCGCCGGAGCGACCCTCCTCCGCCCCCCGGTGGGTTCCGGGCCCGACGGCGTCCCCGTCGCGGGGAGCGGACACCGGCCCGTCCACCACCGGATCCTCGTCGAAGAAGTGCGGCCCGGTCTCCTCGACGAAGAGCCCGGCGGGGGACGGTGGAGCGAGCCGTTCACCGGTCTCGGGCGCGGGGCGGCTGGTGCCCGGGACCCACGCGGTGCCGTTCCAGTAGCGGACGTACCCGGGGATGGACGGATCCGGGTAGAACCCTTCGCCGGGGCCGTCCTCGCCCGGGGCCGGGGTTGGGGCGCTCATCAAGGCCTTCCTTCGTGTACACCGGCCTTCGGACCGGGAGGGAACGAGGCTCTCGCGGTGCGGGACGAGCCGGTTCGCCGCCGGGCGGACCGGCGTTCCCCGGCCACCGACCGACACCCGCCTCACACGGGGTCCACATCTACCAGACGGCCGGGCTCCGCATCGCGGGTCCGGGCGGACCCGCCCCTTTCCGGTCGTTCTCGGTCACCGTGGCCGCCGGCACGCGCCCGGCGCCTCGCGCGGTACGGCGGTGCGGCCGGCCGAGGGTCAGAACAGCTTGCCCGGATTGAGAATGCCCAGCGGATCGAACGCCTTCTTGATCGCTCGCTGCGTCTCGACCCCGACCGGCCCCAACTCCCTCGCCAGCCACTCCCTCTTCAGGACGCCCACGCCGTGCTCGCCGGTGATGGTGCCGCCCAGTTCCAGGCCGAGCGCCATGATCTCGTCGAAGGAGGCGCGGGCCCGCCGTGTCTCCTCGGGGTCGTCGGCGTCGAAACACACGGCGGGGTGGGCGTTGCCGTCGCCCGCGTGCGCGCAGACACCGATGACGAGGTCGTGGGCGTCGGCGACGCGCCGGACGCCGTCGAGCAGCTCCCCGAGCCGGGATCGCGGCACGCACACGTCGTCGATCAGCGTGGTGCCCTTGAGCGCCTCCAGGGCGGGCAGGCACATCCGACGCGCCCCCAGGAGCAGTTCGGACTCGGCCGCGTCGTCGGCGGGAACGACCGCGGTGGCCCCGGCGGCCTCGCACAGCGCTCCGACGGCACCGATCTCGGCCGCCGGTTCGGGGGTGTCGAAGGCGGCGAGGAGGAGAGCCTCCGTGGAACCGGGCAACCCCATCCGCGTCAGGGCGTCGACCGCCCGCAGGGTCGTCCCGTCCATGAGTTCGAGGAGTGCCGGGGTGTGTCCGGCCGTCATGATCCGGCAGACGGCGTCGCAGGCCGCCGCGGTGGAGCCGAACTCGGCCGCCAGGACGAGCTGTTCGGGCGGTCGGGGACGCAGGGCCAGCACGGCGCGGACGACCACGCCCAGGGAACCCTCGGACCCGACGAACAGGCGCGTCAGGTCGTATCCCGCGACCCCCTTGGCGGTGCGCCGGCCGGTGGACAGCAACCGGCCGTCGGCGAGCACCACGTCGAGCCCGAGGACGTACTCGGCGGTCACACCGTACTTCACGCAACACAACCCGCCCGAAGCCGTGGCGATGTTGCCCCCGATGGTGCAGGTGTCCCGGCTGGAGGGATCGGGAGGGTAGTGGAGGCCGTACTCGCCCGCCGCCCGCGAGAGCGCGGCGTTGACCACTCCGGGCTCGACGACGGCGACGCGATCGGTGGGGCTGATCTCCAGGATGCGGTCCATCCGGGTCAGCGAGAGCACGAGGCAGCCGTCGGAGGCGTTGGCGCCCCCGGACAGGCCGGTGCGAGCGCCCTGGGGGACGACGGGGACGCGGCACTCGGTGGCGGTCCGCAGCACGTGCCGGACCTCATCGACGGTGCGGGGCAGGACGACGGCGACGGGGGTGCCCGAGGGGCAGAGGCCGGCCATGTCACGGGCGTAGGCGACGGTGACGTCGGGATCGGTGATCACGGCCCCGGCGGGGACGCCCTCGCGCAGGAGCCGCACGAGACGTCCCTCCGCCGCGCCGGCCGGTACGGGGCCCGCTGCGACACTGCTCACACCCCCAGGCTCGCACCGTCGGCGGCCCGTGTGAACCCCGCGGGCCGCCGGTTGGGCCGGACGGGGCGACGGGCTGCCGGCGGGCCCCCGCTCACTCAGAGGTTGCCGCGCTTCTCCTGCTCGCGTTCGATCGCCTCGAAGAGGGCCTTGAAGTTGCCCTTGCCGAAGCCCATGGAGCCGTGCCGCTCGATGATCTCGAAGAACACGGTCGGCCGGTCCTGCACGGGCTTGGTGAAGATCTGCAGGAGGTACCCGTCCTCGTCGCGGTCGGCGAGGATCCTCAGTTCGCGCAGCGTGTCGACGGGGACGCGGGTCTCTCCGACCCAACTGCCGAGGTCCTCGTAGTAGGAGTCGGGCGTGTCGAGGAAGGAGACGCCCGCCGCCTTCATCGTCCGCACGGTCCGCACGATGTCGTCCGTGTTCAGGGCGATGTGCTGGACGCCCGCGCCCCCGTAGAACTCCAGGTACTCGTCGATCTGGGACTTCTTCCTGGCAACGGCGGGCTCGTTGATCGGGAACTTGACCTTGAGGGTGCCGTCCGCGACCACCTTCGACATCAGCGCGCTGTACTCGGTGGCGATGTCGTCGCCCACGAACTCCTTCATGTTGGTGAAGCCCATGACCCGGTTGTAGAACCCGACCCACTCGTCCATCCGGCCCAGCTCGACGTTGCCCACGCAGTGGTCCACGGCCCGGAAGGTCGGTTCGGCGGGCGGCTCCACCATGGGGGCGGTGGCCACGAAACCGGGCAGGTACGGCCCGTCGTACCGGGACCGGTCGACGAGGGTGTGGCGGGTCTCGCCGTAGGTGGCGATGGCGGCGAGGACCACGGTTCCGTGCGCGTCCTCGACCTCGTGCGGCTCCTCCACGGCGCGGGCGCCGTGCGCCACGGCGTGGGCGAACGCGGCCCGCGCGTCCGGGACCTCGATGGCGAGGTCGACGACGCCGTCACCGTGCTCGGCGACGTGTCTGGCCAGGCGGCGCCCCCGGTCGGTCGTCGGCTTGATCACCGACGTGAGGACGAAGCGGGCCGAGCCGTTCTCCAGCACGTGGCTCGCGGTCTCCCGTTCGCCGTTCTCGGGACCCCGGTAGGCGACCGTCCGCATGCCGAAGGCGGTCGAGTAGTAGTGCGCGGCCTGCTTGGCGTTGCCGACGGCGAAGACGATCGCGTCCATGCCCTTGACCGGGAAGGGGTCGGCCTGACGTGCGGTGTCGGGGGCGCGGTGTGTGGTCTGGGTCATGGCGGCAGGTTCTCCCGGACCCGCAGGGTGCGCAATAGTTCGCGCTTTCGCTGGGCATCCTGCCCAGTGGGGGCCCGGCCGGTGCGGGCGTTCTGTACAGGATGACCAACCGGGAAGGGGCGGATGTGGCGATCGACCGACTCGACGGACGGATCATCGGGCTGCTGGCACGAGAACCGCGGATCGGGGTGCTGGAGATGTCCCGCCGGCTGGGCGTGGCGCGCGGGACGGTCCAGGCGCGCCTGGACCGGCTTCAGTCGAACGGAGTCATCCGGGGATTCGGTCCCGAGGTGGACCCGGCGGCGCTCGGCTATCCGGTCACCGCGTTCGCCACGCTGGAGATAAGCCAGGGCCAGGGAGCCGACGTGCGAGCGCACCTGGCGGGCGTTCCCGAGGTCCTGGAGCTGCACACCACCACGGGGACCGGGGACATGCTGTGCCGGCTGGTGGCCCGCTCGAACGCCGACCTCCAGCGCGTGATCGACCGCGTCGTGGGGTTCGATGGCATCGTCCGCGCCGCCACGGCGATCGTGATGGAGAACCCGGTGCCGTTGCGGGTGATCCCGCTGGTCGAACAGGCGGCGACGGACCGCCGCGACTAGGGTCGCGGACGGGGCCGGCCTCCCGGAGGTGAGTCGCGGATGGGCTTCTGGGGCTTCGTCGCCGATCGGCGCGCGCAACTGCTCGCCGACGCTTTCCAGCACGCCTCCGCCGTGCTGCAGTGCGTCGCGGCGGCGACGGTGATCGGCGTGCTGGTCGGCGCCGCGACCTACCGCCGGGCGTGGGCGGGAAACCTGGCCACACTCACCGCCTCGACCGTGCTGACGGTGCCGTCGCTGGCCCTGATCGGCCTGCTCGTCCCGGTGGTCGGCCTGGGGGTGCCGCCGACCGTGATCGCGCTGACCCTGTACGGCCTGCTGCCGATCGTCCGGAACACCGTCGTGGGCCTGCGGGCGGTGGACGCGGATCTGGTGGACGCGGCCACCGGGGCGGGGATGTCGCCCGGCGCGCGGCTGCTCCGGGTGGAGCTGCCGCTGGCCTGGCCGGCGATCCTGGCCGGTGTCCGTGTCTCCACCCAGTTGCTCATGGGCATCGCCGCCATCGCCGCCTACGTCTCCGGGCCCGGTCTCGGCAACGAGATCTTCCGCGGGCTCGCCTCCCTGGGCAGTGCCAACGCCCTCCACCTGGTGCTCTCCGGCACGCTCGGCATCGTGGTGCTGGCCCTGCTGTTCGACGCCGGGTACGTGCTGGTCGGACGGCTGACCGTGTCGAGGGGGATTCGTGTCTGAGACGTCCCGGAGCGGCGGACCCGCCGGCGCGGGAGGGCGGCCACCCGGGCCGACATCCTCGGGGCGCGCGCCGGGCGAGGCGGCCGGCGGCGTCACGATCGAACTGCGCGGCCTCACCAAGACGTACCCCGACAGCCCTCGACCGGCCGTCGAGGACGTCTCGCTGGGGATCGAGGCCGGGGAGACGGTGGTCCTCGTCGGCCCCTCGGGCTGCGGCAAGTCCACCACACTGAAGATGATCAACCGTCTGATCGAGCCGACGGCGGGCCGGATCAGCATCGACGGGGAGGACGTCACCGGCATGGACCCGGTGCGGTTGCGCCGTCGCGTCGGGTACGCCATCCAGTCCTCCGGGCTCTTCCCGCACCTGACGGTGGCCCAGAACGTCGCCCTGGTGCCGCGAACGGCCGGCTGGGACAGGCGGCGGATCGCCGCACGGGTGTCGGAGATGCTCGACCTGGTCGGGCTCGACCCGGGAGAGTACCGGGAGCGCTACCCGAGGGAGCTCTCCGGCGGGCAGCGTCAACGGGTAGGCGTCGCCCGGGCGCTGGCCGCCGACCCGCCGGTGCTGCTGATGGACGAGCCCTTCGGCGCCGTCGACCCGGTCACCCGGGGGCACCTCCAGGACGAGCTGATCCGCCTCCAGGACGAGTTGCGGAAGACGATCGTCTTCGTCACCCACGACATGGACGAGGCGATCCGGCTGGGCGACCGGATCGCGGTCCTGCGCGAGCGCTCCCGGGTCGCCCAGTTCGACACCCCCGAGAGCATCCTGGCCCGCCCGTCCGACGCGTTCGTCGCCGGCTTCGTGGGAGCCGGCGCCGTGCTGAAGCGGCTGCACCTGGCGCGGGTCGGGGACGTGCCCCTCAGCGCGTGCGCGACCGGGCAGGAGGACGAACCCCCGCGGCGTCTCAGGGACCGACTCCGCGAAGCCGGCACCGCCGGATTGCTGCTGCTGGACCGACGACGGCGCCCCCTGGCCTGGCTGCGCGCGGACGCTCCGCCGCCGGACGGACGCCCGCCGGGAGAGTCCGGACGACCGGTCGGCGACACGGTCACCCCGGACGCCTCTCTCCGGGACGCCCTGGAGGCGGTGGTACGGGACGACTCCGGTCGGGTGGCGGTCACCGGGCCGCGCGGCGAGTACCTCGGCGTGATCGACATCGGGACGCTGACGGCGTCGGCGCGGGCCCTGTGGGAACGCGGCCCGGGGGAGGCGGCGCGGCGCGCGACCGGGCGGAACCGCCCCGGGAAGGGGAGTACGACGTGAGCGCCCCCTCCGAACCCTCCGAACGGCCGACCTCGGGGACGACGCCCGCCAGGACCCGACCGCCGCGCGGCGAACGCCCCGCCGTGGCGCCGGCCGCTCCCGGAGGCGGCGGGCCGGACACCGCCCGGGGAAGCGACCCGCCGGCCGGCGCCACGGCGTGTCGGACCCCCGAACCGGTCGGACGCGCCGCCGCGCCACCGCGCGTCACGTGGCCGAGGCTGATCCTCGTCCCGTCCGTGGTCACCATCGCCCTGATGGCGACCTGGCTGTGGTTCAGGCAGGCCGAGCTGGACCCGCTGAGTCGGAACGCCCTGGCCGACGGCAGGGTCACGGAGGCCCTTCGGGAACACGTGCGGTTGACGGCGGCGTCCGCCCTGCTCGTCCTGATCATCGCGGTTCCGCTGGGCGTCCTGTTGACCCGTCCGGCGCTGCGCCGCGCCTCTCCCCTGGTCCTGACACTCGCGAACATGGGCCAGGCCACCCCGGCGATCGGCCTGCTGGCCCTGCTCGTCGTCTGGCTGGGCGTCGGCAGCGGGACGGCGCTCATCGGCATCGTCGCCTACACGGTCCTGCCGGTGCTGTCGAACACCGTGGCGGGCCTGCGGGGCAACGATCCGGAGCTGCTGGAGGCGGCCCGGGGCATCGGGATGTCCGCGTGGGGTGTGCTGTTCCGGGTGGAGCTGCCGCTCGCCGTGCCCCTGATCCTGGCCGGCGTCCGCACCGCCCTCGTGCTCTGTGTCGGCACCGCTACCCTCGCCGTGTTCTGCGGTGGCGGCGGTCTGGGTGTGCTGATCACCGCGGGGGTCACCAGCAGGCGGATGCCGGTGCTCGTTCTCGGCTCGGTCCTCACGGTGACGCTGGCGCTCCTGGTGGACTGGCTGGCCTCGCTGGCCGAACTCTCGCTTGGTCCACGCGGCCTTCGGGAGGACCGGTGAGGCGCCGGGCGCGCCTCCGGCCGGCCGGGGTGTCCGCCGCCGCGCTCGCCGTCGTGGCGGGCTGCGGGCTCACCAGCGGTTCTCCGATGGCCGACGGGGTCGGCCCCGGCAGCGTCGGCCGTGGCAGGCCGCTGGCCGGCGCACATCTGACGGTCGTCTCCAAGGACTTCACCGAACAGCTGGTGCTCGGCGCGATCATGGGAATCGCCTTCCAGGCGGCGGGGGCCCGGGTGCTGGACCGCACCGGCGTGCAGGGCTCGATCGGTACCCGTGCCGCCGTGGAGAACGGCGACGCCGACGCGGCCTACGAGTACACCGGCACCGCCTGGATCACCTACCTGGGCCACAGCCGTCCCGTCCCGGGCGAACGCGCCCAATGGCGGGCCGTCCGCGACGAGGACCTGCGCAACGGGGTGACCTGGCTGCCGCCGGCGCCCCTGAACAACACCTTCGCGCTGGCGACCAACCGCCACCACCACCGGACCCACCGCACCGACACGCTCTCCGAGGTGGCCGAGTTGTCCCGGCGCGATCCGGACGCCGTGGCGCTCTGCGTGGAGAGCGAGTTCGCCAACCGCGAGGACGGTCTCCCCGGGCTGGCGCGGACCCACGGGATGGACCTCGCGCCGGGCCGTGTCACCCAGATGGACACCGGCGTCATCTACACCCAGACGGCGGAGGGGACCTGCGCCTACGGCGAGGTGTTCACGACGGACGGGCGGATCGAGGCGATGGACCTGGTGGTGATGGAGGATGACCGGGACTTCTTCCCGGAGTACAACGCGGCGCCGATGGTGCGCACCGCGACGATGGAGCGGTGGCCGGCCATCGCCGAGGTGCTGGCACCGGTGACCCGCGCGCTCACCGACAAGGTGGCGCGGTCGCTGAACGGCAGGGTCGACGTCGACGGGGACGACCCCCACCGGGTGGCCCTGGAGTGGATGCTGGAGGAGGGGTTCGTGACCCGGGGGTGAGCCAGGTGGGGCGGGGCGGGTCAGCAGGCCGGGACGGTGCCCTGGCCGGTCTCCAGCGCCGTGAGGGCGTCCACGGCGCCGTCGAGGGTCTCGACCGGGATCAGCCGCACCCCGTCCGGGAGCCCGTCCTCGGCGTCCGCGCACTCGGCTCGGGGTACCAGGAAGACGGTGGCGCCGTCGCGGGCGGCGCCCAGCGTCTTCAGGGGGACCCCGCCCACCGCGCCCACCTCCCCGTCCGAGGTGATGGTGCCGGTGCCGGCGATCACCCGGCCGCCGGTGAGGTCGCGGGTGTCGAGCTTGTCCACGATGCCGAGGGAGAACAGGAGTCCGGCGCTGGGCCCGCCGACGTCGGCGAGCCGCAGGGTGACGTCCACGTCGGCGGGGTCGAGGTCCAGGTAGTCCAGGGCGGCGTCGGTGGCGGCGTCCTGGGACTCGCGCATCTGTTCTCGGTTGAAGCGTTCGATCTCCCGTACGTCGTCGCCGCTGGGGTAGACGGCGTCCCGGGGCATGACCGCCTCGTCGGGATCGAACCAGCCGACGACGACGTCGCCGAAGGAGACGTCGGTGTCGGGGCCGGTCGCCTGGATGGTCGTCATCCGCAGTTGGCCGGTGGTCTCCTGGGTGGGGGCACCGGTGATGGTGATCACCTGGGTACCGCGATTCTCGCCCAGCACGTCCGCCGTCAGCCCGGGCCGCGCCACCGTGAAGGGCAGCGGGGTGAGCAGGGTGACCAGCAGCAGCGCGACGACGGGCAGCGCGCAGACGACGAGGACCCGGGGGCGGGTGAGGCGGAGGAACCGAGAGAGCACGAGGTCAATCTAACGCGGACGGGGTTCCTTCCCACGATCGGTGATCGGCACGCCCCCCGCGACCGCCCGGCTCCCGCCGCCCCGGGCGCCGCCCGACCGCCCGGTCAGGTCAGCGCCCGCGCGACATCGCGGGCCGCCTCCACCACCCGTGGCCCCACCTGTTCGGGGACGACTTCCGCCAGCATGACCACCCCGACACTGCCCTCGACGCCGGGTATCCCGAGGAGGGGCGCCGCGGCGCCGCAGGCGCCGGCCTCCAACTCGCCTCGGGTCAGGGTGTATTCGGGGCGCTGACCCCGCCCCTGCCGAGCGCCCAGTATCGCCTTGCCGGCCGCGCCCCGCTCCAGCGAGTGTCGGAAACCGGCCCGGTAGGCGACGTGGTAGTCCGTCCAACTGGGCTCGACCACGGCGACGGCCAACGCCTCGTCGCCGTCGACCAGGGTCAGGTGGGCCGTGGCGCCGATCTCCTCGGCCAGCGACCGCAGTGCGGGCATCGCGGCCTCGCGCACCAGGGGGTGCACCTGGCGGCCCAGTCCGAGGACGCCGAGCCCCACCCGGGCCCGGCCGCCGACATCGCGGCGAACGAGCGCGTGTTGCTCCAGGGTCGCCAACAGCCGATAGACGACCGTCCGGTTCACCCCCAGCCGTCGGGCGAGTTCGGTGACGGTGAGCCCCTGGTCGGTGTCGGCGAGCAGCTTGAGGACCCGCAGTCCCCTGTCGAGCGTCTGGGAGGTCTCCGCGGTCAAGACGCCCGCTCCTTCGGTGTGAGGTCGGCGGCCCGCGTCCCGGGCGCGTCGCCACGCCCCGAGAGGATCCGCTCCCCGCCGCCGATCGGCCGTCGGTCCGGTGACGTCCGGACCTGACTCGCCTCACGGCCGCGCTCCGCGGCGGCGCTGCCACGGGGCGTGCGCGTGCGTGGACACTAGCGAGACCGGTCCGCTCAGCGGAAGTCTCCGTCCAGAATCCGGGCGGAACCCCAGGGGGACCCTCCGTGTCTGTCCGGATACGTACCGCGCGAGCTCACGAGCGTGCGCCTCCCCGCGTCACCTCATCCGGGTCGCCCACTCCCGCACCTTCTCGATGCGCTGGCGCAGTTGGCCCGCGGTGGCCTCGGCGCTCGGCGGCCCCCCGCACACCCGGCGCAGCTCGGTGTGGACCACCCCGTGCGGCTTGCCGCTCTGGTGGACATATGCGCCGACCAGGTTGTTGAGTTCCCTGCGCAGTTCCATCATCTCCTTGTGGGAGACGACGGGCCTTCGCTCGGCGGGCAGTTCGAGCAGGTCGGCCTCCTCGTCGGGCTTCCTGCGGCTGTGCGCGATCTGCCGGGCCTGGCGTTTGCTCAGCAACAACTGGACCTGGTCGGGCTCCAGCAGCCCCGGGATGCCGAGGTAGTCCTGTTCCTCCTCGCTCCCCGGGTGCGCCTGCATGCCGAAATCGGCGCCGTTGTAGGTCACCCGGTCGAAGACGGCGTCGGACTCCAGCGCCTCGAAGGGGAGCGCGTCCTGGTCGCCGGTGTCCTCGTCCCGCTGCCGCTCCGCCTCCCGGAGCAGCCCCTCCTCCTCCGCGTAGGGGTCCTCCTCGCCGCCCTTGGCGGGCTTGTCCAGGACGTGGTCGCGCTCGCGCTCCATCTCGTTGGCGAAGCCGAGGAGATCCGGCACCGTCGGCAGGAAGACCGAGGCGGTCTCGCCGCGTCGCCGCGAGCGCACGAAACGCCCGACCGCCTGGGCGAAGAACAACGGCGTCGAGACGGTGGTGGCGTAGACGCCGACGGCGAGCCGCGGCACGTCCACCCCTTCGGAGACCATGCGCACCGCCACCATCCACCGTTCGGCGCCGGCGGCGAACGAATCGATCCGGCCCGAGGAGCCGGCGTCGTCCGACAGCACGACGGTGGCGGGCTCACCGGTGATCTCGCGGATCAGCTTGGCGTAGGCGCGCGCCGAGTCCTGATCGGCCGCGATCACGAGGCCCCCGGCGTCCGGGACGGACCTGCGCACCTCGGACAACCGTCGGTCGGCGGCCCGCAGCACCGCCGGCATCCACTCCCCGCGCGGATCGAGCGCCGTGCGCCAGGCCTGGCTGACGGCGTCCTTCGTCATCGGCTCGCCCAGGCGCGCCTCGATCTCGTCGCCGGCCTTGGTGCGCCAGCGCATGTTGCCGCTGTAGGAGAGGAAGATGACCGGGCGGACCACGCCGTCGGACAAGGCCGAGCCGTAGCCGTAGGTGTAGTCGGCGGCGGACCGTCGTATTCCGTCGCCGCCCTCCTCGTAGCGGACGAAGGGGATCGGGTTGGTGTCGGAACGGAAGGGCGTGCCGGTGAGCGCCAGACGCCGCGCGGCGGGCTCGAACGCCTCCTGGCAGGCCTCGCCCCAGGACTTGGAGTCGCCGGCGTGGTGGATCTCGTCGAGGATGACGAGGGTCTTGCGCTGCTCCACGCGGTTGCGGTGCAGCATGGGCCGCACGCCGACCCCGGCGTAGGTGACGGCGACCCCGTGGTAGTCCTTGCCCAGGGGCCCCGCGCTGTACTCGGGGTCGAGTCGAATCCCCACCCGAGCCGCCGCCTGCGCCCACTGCTTCTTCAGGTGCTCGGTCGGGGCGACGACGGTGACCTGGCGCACCACGTGATGGTGGAGCAGCCAGGAGGCGAGGGTCAGGGCGAAGGTGGTCTTGCCGGCGCCGGGGGTGGCGACCGCCAGGAAGTCCCGGGGCTGCTCCTGGAGGTACCTCTCCATGGCCCCCTGTTGCCAGGCGCGCAGTTTGCTCGCGGTGCCCCAGGGGGCACGGCCGGGGAAGGCCGGGGACAGGTGGTGCGAGGAGCTGGCGGTGGTAGTCACGGTCTCCGGAGGGGGTAGAGCGGTTCGGCCACGTACGACAACCGGGCCACCCTACCGGCGGGCCCGCACCGACGACTCCCGGACCGGGGACGGGCACCCGCCGGTGGGACCGACGTCACACCCGGGCCTCCGGCGTCCGGTCGGAGGCCCTCTCGGCGCCCGTCCGGTCCCCCGTCCTCGCGGCGACCGTCCCCGGCAGTGCCCGAGCCGTCGGCGCCGGCGGCACGAGCCGTCGGGTCAGCCAGGCCCCCGCCAGGGCCACCGCCGCCATCGGGAGGAAGACCGCCAGGAAGGCACCCGGCCGCGAGGCGGAGTGTCCGCCTACGGCGTGACCCACGGCTCCCCCGCCGAGGGTGGCGAAGGCCACACCGGCACCGGCGAGCAGCAGGATGTTGGCCAGGCCGTCCGAGATCTGAAGCGCGGCGGAGTCGCGCCCCGTCTCCCCGGGAGCGGAGAGCTTCAGCAGCAGCACGCTGGTCGAGGAGATCACCAACCCCATGCCGAAGCATCCGAACGCCCAGGCGACGGCCAACGTCACGGCGGGCACGGCCTCGACGAGCACACAGGGTGCCGCGGCGACGGCCGCGGCGACCAGCAGCATGCCCAGTGTCATCAGCCGCTCCCGGTGGGGCTCCGTCGCGGGACGGGCCTGGAGCCACGAGCCGAGCGCCCACGTCAGGCCCCCCGCCGCCAGCGACAGACCGGCCGACGTGGGGCTGAGACCGCGCTGGGTGACCAGCATCAACGGCACGAAGGACTCGGCGACGACGAAGGAGCCGGCCGCCACACCCCGAAGCAGGACCACGGAGGGCAGACCGCGTGCCGCGCGCAGGGTGCCGGGCGGCAGCAGCCCGCGAACGGAGGGCACCAACAGCGCCAGCCCGGCGGCGGCGGGCAGGAGTGCGATCAAGCGGCGGTCCTGGGCCGCGTACTGGAGGAGGCCCGCGCCGACCGAGACGGCGAGGGCGAGCCGCACACGCCGACGGTCCAGCGGCGCGCGGGTGTCGCCCCCGTCGGCCGCCGAGCCGGGCCCGGCCACACGCCGGCGGATGCGCGGGAGTGCCAGCGCCAGGGGGGCCAGGACCAGCAACGGGATGCCCAGGAACACCCAGCGCCACCCGAGATGCTCGGTCACGAGCCCGGCGGCCAGCGGACCGACCACGGAGGGCAGGATCCACCCGGCGGCCAGGGCGGCCATGAGCGCCGGGCGGAGTCGCTCGGGGTAGGCGCGCGCGATGACCACGTAGAGGGCCACGATGACCAAGCCCCCGCCGAGCCCCTGCACGGCGCGGCCCAGCAGGAAGGGCCACATGCCCCCGGCGGTCCCGGAGAGCACGAGCCCGCCCGCGAAAGCGAGGATGCCCCAGGCGAACGGCGCCGACGGACCGCGCCGGTCGGCCCACTGGCCGGAGACCACCATGCCGAACAGGCTGGTCGTGAAGTAGGCGGAGAACGCGAAGGCGTAGAGCGCGACGCCGTCCAGTTCGCGGGCCGCGACAGGCATCGCGGTGCCCACGGCCGTCGCCTCGAAGGCGATCAGGACGATGACCGAGACGATGCCGACGCTCAGGGCCCGATGCGCCCTGCCCAGCACGCCCTGGCCGCCGTGGTCGTTCGGATCCGTCGGCTCCGTCGGGCGCACCCCGGGACGGGGAGCGCCCTCGGTGTCGTCGGTGGCCTCACGGCCGCGCTTTCGGGGAAGGGACATGGCGGCAAGCGTAAGGGCCTCGATCGGCCATGGCCCCTGTCCGAGGGAGGGACTCGGACAGGGACATCGGTCCTAGGACTTGACGCGAAGGCCCGGCCGGCCGGGGGCGCCGGCGCCCCCGGCGGGGAAGTCCGCCGCCCGGCCCTTCCGTGTCAGCGCGCCGCCGTCACCACGGCGGCCTGGGGTCTGATCGGCAGCCGGTTGACCGGGCGACCGGTCGCCGCGCGCACGGCCGAGGCGACCGCGGCCGGGGAGGCCACCACGGGGACCGAACCGGCCGCCTTCGCCCCGAACGGGGCGACCACGTCGCGCTCCTCCACCAGCTTCACGATCCGGATGTCCGGAGCGTCCAGGGTCGTCGGCAGGGCGTATCCGGTCAGGTCGGGATGGCGGACGAGCCCTCGCGGGGAGCGCAGGTTCTCGGTGAGGGCGATTCCGACGCCCTGGGTGACGCCGGCCTCGATACGGGCCTCCAGCTGGGCCGGGTTCAGCACACGACCGACGTCTTGGGCGACCGACAGCTCGACCACGCGCACCGCGCCGATCTCGATGTCGACGTCCACCACGGCACGGATCGCGCAGAAGGCCATACCGACGAACGCGTCGCCCTGGCCCGCTTCGTCGAGCGGCTCGGTGGGGTGGGGGCGGCACTGGGCGGTGGCCCACAGTTCCTTGCCCTCCAGTTCCTCGGCGACGGTCGTCGAGAGCACTCCGTCGTAGGAGGTGATCTTTCCGTCGGCGATCTGAAGCAGCTCCGTGGACATACCGAACTTGTGGGCCAGCGGCTGCAACAGTTGGGTGCGCACCATCTTGGCGGCGCGCTCCACCGCGCCGGCGGAGACCCACGTGTGCCGACCTCGGCACCCGGGACCGGCCGGTGGCTGGTCGGTGTCGACGGGGGCCACCCGCACCTCCTCCACCCCGAGCGTCTCCTGCACGATCTGGCGTGCCAGCGTGGTGAAACCCTGTCCGGTCTCGACCGCCGCGCACAGCACCGTCGCGACGCCGCCCTGGACCTTGACCGTGGCCGTGGAGACCTCGTCGGTTCCCTCGGCCCCGAGCAGATGGACCATGCCGACGCCGTAGCCGACGCCCCTGCGCACCGCGCCGGGATCGCCCGCGCCCTCGGGGCCGCCGGGCAACATCCACTCCTCCTCGGGCAGGTCCTTGGGCAACGGCGGCAACGGCGCGTCCCGGACCGCCGCCAGGAGTTCGGCGACCGGGGCGGGACAGGTCACCGTCTGCCCGGTCGGCAGGACGTCCCCGGTGGCCAGGACGTTGCGCATGCGGACCTCGGCGGGGTCCAGGTCCAGCCGCCTGGCGATCTTGTCGAGTTGGGCCTCGTGGGCCGCGCACACCTGCATCGCGCCCTCTCCCCGGACGTGTCCGGAGGGCGGGTTGTTGGTGCGGACCGCCCACCCCTCGATGAAGGCGTTGGGCACGACGTAGGGACCGCAGGCGAAGGAGACGGCGGCGGCCAGAGCATCGGCGGAGGTGTCCGCGTAGGCGCCCGCGTCGAGCAGGATCTGGGCCTCCACCTTCACCAACCGACCTGTGGCATCGGCGTGGTGTCGGTAGCGCAGCAGCGTCGGATGCCGGTGGGCGTGACCGAGGAAGGACTCCTCCCGGGAGGCGCCGAGCTTGACCGGGCGGCCGGTCTTCAGGGCCAGCAGACCGAGCGGCAGTTGGAAGCCCTGGTCCTCCCGGTCGGCGGTGGCGCCAGGCACCCCGGTGACCACGATCCGCACCCGGTCGGCGGGGAGCCCGAGGCAGGCGGCGACGGTGTCGCGGTCGCCGTGCGGGTCGGTGGACGCCAGGTACAGCTCCACGCCCCCGTCGGGACGCGGCACCGCCAGGCCCGCCTCGGCCCCGATGGGTGCCGGGTCCTGACGTCCGACGCGATAGAGGCCCTCCACCACGATCTCCCCCACCGCCTCCGGGTCCCCGTGCCGAAGCGGGATGTGACGGATCAGATTGCCGTCCGGGTGCAGCGGTTCCGCCTCGAACGCCTGCTCGGGATCGGTCACCGGAGGGAGGACCTCGTACTCGACGATGACCGCCGCGGCGGCCATCCGCGCAGTGTCCGGGTGGTCGGCGGCGACGGCCGCGATGGGCTCCCCGTGGTGCCGCACCACCTCGGAGGCGAAGACCGGGCGGTCGGCCCTTCCCCTCCCGTGCAGCGGCGAACCGGGGACGTCCTCGTGGGTGACCACCATCCTGACCCCGGGCATCGCCCGGGCGTGGGAGGTGTCGATGGAGACGATCCGGGCGTGCGGGTGCGGGGAGCGCAGCACGGCCGCCCACAACAGTCCCTCGGCCCACAGATCGGCCGCGTAGGGAAAGGTCCCCTCGGCCTTCGCACCGGTGTCGTCGGACGGCAGCGAGGTGCCGAGGCCGTGGGGCACGGGCTGCGGACCGAGGCCCGCCCCCGTCGTCGCCGGCCGGTCGACGGCCGCTTCGTCGCTCACGCGAGACCTCCTTCCCGACGGTGGGCCGGGTCACCGAGGGGCCGGTCGGACCCCGGCTCCCCGAGGGCCTCGGGGAGCGTGCCGCCCCCACCCGGCCGGGCCTGGCGCGGGATACGTGCTTCCCGAGAACCGCGACCCGGCGGGCCCTCGGGCCCGGTGTCCTCGACCGGCATCGGGCCTCCGTCGTCGCCCTGGCCGGCGGAGCCGCGCTCGGCGACCACTTCTTCCACCGCCCGCAGCACGCCCCGGTACCCCGAGCACCGGCACAGGTTTCCGCAGAGGGCCTGACGCGCCTCCCGCGCCGTCGGGCGCGGGTTGCCCTCCAGGAGATCGTGCACGGTCATGGCGATCCCGGGCACGCAGAAGCCACACTGGACGGCCCCGCACCGGGCCAGGGCCCGTTGGACGTCCGAGGGACGGCCGTCGGCCGCCAGCCCCTCGACGGTGCGGACGTCGCCGCCGGCGGTCGTCACGGCCGGCACCAGACAGGAGGCGACCAGGCGACCGTCGACCTGGACGTTGCACGCCCCGCACTCGCCCTGCGAACAGCCGTCCTTGGCCCCGGCGAGGCCGAGCCGCTCCCGCAGCACGTACAGCAGCGACTCGCCGATCCACGCGTCGGTCACCGGGCGGTCGGTGCCGTTCACACGGAGCAGGTAGGAGGCGAGCGGGCGCTCGGGGTGCCCACCGGCGGCGCCCGACGACGCCGACTCCAGGACGACCTCGGAGGCGGTCCCTTCGGTGTCCGGGTCGACGGGCTCCGGGCGGGAGTCGGCGGGCCCGGTGGCGGGCGGGGACGCGTCCGGGGCGGAGGCGGTGGGGCGGTCCTCGGCGGGTGGCTTCCCCGCCGGCGAGGGGGCGGAGTACGAGGTCGACGGGGCGGAAGCGGCGGAGGCGGGCGAGGGCGCCGGGGTCCCCTCGGCGCCCTCGCCCGGCCCCGGGACCGCGGCGGCCGGGGGGCTCGTGTGGGTCGGCCGGCGGTCCCCCGCCCGGTCGGCGTCGGCAACCGAGGAAGCGGCGCCGCCCACCGGCGCGTCCGGGAGCGCGCCGAGTACCGCGCCGTCGGCGGACGCCGAACCCCGCCCCGCCTCGGGAGGCGGCTCCGCGGCGTCGTCCGCGACGGGGTCCGACGCCCGCCCGTCCGGCCCGCCCGACGCCGGCTCGGCGGGCCCGGACTCACCCGGGGCGGAGCCGTTCCGCCCCTCGGGCGGGCGTTCCTCGGGCGGTCCGACGACCTGCGGGACCGCGGCCCACGGCGCGGGCGCGCCCCCCGGCAACGTGTCGGGGGCGGACCCGGACCACCGGTCCGTGAACGACGTGGCGGTGAACTCGCCCGACTCCTCGGGCAGCTCACCCCCCGCCACCGGGATCGACCACTGCCCGGTCACGTCCTGACCGGGTGTCACCCCGGCCGTCTCGGGCGTTCCGACAGAGGGCGCCCCCGCCCATCCCTCGACGACCTCCGGTCCGTGTCCCCGATCGGGCGGCTCCTGTTCCGCGAGGCCCCACGGGTCGTGGGGGGGCCGCCGCCCGGCCGCGCCGTACGGGTCCTGGTAGCGGTCCGGATAGGGCTCGGGGGCGTCCGTCGGCGATCCCTCGACACCGTCGGGAGGCGTCGCCCGCGGGGCCCACCCGCTCCCGGTATCCGGGTCGGCCGGGGGCGAGGCGGCGATCGGCGGCGGGGTGTACCCGTGGCCCGGCGCGGCGAGCGGGCTGTCCGAACCCGCCAACAGCGCCTCCACACCGCCCTCGGGGAACTGCACGAAGGCGGTCGCACCGTCGTCGTACTCACCCTGGGGCAACGGGTCCCAGCGTCCGCCTCGGCGACCGGTGTCCCCTTCCGGGTGCCGCTCCGCGTGCTGGTCGTCGGTCACGACAGCGCCCTCTCCAGTGCTCGTCGGGCCAGCGCGGCGACGGTGCGCCGCAAGTGCAGTAGGGCCGGCGGGAACCGCCCCGGGGAGCCGTCCTCGGCGGGGGGCGGCTCGGGGACGCACGCCGCGGCGACGTACTCGCCGAAGGCCTGCGGTGCCTCGGGAACGATCGCGCGCTCGCCGTCCCAGTCGACCAGCCCGGCCACCCACTGCTCGGCGTCCAGAGGGCGCAACGGCACGGGGGCGACGGCCCCGACCGCGCACCGCACGGCGCGCCGGGCCGGGTCGAGGACGAGGGCCACGGAGGCCAGGGCCCGCCCGGGCCCCGTCCGCCCCGTGGCCTTCAGGAAGACCTGGGGCGCGTGGAGCAACGGCACCCGCACGTGGCCCACGAGTTCACCCGGACGGATCGGCTCCATGCCGGCCAACAGATGGGACACCGGGATCTCCCGGCGCGCCCCCTCGGGGCCCGCGATGACCAGCGTGGCCTCCAGGGCGGCGAGCACCGGCAGCGCGTCGCCCGTCGGAGCCGCCGAGGCGATGTTTCCGCCCAGGGTGCCGGCGTTGCGGATGTGCGGGGGCCCGGCGGCGCGGGCGGCGGCCGCGAGGGCGGGGATGAGGGCGGCGAAGTCCGGGCGGCCGATGCGGGCGTGGGTGAGGCCGGCACCGAGCAGGGCGTTGCCGTCCTGGTACTGCCAGCCGCGGATCTCGCTGATCCGCCCGAGACCGACGAGCGCGGCGGGGCGGAGCTGTCCGGAGTTGACGGCGGCCATCAGATCGGTGCCGCCGGCCACGGGGACCGCCGCGGGCATGGCGGCGAGCGCCGCCACGGCCTCGTCCAGCGTCGCGGGCAAGGTGACGGCCTGCTCCGCCTGCGGTGTGCGCGTGCTCAAACCGGCTGCCCCTTCCCGCTGTCCCACCGGGTCCCCTGTGCTGCCGTACCGTACGTGCTGACAGGGCGCACGTGGCAACTCTGGCACATCTTCGCGCAGGCGGGACGCGAGGGTCCGCAAGGCGGTATTCGCCCGCGCCACCTGCGGAATGACCGGTTTGGCCGAGACTCCGCCACGGCGTCGGGTGTCGGGCAGATTGCCACTCCCCGGTGACGCGCGGGGCGTTCTTTCCCACCCCCGTCTCCGGCCCGGCACCTTGACTACGCGTCGGTCGACCTCCCTGCGGCGCGGGGTGGGCCCCTTCCGCCACCCGCGGGAGGGTCGGTGCGTCGGCGGCGCTCGGGCGGCAGGCACTCGCCGAGGTCGGGCGCGACGGTGACGGTCGGGTGACCCGGACGGCGCACGGGCCCCGAGCGCGTCGGAGGACGCACCCGGGGCCCGCGGTACCCGAGGTCGAACGGCCCGCTCGGGGCGGACTACTTCCCGCCGCCGTCCTTGCCCTCGTCGCCGCCGGCGCTCATCGACTCGTAGATCTCCTTGCACATCGGGCACACCGGGTACTTCTTCGGGTCCCGGCCCGGCACCCAGACCTTGCCGCACAGCGCCACGACGGGGGTGCCGTCGAGGGCACTCGCCATGATCTTGTCCTTCTGGACGTAGTGGGCGAAGCGCTCGTGGTCGCCGTCGCCGTGCGACACCTGCGGTGTCGGCTCTACGAGGGTCCCCGTACCAGTCCCGCGCTCGGGCTCGTGAGTGCTCATAGCTGCCAAGGGTACTGAAGGCCCGGTGCTTCAGTTGAGCGACGGGTCGTCGGGGTAGGTGGCCACCATCGCCAGTTCTCCGCGTTGCCGACGGAGCACCTCGCGCCAGAGCCGCTCGGGCGCCGGGGAGGAGACGTCGCCCGGTTCGGACTCCACGACGTACCAGGCGCCGTCCGTCAACTCGCCCTCCAGCTGGCCCGGCCCCCACCCCGCGTACCCCGCGAAGATCCGCAGCGACCCCACGGCGGACGCCAGCAGCTCGGGCGGGGCCTCCAGGTCCACCAGACCGATGGCGCCGCGCACCCGGCGCCACCCCGGGGGCTCGCCCCCGTCGGCACCGCCCCCGGGCACCACCGCGACGCCGAGCGCGGAGTCGAGCGACACGGGCCCGCCCTGGAAGACGACACCGGGCTCGCCGGTCAGGGCCGACCAGCCCTCCAGGATGGTGTCTACCCCGACCGGCGTTGGCCGGTTGAGCACGACGCCGAGCGAGCCCTCGTCGTCGTGGTCGAGCACGAGCACCACCGCGCGGTCGAAGTTCGGGTCCGCCAGGGCGGGTGTGGCCACGAGCAGCCGCCCGGCGAGCGAGGACATGGACACCTCGGTCATGGGGGACATGATCCCGCATCGTCGCCCTCCGTGGGGAGGGGATGCGCGGCACCGGAGTGAAGCCGGCCGTCGCGACGTGCTCCGGACACGCCCGCCCCGGGTGCCGTGACACCGGGTGCCGAGGGTCGCACCACCCGTGTTGTGACAGAGCCATGACGTGCCCGCCCGAGCGCGGGCGTGGGAGCCGGGGGCGCCGGGCGATTACGCTGTGCCCTTGACCCCTGCCCCTTCCACGGAACGCGAGATCCATGACCGTCAACGGCGCTGACGACGTAATGCTGGTCCACGGCGGGACCCCCCTGGAAGGCGAGATCCGGGTCCGCGGCGCGAAGAACCTGGTCCCGAAGGCCATGGTGGCCGCGTTGTTGGGCAGCGCGCCGAGCCGGCTGCGCAATGTGCCGGACATCCGGGACGTCAGGGTCGTCCGCGGCCTGCTCCAGTTGCACGGGGTGACGGTCCGCCCCGGGGAGGAACCGGGCGAACTGGTGCTCGACCCGACGTACGTGGAGAGTGCCAACGTCGCGGACATCGACGCCCACGCGGGCTCCAGCCGGATCCCGATCCTCTTCTGCGGCCCGTTGCTGCACCGTCTGGGCCACGCCTTCATCCCGGGCCTGGGCGGCTGCGACATCGGGGGCCGGCCCATCGACTTCCACTTCGACGTGCTGCGGCAGTTCGGCGCGACGATCGAGAAGCGGGCGGACGGCCAGTACCTGGAGGCTCCGCAGCGCCTGCGCGGCACCAAGATCCGCCTGCCCTATCCCTCGGTGGGCGCCACCGAGCAGGTGCTGTTGACCGCCGTGCTGGCGGAAGGCGTGACGGAGCTGTCCAACGCGGCCGTCGAGCCGGAGATCGAGGACCTGATCTGCGTATTGCAGAAGATGGGCGCGATCATCGCGATGGACACCGACCGCACGATCCGGGTGACCGGCGTGGACCGGCTCGGCGGCTACAACCACCGCGCGCTGTCGGATCGCCTGGAGGCGGCCTCCTGGGCCTCCGCGGCGCTGGCGACCGAGGGCAACATCTACGTCCGGGGCGCGCAGCAGCGCTCCATGATGACCTTCTTGAACACCTACCGGAAGGTCGGCGGCGCCTTCGAGATCGAGGACGACGGCATCCGGTTCTGGCACCCGGGCGGCCAGTTGAAGTCGATCGCCCTGGAGACCGACGTGCACCCCGGATTCCAGACCGACTGGCAGCAGCCCCTGGTGGTGGCGCTGACGCAGGCCACGGGCTTGTCCATCGTCCACGAGACGGTGTACGAGTCGCGCCTGGGATTCACCTCGGCGCTGAACCAGATGGGCGCGCACATTCAGCTCTACCGGGAGTGTCTGGGAGGTTCCGACTGCCGTTTCGGCCAGCGGAACTTCCTCCACTCGGCGGTCGTGTCCGGACCCACCAAGCTTCAGGGCGCCGACCTCGTCATCCCCGATCTACGGGGTGGCTTCTCCTACCTCATCGCCGCGCTCGCCGCACAGGGCACCTCGCGAGTGCACGGCATCGAGCTGATCAACCGAGGCTACGAGAACTTCCAGGACAAGCTGGTGGACCTGGGCGCGAAGGCGGAACTGCCCGGCAAGGCGCTGGGCTGACGATCGGCCCGCGCCGCCCGGGTCGGGGCACGCGCGAGGGGGCGGTCACCTCGTCGAGGTGGCCGCCCCCGGCGCGCTCAGCGTTCCCCGTCGACCGCCCTCGCGTGGCGCGGGGACGACGGGATCACTTGCCCTTGGCGGCTTCCTTGAGCTTGGAGCCGGCGGAGACCTTCACGCCGTAGCCGGCGGGGATCTGGATGGGCTCACCGGTCTGGGGGTTACGGGCGGTGCGGGCCGCCCGGTGGGTGCGCTCGAAGGTGAGGAAGCCGGGGATGGTGACCTTCTCGTCCCCCTTGGCGACGATGTCGCCGACGACGTCGGCGAACGCGGCCAGCACGGCGTCGGCGTCCTTGCGGGTCACCTCGGCGCGGTCGGCCAGCGCGGCCACCAGCTCACTGCGGTTCATGTTGTTACTCCCGTGTTCTTCTTGCCGTTGCGGCGTGCCACGCGGCCCGGCCGCAGGATGGGCACGGCCAAGCCGATGCTGCCAGGGTCCCTGGTGAGTCCCGGACCCGGGTCCGTCACCGAACCCCCGCGCCCAGGGAGGCATCCTGCCCGCACCCACGGCGCTAAAGCCAATCCGGTACCCCCGGGGAGTCGTGAGAACACCCAGGGGATTCACACGATCGCGGGGGCCTGAGCCTGGCCGCCACACTAGAGGGCGCCCCGCTCACGCCGGTTCCGCGACGCGCCGGGGCGACGGCCGTGGTACTCCTCACAGCGGCGGCCCGGCGCCGCCCGGGGCCGGGCCCCGGGCGGGGGAGGGCCGGGTCGGGTCAGGTCCCGGCCACGGCCTCCTTGGCCGCGTCCCGCACCGCGCCCGCGACGGCTCCGGCGACCTTGTCGTTGAAGACGCTCGGGACGATGTAGTTCGGGTTCAGCTCGTCCTCGGTGACCACGTCGGCCAGGGCCTGTGCGGCGGCCAGCATCATCTCCGTGGTGACGGTGTGGGACTGGGCGTCCAGCAGGCCCCGGAAGACACCCGGGAAGACCAACACGTTGTTGATCTGGTTGGGGAAGTCGGAGCGCCCGGTGGCGACGACCGCCGCCGTCCGGCGGGCGACGGCCGGGTCGATCTCGGGGTCGGGGTTGGCGAGCGCGAAGACGACGGCTCCGTCGGCCATGGCCGCCACGTCGTCGCCGTCGAGGACGTTGGGGGCCGAGACGCCGATGAAGACGTCGGCACCGCGCACCGCCTCCTTGAGGGTGCCGGTGAGGCCCTCGGGGTTGGTGTTGTCGGCGATCCAGCGGAGCGCCGAGCCCGGGGCCGCGTCCACCAGGTCGGCGCGACCGGCGTGCACCACGCCGTGGATGTCGGCGACGACGGCGTTCTTCACCCCGGCGGCGACCAACAGTCGGAGGATGGCGGTGCCGGCGGCGCCGGCCCCGGACATCACCACGCGGACCCCCTCGATGCCCTTGCCGACCACGCGCAGGGCGTTGGTGAGGGCCGCGAGGACGACGATCGCGGTGCCGTGCTGGTCGTCGTGGAAGACGGGGATGTCCAGCGCCTCGCGCAGCCGGGCCTCGATCTCGAAGCAGCGCGGAGCGGAGATGTCCTCCAGGTTGATCCCGGCGAAGCCCGGCGCGATGGCCTTGACGATCTCGACGATCGCGTCCGTGTCCTGGGTGTCGAGGCAGATCGGCCAGGCGTCGATGCCGGCGAACCGCTTGAACAGGGCCGCCTTGCCCTCCATGACGGGAAGGGCGGCCTGCGGGCCGATGTTGCCCAGGCCGAGGACCGCGGAGCCGTCGGTGACCACGGCGACGGCGTTCCGCTTGACGGTGAGCCTGCGGGCGTCCTCGGGGTTCTCCGCGATGGCCATGCAGACGCGGGCCACGCCCGGCGTGTAGACCATCGAGAGGTCGTCGCGGTTGCGGATCGGGTGCTTGGACGCCATCTCGATCTTGCCGCCCAGGTGCATGAGGAAGGTGCGGTCGGAGACCTTGCCGAGGCTGACTCCTTCGATGCCGCGCAGCTTCTCGACGATCTCGTCGGCGTGGGTGGTGGAGCTGGCGGCCACCGTGACGTCGATGCGGAGCTTCTCGTGGCCGGAAGCGGTGACGTCGAGGCCCGTCACCGAGCCGCCGGAGGACTCCACGACGTTGGTGAGCTGCGAGACGGCGGTCCCGCTCGCTGGCACCTCCAGCCGGACCGTCATCGAGTAGGAGACGCTGGGCGCCGTTGCCATGACCGACTTCCTCTTCTATCCACCGTAGAGCTTGTTGTGCCGTCCGATCGTCGCACCTACCGACGAGTACACGGTAGTCGCGTGATGTTGCGCACGTTTCGGAGGCGCGGGGGCCGGGAAACACCGGGTGCCCGCCCCGCGAGAACACGCACTCCTCCCCCGCGTGGTGCCCCGACGGCGGGGCACCGAGGCGGCTCGCCCAGCGGGCCTGGACACCGGCCGTCGGTTTGTTACCGTGGAGGCGGCACCGGCTCGATCCAAGCCCCCGGGCCCAACCTTCGTCGCTTCGAGCGACCACTTGCCGCGAGGCGAGCATGGCGGGTCGGTGCCGCTGGAATCCCGGCGCGTGAGCGCCCAGAGGCCCGCGCCGAGCACCCCGGCGCGGGCCTCTTCATCGCCCCGTCAGTCGCGCAGCAGGTCCGGCACCCCCGCGCGGTCGGGATCGTCCCGTGCGCCGGACACGACCGTCAGCCGCTGGGTGGCCCGGGTCAGGGCGACGTAGAGCACACGCAGGCCGGCCGGGGACTCGTCCGCGATCTCGGCCGGCGAGACGACGACCGTGGCGTCGTACTCCAGTCCCTTCGCCTCCAGGCTGCCGAGGGCCACCACCCGGTCGCCCGCCCCCGCGAGCCACGTGCCGGCCTCCCGTCTGCGGTCCATGGCGACCACGACGCCGACGGTCCCCTCGACCAGGCCGAGCAGGCGCTCCGCCTCGGCGCGGACCGTGCCGCCGAGCGAGTTTTCGACGGCGACGAACCTCGGCGCGACGCCGGTGGAACGCACCGCCGAGGGGGGCTCGGAGCCGGGCATGGCCAGGGCGAGCACCCGGGAGGCCAGCTCGGCGATCTCCGCCGGATTGCGGTAGTTCACCGTCAGTCGGAAGAGGCGGCGGGGGCGGGTCCCCAGGGCCTCGTCGCGCGCCAGGGACGCCTCCTCCGGGTCGGACCAGGAGGACTGGGCCGGGTCCCCGACCACCGTCCAGGTGGCGTGTCGGCCTCGGCGGCCCACCATCCGCCACTGCATCGGCGTCAGGTCCTGTGCCTCGTCGACGATGACGTGCGCGTACTCGGTCCGCTCCCGGGCAAGGCGCTCGGCCCGCTCCCGGCCGGTCTCCTCGGTCCTCGGCATCAGTTCCCGCACCCCGGTGAGTTCTTCCTGTTCCTCGGACTCCCGCCGGCGTCGGGGGCGGGCCGGAGCACCGAGGAGCGAGTGCAGCTCGTCCAGGAGGGCGACGTCGTGGACCGAGTGGCCGTCGCGGGCCAGGGAGCGGGCGACCCGCCGGGCCTCGCCGGGCGTCAGCACCCGGCGGGCCCAGCGGGCCAGGCGCCGCTCGTCGGCCATGGCCGCCAGGACTCCCGCGGGCGTCAGCTCGGGCCACCAGGCGTCGAGAAAGGCGACGAAGGAGTCCTCCTCGACCACGTCCTCGTCGAAGGAGGCGCGCAGTTCGGCGGCGAACGCGGGATCGGTGTGCCTCGCCTCGGCACCCGAGCGGGCCCACAGGGCGTCCAGCAGCAACCGTCGGGCCCGGGGGCGCAGGAGGTTGACCGGTGCCGTGCCGCCGAGAGCGGCGCGACGGATCTCCGCCAGCTCCTCGCTCCCCAGCTCCAGCCGTCGACCGAAGGCGACCACGCGCAACGACGCCGACGCGTCGTTCAGCTCCAGAGTGCCCCGGGCGGCCCGGCGCAGGACCTTGGACATCCGGGCGGAGCCCTTGGCGCGGGCCGTGGCGGGTGTGTCGTGGAGCGTGGCCTCGGTACCGTCCACCAGCGACCCCAGGGCACGGATGGCGACCTGTCCCTCCTCGCCGAGCGACGGCAGCACGCCCTCGGTGTAGGCGACCAGCAAAGGCGTCGGGGAGACGATCAGGATGCCCCCGGCGTAGCGGCGCCGATCCTGGTAGAGCAGGTAGGCGGCGCGGTGCAGGGCGACCGCGGTCTTGCCGGTGCCCGGGCCGCCCTCCACCTGGGTCACCGAGGCCGCCGGGGCACGGATCACCAGGTCCTGCTCGGCCTGGATGGAGGCGACGATGTCCCGCATGCTGTGCGAACGGGCCCGGCCGAGGGCGGCCATCAGCGCGCCGTCCCCGACGACGGGAAGCTCCCGGCCGTCGAGCAGGGCCGTCAGCTCCGGGCGCATCAGATCGTCCTCGACGCCGAGCACCCGCCGGCCCCTGGAGCGGATCACCCGGCGCCGGACGACGCGGCCGGGGTCGACCGGGGTCGACCGGTAGAAGGGGGCGGCTGCCGGCGCCCGCCAGTCGATGACCAGTGGCGCGTACTCGGCGTCGAGGACGCCGATCCGACCGATGTGAAGGGTCTCGGCGATGTCGGCCGTGCCGTCCGATCGCACCACCCCCGGCGCGGGCTCGACAGCCGTGTAGGCGCCGTCGGGGCCCTTGGCACCGTCCGCGCCTTCCAGGAGGTCGACCCGGCCGAAGAGGAAGTCCTCGAACTCGCTGTTCAACCGATGGAGGTGGACGCCGGCCCGGAAGACCTGGGCGTCCCGCTCGGCCAGCGCCCCGGGCGTTCCGACCTGCCCGCGCCGGGCCGCGTCGTCCATCAGGAACTCGGCCTCGTGGATCTTCTCTTCCAGGCGACGATAGACCCGGTCCAGGTGCTCCTGTTCCCCGCGGATCTCTCGGTCGCGTACGGAGTCCTGGACCGGCTCCGCCGCCGAGTCGTGTTGCGCCTGCGCGGCCACCCGGGCCCCCTTCTGACGTGCTGGGCAGCCGTCAACCGTACGCGAAAGGGGCGCGCGAGGCCACGGCCCCGCCACCGAGTCCTGTTCGCGGCGCACCGGACCTCGGCCCGGTGGTGAAGCGCCGGACCGGCGGTGTCGGCCTGCCGAGCGCGGGTGGGACGGGCACCCGTGCCCGCACCGCGCGGCGAAGCGGGAACCCGCCCGAGGCACCGACCCATCCGGCGGGAGCGGGCGGGAATCCCCGGCCCGGAGGCCGGGGAGGGTCTCACGCGTCGACCTCCACGAAGACGTCCCCGTCTCCGTCGACCACCTCGAAGTGGTCGATCCGGTCCGGCGCGAACGCGGATCCGCCGTGGACGTAGAGCGGCTCCGCGCCACGCCCCTCCGCCGCCCCCGGGATGCCGTAGCCCCACTCGGGGACCGACCAGTTCGTCACCGCCTCCCGCTCGCCGTCGTCACCGACGACGATCAGGGTGCACTTCTCCGGCCCCTTGACGTTCTTCAGCTCCAGCACCATGTGGGTGCCCCAGTCCTTCTCCTCCACCGCCACGGTCGCGGTGACCTCGGTCTCGGGGTCGGTCGCGCTGAAGCGGTCGGGGAGCGCGGCGAAGGCGGAGGCGGCCGGTGCGGCCTCCGGCGCGGCGGAGGTCGGCCGGTTGACGACCTCGCCGTCGGCTGCGCCGCCGGTCGTCGCCACCGCGGCGAACGGGCCCCCGATGATCAGCGCGGCGGCCGTGCCGACCAGGTAGAGGTTGCGGCGCCGCTTGCGGGCCCGACGCTCGGCGACCTCGTCGACCAGCTTCTCCGCGAGTCGGGGGCCGGGTCGGGCCGACAGCGACTCGCCGACGGCCGGTGTACCGGAACCGGGGAGGTCGGCGAGGGCGGCCAGCATCGGTTCCATGCCGGCCAACTCGTCCAACTGCTGAGCGCACCATTCGCAGCCGGCGAGATGCGTCTCGAAGGCGGACGCCTCGACGTCGTCGAGAATTCCCAACGCGTAGGCGCCGACCGTCTCGTGTTCGTTCGGAACTGTCGATCCCTGTATGGGGCCCATGGGACCAGAGTTACCCATGCCGCCCGCACCGAATCCAGGAAGTCCCCCGTGCTCGCCCATCAGGCCGTCACCCCCCGCTCCTCCAGTGCCAGCTTCATCGAACGCAAGGCGTAGAACACCCGTGAGCGGACCGTTCCGCTGGGTATGCCCAGTGTTTGCGCCGCCTCTTTGACGGTACGCCCTTTGAAATATGTCTCGACGAGGACCTCCCGGTGAGCCGGAGTCAGGTCGTCGAGCGCGTCAGACAGCGTCATCAGCCACAGCGCCTTGTCTATCTCGTCCTCCGCGGGGATGACCTCCAGCGGCGACGGATCGACCTCCTGCGGCCGGGCCTGCCGGCTGCGGTGGCCGTCGATGACGATGCGCCGGGCGACCGTCACCAGCCAGGGGCGTACCGAACCGGTCGCCCGATTGAGCTGACCGGCGTTCTTCCAGGCACGGATGAGCGTTTCCTGCACCACGTCCTCTGCGCGCTGACGGTCCCCCGCGACCAGCCGCAGCACGTAGGCCAGCAATGGGCCGGCGTGTTCCCGGTACAGCGCACGCATCAACTCCTCGTCCGGTTCCGAGGGCTGTGAGGACATGCGATGTCGGGCCCTCGTTCCACTTTCCTTGGCCACGACGGAATCCTTGCGCACGCCCACCTCCGATGTCCGGGGGTTCCCCCGAGTCGGTCGCTCGCCCATCCGGTACGGACCCGGGGCGGGAGCTGTTCAAAGGGAGTCGCGAGTTTTCCGCGAGCGCGGCGACAAGCGGGACATGGGGTCACATGTCTCCCCGGATTTCCGCCAAGTCCCGTGTTTTTCCGGGTGGTCGACGGGGCATGGGCCACCCTCGCGGGAAGGCCGTCGCCCAGGTGGGTGTAGCCGACGTCACACGCTCCGGTCCGACGTCGCCGCCCCGAGGTCCGCTTCGCCGCGGTCGCCGGTGCCACCGGCGGAGCGTCGCCGGTGTCGGGCGACGCGTTCGCGGTTGCCGCAGGTCTCGCTGCGGCACCAGCGACGGCGCCGCCCCCGGGAGGTGTCGAGATAGACGATCCGGCAACCGACGCCCTGACACCGGCGCAGAGCGGCCCGCGCGGCGGGGTCGGTGAACAGGTCCACCGCGTCGCGCGCCGGCACCGCCAACATCGCGGCGAGACCCGGCGTCTCGCCCGACTCCCGGATCAGTGCGCCCTCTCCTCCGGGGACCGCGCGCAGCACCGGGGGGTTGGCCCGAGCCAGGGCGTTGACATGGGCGAGCGCCCGGTCGTACGCCGGGTCGGGAGCCGGGCGGGTCACGAGCAGCCGCGCGGTGTGTGCGCGCAGTTCACGGAAGGCGGCCGGCCAGGAGGCGTCCACGTGGCTCAGGTCGGTCCCGGCGGGCACCAGGCCGCGTCCGATGATCCAGGCACGCAGCGCCCTCGCCGAGCGGAGGCGCTCCCTCGGATGCGCGGTGGCCATCAGGTCCAGGCAGACGCGGCCGGTGTCCAAGCGCGACGCGTCCGCGGAGACTACCGAGCCCGGTGCCATCTGCCTGTCACCGCCTTGGGCCCCTGTGGGGCGAGGAGGATTCATGGGAGGAAGGAGCCCTCTCCCCCCACAGTGCCCGGTGCCCGGGGACGCGGGAACCCCTTGGATCGGACGGACGTCCCCCGGCGGGCGGGGAGTCGACGACGCGGAACGGACGACCCGCGCGCCCGCCCCTCTCCGGGCGTCGTGTCCTCGGTTTCTCCCGTCCGGCGGCTCGGCGGCTCCCGCCGCTCCTTCCCCCGCCCGCCCCGACAGCCCGGGTGTCACCCGCCGGGCGGGGTCCGCGCGACGTCGTCCCGACTCCCGGCCACCGGGTCCAGATCCAGGCGGTAGCCACGCTTCACCACGGTGCGGATCACCTCGGGCGCCCCGAGAGCGGCACGCAGCCGGGCCACCGCCGTCTCCACCGCGTGCTCGTCCCGACCCGCGCCCGGCAGCTCACGCAACAGGTCCGCGCGTGCCACCACCCGACCCGGCCGGCGCACGAGCGCGCGCAACAGCGCCATCCCGGCGGGTGGCACGGGCCGGAGCACACCGTCCACCAACACCGCGTGCCCCCGGACCTCCACCCGCCGGCCCGCGACCGTCAGCGGGCGCGCCCTGGCGGGGAGTTCCGCGCAGAGCAGCCGGACGAGCGGGCCGAGTCGGAACCGCTCGGGCCGGACGGTGTCGACGCCGCGCTCCCGCAGCGGCAGCGCGGTCACCGGGCCCACGCAGGCCGCGAGCAGGTCACCTCCGAGCGCGCCCAGCAGGTCGGGCAGCAGACCCCGGCGCTCCGCCCGGGCCAGCAGGGAGGCCGCGGCGGGCGCGCTGGTGAAGGTCAGCGCGTCCAGGCCTCGTGAGACGGCCGCGTCCAGCAGCCGGTCGACCGGGCCGGTGTCCTCGGGGGGCGACCAGCGGTAGACGGGGACGCCGACGACCTCGGCCCCGCCCTCCCGCAACGCCCGGACGAAGCCGGGCAGCGGCTCTCCGTGGAGCTGCACGGCGATCCGCCGCCCGGCGACGCCCCGCGCCAGCAATCGGTCCAGGACCTCGGCCAGGGACTCGGAGGTCGGCGACCACTCCTCGGCGAGCCCTGCGGCCCGCACCGCTCCCCTCACCTTCGGGCCTCGGGCCAGCAACTCCGCGTCTCCCAGCCTCTCCCGGAGCGATTCGCCGAGTCCCCAGCCGTCGGCGGCCTCCACCCAGCCGCGGAAGCCGATGGCGGTGGTGGCCACCACCACGTCGGGCCGCCGATCGACGATCCCTCTCGTCGCGGCGAGCAGTTCGCCGTCGTCGGCGAGCGGCACGATCCGCAGCGCGGGCCCGCGGACGACGGCCGCCCCCTGGCGTCGGAGGAGCGCCGTCAACTCGTCGGCGCGTCGAGCGGCCGTCACCCCCACCGTGAACCCGGCCAGTGGCCCCGGTCCCGCCCGCGTTCCTCGTTCTTCCATGCCGGCTCTCTCGCCTCGATCCGGTCGCTCCTCGCCCGTGTGGCACACGGTGGCGCGCCGTCCCGCCAGCCGCCGGGCCAGCCTGCCGGCGGCCCGTGACGGGACGGGTTCGTCGGGATGTCGGTGCCGTTACCCACCGGCCCGCCGTCCCGCCGGATCGGGTTCGGGCGACGGACCGGGGGCGGTGTGGGAGGCGGCTCGGCCGGGGCGCGGACGAAGGTACACCGCCCAGGTCACCAAGGAGCACAGGGCGTAGTAGCCCAGGAAGGCGACGAACGCGCCGGTGGCGCTGCCCACGGTGAGGAAGGACTGGCGCAGCGCCAGGTTGATGCCGAGTCCGCCCAGCGCGCCTACCGCCCCGATCAGTGCCATGGCGGCTCCGGATAGCCGGCGTGCACGCTCGGCGGCGGCTTCCCCGCTCAGGCCCCGCTCGGCCGCACGGGCGCGGAAGATGCCGGGGATCATCTTGTACGTCGACCCGTTTCCGACTCCGGTGAGGACGAACAGCGCCACGAAGGCGCTGATGAACAGAGGCAGGGACTGGCGCACGGAGGCGACGACCACCACCCCCGCCGCGCCGCCCATCAGCCCGAACGTGACCAGGGTGACCCGGGCCCCGCCCAGCCGGTCGGCGAGCGCTCCGCCCAGGGGTCGGATCAGCGAGCCCAGCAGCGGGCCGACGAAGGTCAGCGACGCGGCCTGGAGCGGGGTGCGCCCGAACTGGTTCTGCAGCACGAGGCCGAAGGCGAACCCGTATCCGATGAACGAGCCGAAGGTGCCGACGTAGAGGAGGGACATGATCCAGGTGTGCGGCTCGCGCAGGGCCTCGCGGGCGGCGCCGGTGTCGTTGCGGACCGGGGCGAGGTTGTCCATGCGACGGGCGCTCCACACGGTCGCCACCACGATCAGCGGCAGGTACAGGGCCGGGAGCACCCGCGGATGGTCGGCGCCCACGGTCCCGATCACCACCAGGCCCAGCACCTGCACGACCGCGACGCCGATGTTGCCGCCGCCGGCGTTCACCCCCAGGGCCCAGCCCTTGAGTCGCTGGGGATAGAAGGCGTTGACGTTGGTCATGGAGGACGCGAAGTTGGCCCCGCCGACACCGGTCAGCACGGCCACGGCCATAAGGACCGCGTACGGTGTGCCGGGCTCCATGACGACCAGCAGGGCGGCGGTGGGAAGCAGCAGCAGTCCCGCGCTGAACACCGTCCAGTTCCGGCCGCCGAAGCGGGCGACCGCCAGGCCGTAGGGCACCCGCAGGACCGCGCCGACCAGGGAGGCGACGGCGACGAGGAAGAACTTGCCCGCCGCGTCCACTCCGTACTCCGGCCCCATGAAGAGTGCCAGCACCGCGTACATGCTCCACACCGAGAAGCCGATGTGCTCGGAGAGGACCGAGCAGACCAGGTTGCGTCGGGCGACTCGGGCGCCCCGAGCCCTCCAGAACTCCTCGTCCTCCGGGTGCCATTCCTCGATCCATCGGCCTCCCCGGCCTGGGGGCGCGGGGGCGGCACTCGGCAGGGTGGTCGGGGCTGTCATCACGCCTCCACGGGCTCCAGGCTCGAACACGGCCGGGAACCGACCCTAGGGACGCCGCGTTTCGGTGCCGTGGCCACCGATGACCGTGAGGGAACGTCGCTCTCACCTCGCCGGGCCCTCCGGTGAGAGGACGACGGTCGGCCCCGCGCCGGGGTCCGTCAGAGTCCGAAGACCCGACGGGCGTTGCCCGACAGGAACAGCTCGGTCGTCTCCTCGTCCAGGCCCAGTTCGTCGAGGTGCTCCAGCGCCCGACTCGGCGTGATCATCGGGTAGTTGGTGCCGAAGAGGACCTTTCGACGACCTCGGCCGCGCAGGTACTCGACCAGTTCGCGGGGGTAGCGCCGGACGGTGTAGGCGCTGGTGTCGATGTGCACGTTGGGGTGCTTGTCCGCCACCGCGATCATTTCGGCGGTCCACGGGTACCCGATGTGGCCGCACACGATGGCCAGTTCGGGGAAGTCCAAAGCGACCTGGTCGATGTAGGGGATGGGGCGGCCGGTCTCCGAGGGGCGCATCGGGCCGGTGTGCCCGACCTGGGTGCAGAAGGGTACGCCCAGTTCGACGCAAGCGGTGTAGAGCGGGTAGTACAACCGGTCGGTGGGCGGCAGTTGCCACAACCAGGGGACGATCCGCAGTGCCACGAAGTCGAGTTCCGTCACGGCTCGGCGCAACTCCCTTACCGCCCGCACCGGTCGGGTGAGGTCCACCCCGGCCACACCGCGCAGCCGGCCTCCGGACCTGGCGACGAAGTCGGCCACCTCGTCGTTGTCGATCAAGGGTCCCCCAGGGCCGTACCAGGCGGCCGACAGGCCCACCTCGACGCCGGCCTCCGCCATGGCGGCCACGGTGACCTCTACCGGCAAGGGTTCGGTCGGTCGCTCCGAACCCGTCCACCGACGCAGGGAATCGAACATCTCGTGGTCGGAGTGGCGGAGAGTCGGGTGCTGCATCCACGCGTCGACGACGGACATCGGCGTTCGCCTCCCTGAGGGCGCTCGGGCTGGTGTCGCGGCACCCCGGCCCGGAGGTCCGCTCGGGGCGCGGCCGAGAGCGCCGGCCGGACGGCGCGGGGCCGCCCGCGGGCAAGCGGGCTTCCACGGGCCCGCCATGCCCCGGACACGGACCCTAGCGGTCGCTCGACCTCGTGGACACCCCCGGTCCGCTCGCGGCGGACCGCGCCGATTCGGCCCCCCGGCCTCGACCGCCCCCCGCAGTCCGGCGTCCGCCTCGGCCCCGACTCCGGCCACGCCCGCGCCGCCTTCCGTCCGGCCAGAGCCGCGGGGCACGCCCGGCGGCCAGGTCCTCGACCCACCCGATCGCGAGGATCGCCAGCCCGATCAACGGCCACACCAGGCAGAACATCCACAGCTGGTAGGTGCCGTCCAGGGCCGCGACGGCCTGAGGGTCCGTCATGACGGGCAGCCGGTAGGCCAGGTCGATGATCGGAACGGTGGCCATGATGAGAGGGTTGTGCCACAGATAGACGGTGACCGCGCGGTTGTTGGACAGGGTGACCAGGCCGTCCCACCTCCGCAGCCGGCCCGGCAGTTCCCGCCATGACGGGGAGTACCGCAGGAGGATCACCACGAAGCCGAAGGACCAGGTGGCCTGCGCGAGAGGGATGTCGTTCAGGTCCCAGCCGTCGGGCCCCAGGTGGTCCGACGCCCACCAGAGACCGAAGGCCATGATCAGGGAAGCGCCGGAGACGGACACGTAGCGCGGGACCCGACGCAACAGCCCTTCCTGGTGGGCGAAGCCCAGCACCCAACAACCGCCGTAGACGGCGAAGTCGGTGACCGCGTTGCCGGTCTCCCCCGGGATGGAAACCAGGCCGGTGCCGACGATCGCGGTGAGACCCAGCGGGGCGAACAGCGTCGGCCAGGGCGCCCGTCGAAAGGCCCACAGCAGCAGGGGGGAGGCGACCACGAACCACAGGTAGGCGCGCAGGTACCAGAGCGGCCCCGCCGCCTGCACCGCCCAGGTGTCCTCCAGCAGGCCCGACGGGGAGCCGATGTGCCAGGGGAACGGCGGCGCGCCGATCGGGACCAGGTAGTTGGCCAGGCTCAGCAGGCCCCAGGAGTCGCCGACCGCCGGGTCTCGCGCCGGGTTCCAGCCGCCGGCGAACAGCAGCGTGAGGACGAGCGCGTTCAGGGCCCACATGGGGGGCAGCAGACGGCGAATCCGGCTCTTGATCACACCGGGCGCCGGCCGGCCGGCCAGCGAGCGGGCCATGAGGGACCCGGCCAGCGCGAACATCACGCCCATGGACGGGAACAGCACGGTCAGCCAGGCCCAGCCGAAGAGGTGGTACACGACCACCCGGACCAGGGCGAGCGAGCGGAGCAGGTCCAGGTAGCGGTCACGGCCGGGCCTCGCGGGCGCGGTCCCCGACCCCGCCGGGGGCGACGGATCGGGTGTCGGGTCGGCGTCGGCGGGACGCGGGGCCCGATCCGCGAACGCCCCGTGGGTGGTGCCCGTGCCGCTCGGCTGTCCGCCGTTCATCCGACCGGCCTCCGGTCCTCGGCGTCCGCGCGCCCCCGGGACGCCGAGCCGCCGGGCGCCCCGACGACGCCGGTGCGACGCAGCTTCTGCCAGCGCAGCCGACCGCCGGTCAGGGCGGTGATCCAGGACTGCAACAGCACGACGTACATCAACTGGCGGTACAGGACCTGCTGGAGGGGCAGCGAGATCAGATGGGTCATGCGTTCCTTGTCCAACCGGAAGGCGTACGCGGCGCAGACCGCCTGGATCGCGAGGACGCCCAGCCACGCCAGGATCGTCTTCTCCGTCGGCCCGAAGAGCAGCCCGTACAGCAGGAAGATGTCGATCAGGGGGGCGAGCAGGGGGGCCACGACCATGAAGAGCGACACGAACGGCAGGCCGACCCGGCCGAAGCGGCCCGAGGGGCCCCGCTCGACGACGGCCCCGCGATGCTTCCAGATGGCCTGCATCGTGCCGTACGACCAGCGGTAGCGCTGCGACCACAGCTGCTGGACGGTCTCCGGTGCCTCGGTCCACGCGCGGGCGTTCTCCGCGTAGACCACCCGCCAACCGTCCCGGTGCAGGGCCATCGTGACGTCGGTGTCCTCGGCGAGGGTGTCCTCGCTCATGCCGCCCACGCGTTCCAGGGCGGAGCGGCGGAAGGCGCCCACCGCGCCCGGAATGGTCGGCATGCAGCCCAGCACGTCGTACATCCGGCGGTCGAGGTTGAAGCCCATGACGTACTCGATGTGCTGCCAGGCGCCGATCAGGGAGTCCTTGTTGCCGACCTTGGCGTTGCCGGCGACGGCTCCGACGCTCGGGTCACCGAACGGCTGCACCAGCTCGCGGACCGTGCTCGGCTCGAAGACGGTGTCGCCGTCCATCATCACGACGATGTCGTGGGAGGCGTTGGCCAGCCCTCGGTTGAGGGCGGCCGGTTTGCCCGCGTTGAGCTGTCGGACCACCCGGACTCCGGGCAGCCCCATCGCCTCGACGATGCGGGCCGTGCCGTCGGTGGATCCGTCGTCGATGACGAGGATCTCGACGGGATGCTCGCCGGCGACCAACGAACGCACCGTGTTCTCGATGCACTTGGCCTCGTTGTACGCGGGCACCAGGACGGAGACCGGTTCGGTGACCGGCGGGCCCCAGCGGAAGTTCCGGGCCCGCACCCGCCGGGCGTGTACGCCGGAGAGAATCAGCATCAGCAGGAAGCGTCCGATGACCAGCACACCGATGATCGCGAGCCCCACCACGAGGGCGTCGGTGATGTGCTCGGAGGCTCCGACCAGGAAGACCCACACCTTGGCCTTCCACAGCTCCGCTCCGGTGACCGGGGTGTGCGCGCCGGGGGCGTCCAACGCCTCGGTGAGGTTGTGGAACTCGTAGCCCCGCTCCTTCAGTTCGGGGATGAACCGATCGAGCGCCTCGACCGTCTGGCTGCGGTCGCCACCCGAGTCGTGCATCAGGACGATGGCTCCGGCGCCGTCCTTCGGGGTGGCCCGGCGGATGATCTCGTCGACTCCGGGGCGCTGCCAGTCCTCGCTGTCGGTGTCGTTGACGACGGTGATGTAGCCCCGGGTCCCGATGTACTCCGTGACCGGCCACGACTCGTTGTCCATGGCGTGGGAGAACGACGAGTAGGGCGGGCGGAAGAGGGAGGTGCGGATGCCGGCCGCGCCGGTGATGGCCATCTGGTTCTGCGACAGCTCCCAGTCGATGCGGGAGTGGGACTGGAAGGAGAGGTCGGGGTGGTTGAAGGTGTGGAGCCCGATCTCGTGACCCTCGTCGACCATCCGCCGGACGAGGTCCGGGTGGCGGGAGGCCATGGTGCCGGTGAGGAAGAAGACGGCGTGGGCGTCGTGCTTCTTCAGGATGTCGAGGACCTTCGGGCTCCACTCGGGGTCCGGTCCGTCGTCGAAGGTGAGGACGAGCCGGCCGTCGGGGACGCTGTGGGTCTCGGCGCGCCCGTCTCGGGAGTCGATCACCGGTCCGCCCCGCCGGATCTCCTCGGGGACCCGGTCCGCGGCGACGGGGGGACGGACACGGTGGTCGGCCAGGATCTCGCTGTGCACGTAGCCGCGCAGCACGAGCATCGCCATCAGGGCGCCCAGGACGAGCAGGGGCAGCAGCAGGCGCAGGGGCAGCCGGTGCCGCGAAGAGCCGCCACCGGCCTTCTTCGCGGACCGGTGGCGGCGGTTGCGGGGTGCCATCAGAAGGTGAACTCCTGGGACGAGGAGGGGGATGTGCCGGTGTTCGCGTCGCCGCCGGCGCGGGCGGGTCCGGCGGCCAGGGGCGCCACGCCGGCTCCGGCGGACAATTCCGGGTCGGTGTCCCCGTCGCCTTCGTCGGAACCGTCGGCGGGGGCGGGCGGGTCGTCGGTCTCGGGCACGCCGTCGTCGCCGGCCGGGGGCGAGACCTCCGGGTCCGGCTCGGGGTCCGGTTCCGGGGCGACGGGATCGGGGGCGACGACGACGCCTTCCGACGCGGGCCCACTGCTCGCGGTGGTCGGCTCGGGAACGGTGCCGGTCTCGGTCGTGCGCGTGGGGGGTTCGGTGACGCCGGCCGGGACCCCGGGGGCCGCCGCCGGGCTCTCGGCACCGGTGACGGGCGAGGCGGTGACGTCCCCGGGGGCCGGGGTCCGCGGGGCGGCCTCGTCGACCGCGGCCGTCGGTTCGGGGGATTCCGCAGGCCGAGGGTCGGTCTCCACCTGTCCGGCCGTTTCGCCCGGCCGCGCCGGCACGGGCAGCCAGGGCGCGGCGGAGTTGCCGGACAGCAGGGTCGCCACCATGACGACGGCGTACCCCGCGGAGGCGACGCCGACGGCGAGCCCCAGCCGCCGAACGCGTCGACCTCGCCGACCCGAGGTGTCGACGAAGACCGGCCTGTCGGCGTGGGCGGGATCCCTGCGAGGCCCGCCGTCGACCCTGCGAAGCGAGCCGTCGCCGAGTTGGACCGCGTCGAGTTGGACCGTCACCTCGTGCGGGTCGTGGGTGTGTCCCGTTCCGGGTTCGGTCCGGGCCCCGGCGCCCTCGGAACCGCCGGGCACCTCGCCCCGGGCATCCAGGAACGGGAGCGACCCGCCGTCGGGCGAGGGGTGGGCGTGGGAGGAGGTGTCGCGGCGGAACGCCTCGCGGTCGGCCGGTCCCGGTTGCCTGGGTACGGCCTCGGACGCCGCCTCGCCGGTCGCCGGAATGAGATGGGTGGCGGCTATCGGTGGAAGTACGTCGGTGGGCTCGTCCGATGCGGGTCCCGGCCGCCCGCGGTTCGCTCGCGCGCCACCCGTCGGCCATGGCCACTCGGGCCGAGCGTCCTGCTGCCGTTCGTTCACGCGCCTGCTTCCCCCCACGGGACCGATTCGGGTGCGCGTTCGACTCCGGGCATCCGCCGATCGAGACGACCCCCACCGTCTACGAGCGCCCCTACTACCACATCGTGCCCGGGGATGAATGTAGCGCACGCCGAGCACACCCGAGCGACCGGAGTCGGGTTTCGCCGGCAGGCGTCGGGGTGCCGGTGGAAACGCGTCACGAGCAGTGAACGGCGGTGATCTTGCAGAGGTGTCGCCCGTATGGGTGAGTCCGGGGTCGTACAGCCGCGCGGGGTGAGGCTCCGAGAGGCCGATCGACAATCGTGGCCCGTACCGCTTTGGACCCGGACGCCCCGGTCGAGCACTGGACACTGTCGAAGGACGAGCGGGGACTCGTGTCCGGCGAGCGCGGCGCGACGCGACTGGGCTTCGCCGTGTTGCCGAAGTTCTCTACGCAGTGAAGTTCTCTACGCAGTACGGCCGGTATCCCCGGGGCCGGTTCGAGTCGCCGGGCGGGGCGGTCGAGTTGGTCGCCCGGCAGGTACGGGTTCCCGCATCCGGTTCGGACGCTTGCGAGTAGCGGTTTCGTTCGGCTCAGCGGGCGAACCAGGAATGCCGGCGAGCCGAACGACGGAGCTCGTTGGTACAGGCGGTCGATCAAGACAGCTTGTGCTCGAGGAGCTCCCGGTGCTCTCGCTTCGAACCCTCAATGTGCTCGCAGGACCTGCGAGCACGCTGAATTCCCGGCCTTGGGGATGCCTGGGCAGACAAGACGAGGGGCCCGGTGGCCACTGGCCACCGAGCCCCTCGTACACGGGTCGTGGAGATGGCGGGAATCGAACCCGCGTCCAACGGTGCGGAACCAGGGCTTCTCCGTGTGCAGTCCGCTGCGATTTTCTCGGCCCCGGAGATCACGCGGACAAGTCTCCGACGGGCTCAGTCACTGTGGGATGTTCCTCTGGACCCCGTGACCGGGTCTAGAGGTGGAGTTCCCTAGCTGATGCCAGGATCCGGGACGGGAACGAGCCCGGGCTGACACTCCCGTGTAGGAGGCCCGCTCGCGCTGCCGTCAGGCAGCGAGGGCGAAGGCCTGCTGGGAGGAATCGCGCTTGGTGTTGGCGATTATTTTTTTCGGCCTGTGGTTTACGAGATCATGGCCGCTTCCTCGACACGCTTCCCCTGCTTCGACAGCCGCTGTCGAAACCGATCATCCCCATGTTGATTTGTCACACCCTCCGAGGAGGGCCGCGACGCACCGTGTGCGGTACGGATACATCGTACGTGATCGACGCCGACACGTGCCAGCGCTTTTCCCGGCGGCCGGGCCGGGAGGCGCGCCGTGCGGCGTCCACCGCCCGGTCAGGCCCGCTGCTTGCGCCGGATCGCCGAGATCACCCGCTCCGCCTCCCGCCGGTCCTGCTTCTCCCGCAGGGTCTGACGCTTGTCGTACTCCTTCTTCCCTCGCGCCAGCGCGATCTCGACCTTGGCTCGACCGTCCTTGAAGTACAGGGCGAGCGGGACGATGGTGTGCCCGGTCTCCTGGGACTTGGACTCCAGCTTGTCGATCTCCGCGCGGTGCAGCAGCAGCTTCCGCTTCCGGCGGGCGGTGTGGTTGGTCCAGGTGCCCTGGCTGTACTCGGGCACGTGCACGTTGTACAGCCACGCCTCGTGGCCGTCCAGCTGGACGAATCCGTCCGCGAGCGAGGCCCGACCCTGGCGCAGCGACTTCACCTCGGTCCCGGTCAGGACCAGGCCCGCCTCGTAGGTGTCGAGGATCGCGTAGTCGTGCCGCGCCTTCTTGTTCTGCGCGATCAGCTTGCGCCCTTTTTCCTTAGCCATAGTGCAGCCCATTTTGGCACCAGGCGGGGGGTCGGGGGAAAGCGGTTTCCCTCCCGGATCAGGCCGCCGGGCGGGGCCGGGGCGCCGGGTCGTCCCGACCGAGCCCGTCGAGCACCGTCTCAGCGCGGCGCAACGTCGCCTCGTCGGAGGTGTCCGTCTCCAGATCCGGGGTCAGGCCGACGCCGTCCACCCCGTGGCCCGCCGGGGTGCGGTAGTGCCCGACCGTGAGCTCGGCGGTGGAGCCGTCGGGCAGCGTGCTCGGCATCTGCACCGCGCCCTTGCCGAAGGTGCGGGCGCCCAGGACGACGGCCCGGCCCCGGTCCCGGAGGGCGCCGGCGAGCAGTTCGGCCGCGCTCATCGTGCCTCCGTCGACGAGGGCGACCAGCGGTCGGGCGGTGTCGCCGCCCGTCTCCGCGTGGAGGGCCCGCTCGGACCCGTCGACGTCGTAGGTGGCGACCAGCCCGCCGTCGAGGAAGACCGAGGCCGTCTCCACTGCCTCGGCCACCAGACCGCCGGAGTTCCCGCGCAGGTCGAGGACGATCCCGGCTTCCTCCGGCGCGGCGCGGACCGCCGCGCGCACCTGTTCGCCCGCGCCCCGGGTGAAGGACGCCACCCGGACCAGGGTGGCCCCGCCGTCGAGATCGCGCGTGGTCACCGGGCGCGTGGTGACCGTCGCCCGGCGCACCGTCTCGGTCCACACGCGGGTGCCGCGCTCCAGTTCGATCGACACCTCGGTGCCCGCTGGATCCCGTACCGAGTCGCCGCGCAGGAGGGCGACGACCTCGGTGACCGGCACCCCGTCGACCGACCGGCCGTCCACACCGCGCAGCCGGTCTCCGGCGACGATCCCCGCGTCGGCCGCCGGCGAATCCGGCCTGACCCGCGCCACCTCGACGGCGCCGCCCCGAACCCGTCGCGCGGCGATCCCGACACCGGTGTAGCGGCCGTCGAGAGCCTCGGCCAGCTCCCGGTACTCGCTTCGCGAGTAGACGGCCCCCCAGCGGTCGCCGCTGCGGCCGACGGCCCGCTCGGCGGCCTCCACCGGGGAGCCGCCGGCGGCCATCGCCTCGGCCGCCGCCCGGGCGACCTCCGCGTGGTGCGGGGCGGGGGCGACGTGGCCGGGCCGGTCGGAGGATGCTCCGGGCGGTGCCTCCACGGGCGATCCGGTGGCGGCTCCGGCCACGAGGACACCGACGAACGCCAGTGTCAGGGAGCCCCCGTGACGGACGTGGCGGGGCGGGCGGAACAGGTCGCGACCTGACATGGCGGCGAGTGTAGTGCCGCGAATGGAGGGCGCCCCCTCGGACCGGCGACTCCGGCCGGGTGTCGCGCCGCGCCGCACGCGGGGGCCGGGGTCCCTCCCTCGGAAGCCCGGGCGGCCGGGTCCGCGAGCATCCCGCCCGGGAGCGACCCTGGGCGGTCCCTCAGACCCTCAGGTACTTGCGCAGGGCGAAGAATGCGGCGAGGGCGGGCATCAGGAGACTGGTCGCCAGGATGAGCGGCAGCGTCTTGAGGACGGAGTCCAGTCCGACGAAGTTGATCAACGCGAGCTTCTCGGACAGGGCCAGTCCGTGGTCGATGACGAAGTACTGGGCGAAGAGCAGGAATCCGCAGGCGAGCACACCGCCGATCAACCCGGCCACCGCCGCCTCGGCGATGAAGGGCGCCTGGATGTAGAACCCGGAGGCCCCCACGAGGCGCATGATGCCGGTCTCCCGCCGCCGGCTGAACGCCGACACCCGCACGGTGTTCACGATCAGCAACAGGGCGACGACCAGCATCAGCGTCATGATCGCCCCGGCGGCGAGGTTCATGACCCCCAGCAACTCGAAGAGGTTGTCCAGGATGCCCCGTTGGTCCTGGACCGCCTGCACCCCGTCCCTGCCTTCGAAGGCACTCGCGATGACCTGGTACTTCTCCGGGTCGGTCAACTTGATCCGGTAGGACTCGGGCATCTGATCGGGCGTCAGGGAACTGGCCAGCGGCGAGTCCTGGGACTGCTCCCGGTAGTGCCGGTAGGCCTCCTCCCGCGTCTCGAAGGTGACCGTGTCCACGACCGACATCTCCTTGAGGTCGGCCTGGATCCGCTGCTTCTGGTCCTCGGTGACGGCCCCCTTGGCGCAGTTCGGGTCGGAGACGGCGTCGCTCTTGTTGCAGAGGTAGATCGAGACGTTGATCTTGTCGTACCAGTAGCCCTTCATCGTGTTCACCTGTTCGCTCATCAGGAGCGACCCACCGAACAGGGCGAGCGACAGCGCTACGGAGACGATGACGGCGAAGGTCATCGTCAGGTTGCGTCGGAGACCGACACCGATCTCCGACAGGACGAACTGGGCGCGCATGGCGTCTGGTCAAGCCTTTCCGTGCGTCTTCGCGGCGTCCGCGGCGGTCTTCAGTGCTGGTAGCCGTAGACGCCGCGAACCTGGTCGCGGACGAGACGGCCGGTCTCCAGCTCGATGACGCGCTTGCGCATCTGGTCGACGATGTTCTGGTCGTGCGTCGCCATGATCACCGTGGTGCCCGTGCGGTTGATCCGGTCCAGCAGCTTCATGATCCCGACGGAGGTCTGCGGGTCCAGATTGCCCGTGGGCTCGTCGGCGATGAGCAGCTTGGGGCGGTTCACGAACGCCCGGGCGATGGCCACGCGCTGCTGTTCGCCACCGGACAACTCCCCGGGCATCCGCGTCTCCTTGCCGCCGAGTCCGACCAGGTCGAGGACCTGAGGCACGGACTTGCGGATCTCTCCGCGCGACTTGCCGATCACTTCCTGGGCGAAGGCGACGTTCTCGGCGACCGTCTTGTTCGGCAGCAGCCGGAAGTCCTGGAAGACCGTGCCCAACTGACGGCGCAGGTGGGGCACCTTCCACTGGGACAGTCGGGCCAGATCCTTGCCCAGGACGTGGACCTGTCCATGGCTGGCCCGCTCCTCCCGGAGCACCAGACGCAGGAAGGTGGACTTCCCGGAACCGGAGGAACCCACGAGGAACACGAACTCCCCCTTGTCGACCTCCAGGGAGAGATCGCGCAGGGCGGGGCGGTTCTGCTTGGGGTAGACCTTGGAGACGCTGTCGAATCGGATCACGTATGCACCACGGGTCGCCGGAGGTGGACGAGCGTGACCTTACGCGAAACGGGCGGGCGCTCGCAGTCGCCGGTCACGCTTGGGCGAGGGTACGCGGTTTGTTCCCTCGCTCCGCGCGGGGACCCACCGCGCGGAGTGGCCGGGGATCCGGCACAGTGGGGAAGGAACACCTGCGGACCCGTGAGCGTTGGAATGCCCGAGAGGGGCGCACCGGTGCGAGGAGGGCGAGCGGATGACGTACGACCGGTTGGTGTGCGCGAACTGCGCCGCGCCGGTGAGCGAGGGTCGCTGCCCCGTCTGCCGGGCCAGCCGTGAGCGGCTGCGGCAGGGGGGCTTTCTGTCCGGGCTCGGTCCGGTCGCCTTGGCCGCTCTGCTGGCGGTCCTGGTGACCGCGCTGGCGCTCTTGGCGTACCAGGCGGCCTGACCTCGCAAGACGGTCCCCTCACGGACACCGGGAGGCCCGGAGCCGATCGCTCCGGGCCTCCCTGTCGTGTCATGGAACCGCCCACGCTCGCCGCGAGGCGGGCGTCCGGGGTCAGGCCGCCGCACCCCGTCCGGTCGCCAGGCGCGGCAGGACGCGGAAGCCGACACCGCCGACGATCATCGTGGCGGCGCCGATCACCAGGAAGGTCATCTCCGCCGCACCGGTCTCGGCGAGTTCCTCGCCGCTGCCCTGGGCGGTGGTGGCGGACGCCGGGGCGTCGTCGCCGGTGTCCGTCAGAGCCGAGGAACCCTGTTCCTGCGTGGTGACCTCGTTGCCACCGGCGGGCGCGGTCTCGTCGAGGGGCGACACCCCACCGTCGGTCGCGTCGTCACCGCCGGCCGTGTCACCACCCGTGGAGTCACCACCGGTCGCGTCGTCACCACCGGCCGAGTCACCACCCGTGGAATCGCCACCGGTCGCGTCGTCACCGCCGGCCGTGTCACCACCCGTGGAGTCACCACCGGTCGCGTCGTCACCACCGGCCGAGTCACCACCCGTGGAGTCACCACCGGTCGCGTCGTCACCACCGGCCGAGTCACCACCGGTCGCGTCGTCACCACCGGCCGAGTCACCACCCGTGGAGTCACCACCGGTCGCGTCGTCACCACCGGCCGAGTCACCACCCGTGGAGTCACCACCGGTCGCGTCGTCACCACCGGCCGAGTCACCACCCGTGGAATCGCCACCGGTCGCGTCATCACCACCGGCCGAGTCGGTGTCGCAGTCGGGTCCGGTGCCGATCTCGCAGGCCTCGTCCTCCAGGAGACTCACGCCGATCACGGCGCCCTCGTCCTCGGTCGACGTCAGGCCCTCGAAAGCCGACGCCGCGCCCGCGGCGGTCAGCGAGGCGCCGGCCGCGATCATCGCACCGGCCGCCACACGCGCGACCCGGATCCGCGTCTTCTTCGTCATGTAACCGCTACCCCCAGTAGCCGAATCGTCAGACAGGCGTGCTCGGAGCCGTGATCGACGGGGGATGGCCGTACGGCACCCGAACCCCGGATCACCTGCGCCCCGGAAGTGCGCACGCCTCGCATCACCATTTCGAGTTTCGGACGTCTCGTCAAGGTCGTTCCGGGCGGGATGTTCGGCCGCGAACCGTATGCCGGAAAGAGAACGGCACAAGAAACTCGACAGGGCCGGAAAACGCCCACGAGAAAGGCAACCGCCGCCCCGCGGGCGGCGGTTGCCTTGTCGACAAAGCCGCCTTCGAAGATCGTCCTACTTCTCCCGCTGCTTGCGCCAGCGGATCCCCGCTTCCAGGAAGGCGTCGATCTCGCCGTTGAAGACCGCCTCCGGGTTGCCGACTTCGTGCTCCGTCCGCAGGTCCTTCACCATCTGGTACGGATGCAACACGTAGGAACGCATCTGATTGCCCCACGAATTCCCGCCATCGCCCTTGAGGGCGTCCATCTTGGCCTGCTCCTCCTGGCGTCGGCGTTCCAGCAGCTTGGCCTGGAGGACGTTCATCGCGGTGGCGCGGTTCTGGATCTGAGAGCGCTCGTTCTGACAGGAGACCACGATTCCCGTGGGGATGTGCGTGATCCGTACGGCGGAGTCGGTGGTGTTCACGCCCTGTCCCCCGGGCCCGGAGGAGCGGTACACGTCGACGCGGAGCTCCGACTCGTCGATCTCGACGTGGTCGGACTGCTCGACGACCGGCAGCACCTCCACTCCGGCGAAGGACGTCTGGCGACGGCCCTGGTTGTCGAAGGGGGAGATCCGCACCAGGCGGTGGGTTCCCTGCTCGACCGAGAGCGTGCCGTAGGCGTAGGGGACCTGCACGGCGAAGGTGGTCGACTTGATGCCGGCCTCCTCCGCGTACGACGTCTCGTAGACCTCGGTCTTGTACCCGTGCCGCTCCGCCCAGCGCAGGTACATCCGCTGGAGCCGCTCGGCGAAGTCGGCGGCGTCCACACCGCCCGCCTCCGCCCGGATGTTGACGACCGCCTCCCGGGCGTCGTACTCGCCGCTGAGGAGGGTGCGCACCTCCATCTCGTCGAGCGCCTTGCGGACGGCCGTCAGCTCCGTCTCGACCTCGGCCCGGGTGTCGGGGTCGTCCTCCTCCTCGGCCATCTCGAACAGCACGGCGAGATCGTCGATCCGGCCGCGCAGCGTCTCGGCCTTCCGCACCTCGGCCTGGAGGTGGGAGAGCCGACTGGTGATCTTCTGCGCCGCGTCCGGGTCGTCCCACAGCGACGGCGCCGCCGCCTGCTCCTCCAGCAGCGCGATGTCTGCCCTCATCCGGTCGAGGTCCAGGACGGCCTCGATCGACTCCATGGTCGAGGAGAGGGATTTGAGCTCTTCGGATACGTCGACGACTGCCACGCGTCCAGCGTAACGGCTTCGCCGGGCGGTCCACGCCGGACGGGCGACCCCGCCTCCCTCGGGTCCGGCGGCGGGCCGGGGCCCACCGGTCAGGGCACGGCCGGGACCGACCGCCGTGTCTCCCGCGCGGGGTCCGCGTCGGCATCGTCACCGGAAGCCGCCCACCGGGCACCGGCGCCGACCACCACGACCAGGAAGAGCGCCCCGGTGCCCAGCACCGCCCGGCGACGCCGCACGGCGGCCCGGTTGCGGGCCGACCCCGGACGCGGCGCGCCGCTGGCCCTGGGGACCCGTGCGGTGCCCCGGGCGCCGCCGGCCAGTTCATCGGGGCCGGGCACCCGCATGGAGGTGTGGGTGTCGCGGTTGGAGTCGGCGGGCCTGGCCCCGGGCACCAGCGGGACGGCCCCCCTGCGGCGCGCCGGGCCGTCCGTCGTCGAAGGGCCCTGCCGGGGCTCCGGGGCGGCGTGCCGACCGTCGGTGGGCTCGCCGTCCGGCTCGTCGACGTCCAGCGGGGGCGCCCCGGCCAGCGCCGGGAGCAGCTCGCGCAGCCGGACGGAGAGCTCCGAGGCCCGCAGCCGGGAGGCGGGCGCCTTCGCCAGGCACTGCACCAGCAGCCGCCACAGCTCGTCCGGCACTCCGGGGAGGGGGGCGACGGTCTCGGTGACATGGCGGCGCAGGACGGCACCGGGGTGTCCGCCGCCGAAGGGCGTGAAGCCGGCGAGCAGCTCGTACAGGACGGTGGCGAGCGCGTAGATGTCCACCGAGGCGCGGGGCGGCAGGCCCTCGACGATCTCGGGGGCCAGGTAGTCGGGCGTCCCGATGATCCTGGAGGCGCGGGAACGGCCGGGGGTGTCGATGAGCTTGGCGACGCCGAAGTCCGTCAACAAGGCGCGGTGCGAGCCGCCGGGGCCCAGCGGTCCCTCCATGTCCAGCAGCACGTTCTCCGGCTTGACGTCGCGGTGGACCACACCGGCGGCGTGGGCGGCGGCCAGCCCCTCGGCGACGTCGGCCGTGATCGCGACGGCCGCCTCGGGCGCCATCCTGCGTTCCCGGTCGAGGCGTGTACGCAGGTCGGTGCCGCGCACCAGGTCCATGACGAGGGCCAGCTCCTCGCCGTCCACGACGAGGTCGCGCACGGCGACGACTCGGGGGTGCTCCAATCCCAGCAGGGCGGTCCGCTCCTGCGCGAAACGACCGACGAGTTCCCGGTCGGACGCCAGATCCTCGCGAAGGATCTTGATCGCGACCGGACCCTCCGGCCCCTCGCCGAGCCACACCGTGCCGGCACTGCCCCTCCCCAGGATCTGGTGGGCGACGTACCGGCTGCCGATCTTCCGTGCCAAGACTGCTCCTACCGACGCGTATTGCGGCCCCACGTCCCCGGGGCCAGGCCCCGGAACCCCCGGACCAGGGCCCCCGGCCGACAAACTACGCGCCGGGGGGCCGAGGCTCGCCATGGAAGGGGAATTCGCCCGCACAATGTCGACAAGTCCCCGGAACGGCCGTCGACGGCGACCGGCGGGAAGGGGGCGAAGCGGTGGCCGAGCGAGGCGGGACCGGCGAGTCAGCCGAGCCCGGCGCCACCGGCACCGGGGTCCGTCCCGCCCAGGTCACCGACCCAGTCGGCGATACCTCCGACCCAGTCGCCGAGCATGTCCCAGTAGCCCTTGCCGACGCCGATCCACCCCTGGAGGGGGCTCAGCTCCCAGATCAGCCATCCGGCCACGACCAGGACGACCAATGTCACCAGGCACCCTTTCAGGCAGCCCAGGCCGGGGATCCGGAACCCGCGGCCGCGTGGACGCGGCTCTCGCGGTTCGCGGACCGCGCGCCGGGGCTCGGGTGCGGGCGGGGGGGCCAGGCGTCGCGGCGGCGGCTCGGCGCGGCGCCTCGGGGCCTGCGGTCGCGGCTCGGGCCGGACCTGGGGCTGGGGCTGGGGCGCGGCGTACGGCTGCGGCCGGCCCTCCGGCCCGTAGCCGTAGCCGCGCGGGGGTCGGGGCGGGCCGGCGTCGCCGGGCGGCGGCCCCTGGGGCCGGGTCACCTGACGCTGAGGGCGACGACGCAAGGGGTCCTGGGCCGGGTCCAGGTACTGGACCTGCGTCTGTTCGTTGCGGTCGCGGGCGGCGCGCAGCTGGTTCTGCCACGGATGCGGGTCGTCGGCGCCCTCACCGGGCGGCACGGGCGAGGGGGCGGGACCGGGCGGGCCCGGAGGCATCGGCGGCACCGGAGGCATGACCGTCGTCGGGTCGGTGGCGCCCGCCGGACCGCCGGTGTGCGGCAGCACACTGGTCGCGGCGGCGGCGTCGTGGGAGCCCGCGCCGCGCGGCAGGACCTGCGTGGCGTCGGCGGCGCCCGGCGCTTCCGGCACCGGCGCGGGGGCCGGGTCGGGCACGAGCAGCGACCCCACCCGCTCCGCCGCGCCGATCCGCGCGGCGTCGGCGTGCACGCCGACGCCCTCGGCGACGACGCGCAACCCCCGGGCGAGGTTCTCTGCACCGGGCCGCTCGCCGGGGTTCTTGCGCAGGCACCGCTCCACGACGGTCCACAGCGGGTCCGGGAGCCCGGGGGGACGAGACGGCTCGGCGCTGAGGTGCTGGTGCAGCATTTCGAGGGCCGTGGCGCCGGAGAACGGCGGCCGGCCGGTGAGCAGTTCATAGAGGAGGACACCGGCCCCGTAGACGTCCACGGCGGAGGTCTGGGGTCGGCCCTCGGCGGACTCCGGCGCCACGTAGGCGGGCGTGCCGACGAACTCGTGGGTACGCGTGAGACCGGGCGAGTCGGCCAGCCGGGCGATGCCGAAGTCGGTGAGCATCGGGTACATCCGGCCGTCGTCCTGGCGGAGCAGGACGTTGGCCGGCTTGAGGTCGCGGTGGACCACGCCGTCGGCGTGGCTGGCGGCCAGCGCGTCGGCGATCTGCGCGGTCAGCAGCGCCGCCGCGACCGGGGTGAAGGGACCGTTCTCGCGGAGGTGACGGTGCAGGTCCGGGCCGTCGACCAGGTCCATGACCAGGGCCAGCACGTCCCCCTCGACGACGAGGTCGCGCACTCGGACGATGTTGGGATGGGTCAGGCGGAGCAACACGGACCGCTCGCGCAGGAAGCGCATCACGATGTCCGGGTCGCCGGCGAGTTCCTCCTTGAGGACCTTGATCGCCACCGTCTCGCCGGGCTGTCCGGGCACGGCCGCCTCGGCGCCCGCCGTCTCTCGCTGACGGGCTCGCCAGACGGTGCCCGTGGCGCCGCGTCCGATCGGCTGTTCCAGGAGGTACTTGCTGCCTACCGGCCGCACGTCATGCGCTCCCTGTCGGTTGGTGGGCTGCTTGTCCGGGTCGACTCCGGTCGCCATGGGCGTTTCGGCCCCACTGTAATGCCGAGGCGCGCGCCGTCCGTCCCTCTCCGAGGACCCGGCGTCGGGCCGCGCGGAGGCACGGCCCCGCACGGCCCCTCGCGGACGGCGAGACGAGGGGCCGGACTGTCGGGGCGAAGACGCGCGAGACGGTCGCTTGGTTGCCGAACACCGACGTGACGGATCTCAACCGTCTCCCGAACGATCACGGAGCCGGGGCCCGTCAGGCGATTTTCCGGGCAGAGGCGACCAATCAAGATCATTCGATGGCGGTCCGGCGACGCGTCGTCGGTGACAGGTGGGAGGATGCCCGGGGTACTGGCGGCATGGTCGTGTGGCGGTGAGGACAGCAGTGCAGATCCGGTTGACGATCGTGGACGCGCCGCCCCCGCCCGGCACGTCGGCTCCGGAGCGCACGACCCGACGCGACGTGTCGGTCACCGCCCCGGCGGGTACGCCCCTGGCCGCGGTGGCCTCGGCCTTGGCCCCGGGCGGCGCCGAGGCGTCCGGCGGTCTCGCGTTCCACGCCGGCGCCCACCGTCTGGACGCCGAACGCTGCGCCCTCGGCGAGCCGCCGCTGATCGACGGCGCCGTGCTGACCCTGGGCGCGCCCGGCGATCCGGAGCCCGGTGTCGAGGCCGCGGACGCCCCCACCCGGCTCCACGTCGTCGGCGGCCCGGACGCGGGTGGCGTCCACCTTCTGCACGGCGGGCGCGTCCGGGTGGGCCGTTCCGCCGAGGCCGACATCGCGCTCGACGACCCGGACGTGTCCCGGTTCCACTGCGCGGTGACCCTCGCCTCCGACGGCCGGGTCTCCGTCGCGGACCTCGGGTCGACCAACGGCACCACCCTGGACGGCTCCCCGGTGGGCACCCGGCCGGTGCGATTCCCGTGGGGGTCCCTGCTGCGGGTCGGCGAGTCGACGCTCCGGGTCGCGCCGGGCGGCGTGGGCGAGCGGATACCCACGGAACCGGACGGGCAGGGCCGGGTACGGCTGCTGCGTCGCACCGACGGTCCGGAGACCGGGGGCGACACCGGCGGCGCGCGCCGGGCGGGCGGCGGCGAGGCGGCGGCGGACGGGCCGCCCGACGCCGCCACCCGCCCCACCGCCCCGACGGCGCACGCACTCGGCACGGTGTCGCGGACCGGTTCGGGCAGCGACGGGCGGGCGGAGGGCGGACGGCCCCGAGGACGGGACGAACCCGCGCCCGCCGGCCCCTCGACGGGCGCGGCCGAACCCCGGGACGGACGCCGGCGAGGAGGGTTCACCGCCTGGGCGCGCCGACTGGCCGGCGGGCGCGGCGAGCCATCGGCGCCCCCGTCCGCGTCGGTGCCTCCCGAGGGGCGGGCGTCCGGCCGAGTCGGCGTCCGCGCGCGCCCGGACACCTGGCCGGACCCGGCCGCCCTGCTGCTGACCGCGCTCGGTCCTGGGCCGCGGCTCTGGGAGCGCGACCCGGCGCATCCGCAGGCCCTGACCGTCCGCGTGGGCACCGCCGACCGGGTGACGTCAGGGGGCGATGCGACACGGCCCGGCGTTCCGGTGACCGCCGGGCTGCGCGAGGCCGGGGCCCTCGGACTCGCCGGGCCCCGCCCCCGGCTCGCCGGGCTGGCGCGGGCGGTGCTCGCCCAGCTCGCCGCGGCGCACCCGCCCGACACCATGGAGATCGTGCTGGTCGCCGCCGACGGCACCCGACCGACGTCCCCCCGTGTCGCGGAGTGGTCGTGGCTGGGCTGGCTTCCCCACGCTCGCCCCGCTCGCGGCCAGGACTGCCGGTTATTGCTGGCGTTCGACACCGATCAGGCCGCGGCGCGGGTCGGGGAACTGCTGCGCCGGCTGGACGACCGCGCCTCGCCCCCGCAGGGGCCCGGGGCCCCGTGCGAAGCTCCGGGCGCGTGCACCGTGCTCGTCGTCGACGGAGATCCCGGGGAGGCGGCTCTGCGGGACGCGGTCGCGCGGTTGGCCGCCGAGGGACCCGGGGCGGGAATCCACGTCGTCTGTCTCGTGGAGGTCGCACCGGCCTCCGCGTCCTCGGGCGTGGCGCAGACGTACGAGGCGGCCCGCGCCGCGTCCCCGGCGTTCGCGGAGTGCGGGACGGTGGCCCTGCTCAGCGGCGAGGTGGCCACCTCGGTGCGGTTGCTGCGCGTCGAGGCCGCCGGCCCGGTCCTCCCCGGCACGCTCGGCACCGCCGACGCGGTGTCCGTGCCGTGGGCCGAGCGGTTCGCCCGGGCGCTGGCGCCGCTCCGGCCGGACCCGGCGGGCGACGGGCGGGGCGGGCCCTCCGCGACACCACTGCCCAGGACGGCGCGGCTGCTGGACGAGTTGGGCCTGGCCAGGGCCACTCCGGCGGCGTTGAGGGCGCGCTGGGCGCAAGCGGCCGACGACCCCGGCGCGCTCGGTGGCCGCGCACGCGCCGTGCTGGGTGCCGGGCCCCGGGGCCCGGTGGCGGTCGACCTGGCCGCCGACGGCCCGCACCTGCTGGTCGAGGGGCCCCGGGGCAGCGGCCGGACCGAACTGCTGCGCGCGCTGGTCGCCTCGCTGGCTTCCGCGGAGCGCCCCGACCGCCTGGCCGTGGTGCTGGTCGACGGACGGGGCGGCGTCGGCTCCGCCGTCCCTCCCGGCGACGGCCTGGGCGTCTGCACGGACGTCCCCCACGTCGTGACCCACCTCGTGGCCGACGACCCGGTGCGGATGCGGGAGTTCGCCCAAGCCCTCGGCGAGGAACTGCGGCGGCGCGCCGAGGCGTTCGGCGACCTCGACTTCGTCGGATGGCACACCGCGCGGGCCTCGCGGGCCGGCGAGGGGGCCGTGCGCGACCTCGGCGCCGAGCGGACTCCCCCGGCCGGGACGCGCGAGAGCCCGGGGACGGGCACTCTCGCGTCCCGGGACTCCGACCGCGTCCCCGCCCCGCCTCGCGTCCCCGGGTTCTCCGGACCCGTGGACGGCTTGGCACTCCGCTCCCCCGCGGACGCGCGGCCCGTCGGTGTCGGGTCCCCCGGTCTCGGGGCCCACGCCGAGGCCGTCCCCGAGGACCGGCCGGAGGTCCGACGCCCGTCGGACGCCGGCGCCCCTCCCGCGCCGCGCCTGGTGGTGGTCGTCGACGACCTGGACGCCGTCGTGGCCCCGCCGCTCGGCGCGCCCGGAAGACCCGCGGCGGGCTCGGTGGCCCGGGTTCTGGAGGCGGTGTCGCGCGAGGGTGAACGCCTCGGTGTCCACCTGGTCGTGGCGACCGCGCCCGACGGGCCGGGCTCCGCGAGCGAGCCCGCGCGGGCGGCGACCCTCCGGGTCGTCCTGCGGACGCCGGAGTCGCGCCCTGAGGAACCGGCGCCCGGGCGAGGGTGGTCGATCGGCGCCGGGGGCGGTGAGGGCGCCACGCCTTTCCAGGCGGGCCGGATCACGGGCCGTATCCCGCGGACGGCGACGGCGCGTCCCACCGTCGTTCCCCTGGACTGGCGGCGCGTGGGCGATCCGCCGACCGGGCGGCCGGTCCGGGAGCTGGGCAACGGCCCCACCGATCTGGCGCTGCTGGCCAGCGCGTTGCAGCGAGCGGCCCGCGAGGTCGTGTCGAGACCGCCGACTTCGACCGGATGACCCCGGCCGCCTCCACGACGGCTCTCGCTCCTTCGTCCCACCGGGCCGGGGCCGCCGACGGCACGCGGCGGCGTCACCGCCGCCCGCCGCTCCCGTTCCCCCGAACGCCTCGTACTCCGTAACCACGTCACTCCGTCGGCCGTTGCCGGGCCGAACGCCCGCGCGGGCGGGACGACGACAAGACGACGGAAAGAGGAGAATGCCCCACTTCAGTGTCATCGTTCCCTCGCACGGGGTCGCCGGCCGCCTGTCCGAGGCGTTGGACTCGGCCCTGACCCAGTCATTCGCCGATCTCGAACTCGTCCCGGTGTGCGACGCGCCCGACTGCGCGGCGGCCCCCGTGATCGCGGCGCACGCGGAACGGGACGCCCGGGTGGTGGCGGGCGTGCACTCGCCCGCGTCGGCCGGTCTCGCCGGCGCGCGCGACGCCGGACTACGGGTCGCGAGAGGCACGTACCTCCTGTTCCTGGACGGCGACGACCTCCTCCTGCCGGGCGCGCTGGCGGCACTCGACACCAGGGCGCGGTCGACCGGCCCGGTGGACGTGCTGTACTTCGGCCACGAGCGGGAGCCCTGGTGGACCGGAGAACCCACCCGCCCCGCCGGTCCGGTGCTCGCCGGAGCCCCGAGCGGGGCGTTCGCCCCGGAGCGCGCCCCCCGGTTCACCGGGGTGTCCCTCCCGGCCTGGAGCGCCGCCTATCGCCGGGCCTTCCTGGTCGAGACGGGGTCGCACTTCCCCGACGGGCACTTCACCGACGTCGGGTTCGGCGCGCGGGTAGCGGCGCTCGCCGGCCGGATGGCGGTGCTCGACGACGTGGTGGTGCGCCACCGGGTCCGGCGCCGCGGCGGCCGGCCGGCGCTGTCCGGGGTCGAGCCCGCCGCGTTGCTGGGCCGCGTCGAGGAGGTGCTCCGCGATCCGGTCACGGCGCGGTTGTCCGGGCCCCGCCGCACCGCGCTCTTCGAGCAGTTGTTCACTCTGGTCCTCAAGACGGCGGTACGGGCCCATCGGATGCCGGCGGGAGACCGCCGCGGATTCCTCCGCGAGGCGGGCGCCCTGTATCGCGGGCACCGACCGGAGGGGTACCGACCCCCGGGCGGCGCGCTCGGTGCGCGCTTCCGTCTGCTGGCGACGGGATCGTACGCGGCCTTCCGCACAGCACGAGCCGCGAACCGGGCGCTGGCCCGGGCGGTTCGGGTACTGGCGCGGGCCAGGGCGCTCCGCTCGCGATTGCGGTACCGGTGGCTGCTGCGCCGTCCACTCGACCCCCACCTGGCCGTGTACTGCGCGTACTGGGGACGCGGCTACACCTGCAATCCCGCGGCCGTCCACGCCAAGGCCCGGGAACTGGCGCCGCACATCCGGGGGGTGTTCCTGGTCGAGGAGGGGCAGGCGCACACCGTCCCGGAGGGCGTCGACCACGCGATCATCGGCGGCGAACGGTACTGGGCGGTGCTGGCCCGGGCGAAGTTCCTGGTGAACAACGCCAACTTCGCCGAGGGTGTGGTCAAGCGACCGGGCAGCGTGCACCTGCAGACCCAGCACGGCACCCCCCTCAAGACCATGGGTGTCGACCAGTCGACGTATCCGGTGGTGGCGGCGGCAACCGGCAGTTTCACGCGGCTGCTGGGCCGGGTGGACCGCTGGGACTACAACCTGTCCTCCAACCCGCACTCCACCCGGGTCTGGGAGCGCGCCTTCCCGGGCTCCTACGAGACCCTGGAGTACGGCTATCCCCGCAACGACGTCTACTTCGCGGCGACCGCCGACGACGTGGTGCGGGCCCGGCGGGAGTTGGGCGTGCCGGACGGCGCCCTGGCCGTCCTCTACGCGCCGACCCACCGCGACCACCGGGCCGGCTTCGACACGGGCGGGCTCGACCTGGAGGCGTTCGCCGCCTCGGCGGGAGAGGACGTGGTGGTCCTGCTGCGCGCCCACTACTTCCACGACCGGGGCGGCGGCCGAGGCGGCGGACGTGTCGTGGACGTCACCGGGGTCCGCTCGGCGGAGCAGGTGTGCCTGGCCGCCGACGCCCTGGTCACCGACTATTCGTCGATCATGTTCGACTACGCCAACCTGGACCGTCCGATCGTGGTGTTCGCCGACGACTGGGAGGTCTACCGGGAGACCCGAGGCGTGTACTTCGATCTGCCGGCATCGCCGCCGGGCCCGGTGGCGCGGACCCCCGGGGAGCTGACGCGGATCTTCGCGGACGGCTCCTGGGCGGGTCCGGAGTCGTCGGCCCTGCGGTCCGCGTTCCGTGAGCGCTTCTGCGTGTTCGACGACGGTCGGGCGGCCGAGCGGGTGGTGCGGGGGGTCTTCCTCGGCGAGCCCGCGGAGGCGCTCCCGCCCATCGTGCCGCTCGCCGAACGCGTCCCCGCCCCCGCCGCCTCTCCCGTGAGGAGTTGACCGGAGTGCCGCGCTTCAGCGTCATCGTCCCCTGTCACCGGGTGCAGGGGTTCCTCGCCGAGTGCCTGGACTCGGTTCTCGAGCAGTCGCACACGGACTTCGAGGTCGTCGCGGTCGACGACCGTTCGCCGGACGGCTGCGGCGAGATCCTGGGCGAGTACGCGGCCCGCGACGAACGGGTTCGGGTCGTGCGACTGCCGCAGAACGTCGGACTGGGCCGGGCACGGAACGCCGGCATGCCTCACGCCACGGGCGACTACCTGCTCTTCCTGGACGGCGACGACTCCCTCACGCCGGGGGCCCTGCGCGCGATCGCCGATCGACTCGACGAGGTCGGCGACCCCGACGTGCTCGTCTTCGACTACGCCCGCACCCACTGGTGGGGCGGCATGCGCCGTAACGTCCTGGCCCGGGTGCTCACGGAGGCCGGTCCCGGGACCTTCACGGCGGCCGACCGACCGGAGATCCTCGACCTGCTGATGGTGGTGTGGAACAAGGCCTACCGCCGGGATTTCGTGGAACGGGAGGGCTTCGCCTTCCCTCCCGGCTACTACGAGGACACGCCGTGGACCTTCCCGGTCCTGTTGACCGCCGAGACGATCGCCGCGCTGGACCGCGTCTGCCTCTACTACCGGCAGCGTCGTCGGGGCAACATCCTGTCCACCACCAGCCGCCGGCACTTCGACATCCACGACCAGTACGAACGGGTCCTCGCGTTCGTCGCCGACCGCCCGGAGCTGGCCGGATGGCTGCCCTTCCTGCACGGCAAGATGCGCGAGCACTGTCGGGACGTGCTGGCCAAACCCGACCGCCTGCCGCCCGGCGACAAGGCCGAGTTCTTCCGCCGCACCGCCCGGCTGGCGCGCGACCACCGGCCGGAGGGCGTCGAGGCACCGCGCCCGCGACTCACGGAGTCGAGCCACACCGCGTACCGGGTGGGGCACCAGGCCGGTCGGGCGAGGCGGGAGTTGGGGCGCCGGGCCCGCCGGGCGCGTCGCACGGCGGCCGACCGCTGGGGCGGGGCCGGCGCGGCGTTGCGGGCGAACCGCCCCCTGGATCCCGATCTGATCGTGTACTCGGCCTTCTCGCACCGGGGAATGCGGGGCGACCCGGCGGCGATCCACCACGCGGCCGGCCGGATCGCTCCTCGGCTGCGCGGGGTGTGGGTGGTGCGCGACGAGGCGACGGCGGCGCTCCTGCCGGCGGACACCGAGTACGTGGTGGCCGGCGGCGCGGCCCACCGCAAAGTGGTGGAACGGGCGACGTTCTTCGTCAACAACGTCAACTGGCCCGGCGCGCAGGTCAAGCGCCCCGGCAGCGTGCACATCCACACTCATCAGGGCACCCCGCTGAAGTACATGGGCGTCGACCTGCGGGACAGGCCCGGTGCCCGGTACGGCCTGGACGTGCCGGCCATGTTGCGGCGCGCCGACCGCTGGGACTTCAGCCTCGTCGCGAGCCGGTACGCGGAGCTGGTCTGGGAGCGGGCCTACCCCTGTCGTTTCGCCTCGGCACGCACCGGCAGCCCGCGCAACGACGCGCTGGTGGGGGCGGGACCGGACGCGGGGGCCGCCCTTCGGGCCCGGTACGGCATCCCGGACGGCCACACGGTGGTGCTGTACGCGCCGACCCGGCGTGACCACCGACGCTCGGGGCACGTGGACCGCTTCGACCCCGCCCGCCTGGCCGCGGACCTGGGCGAGGGCCACACCCTGGTCGTCCGGCTGCATCCCTCTCTGGCCTCGGGGCCGGTGCGCGGGCTGGGTCTGACGGAACTGGCCCGTCGGGGCGTGCTGGTCGATGCCACGGACGAGCCGCGCGTCGAGGAGGTGATGCTCGCCTCCGACGTGCTGATCACCGACTACTCGGCCCTGATGTTCGACTACGCCGTCCTGGACCGGCCGATCGTCGTGCACGCCGACGACTGGGACACGTACCGGGCGAGCCGGGGTGCCTACTTCGACGTCACCGCCGAGCCACCCGGCCGTGTGACCCGCTCGTACGGGGAGTTGATCCGGGTTCTCACCTCGGGCGGGTGGCGGGACGAGGAGGCGGCGACCCTCCGCGCGGCCTTCCGCGGTCGCTTCTGCGAGTTCGACGACGGTCACGCCGCCGAGCGGGTGGTGCGGACCCTCATCCTGGGAGAGGAGGCTCCGCCGCCCGCCCGGGTCCCGCGGGCGCGACCGGCGCCCGCCCTCGGTGGCATGCCGGCTCCCCCGTGAGGGGGCGGGGACGGCGGGCGGGGCCGCCCGGCCGGCGCCCCCGCGCGGCGGTCACTCGACGACGAGCTCGACCGGGATGTTGCCGCGGGTGGCGTTGGAGTACGGGCACACCTGGTGCGCCTGGTCCACGAGTTCGCGCCCCGTCGCCCGGTCCACCGCGGCGGGCAGCTCCACCCGGAGGGTGACGGCGAGAGCGAAACCCTCGCCTTCCTTGCCTATCCCGACCTCCGCGGTCACGGCGGCCTCGCTCACGTCGACCTTCGCCTGCTTGCCGACCAGGCCGAGCGCACTGGCGAAGCACGCGGCGTACCCGGCGGCGAAGAGCTGCTCGGGGTTGGTGCCCTGGCCGCCGCCGCCCATCTCCTTCGGAATGCCCAGAGACACGTCGAGCCGTCCGTCGGAGGAGACGGCGCGGCCCTCGCGTCCGTGGGTGGCGGTGGCGACGGCGGTGTAGAGCGCGTTCATGAGAGGGGCCCTCCCGGGGAAGATCGTGCCGCCACCGATGCCGGCGCGGCCTGACGACGATCATTAGAGCACACAATTAAGTTGTGCGCAATCAAATTGGCCGCGAGCAACGCGCGGGGCAACGACTACCCTGGGATCACCACCCGAAGGAGAACCCGATGACCACGGCCGCACCCGACCCGCTCCGTCTGGAGCGGCAGCTCTGCTTCTCCCTCGGCGCCGCCTCACGGGCCTTCGGCGGCCTGTACCGCGTCCTGCTGAAGGAACTCGGCCTCACCTACCCGCAGTACCTCGTGATGCTGGTCCTGTGGGAGCGGGGAGAGGTTCCCGTGAAGGAGCTGGGCGAGCGACTGCGCCTGGACTCGGGCACACTCTCCCCGCTGCTCAAGCGATTGGAGACGGCCGGGCTGGTACTCCGGGAGCGCAGCCCGAGCGACGAGAGGTCGGTGCGGGTGCGCGCCACGGAACGCGGCGAGGCGCTGCGGGCGCCGGCCCGCGAGGTTCCCCGCCGGATCGCCGCCGCGACCGGCTGCGACCCGGCGGAGATGGAAGACCTGCGAGACCGCCTCGACCGACTCACCGCCGCCCTGGACTCCGCGACGCTCACCGAACGCCGAAACGCCCACGCCCGGTAGACGCGACACCCGCCCGCGCCGGCCACCACCCGAACGCGGGTACCGGACCGCCCCTCCCGCGCCGCACCCGCCTACGATCCGGCGTGATGCGTCCCCCCGACCCCACCCATCGGGCAGCCGCCGCGAGCGCCCCGGTCGACGTCGTGGTCATCGGCCACCAGGACGCCGCGCACGTCACGGACGCGGTGCGCTCCGCCCTGGCCCAGGGACCGACCGTCGGACGGGTGGTCGCCGTCGACGACGGCTCCTCGGACGGCAGCCCGGAGTCGCTGGACCGGCTGGCCGCGCGCGAGCCCCGCCTGACCGTGCTCCGGCTGCCCACCAACAGCGGCGGCTGCGGCACCCCGCGCAACGCCGGGCTGGACCGGGTGACGGCGCCCTACGTGATGTTCCTCGACAGCGACGACGTGCTGCGCCCCGACGCCGCGCGCGTCCTGCTGGACGCCGCCACCGAGGGAGACGCCCAAGTGGCGGCCGGACTCTGTGTCCGCCGGGAGCTGCCGAGCGGACGGGAGGTGCCGTGGCAACCGGAGCTGTACACGGCTCGCACGGTGATCGCCCACCCGTCCCACCGACCCCGGCTCGTCCACGACACGGTGTGCGTCAACAAGCTGTACCGGACGGACTTCCTGCGTGCGCACGGCATCCGCTTCCCCGACGGCCCGTTCCGCTACGAGGACATCGTCTTCACCGCCCGGGTGCTGGCCGCCGGACCGCGCCTGGCCCTGGTGCCGGACCCCGTCTACGTGTGGCACGTGCGCCGCTCCGCGAAACGGCTGTCCATCTCCCTGGACCGAGCGACGACGGACAACTGGACCTCACGCACCCACGCGTGCCGAACAGCCCACCGCGTCCTCCGCGACGCCGGACGAACGGAGCTGGCCCGAGCCGCCCGCGCCAAGTTCCTCGACCACGAACTGCGCATGTACGTCCGGGAGCCCGCCCTCCGGGAGACGGACCGACTGCGCGCCTGGTGGGACCAGACCCGGGCCTTTCTCGCCGAGTACGAGGCCGCCGACTGGGACCGCTCGCCGGGCACCCCCGGGGGACTGATCGCCCGGGTCCTCCTGGCCTCGCCCGAGCCGCGCGACCTTCCCCGGCTCCGCGCCCTGGCGGCGCGACCCGCCAGACTGCTCCCGCCCTACGCCCGCGCCCCGGACGGCACCCCGGTGTGGTCGCGGGAGCTGCCCCTGGTCACCCTGGAGGGGCTGCTGACACGGCCGGTCTGCGCCCTCCCCCTGACCGTCGACGCCGAAGTGCGCCTGGGGCCGCGTTCCTCACGCCTGTCGCTCCGCCTGCACGACCTGTACGACCGCGTCGGCGCCGCCGCGCCGCGGGGGATCGAGATCGAATGGCGCTCCCGCGAAGACGGGCACCCGGTCGGCGCCGGCGCGACGCCCCTGTCTCCCCAGGCCGACGGAACCGTCTGGACCGGAGCGACGGACCTGGACCTGGCGCCGTTGGCGACGCGCGGGACCGGCACCTGGGACCTGCGCCTGCGGGTCCTGTTCCGACACGGGGCGAGCCGAGAGGTCCTGGCGCACGCCCGAGAGACACACCGGACCCCTCGGCGACGCGCCCTGCCCGACGCCCGGCACGGCGTACTGCTGGTCCAGGCCTACGCCACGCACTCCGGAGCCCTGGCCCTGCGGCTGGCACCGGGACCCCGGGGGGTCGCCGCCGCGGCGCGCCGCCGCCTGCTCCGGTTCGCCGGTCGGTGACGGCACCGCCGGTGGGCCGGCACCCCGCGCCGAGGCTCCGCGTCCCCCGTGAGGCGCAGTCAGAGTCTCCGCCGCCCTCCGGCCGGTGCCACGATGGCCGCACGGCACCCCGTCCGCGTCCGCGCCCCGGCGACGAGGCAGAGGAGTCCACCGCGATGTCCGACACCGCCGCCGGCGACCGCCCGGCGCCCGCGCTCACCGTCGTCGTCCACGGCCCCGACGCGCGAGGGCACCTCGCCGGGCTCCTCGACTCCCTGACCCCCCGGCCGTCGCCCGACGTCGAGGTGGTCGTCGCCGCGGTCGGCGCGTGGGCCCGGGAGACCGTCGAGCCGTACGCCGCCGACGTGACCCCGGTCCTCCTCCCCGAAGGCACCGGCGACGCGGCGGCCCGCGCGGCGGGGGCGGCCCGCGCGGCCGGCCGCTGGTTGCACTTCGTCCGGGCCCGCGACGGGCTGCCCTCGGGCGCCCCCCGACTCCTCGCCGAGCACGCCGCCTCGCTGCCCGAAGCGGTGGACGCACTGCTCTTCGACCACGTGCGCAGCACCTGGCGGACGTCGGCGACGCCCTCCCCGGACGGCGGCCCGCTCACCGCCGCCGGCGGCGCGGCGGGCGTGACGCTCGACGAGGCGCCACGGCTGCTGCGCGTGACCCCGCTGCTCGGAAACCGCCTCCTGCGGACCTCCCTGTGGCGCGCCCGGGAACCACTCCTGAACAGCGACGACGAAGCCCTCGCGGCCTACACGGCGCTGCTGCTGGCCGACCGGGTCGCCTGGACGTCCCTGCGCGGCTACGAGGACCGAAGGCCGCGCCCCGCCGAGTTGCCGTCGCCTTCGCGCGAGGAGTACCTCGGCCGCGTCGACCGCTACGAACGCCTGCTGGAGACGGGCCGGGGTCGCCCGTCCGTCACGGCCGTCCTCTACGACCTCATGGTCCACGACCTGCTGCGCACCTTCGTACGGTCCGGGATGCCCGATCCTGTCGCCCGGGAGTTCTTCCGGCGGGCGTCGGCCGCCGCGGTACGCCACCGCCCCGCCGGGACGCCCCGTCCGGCCGGACCGGAGGGACTGCGCAGGGCGCTGCTGGAGAGCGGCTCGTACACCGGGTATCGCGCGACGCGGGCCGCCAACCGCGCCCGCCGAACGGTGCGCGGAGCCCTGCGATCCGGTCGCCGGCGCCTCGGGTCACGTCTCGACGAGGTGGCCTACCGCCGGTCCCTCGCGGGCCCGGTCGACCGAGAGCTCGCGGTGTTCTCCGCCTACTGGGACCGGGGGGTGGCCTGCAACCCCGCCGCCGTGGCCGCCAAGCTCGGGGAACTGGCCCCGCGTGTCCACCCCGTGTGGGTGGTCTCCGCCGCCAACGCCGCACTGCTGCCCCCCGGCACCGACCACGTCGTCCCCGGCACCCGCCGCTACTGGGAGACGCTCGGGCGGGCCGGGTTCCTGGTCAACAACGTCAACTTCCCGAACGCCGTGGTCAAGCGTCCGGACGCGATCCACCTCCAGACCCACCACGGGACCCCGCTCAAGCGGATGGGGCTGGACCAGATGCCCTACCCAGCCGCCGCCAGGGGCACCGACTTCGCCGCCCTCCTGGACCGCGTCGACCGGTGGGACTTCAGCGTCTCGGCCAACAGCCACTCCACCCGCGCCTGGCGAGGCGCCTATCCCTCCCGCTGGGTCTCCCTCGACCACGGATACCCCCGCAACGACGTGTACTACACGGCCGGCGCCGCCGAGGTGCGGGCCGCGCGGGAGCGCCTCGGGATCGCGCCGGGACACCGGGCCGTCCTGTACGCGCCGACGCACCGGGACTACGAGGCCGGCTGGACGCCCCGCCTGGACCTGGCCGAACTGTCCCGACGCCTCGGCGAGGACACGGTCCTGCTCGTCCGAGGCCACTACTTCCACGAGTCCGCCTCCCCCGTGCCCGCCGAGGCGCGCCGCTCGGGACGGATCGTGGACGTCTCGCCCTACGAGCCGGTCGAGGAGCTGTGCCTCGCGGCGGACGTGCTGGTAACGGACTACTCGTCGATCATGTTCGACTACGCCAACCTCGACCGCCCCATCGTCGTCCACGCCGACGACTGGGAGATCTACCGCCTCACCCGGGGCGTCTACTTCGACCTGCCGGCCGGCCCGCCGGGCCCCGTGTCCCGCACCCAGGAGGAGCTGACGGCGATCCTGACCACCGACGCGTGGCGCGACGAAGGGTCGACCACCGCGCGCGCGTCCTTCCGGCGACGCTTTTGCGAGTACGACGACGGGCGCGCCGCCGAACGCGTCGTCCGTCGCGTCTTCCTCGGCCAGGACGCGGAGGACCTGCCCCCCGTGCTGCCGCCCGAGGAGCGCTCTCCGGCTCCCACCCCCGAGGAGGCGACCCGATGAGCCCCCGTCGCGCGCCCGACGTCACCGTCACCGTCATCACGCACAACGACGCCGCCCGCCTGCCTCGCGCGGTGGCGTCCGTCCGCCGCCAGACGCACCCCGCCGTCGAGATCGTCGTCAGCGACGACCACTCGACCGACGACACCCCGGCGGTCGCCCGGCGCCTGGCCGCCGAGGACCCCCGGATCGTCTACCTCCGGCTCCCCGAGAACAGCGGCGGGTGCGGCGCGCCGCGCAACCGCGCCCTGGAGATCGCCACCGCCCCCTACCTGGTCTTCCTCGACAGCGACGACGAACTGCCCGCCCGTGCGGTGGAGTCGCTGCTCGCGGCGCACCGGGAGCGGGACCTCGACTTCGCGATGGGGGCCGTGGAACGAATCCGCACCGACAACGGCAGGCGCTCGGTGTGGATGCCCCACCTCGTCTCCGAGCGGAGGTGCCTGGACGGGATCCAGGCGGACCCTCGGATGTTCTTCGAACACCTGGCCACCGGCAAGATGTACGCACGCTCCTTCCTCGACCGGCACGGACTGCGCTTCCCCGAGGACATCCACTACGAGGACCAACTGTTCTCGGCTCAGGCGTACTGCCTGGCCAAGCGGTTCGCCGTCGTCCCGGAGCCCGTCTACCGCTGGTACGTCACCCCGTACGCGTCCGCCGGCGACGCCTCCATCTCCAACCAGCGCCACCGCCTGGACAACGTCCGCGACCGGGTCCACGTCCAGCGGCTCGTCGACGCCTTCCTGACCGACGGGGGGTTCGAGGCGCTCCGGGAGGACAAGGACTTCAAGTTCCTCAAGCACGACTTCCGGATGTACGCCGGGGACCTGCCCTATCGGGACGACGATTGGCTGGCGTCCTTCGCCGATCTGGTCGCCCCGTACCTCGACACGCTCGCGCCGGGCGCCTTCGCACGGCTGCCCCGGGACGAACGGGTCGTGGTGCAACTGGTGCGAGACAAGCGCCTGTCCGACGCCCGGACCGCCGCCCGGGGCCTGGGCCACGCGGTCGCCCCCCGGCAGGTGACCCGCGACCCACACGACGGCCGGACCTACTGGGGCGACCGCGTCCCCGCAACCGACCACGGTCGACGGGAGTTGGACCTCACCGACCTGGAGTGGGGCACCCGGCCCTTCCATTCGGCCGGTCTGCGTCACGAGATCACCGGGATCGACCCCGCCGAGGGCGCCTCCGTGGAATTGTCCGTCCGCAGCCACGACCCGGCGTCGCGCCTGCCCGTGGGCCCCGTGCGAGCGGCCCTGGTCATCACCCCCGGGCGGCGGCGCACGACGGTCCCCTTCCGGCTCGCGCCGGTCCGGCCGGGCGTGTTCGAGGGCCGGGTGCGCCTGGACCTGTCCGCCGTCCGGGTGCCGCCGCACGGCTTCGACGGGGTACGCCACCCCGTTGTGAGGATCCGGCACGAGGGCCGCCGCCACACGGGGCCGCTTCTGGCCCCCGTGACGTTCCCGGCGCTCGCCGCGCGGATCGGCTACCGCCGCGGGTTCGCGCCGCACCACGTGGTGGTGGAGCCGGAGGGACACGGTCCGGGTCGGCTCCAGGTGCGCTGGCGGCCCGTCGGGCTGTCGGCGCGGGTGCTGCGACCAGCGGCTCGACGTCTGGACCGCCCGTGGACGCGCCGCGTCCGGCGTCTCGTGGCGAGCGCGCTCAGGTGACGGGGAGGACCCGGTAGAGCACTTCTCCGCCGGGTCCCCGGGCGATCTCGCTCAGCCCCTCGCTCCGCCGGTCGCCGGGCGCGTGGTCGACCACCCAGCGCACGCCCCAGGCGCGCAGCAGCGACCGGCGGGCCTCCGGGGACGTCCCCTCGGCGAAGTACCGACGTACCGCCTCGCGTCGGGCCTCCTCGTCCGGGAGGAAGAAGTCCGGGTATCCGGGCGCCACGGTGTACCCGCCGTAGGCCGGGATCCGACGGGACGGCATGGGGTCACGGGCCATGACGACGTCGCCGTAGCGGACCCACGGGGTGATCCAGTGGTAGCCCGACCAGGGCTCCCGGTGGCGTGCGGCGACGGCCTCGGGCAGGGACCGCCGGTCCACCACGTACCCCAGGGTGCCGGACTGCGCCCACGCGCCGAGCGCGAGCGCCCCGGCGAGCACCGTCGCCCAGGCGATCCGCGCCGCGTGGCGCGTCGCGCCGCCCACCTCCCACGCCACGGCGAGCTGTGCCGGGATCACCGCGGCGGGCATCGCCCGTCCCCAGGACCAGTGGCCGCTCAGCGCGCCGGCCGCGACCATCGCCACCCCCGCCGTGAAGAACAGCGCGAGCGGGTCCCGTCGGTCGCGGCGCAGGCGGGCGGCCAACGCCGCCACGCCGACCAGCACGAGCCAGTACCGAGCGGGCAGCTCCCGATAGAGCGGCCGGTGCACCTCCTCCAGCCCCTGCCCGACGGCCGACAGGGCGAAGAAGTCGTAGTAGGGCCAGCTCCACAGCGTCAGGAGGCCGGCCGCGACACCGAGCGCGAGGAGGGCGAGCCGCCTGCGCAGCGCGCCCCGGGCGGGGGAGGCGAGCAGCGTGGCCAGGGCGCCCAGGGTCGCCACCACCCCGGAGAACTGGTGACACAGCAGGATCACCGCCCACAGGACGCCGATCCCCGCCCAGGTCGACGCGGAGGGCCGGCCGTCGGCGCGGAGCACCCGGGTCAGCCATGCCCAGAGGTGGAAGGCGAGCCCGAGGGCGAGGACGCTCGGGTAGGACACCGTCAGCGCGAGGGAGTTCAGACCGAGGAAGCCGCTCCATGCGAAGGGTGCGGTGCCCCACAGGAGGAGCAGGCACAGCAGCGCGGTGGCGGGCGCCGCGCCTCGCGCCCCGAGCGCCCTGGTGTACGCCCACACGCCGGTGGCCAGCAGCGCGAGCGCGATCAGCGCGCCCATGCGCAGGACGACGAAGACCGAGGGGTCCCCGAGGCGCGCCGCGACGCCGAGGAGGACCGTCCACGGCGAGTAGTACGGGCTCGGGGTGTCCGCGTCGACCAAGGGGTTGCCGGGGTCGGTGAGGCTGTGGCGGAGGCGTTCCACCACGGCGGCGTGCAGCCCCAGGTCGCCCGCCCAGGGCAGTCGGGCGACGACGGCCGTCAGGAGCAGCAGGACGAGGGAGGCGGCGGCCCAGGGGGCCGCCGCCGCGGGCGACGGCGTCCGACGGCGCGAGACGACCGCACCCCTCGGCACCCCGGTACGACCCACCACGCGCCCACCCTAGAGGGATCTTCCCGGCACAACGGGGAGAAGCGGACGGGGCGCGCGGCGCGGCGCCCCGGTCGTCGCACGACCGGGGCGCCGGGGTGGGTCACACCCTCGTGAAACGTTCCGGCGTCACACGCGCGTGCGCAGCAGGGTGCGCATCGTCCGCATGGCCACGGAGAGGTTGGCGAGGTCGAACGCCTCTGAACCCTGGATCTCCTCCAGCGTGTTGCGGGCCCGACCCAGGATGGCGGCGTTGTTCTGCTCCCAGACCTTGTAGCGCTGCTCCGGCGTCGCCGCCCCGTCGCCCGCCGACAGGACGTCCGCGGTGAGCGCCGCGTGCGCGGCGTACAGGTCCTCCCGGATGGCCGCGCGGGCCATGGACTGCCAGCGGTCGGTGCGGGGGAGCGCTCCGATCCGGTCCATCAGACGGCTGATGGTCAGCCGGTGCCCGAGGTCGTAGTAGACGTCGGCGACGGCCAACGGCTCGTGCCCGGTCCGGTCGGCCACGGTGACGATGTCCAGCGTCGGGAAAGCGGCGGAGAACCCGGCGACGCGCGTGGCGAGTTCCTCGGTCACCCCGACCGACGACAGTTCGTCGAAGGTCCGCTGGTACCACTCGGCGTCCGCGCCCCGCAGCAGCGTCGGCAGCTGCGCCCAGACCTGCTCGACGCGCTCGGAGAAGAAGGCCACGGTCTCGGCCAGCTCCAGCGGCTGGGGCCGGTTGTTGAGCAGCCAACGGGTGCCGCGCTCGACGAGTCGGCGGGAGTGCAGCCGGATCCTGGTCTGGACGGCGGCGTCGACCCGGTTGTCGAGACCCTCCACGGCGTCCCACACGGGGGCGGAGCGGAAGATGGCGCGGGCCGCCGTCTGCGCCCGGACGATCTCCTCCAGGGAGGCGCCGGTCTCCTCGCGCATCCGGTGCAGGTAGGTGGTGCCGCCGGTGTTGACGGTGTCGTTGACCAGCACCGTGGTGGTGATCTCCCGGCGCAGCGGATGCGACTCGATCCGGTCGAGGAACAGCTCGCGCAGCGCGCTCGGGAAGTAGGCGTGCAGCAGGCTCTTGAGGTAGGGGTCGTCGGGCAGCGAGGTGTGCAGCAGTTCCTCGGCGACCGTGATCTTCGTGTAGGCCAGCAGGACCGCCGTCTCCGGTCCGGTCAGGCCGTGTCCGGCGGTGAGTCGCTCGCGGATCTGCCGGTCGGTGGGCAGGAACTCCAGCGCCCGGTCCAGGTGACCCTCGCGCACCAGGTGCCGCAGGAAGCGTTGCTGTGCGGGGAGCATGTCCTGGGACTGCGCCAACGCGTTGGCGATGGCGGTGTTCTGCGCGTAGTTGTTGCGCAGGACGAGCTTGCCCACCTCCTCGGTCATCTCGGCGAGCAGCCGGTTGCGCTGCTTCACCGTCATGTCTCCGTCGTTGAGCAGTCCGTTGAGGAGGATCTTGATGTTCACCTCGTGGTCGGAGGTGTCCACGCCGGCGCTGTTGTCGATGGCGTCGGTGTTCACCCTGCCGCCGTGGTGGGCGAACTCGATCCGGCCGAGCTGGGTCAGTCCGAGGTTGCCCCCCTCGCCGACGACCTTGGTCCGCAGCTCCGCGCCGTCGACCCGGATGGCGTCGTTGGCCTTGTCGCCGACCTCGGCGTCGGACTCTCCGGAGGCCTTCACGTAGGTGCCGATGCCGCCGTTCCACAGCAGGTCCACCGGCGCCTTGAGGATGGCCCGCATGAGGTCCGCGGGGGTCATCTTGGCGATCTTCTGCCCGATGCCGAGCGCCTCGCGGACGTGCGCGTTGACGGGGATGGCCTTGGCCGAGCGGGGGAACACCCCGCCGCCCGCCGAGAGCAGACCGGTGTCGTAGTCCGCCCACGAGGAGCGGGGCAGCTCGAACAGACGGCGGCGCTCGGCGTAGGACACGGCCGCGTCGGGGTGCGGGTCAAGGAAGATGTGGCGGTGGTCGAAGGCCGCGACCAGCCGGATGTGCTCGCTGAGCAGCATGCCGTTGCCGAAGACATCGCCGGACATGTCGCCCACGCCGACTACGGTGAACTCCTCGCTCTGGGTGTCCGTGCCCAGCTCGCGGAAGTGGCGCTTGACGGACTCCCAGGCACCTCGCGCGGTGATGCCCATGCCCTTGTGGTCGTACCCGGCCGAGCCGCCGGAGGCGAAGGCGTCACCGAGCCAGAAGTCGTAGCTGCGGGCCACCTCGTTGGCGATGTCGGAGAAGGTCGCGGTGCCCTTGTCCGCGGCGACGACCAGGTAGGTGTCGTCCTCGTCGTGCCGCACGACGTCCGCGGGCGGTACCACCTCTCCCGCCACCAGGTTGTCGGTGATGTCCAGCAGCGCCGAGATGAACGTCCGGTAGCTCGCGACGCCCTCGGCCATCCAGGCGTCCCGGTCGACGCTCGGGTCGGGCAGTTGTTTGGCCACGAATCCGCCCTTGGCGCCGACCGGCACGATGACGGTGTTCTTCACCATCTGCGCCTTGACCAGGCCGAGGATCTCGGTCCGGAAGTCCTCCCGGCGATCGGACCAGCGCAGACCGCCGCGCGCCACCTTGCCGAACCGCAGGTGCACGCCCTCCACGCGCGGGGAGTACACCCAGATCTCGAAGGCGGGACGGGGTGCCGGCAGGTCCGGGATGGCCTGCGGGTCGAACTTCATGGAGACGTACGCGTGCGGCCCGCCGGTCGGCGCCTCCTGGAAGAAGTTGGTCCGCAGCGTCGCCTTGATCACCGTGAGGAAGGACCGCAGGATTCGGTCCTCGTCCAGGGAGGCGACCTGGTCCAGCGCCGCGTCGACCTCCTCCAGGAGGGCGTCGACGATCTCGCGCCCGGCGCTCTGCCGGTCCGGCGACATCCGCGCCTCGAACAGGGAGACGAGCAGCCGTGTGGTGTGGACGTTGGTGCGGAGGGTGGCCTCCATGTAGTCCTGGCTGAAGGTGGAGCCGGCCTGCCGCAGGTACTTCGCGTACGCCCGCAACACCATGGCCTGCCGCCAGGTGAGCCCGGCGCTCAGCACCAGGGAGTTGAAGCCGTCGTTCTCCGCGCGTCCGGTCCAGGCGGCGGCGAAGGCTTCCTGGAAGCGCTCGCGGGCGTCGTCCCCGAAGCGGTCGCCGTCCGTGGCCGACGCGGGCAGACGCAGACCGAAGTCGTAGATCCACGCCGTGGTGTGGTCGGCGCACCTCAGCTCGTAGGGACGTTCGTCGGTGACCTCCACGCCGAGCCGGCTGAGCACCGGCAGCACGGCGGACAGGGAGACGGAGCCACCCGCGTGGTAGATCTTGAAACGCCGCTCCTCGGGGGCCGCGCCCACCGGCTCGTAGAGGCTCACCTCGAAGGTTCGTTCGGGGTCGAGCCGCTCCAGATGGGCCAGGTCGGCGACGGCCGAACGGGGGCCGTGGTCGGCCTTGTAGCCCTCGGGGAAGGCCCCGCCGTAGCGGCGCAGCAGCTCCGCGGCGCGTTCCTCGCCGACCTCGGCGTGGAGCGCCTCCGCGAACCCGTCCGACCAGGAGCGGGCGGCTTCCGCCAGCCGGGACTCCAGACGCTCGCGGTCGACGTCGGAGAGGTGCGGGAGTTCGGTGCCCGTGGGGACACGGACCACGAAGTGCAGCCGGGACAGGATCGACTCGGTGTTCCAGGCGGTGAAGTCGACGCTGGTGCCGCCCAGCTCCTCCTTGAGGATGTCGACGATCCGCAGCCGCACGCCGGTGGTGTAGCGGTCGCGGGGGAGGTACACCAGCGCCGAGTAGTAGCGTCCGTACTCGTCCTGGCGGAGGTACAGCCGCAGCCGGCGGCGCTCCTGGAGGTAGAGCACCGAGGTGGCGATCGCCCCCAGCTCGCCCACCGGCGTCTGGAACAGCTCGTCGCGCGGGTAGGTCTCCAGGATCTGCAGCAGGTCCCGGCCGTCGTGGCTGTTGGGCGAGAAGCCGGCGCGGTGCAGCACCTCGGCGACCTTGCGCCGGATGACCGGGACCCGGCGGACGGACTCGGTGTACGCGGCCGAGGAGAACAGGCCCAGGAAGCGCCGCTCGCCGACGACCTCGCCGGCGGCGTCGAACTTCTTGACCCCGATGTAGTCCAGGTAGGAAGGGCGGTGCACGGTCGCCCGGCTGTTGGCCTTGGTCAGGACCAGCAGCCGGTGTTCGCGCGCCTTGGCGCGGGCGTCGGCCGGCAGCCTCTCGAAGGACGGGCTGACCGGATGACTGTCCTCTCCCGCGTGCTGCGGGTCGGCCCGCAGGATCCCGAGCCCGGTGCCGGCGACCGGGGCGAGGGAGTCGTCGCCGCGCAGCTGGTACTCGCGGTAGCCGAGGAAGGTGAAGTGGTCGTCGGCGAGCCAGCGCAGCAGCTCCCGTGCCTCCGCCACCTCCTGGGCGTTCAGGTCCTCGGGCGCGGGCTCGTCGGGCAGGGACTCGCCCAGCCTGACGGCTGCGTCGCGCATCTTGCCCCAGTCCTCGACGGCCTCGCGGACGTCGGAGAGCACGCGCAGCAGGTCTGCGGTGATCTGCTTCAGGTCGCCCCGGTCGGTCTCCCGGTCGATCTCCACATGGATCCAGGACTCCACGTGCGCGTCGTGCGGGAGGCGTTCGGTGGAGGACGTCGGCAGCACCTCGATGAGCTTGCCCGCGACGTCGCGGCGCACCACGTACTGCGGGTGGATCACGACGTGGATGCCGCGGCCCTGCCGGGTCAGCTCGTTGGTGACCGAGTCGACCAGGAAGGGCATGTCGTCGGTGGCCACCTCCACCACCGTGTGACTGCACGTCCAACCGTTCTCCTCGACGGTCGGGGTGTGCACCCGGACCCTCGCCGTGCCCTGAGGACGGCTCTCCGCCAGCCGGTAGTGCGAGACCGCCGCCCCGAAGACGTCCACCGGATCACGTCCGGTCAGGTCCTCGGCCGCGGTGTGACGGTAGTAGCGCCGGAGGAACGCGAGGACGGACGCGTGGTCCGGGGTGTCCGGAGCGCCGCCGCCCGCCGTCCCGATCGCGAGGTGTCCCCCGACCGGTCCGTCCTCGGCCACCCGGGCGGCTCGTTCGAGCAGCTCGGCCTTTGCTTCGTCCAGCTTGGTCTGCATTGTCCTCTGGCTCCTGTCGCGCGCCGTTGCGTGACGTTAGAAGGAAGTACGGTTCCTGCTCGCCGGCACGGCGCCCATCCAGACGCGGGGTGTCCGGTCTGCTCCGACGCTATGCCGCGAGGCGGGAAAAGCGGGGGTATATGAGCCAGATTTGAGGCTCTCCGAGGGTGCGAGGCGACTCTCGTCACCCGAAGGGCGACCGGTCTCCCGGGAGACCCCGCGGCACCTGCCCGCCCGCCCGGACCAGCGACCGCCGCCCGGCCTCGGAGACCCTCCGAGCACACCGGGCGCGAGACGAGGGCTTCGACGCCCCCGCGACCTATCGCGCTGATCACGCCACCAGGCTATCGCTCACCACGCGGACCCCGTCAGGGTGCGCATGTGTACAAGTACCGGGCCTGAAGTTGGACGTTCCATACAGGAGCGAGTACCCGACGAGGGTCGGGTGACCCACGAGGCGCGCGACCACCGGCCAGCGGGGGCGAAGGACGACTCAGGCCGCCGACCTCTCCGCCTCCTCGACCGCTTCCGCGAGGGTGTCCACCACCGGCGCACCCGTCGCCTCCAGGCTCTTCCTGCTGTGCGACCCGCCGGTGTAGAGCACCGCCCGCGCGCCCACACGGCGGGCGGCCAGCGCGTCGTCCGCCGCGTCCCCGATCACCACCGTGCGCGCGGGCTCCACCCCGGAAAGCGCGGCGAGGTGCCGGACCATGTGCTCGGCCTTGCTGCCGCCCGACGGGCCGGTACGCCCCTCGACGCGCGTGAAGTGCGTGTCGATGCCGAAACCCCGGACGAGGGGAACCAGGTCGGTGTGGCCGTACATGCTGAGCAGGGACTGGCTGTGCCCGGCCGACCGCCACTCGGCGAGCAGCTCGGAGGCCCCCTCGGTGAGCGAGCACCGCGCCCGGTGCTCGGTGTAGTACCGGTGGAAGGTCCGGTCCATCACCTCCCACTCGGCGTCCGACGGCAGCCGCCCCAGCAGCCGCTCGTAGAACCTCGGCACCGGGACCCGGTAGAGCGATCGATACCGCTCCAGCGTGATCGGGGCCAGGCCCAGCTCGGCGAAGGCGGCGTTGGTCGCGCCGACGACGGCCTCGTTGTCGTGGAACAACGTGCCGTTCCAGTCCCAGACGATGTGGGCCTCTGTCCGCTTCCGCATGACCACAAAATACTCCGGTCGCCCCACCTCGGGGGGGGCGCTCAGCCTCTGGTCCCCACCAGGTCGGGGATCTCCTGGGTGGCGTACCAGAGCAGCTCGCGGTCGTCGGCGGCGGCCACCGGGCGGGCCTCGGCGTCGGCGTCGTCGGCCGCCCGGAGCGCCTCGACGGCGCCGGTCACGACGGGCTCGGCGTCGTCCGCGTCGACGTGCACCGAGGCCGCCCAGCTCAGGGGGACGTCCACGGCGATCCGCACGTCGGCGGGCCCGACCGGGTCCGCCGACGTGCGCACCGCCCGGTCGGGCACGTCCAGCGCCACGACCACCCGACGGCGGGGCGCGGCCGGGTCCTCGGCCAGAAGGCGCAGCGACTCCCGCGCCGCCCTGCCGAGCGCCGCGTACTCCAGCTCCTCGACGTCGTCCGACCCGCACCAGGCGCGCAACGCGGGGGTGACGGCGTGGGCGCGCAGGGGCGCGGCCCCCAGCTCTCCCGTCCCGGAGGCGGCGGCGAGGCCGGGGAGGGTCAGGGGAAGGTAGACACGCATGCGGGTCGCTTTCGTGCTCGGGCGGGGACCCGGCCAGGATACGCGGGGCCCACCGGCGGCTGCCCCCTTTCGGGTTCCCCCCGACGACGCGGTGCCCGTCCACACGTGTCCCGTGGTTCACCCGGTCGACCCGAGCGCCGGGGCGCTCGACGGCCCCCGCGACCACCCGCAGGGGTGAAGCCCGTCGCCGTCCGGAGCCGGGGGCACCCGGTTGCCGTCACACCGTCCGGACCCGTACAAGATCCACGACCGAAAGTTACCGCCCGGTATTGTCCGGGCCTCGGAACGGGGACCCATGCACAAGGTCATGACGAGGACACCGCACCACCCCGCCGGCCCGCCCACGCGCCGGCCGGTCCGGCCGCCCGCGACGGCTCCCGACGGCTCCCCCGCCGGTCCGGACCGCACGGAACCGCCCCACGACCGTCGCGGCCACGCCACCGCCCCGGACCCCGACCAGGGACCCGCGGCACGGCACCCCCACTCCCGCGCCCGACCGGCGGACACCCGACCGCCCTCGGGGCCCGGCAGGCGCTCCCCCGGACGCCGTCACACCGGGCGAGAGGGAACACCGGCCGCCACGTCCTCGCGCGCGACCGCCGGTGCCTCCGTACCGACGGGAGGGTTCCCGGGGGGCGCCCGGCCCGACGCGGCGGGGATCGCCTCGCGCCCCCCGGCTCCTCCCGGCGCCGGGCCGACGCCGGGAGCGGCCGACCTGTTCGCCGAGCGACTCCTCGCGGTCCTGTGCGGCCTGCGGCCGGTGCACTCCATGCTGCGACACACCGTCGGGCGCGCCTACGACGACCTGGCCCGGCTGGCCGAACGCGGCCCGTTGCGCACCCGGGGGGCCCTCCCGGTCGTCCGGGCCGTCGGGTGGGACGAGCCCCGCCCCGGCGCGCTGGAGGTCTTCGCCCGGATCGGCGCCGGGGGACGACTGCGCGCCATGGCGTTCCGGCTGGAACGCGGCCACGACCTGCGCTGGCGCTGCGCCGCCGTGGAACTGGGCGGGCCGCGCACGCCCGGCGGCCGGGCCCGCTGAGTCACGGACACGGGCCGGGCGGCCGGTCACCCCGGGGTGACCGGCCGCCCGGCCGTTCCGTCGTGGCGCCCGGCGACGCGCGCCGCCGGCCGGCGTCACTTCTTGCGGCGACGAGCGCCCTTCGCCTGCTTGCGGCGCTCCGCGCGGGTCAGGCCGTCGGCCGAGGAGCGCACCGGCTCGCCGTCCTCGCTGACGTCCCGCTCGACGATGCCGCCCTCACCGTCCACGGAGGGCGCGGTCAGGTGCAGGTTCCTGCGCTGGGGGGCGTCGAGGCCCTTGGCCCGGATCTCCGGGCGCGAGCCGGCCTGCGCCGGGACGGTGTCCTGGGACTTCTCCAGCGACGGTCCGGAATCCTCGACCGGGACTTCCTCGACCTGCCGCTCGACCTGGACCTCCAGGTTGAACAGATAGCCGACGGACTCCTCCTTGATGCCCTCCATCATCGCGGTGAACATGTCGAAGCCCTCGCGCTGGTACTCCACCAGCGGGTCCTTCTGCGCCATGGCGCGCAGGCCGATGCCCTCCTGGAGGTAGTCCATCTCGTAGAGGTGCTCCCGCCACTTGCGGTCCAGCACCGACAGCACGACCCGCCGCTCCAGCTCCCGCATGACCTCGGAGCCGAGCTCCTTCTCCCGGGCCTCGTAGCGCTCGTGGATGTCGTCCTTGATGGTCTCGCCGATGTACTCGGCCGTCAGCCCCGCGCGGTCGCCGGCGGCCTGCTCCAGCTCGTCGACGGTGATCTTCACCGGGTACAGCTGCCGGAAGGCGCTCCACAGGCGGTCCAGGTCCCAGTCCTCCGGGAAGCCCTCGGCAGTCTCGGCCTGCACGTAGGCGTCGATCGTGTCGTCCATGAAGTGCCGCACCTGCTCGTGCAGGTCCTCGCCCTCCAGGACGCGCCGGCGCTCGCCGTAGATGACCTCGCGCTGCCGGTTGAGCACCTCGTCGTACTTCAGGACGTTCTTGCGGGTCTCGAAGTTCTGCTGCTCCACCTGCGACTGCGCGGACGCGATGGCGCGCGTGACCATCTTGTTCTCGATCGGCACGTCGTCCGGCACGTTCGCCATGGACATCACGCGCTCCACCATCTGCGCCTTGAACAGCCGCATCAGGTCGTCCCCGAGCGAGAGGTAGAAGCGGGACTCCCCCGGGTCGCCCTGACGGCCGGAACGCCCCCGCAACTGGTTGTCGATGCGCCGGGACTCGTGCCGCTCGGTGCCCAGGACGTAGAGACCGCCCAGCTCCTCGACCTCGTCCTTCTCCGCCTTGACCGCCTGCTCGGCGCGCTCCAGCGCAGCGGGCAGCGCCGCGCCCCACTCCTCGATGTGCTCCTCGGGGTCGAGACCCCGCTGCCGCAGCTCCGCCTCGGCCAGGTCCTCGGGGTTGCCGCCCAGCTTGATGTCGGTGCCTCGGCCCGCCATGTTGGTGGCGACCGTCACCGCGCCCCGGCGGCCCGCCTGGGCGACGATCGTCGCCTCCCGGTCGTGCTGCTTGGCGTTGAGGACCTCGTGCTGGACGCCGCGCTTGCTGAGCTGCTGGGAGAGGTACTCGGACTTCTCTACGGAGGTGGTGCCGACCAGGATCGGCTGGCCCTTCTCGTGCTTCTCGGCGATGTCGTCGACGACCGCGTCGAACTTGGCGACCTCGGTGCGGTAGATCAGGTCGGACTGGTCCATGCGGACCATCGGCCGGTTGGTCGGGATGGGGACCACGCCCAACTTGTAGATCTGGTGGAACTCCGCGGCCTCGGTCATCGCGGTACCGGTCATGCCGGAGAGCTTGTCGTAGAGACGGAAGAAGTTCTGCAGGGTGATCGTGGCGAGCGTCTGGTTCTCGTCCTTGATGTCCACCCCCTCCTTCGCCTCGATCGCCTGGTGCATGCCCTCGTTGTAGCGGCGGCCGGCGAGGATGCGCCCGGTGTGCTCGTCGACGATCATGACGTCGCCGTCGATGACGACGTAGTCCTTGTCCTTCTTGAACAGTTCCTTCGCCTTGATGGCGTTGTTCAGATAGCCCACCAGCGGCGTGTTCACCGACTCGTACAGGTTGTCGATGCCCAGCCAGTCCTCGACCTTCGCGACGCCGGACTCGTGGATGGCGACGGTCCGCTTCTTCTCGTCGACGTCGTAGTCGCCGGTCTCCTCGATGCCCTTCAGCGGCTGCCCGGCCTCCCCCCGCTGGAGCCGCTTGACCAGCTTGGCGAAGTCGCCGTACCACTTCGTGGCCTGGTCGGCCGGGCCGGAGATGATCAGCGGCGTGCGCGCCTCGTCGATCAGGATGGAGTCGACCTCGTCGACGATGGCGAAGTTGTGCCCCCGCTGGACCAGCTCGTCGCGGGACCACGCCATGTTGTCCCGCAGATAGTCGAAGCCGAACTCGTTGTTGGTCCCGTAGGTGATGTCGCAGCCGTACATCTCGCGACGCTGGGCCGGGGTCATGTTGGCCAGGATGCAGCCGACGTTCAGCCCGAGGAACCGGTGGACGCGCCCCATCATCTCCGAGTCGCGCTCGGCCAGGTAGTCGTTGACCGTGATGATGTGCACGCCGTCGCCGGAGAGGGCGTTCAGGTACGCCGGCAGCGTGCCGACCAGCGTCTTGCCCTCGCCCGTCTTCATCTCGGCCACATAGCCCATGTGCAGGGCCGCGCCGCCCATCAACTGCACGTCGTAGTGACGCTGCCCGAGGACGCGCTTGGCGGCCTCGCGCACCGTCGCGAACGCCTCGGGGAGCAGGTCGTCCAGGCTCTCGCCGCCCGCGTACCGCTCGCGGTACTCGTCGGTGAGAGCGCGCAGCTCGGCGTCGGAGAGGTCGACGAAGTCCTCTTCGATGGAGTTGACCTGGTCCGCGATGCGGTGCAGCTTGCGCAGGATCTTGCCTTCGCCTGCACGCATGATCTTCGAGAGGACGGACACGGGGGGTGGTCTCCTTGCCGGTCGGGCCTGGGACGGTCGGTTGGCGATGGTTGGCGGGACTGAGCAACGGCCATCGTATGCGAGGACCCCTCCGCCTCGGGAGGGCCGCCGCGACCACGACCGCCCGCCGGGTCGGGCGTCGCGCCCCGCTCCCGGCCGCTCCCCCGCACCCAGTCTGCCTCAGCCTCCACCCCGGACGACGGCCGGGACACCCGACGACGCCACCGTCGGGTGACCCGGCGGCGCGGCGCGCCCCCGGTCGCCGGGTGGCCGCGCGCACACCGGGAAACCCGCCGGCGCGCCACGGCCGCGGTGATCCATCATCGGACGATGAGACCTCCCACCCTCACCACCGCACGCCTGGTCATACGGACCGTCGGCCCGGGGGACGCCGACGCCGTGTTCGCCGCCTGCCAGGATCCCGACATCAGCCGCTGGACCACGGTTCCCTCCCCCTATCGTCGAGAGCACGCGCGCGACTTCCTCGAACGGCAGGTACCCGAGGGCTGGGCCGACGAGACCGCGTACACCTTCGGGATCTTCCTCGGGGACGGCCGGTTGACAGGCATGGTCGGTCTCACCCCCCACCCCCCGGGCGCCGCCGAGATCGGCTTCTGGGCGGTCCCCGAGCACCGGGGCCGGGGCCACGTGACGGAAGCCGTCGTCGCCGTGTCCCACTGGGCGTTCGCCGAGCGGGGAATCGACCGGCTGGAGTGGCGCGCCGAGGTCGGGAACGACGCCTCCCTGGCGGTGGCCCGACGCGCCGGATTCACCCTGGAGGGCACCCTCCGCTCGGGCATGGCGAACAAGGGGACCCGCCGGGACTGCTGGGTGGGCTCCCTCCTCCCGGGGGACGTGGACCGGGAGCCGGCCACCCCGTACCGGCCCGCGCGCCCGGACGCCGACCCCGCCCGCGTCTGACGTCCGGGGCGGGGGTAGCGAGGCACGGCCCGGTGTCGGTGCCGGGCCCTAGGGTGCGCCCATGACCCACCTCCCACCCCCCGCCCTGGAGCTGTCGGCCGACGAGGCCCGCCGGATCGCCCTGCGGGCCCAGGGCCTCCTCGGCGCGCCGGATCGTCGGGGCGGCGTCCGCGGCGTGCTGCGCCGGCTGGGCGCGGTCCAGCTCGACACCATCTCCGTCCTGGCCCGCTCCCACGAACTGGTGCCGTACGCCCGACTCGGCGCGCTGCCCCGCGCGACCGTCGAGGACGCCTACTGGAGCGGCGCCCACGCCTTCGAGTACTGGTCGCACGCGGCGTGTGTGCTGCCGATCGAGGAGTGGCCCCACTTCGCCTTCCGCCGACGCGCCTACCGCGCCCACGCCCACTGGCACCACGAGCTGCCGGACGGTCTGTACGACCAGGTCGTCACCCGACTCCGGGAGGAGGGCCCGCTGACGGCCACGGAGCTGGGCGGAGCCAAGCGGACCGGCGAGTGGTGGGACTGGTCCGGCGCCAAGGTCGCGGCGGAGCGCGCCCTCGCCCACGGGGAGGTGGTCTGCGTCGGTCGGCGAGGCTGGAAGCGGGTGTACGACCTCGCCGAGCGCGCGATCCCCGCCGAGTCGCTCGGCGAGGAGCCGGACGACGCCGAGTGCCTCCGGCGCCTGGTCCGGCTCGCCGGCGCGTCGCTGGGCGTGGGGACGCGTGCCGACATCGCCGACTACCACCGACTCAAGGGCGCGCAGGTCGACGCGGTCGTCGCGGACTCCGGGCTGGTGCCGGTGTCGGTGGCCGGATGGCCCCATCCCGCCTGGGCGGACCCCGAGGCGCTGCGGACGCCACCACGCGGACGGCACCGCACGACGCTGCTGTCCCCGTTCGACTCCCTGGTCTGGGACCGGCCGCGCACCGAGCGGATCTTCGGGTTCAGCCACCGACTGGAGGCGTACGTACCCCGACACAAGCGGGTGCACGGGTATTTCGCGATGCCGGTCCTGGCCGGTGGCCGGCTGGTGGGGCGGGTCGATCCGGCACGCGAGGGGAGCACCCTGGTGGCGCGCCAGGTCACGACGGAGGGACCGCGGGCGGCGCCGGCGGTGGCACGGGCCTTGGTCGAGGCGGCGAGCTGGGTGGGGTGCGCGAGCGTTCGGGTCGAGCGGGTGGACGACCCCGGGACGCGCCGGGCGCTGGTCGCCGAGGTCGCGCGGGCGGGGGGCTGAGCGGCCGGGTCAGCCGATCTCCAGGATCTTCTCGCGCATGGCGTAGACCACGGCCTCCATCCGCGAGTGCAGTTGAAGCTTCTCCAGGATGTTGCGCACGTGGTTCTTGACGGTGTTCTCGGAGATGAACAGCTCCTTGGCGATGTCCCGGTTGTTCATCCCCGTGGCGACCAGTTTGAGGACCTCCAGTTCGCGGTCGGTGAGCCGGGGTGCCGGGACGAGCCGCCGGTCGTCGGTGCGTTGGATCATCGATTTGAACTCGTTCAGGAGTTTGGAAGCCATCGAGGGGCTGATCTGCGACTGCCCGTCCGCCACCGCGCGGATGGCGGCGGACACCTCGTCCGTGGAGATCTCCTTCAGGAGGTAGCCCGTCGCGCCCGCCTTGATCGCGTCGTAGAGGTCGGCCTCCTCGTCGCTGATCGTCAGCATGATGATCTTCGCGCTGGGGGCCACCTCCTTCAGGGAGGTGCATGCCTCGATGCCCCCGCGCCTGGGCATCCGGACATCCATCAACACGATGTCGGGCAGCAGGTCGGCCGCCTTCTCCACGGCCTCGGCGCCGTCTCCGGCCTCCCCGACGACCTCGATGTCCTCCTCGGCCTCCAGCACGATCTCCAGGCCTCGGCGGAACAACACGTGATCGTCCACCACCAGGACCCTGATCGGCTCCCTCCGCTGAGAGCCCCCGCCCGACCCCCTGCCGACACCATGGTCGCCGGCGGCCTCGTCCCGCATCGGTCCGAAGCTGTCCGCCATCGTTCCTCCCCTGACGGCTGTGGCCTGCGCTCCTGAGCCATCGCCAACCCAAGGCGGCGACCCACCCGTTGGGCCGTTCCGGCCATGATTCCATGCCCGGGCGACCTCGGTGCGCCGGAGCGGAACGCCAGGGAGATCCGGTGTCGTCACACGGCGGTGCCCCCGGAACACCCGCGCGGGTGTTGCGGGGGCACCGCTCCGTCCGGCCCGCCGAGGTCAGCCGCCGAGCGGACCGCCGGCTTCCGTCGGGTGCGCTCCGGCGACCATGGTGTCCGTCTGGAGGTGGATCACCCCGTAGTCGTAGGCGTGTCGCCGGTAGACCACGCTCGGCTCCTTGGACTCCGAGTCGATGAAGAGGTAGAAGTCGTGGCCGACCAGCTCCATCTCGTAAAGCGCCTGGTCGAGCGTCATCGGCGCGGCGGCATGGACCTTCTCCCGCACCACCAGCGGCCCCTCGCCCCGGATCTCCAGCGAGCCGACCCTCTTGACCGGGATCTCGGGCTCCTGCTCCGTGACCAGGTCGCCGGTGCCGTTGAGGGTGGCGGCATCGGGGACGTGCTGGGGCACCTCGGCGGCGGAGATGCGGCGCGCGCCACGCCGGGAGAATCGCTTGTCGTGCTGCTTGCGCAGCCTGGCGTCGAGCTTCTCCGCGGCCAGGTCGAGGGCCGCGTAGGGGTCGCTCGCCGCGGCCTCGGCCCGGATCACCGGACCGCGGGAACGCAGTGTGATCTCCACGCGATCACTGCGGTCGGCCTGCCGGGGGTTGGGCTCCTTGGACACCTCGACATCGAGGCTGATCACCTTGCCGTCGAGCTTCTGGATCTTCTCCAGCTTCAGCTTGTCGGCCACGTGCTTCCGAAACCGCTCGGGTACTTCGGTCTTGCGGCCCTTGACGACGATGTCCACGCAGAACTCCGTTCCCGGATGGCCACGCGCTCGATGGCGCGGCTCATCCCCTTTCGCACCAGGTCCCGACGGTCCGGGACCTCGGACTCGGTGACGGGCACCTCCTCACCGAAGGCGCGACCTCCACCCCGGCGGGCGCGGGCGACGGCCGTGAACCGGCCGGCCGCGATCACGCTCCACATAAGGTGTGGCCTGCGGCTTTCCCTCACAACCGAAGATATCTCGCCCGGACGGATGCCGTCACTCCCTTCGGCGACTTACCTCCCATCGGGTGCCTTGTCCCTCTTGCCCCGTCCAACGAGACAAGATCCCTTCTGGTTCCCGCCCCGGTCGAAGGCGTCGGCGGAGGCGGCCACCACGGCCGCGCCGACGACGAGCGGACCGTCCTCCTCGCTCCACGCCCTCACCCGGGGCTCCGAGGCGCTCGCGGCCGGGGGTCCCACCACGCCTTCGAGGCGGTCGTCCCGGTCCTCTCCGGCTTCCCCCCTGGCCGCCGAATACACCGGCCGGCCGGCCCGTACACGACGCCACGACGCCCGCCCACCCGTCGGACACGACGGGCTCTCCCGGAGGGCGCGCGCCGCCTCCGCCAGCGACGACCCCGTCGTGATCAGATCGTCCACCAGCACCACCCGACCTCCCGAGCCCAGCGGGCCGCGGGCCGCCGCGGCCGGCGCCAGCGCGCCCGCCAGGTTCTCCCGGCGCCGGCGCGCGTCGAGCCCGACCTGGTCGGCGACCGGGCGTCGCTGGCGCAGCGCGGGGAGCACCCGGGCCGCCGTGCCCGTGCGACGCAGCTCGGCGGCGGCGGCCAGAGCGATCCGGTGCGTCGGATCGTGACCGCGAGCGCGCACGGCCGCGCGCGCCGAGGGCACCGGCACCAGCAGCACCGGGAGATCGGCGGCGGGCGGCCCGATCGGCGGCCGTCGGGGGTCCGAGGCGGGCGCGGGGCGTGGCTCGCGCAGCACGGCGAGGACAGCGCCCGCCAAGGCCACGCCCAGCGGTCGGGCCAGGGGCAGCGCGCCGCGCTCCTTGTGGGCCAGGAGCAGCGCCCGGACAGCGTCCGCATACGGGGCCGCGGCACACACCGGGGGCAGGCCCGGAGACTCGGGCAGGGGACGCACCCGGCGCGCGGCGGCCCCGCTCACAGCCGCGCGGCACTCCGGGCAGATCACCGCGCGAGGTCTGCCGCACCCCTCGCACTCGGCGGGCAGCATCAGGTCTGCGAGGTCACGCAACCATCCGGGCACGACCACAGCCTGCCCGGCCCCCGGGACCCGACGCCACCCCTGTGGACAACACCCGACCGGGCACACGGTCGGAGAGTGGCCGGGCCCGACTCACCCCGGGTAGACCGGTGCCGTTCCCGCCGTGACCTTCTGCCACTGCATGCCCGACGGCAGTCGCACGATGCCGTCCTCGGAGTACGCCACCAGAGGCAGCCCCTCGCCCTCCGTCGCGGCGATCTCCCGCACGCCGGTCAGCGCCGCCGGGACCGAGGTCTCCGGGGTGGACCCGTCGACCTGGACGTAGCCGATCTGTTGCACGCCCCCGCTTCCCCGACCGACGACCACCAGACGGCTGTCCCCGGCCCAGGACATCGCCGTCACCTCCTCCAGCTGGGGTGCGGCCGAGCGCAGTCCCACCACCGTGGGCGGGTCCTCGGGGTGCGCGGCGGGCTCGATCTGTCCGATGAGGAGGGAGCGGTCCTCTCCCTCGCCCACCACGAGCGCGACACGCACCCCGTCGGCCGCGACCCGCACCGCTCGCACCGGGTCCTCCAGCCCCGCGACCCGCACCTCCCGCGGCGCGCCGGTGCCCTCGCGCAGCAGCAGCAGGCGCGGCCGATCGGGGTCCTGATCGGCGATCCACAGGTCGCCGTGCGCGTCCCAACTGGGGGTGGTGAGCCGGTCCTCCTCCCGGGCGCCCCGGCTCACGAGCACCGGCTCACCGATCGAGGCACCGGATTCCAGGTCGCTCACGTAGAGCGAGCCGCCGTCCAGGCCCACTCCCGCCGCGACGTCCTCGTCTCGGGAGACCGCGACCGACCGCAGCGCGGTGCTCCCCTCTCCGAGCGCCCCGGGTACCGGGACGGGGTACGGCTTCGCGGTGGTCCCGCCGGCGGGGATCCGTACCACGCGGTGCTCGTCGTCCACCAGATACAGGTGGTGGGGCTGCCCCGCCGAGCCGCGGGCCGCCACGGTCTCGGCCCGGTCGCCGGTCAGCGAGCACAGCGACGTCCCCCCGGCCCGGAGCCGGACCTCCTCCACGGTCGGGGTGAGACCGCGCAGCGTGAACAGCGTCTGCGCGGCCATCTCGGCGCAGGTGTCGGCGTCGACCCCCGCCGCGCGATCGTCGAGCGTGACGGTCAGGCGACCCTCGTCGTCCGGCGTCAGGGAGGTCGTCCCGCGGGCCAGCGCCGTGCCGTCCGGGAAACCGGACCGCACGACGGAGGCCGGCAGGCCGCTGGGCCCCTCCAGCAGCGAGGTCACCACCTCGACCATGGGCTCCACACGGCGTCGAACGTACACCGGGTCGGCGACGGCGGCCGGTTCGGCGGACCGGGCCGTCGAACCGGCGCCGACGGGACGGTCGGCCGCCGACAGGTAGTACTTGTTCACGGAGAGGAAGTTCCGCTGGAAGTCGGCCCGGCCCAGGACGACGCCCTGCGGCAGGGCGTCGATGCGCCACTCCCCGCCCTCGCCGTCCCTGACGAGTCGCACCTTCTCCTCGTACGCCCCCTCGGCCGGCGAGTACGAGCGGGCCTCGTCCACCGTGGCCACGTGGGTGCCGGTCAGGGTCAGCGCGTACTCCGTGGTGTCCTCGCGGAGTACCGAGCGCCCCGAGGCGGTGCCCGGACCGTCCGCCAGCACGGTCGTGGACCACTCCGGCCGCCAGGTCTTCTCGGCCTCCGGGGTCAGGTACTCGCGCGCCGTCTCGTACCCGGGGTCGTCGCTGGTGAGCGCCTCCAGGAAGCCCTGCACGATCTGGGTGGGCGAGGCGCCCTCGGCGGGCGGCAGGGCGAACACCCGCACCTGCGCGTCCGGCCGCGGGACGGACGTGACGTCCCGGGGATCGCCGCTGTCGGGCATCGAGGCACACCCCGCCAACACGACGGCCCCGCAGGTCAAGGACGTCGTCACCCGCGTGAGTCGGCCCCGGCCGCTCCGCTCGCGGTCAGCGCCCACGCGTCGCCTCCTCCTGTCCGGCCGGTTTCCCGGACGTCGTGGCCGATCCCGAGACCGACGACGCCGAGGCCGACGACCTCGGCTCCGCCTCGCGCCCGGACGCGTCGGCGGACGGGGTCCGGGGGTCGCTCGTCCCCGACGCCGGCCGGGGCACCACCCGGGCGCCGCTGCCGGGCAGCGCCGTCGGATCGGCCACGGCGGCGACCGGACCCGACCTGGGCGGGATCGGGTCGCGGCGCCGCGCGGGCGGAGCCGCGACGGACCGCGCGGGCACCGCCGCGGCCGGGTCCTCCGCGACGCGCCGGGAGGCCTCGCCTTCCACCAGGTTGCGCCGCGAATCGGCGGGTTCCAGCGGAATCGGCGAACCGCGCAGCGGCTCGTCCGCGGTCCTGGGCAGCGTCAGCCGGAACTGGGACCCCCCGCCGGGTTCGCCCCAGGCCTGCAACCAGCCTCCGTGCAGCCGCGCGTCCTCCAAGGCGATCGACAGACCGAGGCCGGTCCCGCCGGTGGTGCGGGCCCGCGCCGGGTCGGCCCGCCAGAAGCGGCTGAACACCCGGGTCGCCTCGCCCGGCTTGAGCCCCACCCCGTAGTCCCGCACCGCGACCGCGACGGCGCCCCCGGCGGCGGCGAGCCGGACGACGACATCGCGGCCCCCACCGTGCTCGACGGCGTTGACGACAAGATTGCGCAGCACCCGTTCGACCCGGCGGGCGTCGGCCTCGGCGATGACGGGCCCGCCGTCTCCGACGACGCGGATCCGGCCACCCTTGCGCTCCGCGAGCGGCTCCGCCCCACCGACCACCCGTCGCACGACGTCGCGAAGGTCGATCGGCTCGGCCTCCAGCGCCGCCGCGCCCGCGTCGAAACGGCTGATCTCCAGCAGGTCGGCCAGCAACGACTCGAAGCGGTCGAGTTGGTCGCCCAGCAGCTCCGCGGAACGCGCCGTCACCGGGTCGAAGTCCTCGCGCGCCTCGTGGATCACGTCAGCGGCCATCCGAACGGTGGTCAGCGGGGTGCGCAGTTCGTGGGACACGTCCGAGACGAAGCGACGCTGCATCCGCGAGAGGTTCTCCAACTGGTTGATCTTCGACTGGAGATTCCGGGCCATCTTGTTGAACGCCTCGCCGAGCCGGGCGATGTCGTCCTCGCCACTGACCTTCATCCGTTCCTGCAACCGCCCCGCCGACAGCCGCTCGGCGATGCCGGCCGCCATGCGAACGGGCGTGACCACCTGGCGCACCACCAGCCAGGCGATGGCCCCGAGGAGGACGACGACGAACACCCCGGCCGTGGCCAGCGTGCCCTTGACCACCCCGAGCGACTTCTCCTCCTGGGTCAGCGGGAAAAGGTAGTACAGCTGGTAGGGGTCGCCGTTCGGGTCGTTGACCTGCTTGCCGATGACGAGGGCCGGCTGGGAATCGGAACCGGCCCCGTAGACCACGCGGGTGTAGCTCTGGGCCGTGGCGCCGTCGTCGATCCGCTCCCGGAGGGATTCCGGCACGCTGGCCGTGGGGTCGACCAGACCCGAGGCACGCGGCCCGCGCCCGGCACCGCCGTCGCCGCCCACCGGGAGCGTGACGACCTCGAAGGCGCCCTGACCGCCGCTGGAGAGCGAGCCCACCAGTTCGCTCATCCATTGGATGACGTTCTGCGGCGGCCGGCCGTCGGACGGGGCCCCACCCTCCTCGACGACGCTCGCCGCGGTCTCGGCCCGCTGCTTGGCGACCGCGAACCCTCCGGCGGCCTGACTCTGCGAGGCCTTGACCTTCGCGTCGAGCAGGCCGTTGCGGACCTGGCCGATGACGACGAAACCCAGGAGGAGCACCACGCCGAGCGACATGAGCAGGGTGGTGACGACGACTCTGAGCTGGATGTTGCGGCGCCACAGCCGCGTCACCGGGAGCAGCGGACGGCGCACCAGCCGCGCGAGCGCCCGCGCGACCGGGTTGCCGCGCAGCGCGGCGGCCCACAGGCCCCCGCGTCGCGTCCGGCCCCCGGGCGGCGGCTCGGCGACGGGCCGCTCGGCGTCGGCCCCGGAGCCGGCCGTCGCCGAGGCGGCGCTGTCCCGGGACATGTCAGCTCGGTCCGGCCTTGTAGCCGACGCCGCGGACGGTCACCACGATCTCCGGCCGCTCCGGGTCCTTCTCGACCTTGGAGCGCAGCCGCTGCACGTGCACGTTGACCAGCCGGGTGTCGGCCGCGTGCCGGTATCCCCAGACCTGCTCCAGCAGGACCTCACGGGTGAACACCTGCCAGGGCTTGCGGGCCAGCGCGACCAGCAGGTCGAACTCCAGCGGGGTCAGCGCGATCGACTCGCCGTCCCGCTTCACCGAGTGCCCGGCGACGTCGATGATCAGGTCACCGACGGTCAGCTGCTCCGGGACCGGCTCCTCCGACCGACGCAGCCGAGCCCTGATCCGGGCCACCAGCTCCTTCGGCTTGAACGGCTTGACCACGTAGTCGTCGGCACCGGACTCCAGGCCCACCACCACGTCGACGGTGTCGCTCTTCGCCGTGAGCATGACGATCGGAACGCCGGACTCCCCCCGGATCAGTCGGCAGACCTCGATCCCGTCCCGCCCCGGGAGCATCAGATCGAGCAGCACCAGATCCGGTTTGGTCTCGCGAAAGGCGGCCAGGGCCTTGTCACCGTCCGCCACGAAAGACGGCTCGAAACCCTCACCGCGCAGCACAATGCCGAGCATCTCGGCCAGTGCGGTGTCGTCGTCGACGACCAGGACTCGTCCCTTCATAAACGACATCATCCCATTCTCATAACGACGACGAAGGCGCAGGTGAGACACCTCACCCCCCTGTGACGATAGTCGTACGGGGCCGTCACTGTCTGCCCCCGCCCCGCCGGGAGCGACACGGCAGGCCCGCACACCCCCCGAGCCCTCCGACCGGCCGATCGCGCCGGCGCGCCGGCGCACCCCCCGAGCCGGCGTGCCGTACCCCCGGAACACCGGGTCACCGACGCTCCGAACCCGGCGACCGGGCGCACAGCGCGGCCAGCCCCGCACCCGTGACCGGCGACACCGATCCCGCCTCGGTCACGATCGCGGTCACCAGATCGGGCGGGGTGACGTCGAACGCCGGGTTGTACGCCCGCGTGCCCAACGGCGCCACCCGCACACCACCCCCCGGCCCGGCGGCACCGGCGCCGGGCACCGGGATCTCCGTCACCTCGTGCGCCGACCGCTGCTCTACCTCGACCGACGCCCCCTCCGAAGTGTCCGGGTCCACCGTCGTCAACGGAGCCACCACGACGAACGGCACCCCGTGGTGGTGCGCGAGCACGGCCAGCGGGTAACTGCCCACCTTGTTCGCCACCGACCCGTCGGCCGCGATCCGGTCCGCGCCGATCACCACCGCGTCGACCTCCCCCGCCGCGAAGAGCGAACCGGCCGCGTTGTCGGCGAGCAACGTGAAGGGCATGCCGTGGCGCGCCGCCTCGTACGCCGTCAACCGGGCACCCTGGAGCAGGGGGCGCGTCTCGTCCACCCACAGCCGGCTGAGCCGCCCGGCCCGGTGCGCGGCCAGCGCCACGGCGAAGGCCGTTCCCTCGCCGCCCGACACCAACGAGCCGGTGTTGCAGTGGGTGAGCAGCCGGTGCGCGCCGCCCGGCCGCCAGGTGTCCAGCAGTTCCAGCCCCCGGGCCGCCATACGGGCACTGGCCTCCGCGTCCTCCCGGTGCAGGGCTCGGGCGGCGTCCAGCGCCGCCCCGGCGGCCCGTCGGGACCCCGCACCCGCCGCGACGGCGCTCCGGTGGGCCGCCCGCGCCCGATCCACCCCCGCGGAGAGGTTGACGGCGGTGGGTCGGGCCGTCGCCAGCGCCTCGGCGGCCTCCTCGACGTCGAAACCCCGCGCCGCGGCGAGGGCGACGCCGTAGGCGCCCACCACCCCGAGGAGCGGCGCTCCGCGCACCGCGAGCGTGCGTATCGCCTCCACCAGCGCCGGCGCGTCCGTGAGGACGAGTTCGACCTCCTCCACCGGCAGTCCGCGCTGGTCCAGCAGGACCAGCACGGGCCCCCCGGGGGACTCCTCCCAGCGGACGACGGGAATCTCGGTGGCCGGCCCGCCGGCTCGCGTCTCCTCATCAGCCATACGCCCAGTCTGCCCCTCTTCGGGCCGGTGCAAGGACGGTCGGTGCCAGGACCGCGCCCGATCCGGCTGGCCGCGCGCATGACACGATGGCTGCCGATCCCGCCCCCGCGACCGCGGAAACGGCCACCGAAGGAGCGACGATGAACGACACACCGGGCTGGGCCTCGCCGGGGTCCGCCCCGTCCGACGGCGAACAGCCCGGCACCTCCGCCCCGGCGGACCGGCCCGCACCCCCCGGCGACCGGCCCGCGGGCGCACCCCCGCCACCCCCGACCACGTGGTCCCAGGGGCAGCCACCGGGCGGCGGATGGTCACTGCCGACGGGCCCGGGTCCCCACCCGCCCCCCGGTCGGGGAGCGACGGGGCACGCCTCGTGGGGCGGGCCACCACCCGCGCCGAAGCCCGGGGTGATCCCGCTCCGCCCGCTCGGCGTCGGCGAGATCCTCGACGGCGCGGTGTCCACCATGCGCTCCCACTGGCGCCCGGTCCTGGGCATCTCCCTCACGATCGCCGTCGTCACGCAGGTGATCGTGACACTCGTCCAAGGGGCCCTCCTGGACACGGGTCTCGCCACGCTCGGCGACCCCACGGCCCCCCTCGACGACGCCGCTTCCCTCACGACCGTGTTCGGCGCCGGCCTCGTGTACATGATCACGCTGATCGGCGTGGTCGTCGCCACCGCCCTCCTGACCACAGTCACCGGCAAGGCCGTGCTGGGCCGGAACATCACGGCGGCCGAGGCCTGGCGGGACGCGCGGCCCCGGCTGCCCGCCCTCTTCGGCCTGATCCTGCTGATCCTCCTCATCGTCACCGTCCTGCCGGGCGTCGGCGCCCTGCCCGGCTTGCTGGCCGCCGCCGCAGGCGGCGGAGCGGCGGTGACGGGGCCTCTGCTCGTCCTCGGGGTCCTGGGCGCCGGCGTCGTGACGGTCTGGATCGGAGTCGGCTTCGTCCTCGCCCCGCCCGCGCTCATGCTGGAGAAGCAGGGCCTGGTGAAGGCCCTGCGCCGCTCCCGCGGACTCGTCCGCGGTTCCTGGTGGCGGATCTTCGGGATCTGGCTGCTCGCCATGGTCATCGCCAACGTCGTCGCGGCGATCGTGGCCATGCCCTTCTCCGCTCTGGCCCTCGTCTTCGGCACCGACGCCGGGGCGCTGCTCGCCGGTGACGACGGGTTCGGCTGGACCTTCCTCGTCCTCGGCGGCATCGGTTCGGTGCTCGGGTCCCTGATCACGCTCCCGCTCTGGGCCGGCGTCACCGCGCTGCTCTACATCGACCAGCGCATCCGTCGCGAGGCCCTCGACCTGGACCTGCTCCGAGCCGCCGGCACGGCGGACGGCACCCGGCCCGACGGCGTCCCGGGAAGTTGACGACGTGCGCCCACCGGGGGGAGTGCCCACCGAGCGGGTACGCGGCGTCGTGACCGGGCCGATCACGCCGTCCGACACCGGACCGCCGCTGACCGTCCCGCGCGATCCCGCCCGCGAGGCCGCCCGTCGCGAACTGACCAAGGGCGTCTACCACGAGCACGAGCCGAGTTGGGCGCGGCGTGCGTGGGACTCCCTCGTGGAGTGGCTGGCCGACCTGCTCGGACAGGCGTCCACCGCCACCCCGGGTGGGGGCGTCGGCCTGGCCGTCGTGATCGCCGCCGCCCTGGCCGTACTCGCCGCCCTGTGGTGGCGGTTCGGCACCCCGCGCCGCTCCTCCTCCACAACCCCCGGCCTCCACGAGGACCGCCCGCGCGGCGCCGCCGACCACCGCGCGCTCGCCGAGAGCCACGCCGCCGCCGGCCGATGGAACGAGGCACTACAGGAACGCGTGCGCGCCCTCGTCCGCTCGCTGGAGGAACGGGCGCTCATCGACCTCCGCCCCGGCCGCACCGCCGACGAGGCCGCGACGGAGGCGGCCCGCTCCCTGCCCGGCCACGCCGACGGCCTGCGGGCCGCGGCCCGCGACTTCGACGACGTCACCTACGGGGGCCGCGCGGCGTCCGAACCCGCCTACCGGCGCGTCGCCGACCTCGACCGCACCGTCGAACGGACCCCCGCGGTGCCGCCGCGCGCCGCCGACCGCGCCGACCGCGCCGACCGATCGGAAGGTGTCGGGTGAGCGCGCCGAACCCGCGGACCCGGCCCCGGTGGCGGCGGGCCCTCGCCCTCGCCCTGACGCTCCTCGTCGTCGCCGTGGGCTTCACCGCCCTCGCCGGCTCGCGGGACCACCACGGCGCCCTGGACCCGCGTTCCGCCGACCCTCGCGGCAGCCGGGCCATCGCCGAACTGCTCCGAGAACGCGGGGTGACCACCAGCGTCGTGACCTCGGCGACCGACGCGCGTGACGCGGCGGGACCGGACACCACCCTGTTGGTCGCCGTACCCGACCTGCTCACCGAGGACCGGCGGACGGCCCTGCGCGCCGCGACCGCCGGCTCCGGCGGTCGCACCGTGCTCGTGGCTCCCGAGACCGCCGTCCCGGAACTCGCCCCCGGCGTCACCGCCGACCCCGTCCCCGCACCGAACTCCCCGGTGGAACCCGCCTGCTCGTCGGCCTCGGCGCGGCGCGCCGGCACCGCCGAGACCGGCGGCATCCGGTACGACAGCACCCGCGCGGCAGACGACCGGTGCTACCTCAGCGCCGGCCTGCCCACTCTCCTGCGGCTCCCGGACGACCCGGCGGAACCGGCGAATCACGTGTCCGACGCCGAGGGAACGGGACCGGCCGCCGGGACGGGGGCCGCGAGCGGCGGCGACATCATCGTCCTGGGAGCACCGGACATCCTCTTCAACGAGCGTCTGGACCGGCACGGAAACGCCTCGCTGGCCCTGCAACTCCTCGGCTCCCGACCCCACCTCGTCTGGTACCTCCCCACGCCGGCCGAGATCGCCGAGGAGGAGGAACAAGGCCTCCTCGACCTCCTCCCGCCCGGCTGGCCGTGGGGCACCCTGCAACTCCTCCTCGCCGCCTGCGTCGCCGCGCTGTGGCGGGCGCGCCGGTTCGGCCCCCTGGTCCCCGAGGCGCTGCCCGTCGCGGTCCACGCGGCCGAGGCCGTCGAGGGACGCGCCCGCCTCTATCACAAGGCGAACGCCCGGGACACCGCCGGCGAGGCCCTGCGGGCCGCCACCCGCGCCCGTCTGGCCCCCCTCCTCGGTGTCCCCGCCTCCCAGGCCGACTCGCCGGAGAGACTGCTGCCCGCCCTGCCCGAGTCGCTCACCGACTCCGAACACTCCTCCCCAGGCGCTCTCCTCTTCGGCCCCCCACCCCGCGACGACGCGGCGCTGCTCGCCCTCGCCGACGCACTGGACGCCCTCGAACGAGAGGTACGCAGCCCGTGACCGCCCGCACGCCCGGGTGCCACAGCCGTCGTCGGCCGGCGTCCGGGGACACCGGACCACCACCGGGGCGACCGCCCCGCCCGCGCCCCGCCCCGCGGGAGCCCCACATTCCCCCCTCCCACCCGGCAGGGGCAGCCACGAAGGAGTCTCGATGACGGGCCCGACCACCGACACCGTCGAGCGGACCGAGGACCGGCCCGACGTCCGCGCCTCCCTTGAGGCCGTGCGCGCCGAGGTCTCCAAGGCCGTCGTCGGCCAGGACGCCGCCGTCACCGGCCTCGTCGTGGCCCTGCTCTGTCGCGGCCACGTCCTGCTGGAGGGGGCTCCCGGGGTCGCCAAGACGCTCCTGGTCCGAGCCCTCGCGGCGGCGCTGGACATCGAGACCAGGCGCGTTCAGTTCACACCCGACCTGATGCCGAGCGATGTCACCGGCTCCCTCGTCTACGACGCTCGCACGGCCGAGTTCTCCTTCCGACCGGGGCCGGTCTTCACCCAGCTCCTACTGGCGGACGAGATCAACCGCACCCCGCCCAAGACCCAGGCCTCGCTCCTCGAAGCGATGGAGGAACGACAGGTCACGATCGACGGCACGGCTCGCCCGCTGCCGGAACCGTTCCTGGTCGCCGCGACCCAGAACCCCGTCGAGTACGAGGGCACGTACCCGCTGCCGGAGGCCCAGTCGGACCGGTTCCTGCTCAAGTTGACGATCCCCCTGCCGTCCCGCCGGGACGAGATCGCCGTGTTGGCCCGCCACGCCTCCGGTTTCGACCCGCGCGATCTGACGGCCGCGGGGATACGGCCGGTCGCGGACGCCTCCGACCTGGAGGCCGCCCGCGCCTCGGTCGCCGCCACCGCCGTCTCGTCGGAGATCACGGCCTACGTCGTGGACCTGTGCCGGGCCACCCGCGAGTCCCCCTCCCTCTCCCTCGGCGTCTCTCCGCGCGGCGCCACCGCGCTCTTGGCCGCCTCCCGGGCGTGGGCATGGCTGTCCGGCCGGGACTACGTCACCCCGGACGACGTCAAGGCACTGGCCCCGCCCACACTCCGCCACCGGGTACGGCTGCGTCCGGAGGCGGAGATGGAGGGGGTCACGGCCGACTCCGTGATCACCTCGGTCCTCGCCCACGTCCCCGTCCCCCGCTGATGGGGCTCACCGGGCGCGCGGCGCTCCTCGCGGCCGTCGGCTCCCTCCCCGTGGGACTCTGGGAGCCCGGCCTGACCGGGCTCCTCGCGGTCAACACACCCCTCGCCGTCGCCTGCGCCGCCGACTACGCTCTGGCCGCCCCCGTCCGCCACCTCCGACTGACCAGGGCCGGCGACACCTCGACACGCCTCGGGGAGACGGCCGAGGTGACCCTGACCCTCGACAACCCCTCCGGCCGGCTCCTGCGTGCCGGTGTCCGGGACGCCTGGCCGCCCAGTGCCTGGCGACCCGGCACCGAGGTGGGTGCCTCCCGGCACCGGGTGGACATCCCGCCGGGCGAGCGACGCCGGCTGTCCACGCGACTCCGCCCGACCCGCCGCGGCGACCACCGCGCGGACCGGGTCACCGTCCGCTCCTACGGTCCGCTCGGGCTCCTCTTCCGCCAGGGCGCCCATCGGGTCCCCTGGACCGTGCGGGCGCTCCCCCCGTTCACCAGCCGCGCGCACCTGCCGTCCAGGCTGGCTCGACTGAGGGAACTGGACGGTCGCACCAGCGTCCTGACCCGCGGCGAGGGCACGGAGTTCGACAGCCTGCGCGAGTACGTCCCCGGCGACGACACGCGGTCCATCGACTGGCGTGCCACCGCGCGACACTCCACCGTGGCCGTCCGGACGTGGCGCCCGGAGCGTGACCGACACGTGCTCGTCGTCCTCGACACGGGTCGGACATCGGCCGGTCGGGTCGGCGACGCGCCGCGGCTGGACGCCGCCATGGACGCCTCGTTGCTGCTGGCCGCCCTGGCGTCCCGGGCCGGCGACCGCGTGCGCCTCCTCGCCTACGACCGCCGGGTACGCGCGCGGGTCCACGGGCGCTCGACCGAGGATCTGTTGCCGGCGATGGTCGACGCACTGGCGACCGTGGAGCCGGAGTTGGTCGAGACCGACGCGCGCGGTCTCGTCGGCGCCGCCCTGAGCGCGGCCCCGGAACGCTCGTTGATCGTGTTGGTGACGAGCCTGGAGGCGGCCCCCGTGGAAGAGGGGCTCCTGCCCGTGCTGGGCCGGCTGACCCGACGCCACACCGTCCTCCTGGCGTCCGTGTCCGACCCGCGTGTGGCCGCCATGGAGCGGTCCCGCGGCGACACCGCGTCCGTGTACGGCGCCGCCGCCGCCTCGCGGGCCCAGGTGGAGCGGCGGCAGACGGCGGAGCGGTTGCGCCGCCGCGGCGTCACCGTGGTCGACGCGACTCCCGACGAACTCCCGCCCGCTCTGGCCGACGCCTACCTGGAACTGAAGGCCGCCGGCCGCCTGTAGCACCGCTCCGGGGGTCTCCCGCGCCCCGGGACCCCCGCGGTCGCCGCTCAAGCTGAAAGGTGCGCGTCGCGCGACCCGTTTCCGTGCACAAAAAAAGGGAGGGTTCCCTCCCCCGACACAAAGCCGGAAGAAGGAACCCTCCCACAAAAATCGTTCGGCGGCGTCCTACTCTCCCACAGGGTCCCCCCTGCAGTACCATCGGCGCTGTAGAGCTTAGCTTCCGGGTTCGGAATGTAACCGGGCGTTTCCCCTACGCTAAAACCACCGAAACACAACGAAACAACAACCAGCACCCCACAACAGGGACAACCGTTCGTGGTTTCAGAACCAACACAGTGGACGCGAGCACCTACGGACAAGCCCTCGGCCTATTAGTACCGGTCAACTCCACACCTCACAGTGCTTCCATACCCGGCCTATCAACCCAGTCGTCTACTGGGAGCCTTACCCCATCAAGTAGGTGGGAGCCCTCATCTCGAAGCAGGCTTCCCGCTTAGATGCTTTCAGCGGTTATCCCTCCCGAACGTAGCCAACCAGCCATGCCCTTGGCAGAACAACTGGCACACCAGAGGTTCGTCCGTCCCGGTCCTCTCGTACTAGGGACAGCCCTTCTCAAGACTCCTACGCGCACAGCGGATAGGGACCGAACTGTCTCACGACGTTCTAAACCCAGCTCGCGTACCGCTTTAATGGGCGAACAGCCCAACCCTTGGGACCGACTCCAGCCCCAGGATGCGACGAGCCGACATCGAGGTGCCAAACCATCCCGTCGATATGGACTCTTGGGGAAGATCAGCCTGTTATCCCCGGGGTACCTTTTATCCGTTGAGCGACGGCGCTTCCACAAGCCACCGCCGGATCACTAGTCCCGACTTTCGTCCCTGCTCGACCCGTCGGTCTCACAGTCAAGCTCCCTTGTGCACTTACACTCAACACCTGATTACCAACCAGGCTGAGGGAACCTTTGGGCGCCTCCGTTACCCTTTAGGAGGCAACCGCCCCAGTTAAACTACCCATCAGACACTGTCCCTGATCCGGATCACGGACCCAGGTTAGACATCCAGCACGACCAGACTGGTATTTCAACGACGACTCCACCCACACTGGCGTACAGGCTTCACAGTCTCCCAGCTATCCTACACAAGCCGAACCGAACACCAATATCAAACTATAGTAAAGGTCCCGGGGTCTTTCCGTCCTGCTGCGCGAAACGAGCATCTTTACTCGTAGTGCAATTTCACCGGGCCTATGGTTGAGACAGTCGAGAAGTCGTTACGCCATTCGTGCAGGTCGGAACTTACCCGACAAGGAATTTCGCTACCTTAGGATGGTTATAGTTACCACCGCCGTTTACTGGCGCTTAAGTTCTCAGCTTCGCCCCACCGAAATGGAACTAACCGGTCCCCTTAACGTTCCAGCACCGGGCAGGCGTCAGTCCGTATACATCGCCTTACGGCTTCGCACGGACCTGTGTTTTTAGTAAACAGTCGCTTCTCGCTGGTCTCTGCGGCCACCCCCAGCTCAAGGCGCACAGCCCATCACCAGAAATGGCCCCCCTTCTCCCGAAGTTACGGGGGCATTTTGCCGAGTTCCTTAACCATAGTTCACCCGAACGCCTCGGTATTCTCTACCAGACCACCTGAGTCGGTTTAGGGTACGGGCCGCCATGAAACTCGCTAGAGGCTTTTCTCGACAGCATAGGATCATCCACTTCACCACAATCGGCTCGGCATCAGGTCTCAGACACATGTCACGCGGATTTACCTACGCAACGCCCTACACCCTTACCCCGGGACAACCACCGCCCGGGATGGACTACCTTCCTGCGTCACCCCATCACTCGCCTACTACCAGCTCGGACCACCGGCTCCACCACAATCCATCCCCCGAAGGGTCCGGAACGGCTTCACGGGCTTAGCATCACCAGATTCGACGTTTGACGCTCCACAGCGGGTACCGGAATATCAACCGGTTATCCATCGACTACGCCTGTCGGCCTCGCCTTAGGTCCCGACTTACCCTGGGCAGATCAGCTTGACCCAGGAACCCTTGGTCAATCGGCGCAAACGTTTCCCACGTTTGAATCGCTACTCATGCCTGCATTCTCACTCGTCAACCGTCCACAACTGCCTTACGGCGCTGCTTCACCCGGCAAACGACGCTCCCCTACCCATCCACACACCCGTTAAGGCAACCATGTGAATGACACGACTTCGGCGGTACACTTGAGCCCCGCTACATTATCGGCGCGGAATCACTTGACCAGTGAGCTATTACGCACTCTTTCAAGGATGGCTGCTTCTAAGCCAACCTCCTGGTTGTCTCTGCGACTCCACATCCTTTCCCACTTAGCGTACGCTTAGGGGCCTTAGTCGATGCTCTGGGCTGTTTCCCTCTCGACCATGGAGCTTATCCCCCACAGTCTCACTGCCGCGCTCTCACTTACCGGCATTCGGAGTTTGGCTAAGGTCAGTAACCCGGTAAGGCCCATCGCCTATCCAGTGCTCTACCTCCGGCAAGAAACACACGACGCTGCACCTAA